>JAHEZD010000032.1:0-58654 GCA_023251255.1 Chitinophagaceae bacterium
GCCGGATTCCGTAACCAATATCATGGTGAATGCCAACTATACCATTGGTCGTTCAGATGAAGACCGTTTCAGTAATATCTATAGTAACAGTAACAAGCTTGGCCAGCTAAGCTATGGCAATGTCAACCAGAACAACTTAGGTGAAACTTATTATTACAGACATGCTGTGTTCATAACAAAGTTGTCTAAAACAAAGGCTGGAAGAAGGTTCAATTTCAGCCATAACTTGGATGTGAACAACCGTTTCAACGACCTGTTGACGGAATCGAAAACTAGGTATACATACCCCAATATTTACGATAGTTCCCTATACCAGTTACGCAAGGAACGTATACCAAGAACCGATGCTTCTGTTGCCTTTAACTATGTTGAACCGTTGAACAAGCAATTGGCTATCCGCATGAATGGAAGGTACGAGTACAGCAAACTTTCAAATGGCATTACCACATTCAACAAAAGCACTAGTGCCGAATACGATTCAATCAACAACAATCTCAGCAGCAGTTTCAACAGGGAGAGCAACCGTATAATAACCACTCTAGGTCTTGAACTCAAATTAAAAGGCCTGACCATTACGCCCAATATGAAATTATTGATGCAGTCGGTAAACAACAATTTGAAAACATTGCCCTTGCCAATCATGCAAAAGCAAACTGATTGGCTGCCTGGGTTATCTATTGCTTACAAAACACTCAATTGTTATTATGATAGAAACATAGTGCTGCCTTTCTACAGCTACTTGCTTCCCGTTAATGATAATACCAACCCTTATTTCATCAGCAAAGGAAACCCCAACCTGCTACCTTCTACTAGGGATAATTTCTCCATCAATTATTTCTTCAACAATACCAAAAAGAACTTAACAGCAAGTTTGTATGGCAATGGTTCATTCACAAAAAATGATGTGGTACAAAGTATTACAGTGAACGATAGGGGGGTGCAGACTTCAACACCCGTAAATGCCGATGGCTCAAAAAGTTTTTACCTAAACTTCAATGTATACAGGCAGTACAAGAATAACCAGCATTTTATTTTCTCCTGGAACACGGGGGCCAATATCAACTTCAATAGGAACAAATTATTGTACAACGGGGAGACCAGTTGGCAGAGTACTTCAAGCTTCAATAATTGGCTTGGCATGAACCTGAACTGGAACGATAAGATTGAGTTCAACAGCAGTTATTCCACACGGTTCAGTTTTACGGACTATACCAATCCTGTTTTCAATAAACTAAAAGTAAACAGTCATTACTGGGAGAACGAAGTAATTGTTAGAGCTGTGAAGCATGTAATACTGGAAACACAGTTCAGCCAGGATTACAATGGCAGCATACCTGCTGGTCTGCCAAAGGAATCCCTGAAGTGGAATGCAGCCATCAATTTCACCATGCTCAAGGATGAGGTAGGCGTTTTGAAACTGGCTGTCAATGATATCCTGAACCGCAACAACAGTGTGTATGCGTATGCCAACAGGAACGTGATTACCACTTCATCGACCAATATCCTATCACAATATTTTTTGGCAACGTTCACTTACAATATCCGCGCAGCAGGGGTGAAGAAGAAGGTTGGCGGCAAGGAAAGGCTTTTCTTCTTTTAAAACTGGCTGGATTGAATTCCTGAATCAGGGCCGGGCCTATTGGAAGCGATTGTGGGGGAGGAAAATATTTGTCCAAGCAAGTGTAACATATCGGCAACGGTTGCGTCGAATACTTGAGCGGTGTGAGATGATTGAGCAGATGGTTTGACAATCACCAGTTCACGATTAAAAGACATCAATATAAACTTTGTTTTCTCATGTGTTAAGCCGTTGCGTTTCTACGCAGGGGCTTTTTTCTTTTATTCGAAAAGGCTACAGGTTATGCGCAGGGCATCAATCTTTATCTTTGCCCTAAATATTGAACCATGTTCATACAACAATTATATACGGGCTGCATCAGCGAAGCAGCTTATTACATAGAAAGTAATGGGGAAGCTGCGGTGGTGGATCCCATTCGCGATATTGAGGAGTACTTGGAAGTGGCCACAAAACGCAATGCCAAAATCAAGTATATTTTTGAAACACATTTCCATGCAGATTTTGTAAGTGGCCATTTGGACCTGGCCGCTGCTACCGGTGCAACCATTGTGTATGGACCGAATACCATTACCAGTTTTCCTGTGCATGTGGCAAAAGACAAGGAGCAATTCAACATTGGTGGGCTAACTGTGGAAGTGCTGCATACACCGGGGCATACCCTGGAAAGCAGTTGCTTCCTGCTGAAGGATGAAGCAGGAAAAGATACAGCCATTTTTACCGGGGATACCTTGTTTGTAGGCGATGTTGGCCGTCCTGACCTTGCACAAAAAGGGGAGGAACTTACAATGGAAGAATTGGCGGGCATGATGTATGAAAGCCTGCAGGATAAAATCATGCCTTTGGCGGATGATATAACCATGTATCCGGCACATGGTGCCGGCAGCAGTTGCGGCAAGAACATGGGACCGGAAACATACAGTACCATTGGCGAACAGAAACAGACCAATTATGCATTGCAGGCGCAAACAAAAGAAGCGTTCATTAAAGCTGTAACGGATGGCTTGGCCGAGCCTCCCAATTATTTCCCCATTAATGCCAAGATCAACAAAGAAGGTTATGAACGCTTGGATGCTGTTCTCGAAAAAGGTTTGCAACCATTAAGTGTTGAAGCATTTAAGTTGGCAAGCCAACAAGACGATATTGTTGTACTGGATACAAGGCCTGGCCCGTTATTTACGGAAGGCTATGTGCCGGGGTCCATTTTTATTGGATTGGAAGGTAGGTTTGCCGAGTGGGCAGGCAGTTTGTTGCCTTTTGATAAAACCATTATCCTTGTTACAGAGGAAGGCAAGGAGAAGGAAACCATTACCCGTTTGGCAAGGGTGGGTTTTGAAAAGTTCGCAGGTTATTTGCAAGGCGGTTTTGAGAAATGGAAAGCAGTTGGCGAAAAATTTGATTTGATCATTGATGTGGAGGTGGATGAACTGGCCATGGACATTCCGTTTGATGAAAGCCTTGTACTGGTGGATGTGCGTAAGGAGACCGAATATGCTGATGGACATGTAAAGCAAGCAGTGAACATTCCATTGAACAATTTAATTGACCCTGCAAGCATGGCAGATTTTGATGACAACCATAACCTCTATATCCATTGCCAAAGTGGTTACAGAAGCATTATTGCAGCATCGCTGATCAAAAAAGAAGGTATACACAATATCAGGAATGTAGTTGGAGGGTGGAAGGCCATCAATGAACTGAAAGACAAATTTGAGTTTGAAAAAAATGCGGAAGCAGTGAACTAGATCCTTGGGCCATCCTGTAAAAGCCGATTGGGAATGCACAAAGCCGTATCACGCAATTAAATCAACGCTTAGTTTGCAAATACAGCTTTTTTTATTGATACTTGATTTTTAAAAGCCTTTTTCTATATTTGTAGTTACTGCAACGCTGCACATCAAGTGTGGCGTTGTATTTTTTTTATCTCTTCAAACCAAAGATTATGAGTGAATATGTTACAAAAGAGACTTTTGAAAAAATGAAGACCGAGTTGCACAGGATGAAATCGATTGATCGTCCAGCAGCATCTGCAGCCATTGGCGAAGCAAGGGAAAAGGGCGATTTAAAGGAAAATGCGGAGTATGATAGTGCCAAAGAAGCGCAGGGAATGCTCGAAGCAAGGATCAAACAATTGGAAGGTATCATTGCTACTGCAAAGATTGTGGACACTACTACTATCGATACGAGTAAGGTGACCATACTCACGAAGGTTACCATTACCAATATGGCCACTAAAAAAACAGTAACCTATCAAATTGTGGGCGATAAGGAAGCCGATTTGAAACTGGGCAAGATATCCTCTTCCTCACCTATTGGTAAGGGCCTTATGGGCAAGGTTAAAGGAGAAGTGGCAGAAGTGCAGGCCCCCAATGGCATCTTGAAATTCAAGGTGGTGGATATAACCGTTTAGTATTTACATACCAATTTTATGGGCCCTGAATCAGTTCGGGGCTTTTTTATGTACTTTAGTTTTAGGGGCAGATGGCAAGCTTTTATTACTGCTTGAACTGGGTATTGCCATGCTGCATTTCTAATTATTAATAGTTTTCCTTCTTGTACATTCGTATAAAATCGCAATTGGCAATGACTATCTTTTCAAAAATAATTGCAGGAGAAATCCCTTCTTATAAAATTTCGGAGAATGAAAAATTCTATGCATTCCTGGATATTTTCCCCTTGCAGTATGGCCATACATTGGTTGTTCCAAAAATAGAAGTGGACAGGATTTTCGATGTTCCAGACGAATATCTAGCAGATTTGCTGCTGTTTGCAAAGCCCATAGCCCATGCCATTGAAAATGCGTTTCCATGCAACCGCGTAAATATGGTAACAGTTGGCTTGGAAGTGCCCCATGCCCATGTGCACCTTATTCCTATAAATGAAACTAGTGACATGGATTTTGCAAGGCCAAAGCTGAAGTTGACAGGGGATGAGCTGAAGGAAGTGCAGCAGAAGATTGTTGCACTTTTATAGAGTAATTTGGGCTGCGCCCATTTATGGAGATGGTAATGATTCCTGGTTTTATAATTTTACTTTACCGGGGTTCTTCTTGATAAAATCGTCCCATCCTTTAAAGCCTTTACCCCCAATATTTAAGATGGATGAGGTTTGGTAATGATGGCACATGGCCACAGCGAGTGCGTCTGTAGCATCAAAATATTGTGGCTTTTCTTCAATGTTCAAGGTCATTTGCAGCATTTTCCAAACCTGTTCCTTATCTGCATTGCCATTGCCTGTAACGGATTGTTTTACTTTCTTGGGTGAATATTCAGTTACGTCAATGCCAGCTTGCATAGCGGCCGCAATGGCCACCCCTTGGGCCCTTCCAAGTTTGAGCATGCTCTGTACGTTCTTGCCAAAGAAAGGTGCTTCAATGGCAAATGTTTGTGGCTTGTACAGTTTGATCAGCTCGCACACTTTGGTATGGATTTTTTCCAAACGTTCATAAATGTCTTTGTGCTGGGTAAGTTTCAGTACATCCATCAGCAATACCTGCTGCTTGTTTGCTTCGACCTTCAATAATGCGTAGCCAAGTAACTGGGTGCCGGGGTCAATGCCAAGTATAATATTGGGTCTGTTCATCTGTTGGCTAAAATAACCTATTCATGCCATATACTTTTCTATCTCAAATCTATCTCCGTTCTTTGCGTAGCTAAAAAAATGTCCCTGAAAAAAAAGTACAAAATACTTCTCAATTATTTCGTAGGTCCAGTACTGTTTGTTGTATTGAGTTTTTCCATCTATCGGCAGATCCATAACCAACCTAAATTACCTGAAGCCTGGTTGGCAATCAAACATTCTTTCAATGGTCCGGACCGCTGGAAATTGTACTTGGTTGTTGGCCTTATGTTCATCAATTGGGGGCTGGAAGCCAAGAAATGGCAGTTGCTTATCGAAGGTGTGCAGCGTGTTTCCTTTTTCAGGGCTTATAGGGCTATTTTTACTGGTCAGGCCATTGCACTGAATACATTGAATGGGGTTGGCGAATATGTTGGCCGTGTGGCTTATTTGGAAGATGGCAACCGGTTGCGTGGTGTGGCGCTTTCCATTGTAGGGAGCCTTAGCCAAATAATTGTGACCATGGTAATGGGTGTTATTGGTTTGGTCTATGTGCGCATGAACATACTGGATGCAACACATCATTTGCAGGGCATTAATAGGTTCTGGTTGGATGGCTTGATGTATGCACTAAGTTTCTGGGCAATCATTTTTGTTCTTATCTACTTCCAACTGTCTTGGCTTACCAAATTAATTGAAAAAATACCGTTGGTTGCCAAATATGCTTTCTATATCCAGAAATTGGAAGATTTTCATTGGAAGGAATTAACAAGAATTTTAATTCTTTCTTTTGTGCGGTACGTTGTATTTGTATTGCAATATTTATTATTGCTGCAACTGTTTAATGTTGATGTTAATATTTGGCATTTAAGTTGGATGGTATGTGTTTACTTTTTGGTATTGGCAGTAATACCTTCCATTCCAATTGCAGAACTTGGATTTCGTGGTGAAACAAGCCAAGCTTTATTTGGGTTGCTAAGCAGCAATACTTTGGGCATTATTGTTTCATCAGTTATCATCTGGTTAATCAATAGGGTCGTACCGGCCATTGCAGGAACATTATTTATATTGGGGCTTAGGATCTTTAAAAACAACACAAAAGAAACTGATCCTTAACAATGACAGTTCTTTTGAATATAAAAGGGAGTATCAATGAAAAAAATTACTATAATCATTTTAGCATTTATTGCTTGGTTGCCACTTAGGGCTGGTGATGAATTTTGCGGGATCAGTAACAAATCATTTCAGGATGGTGAGAATATCACTTTCACTATTTTTTATTCTGTAATTGGGGTTTATGTAAATGCTGGCACCGCCAATTTTACTGTAACACAGGAAAGAATGGGTAGCAAGGCAGTCTATCATATTGTGGGTACCGGTACTTCAAATTCAAGTTACGACTGGATTTTCAAGGTTCGTGACCGTTATGAAAGTTATATTGATACAACCAATCTGCAGCCAATGAAATTCATCCGGAACGTAGACGAGGGCGGCTATAAGAAATATGAGAACATAACCTTTAATCAACAGACCAATACTGCTATTACTACCAATGGTGTGTTTAAAGTACCCGGTTGTGTACAGGATGTGTTGAGCTCTATTTATTACGCAAGGAATATTGATTTTAGCAAGTACAAGGATGGGGATAAAATCCCTTTCACCATGTTTTTGGATAATGAGCTTTATAACCTTTATGTAAAATACATGGGCAAGGAAACCATCAAAACAAAATATGGGAAATTCAAGGCCATTAAATTCAAACCTTTACTTGTAAAAGGAACTTTATTTCAGGGAGGTGAAAAAATGACAGTTTGGGTAAGCGATGACGCCAACCATATTCCACTTAGAATTGAAAGCCCTATTGTTGTAGGCAGCGTCAAGGTAGATATGATGCAATACAAGAACCTTCGTTATCCGTTAAGTTCCATGATAAGCTTCAGGTAATAATTGAACCAATAGATTTAATGAAAAAGCCGTTTTAATTTTAAAACGGCTTTTTAGTAGTAAGGATTATTTTGATAGCTCTACCTAGTCCTCCTTACCAAAAATATTATCTACTGCACCACCCAACATGGGGAATTTCTCTTTCACAAAGCCAGCAATGGTTTCAATGGCTTTCTTTGCCTGCTCTGGGGTTAAGCCAGCCTCTGCTGTAAGTTTCTGTACTAATTCGTTCATATAAAGTGTTTTAGATGGAATGGTTTGTCTGCGGGTGCAAGATAAATTCATCAAAATAGAAAAGCGGTGAGAAGTTATTCCCATCGCTTTTTTGAATTCGATATTGTCATGCTGCACAAATCCCCAATATAACTAAACCTATTCCTTCACTTCAGTATTGTCAATAGGAGGTTAAGCAACTTTCAACACACTTAGCTTGCTTTTGCCAAACATGCGTTCGGCATAATCTATTGTTACGGTCAGTTCTGTTTCCCCGGCACCCGGCAGCTCAAACATTGCATCTGTTAGGATACTTTCACAAATACTGCGTAAACCCCTAGCTCCTAATTTGTATTCCAATGCTTTTGTTACCATGAAATCCAATACTTCATCTTCAATTGTTAAGGCAATGCCTTCCAGTTCAAACAAACGTGTGTACTGCTTGATCAATGAGTTCTTTGGTTCGGTCAAAATACTTCTCAGCGTTTCTTTATCCAAGGGGTTCAGGTGGGTAACAACTGGCAAACGTCCCAACAATTCCGGTATTAGGCCAAAACCTTTTAAATCCTGTGCATTAATGAATTGCAATAGGTTCTTGCGTTGCATTTCCTGTTCTACCTTGTTTACATTGAAGCCAATGGCATTGGTATTTATCCTACGGGCAATAACCCTGTCAATTCCGTCAAAAGCCCCTCCGCAGATGAAGAGGATATTTTTTGTATCCAGCTTGATCATCTTTTGTTCTGGGTGTTTCCTGCCTCCTTGGGGGGGAACGAGGACTTCTGTGCCTTCTAGCATTTTTAAGAGACCTTGTTGGACACCCTCGCCGCTAACATCCCTAGTAATGGAAGGATTGTCGCCTTTACGGGCTATTTTATCCAGTTCATCCACATAAACAATTCCACGTTCTGCTGCGGCCACATCATAATTGCAATTTTGTAATAGGCGTGTAAGCATGCTTTCCACATCCTCCCCCACATAACCGGCCTCTGTAAAAACTGTTGCGTCCACAATGGCAAAAGGTACGTTCAACAAGCGCGCTATTGATTTGGCTAGCAGTGTTTTACCTGTACCAGTCTCGCCCACCATAATAATGTTGCTTTTTTCAATTTCAACATCATCCTGCTGTTGTTTTTGTGTAATCCTCTTAAAATGGTTATACACGGCTACGGATAATACTTTTTTGGCATCATCCTGACCAATTACATATTCGTCCAAAAATTTCTTTATTTCTGCTGGCCTGCGAACAGTCAACTTGAAATTGGCAGAAGAGCCGCCAACGGCTGTGGCTTCCTGTTTTAGGTTGAGTTCTTGGGCAATGATTTCCTGCGCATGTTCCACACAGTTTTCACATATATGGCCTTCCTGACCGGCAATAAGTATCTTAACCTCATCGCGGCTACGGCCACAGAATGAACAATGTAAATGACTTTGTTTTGCCATCAGTTATCTTTTTAAACCCATTAGGTTGGGTTATTCCGGCTTTTCAAATGAGGTGGATGCAACAATCGTTAAGACCAATGGACTTAAACTGATTGCACAAATCTATCATTATTCCTCTTTTTTAAAGGATATTTCTTATATAAACGGCTAGAGTGGCAGATTCTTACTCTAGAATTAAATTTTTTCTAAAATGCCGTCCACGATTCCATAGGCGACTGCTTCTTTGGCATCCATCCAATAATCACGATCAAAATCCTTTAGGATCTGCTCGATTGTTTTACCACAGTTTTCTGCAAGGATTTTTGCGCCCATCATTTTGGTTTTTTCAATTTGGATGGCCTGTATTTCAATGTCAGCAGAAGTAGCTTGGAAATAGCCCCCCAAACTTGGTTGGTGGATCATCACTTCGCCATGTGGATATATATAACGTTTGCCCTTTTCCCCAACGCTCAGCAAAATAGAACCCATGCTGGCCGCAAGTCCCATGCAAATGGTACTCACTGGCGATGAAATCATTTTAATGGTATCGTACAGCACCATGCCACTTGTTACCACACCCCCAGGGCTATTGATGTACAATTTAATCTCTGCGCCGGGTTTATCTGCTTCGAGCAGCAATAACTTGCTTACAACTTCCCTGATGCTTTTGTCTTCTACCATGCCCCATAAATAAATGGCCCTTTTCTCAAAAAAAAGCTTCTCCATTTTCTTCATCATGGCAGGCCCAATGGGATCCTGTTTCACATTTTTTGGATTTTCTTCTTCCTCATCGTCCATTCTGTATGGGTTCAGTATGTATTTGCTTTGTATCATGGTTATTTGAAAATTTAGTTTTTATATTTTGATGGCCCGAAATAGTACAATTGGACACCTCTAGCTGTACTATTACTAATATCAGGAGCAAGAACAAAAAGAAAGCGAACAAACCTTTTTACTGCTTGAATGCCCTATTATGCATTTAAAGAACTATCTCAATCTTTCTTGTCTTTTTTTGGATTGGTCAATAGTACCTCATCTACTAGACCATAAGCTTTCGCTTCCAACGCTGTCATCCATAAATCACGGTCACTGTCCTTTGCTATTTGTTCAGGCTCTTTGCCCGTATGTTGTGCAGTAATGGCATAGAGCTCATCCTTTAGTTTCTTTATTTCCCTGGCAGTAATGCCGATATCTGTTGCCTGCCCACCAATGGCACCGCTTGGTTGGTGTATCATGATCCTACTATGCTTCAAGGCTGTGCGTTTTCCTTTCACACCGGCACATAATAAAATTTGCCCCATACTTGCTGCCATACCTGTACAAATGGTACTTACATCCGGACTTATGAACTGCATCGTGTCATAAACGCCCAAACCTGCATAAACACTCCCACCTGGGCTGTTAATATACATTTGGATATCACGTGTGCGGTCCACACTTTCCAAGAAAAGCAATTGTGCCGTAATAATATTGGCTACATAATCATTGATTCCCTCTCCTAAAAAAATAATCCTATCCATCATCAAACGGCTAAAAACGTCCATTTGTGCGATATTCATGGGCCTTTCTTCAATGATGTAGGGGGTTAAACCTGTAGGGTTGAAATGTGCTTGGTAATTGTGCAATGTGCCACTACTAATGTTTCTGTGCTTTATTGCGTATTGTTCAAATTCCTTTGTTGCGTTCATGCTATAATAATTTGCGTTGAAGGTAAGTGTTTTGATGTTTTGTGAATAACAATGGAAGTCAAATACTGTGCAAAGGGTTTTTAGCAGACAAGATGACTGGTTTCTGTAAATAAAGTACTCAAAAAAAGCGTAATTCTACGTATAAAAAATGCGTAATCCAACGTATGGTAATACTAAGTAGGAAGTATATGTTTGCAGCGTTGGAGGTTTATCTCATAATTTGACACACCAATTGGGGGTGATGCACAAAAAACGGCTCTTATTTAAGGGCCGTTTTCTATTGAAGTATGGTTTTTATAGCATCAGCTTTTAGCAGGCATTCTTCGTATTCTTTTTCTGCATCACTATAGAATGTGATGCCACCGCCAACTTGGTACGATAAATAATTGGTGGCCTGATTGTACATGATGCTTCTTATCACCACATTAAAATCGTAGTCTTTTTCAGGTGTTATATAACCAACACATCCGCTGTAAATCCCACGTTTTGTTTGCTCGTACTGTTCAATTAATTCGATAACCCTCTTTTTAGGGGCCCCTGTCATACTGCCCATGGGGAATGTTGCTTTTAGTACATCCACAAGGTCAATTGCTGTATCCAACTCGCCACTTATGGTAGAAATCATTTGATGGACCTGTGGAAAGGAATAAATGCCGAATAACTCATCCACTTTTACTGTGCCTTCCTTGCATACTTTACTCAAATCATTCCTCACTAGGTCAACTACCATCACATTTTCACTTCTATCCTTCGGGCTGAAATTCAACTGTGTTTTGAGAAGGGAATCCTGTATTTCGTCTGTATTATTCCTTTTGGATGTGCCCTTGATAGGCTGGGAGATAATCTGGTTGCCTGTTTTTTTTAGGTACCGCTCAGGGCTTGCACAAAGCAGGTATTTGTCAATTAATTTGTAATAACAAGAAAACGGGCTGGGTGATAAGGAAGACAATTGCCCGTAAACAAGCAATGCGTCAATTATCACATTTTCTGAAAAGAATTCTTGGCAAAAATTTATTTCGTAGCAATCCCCCCTTAGTATGTGTTGTTTAAGCTGATTGATAATGCTTAAATAGCTGTCTTTTGTAATCCTAGCTTCCATTTTAAGAGCTTGGGACCTGGAATTGGGGATTTCAACCTTTCTGTCCCTGATTTCCTGGAAGATCATGACAGGATTATTTTTCAAACAAGAAATGATTGCTTCATCATTTCTTAGTTGAATTACAGTCTCAGGTTGAAAAAAGAAAGCATCAGGAAAGCCAATCCTGTCGACATGCAAAGAACCGGTTTTTGAAAGATGGTTCTTGAAATCATACGCTACATGACCAAATAACCAATCATCATTGTTGCTCAGAAATGCTTTTAGCCCATCGGTCGCATTTTCTTCAGCCTCAAAAGTATTTACGGGATCCACTGCCAATAAACATTCAATGCTATGATGGCTGAAATTATACTGGTGGTTATCCAATAAAGCACAAATGTTGAACTGGTTGGCCCAGTTCAACATTTGTGCTTTAAACCCAGTAAAATCTTCAAGCTTAAAAGAATGCGTATTTCTTATCACTGCAATAATTGTATGAATGCCGATTAATAATCGTCATCATCATCACCAAATTCATCCTTGTCATCAAACATGTCAAACTCCTTGAAATCATCATCCAGTTTCAGGTCATCATCATCACTGCCTTTTTTTGATGCGCCCCCGGCTTTCTTGCCTTTTGGTACATCAAACTCTTCAAAATCGGGATCCCAATTTTCATCGTCATCTTCACCCTTTTCCCAATCGTCGGCTTTTTCTTCAACATCATCATCATCATCGTCGTCATCATCCTTTGATTTCTTGGATGAACCTTTCGCTGCCGTTTTTTTTGCAGATGGTTTTACATCATCATCGTCAAAATCATCGTCGTCATCATCATCTTCTTCCAATTGCTTTTTGCTTTTGGTAGAAGGTTTCTCTGCACTCTTTGCAGGTGTTTTCGGTACTGAGGATGTTATATCCTTATCAGATTTCTTTGCCATAGTTCTAATAAGATTAGTTGCTGTAAAATTTCAACGCAAAAAATTATCAACCAAAAAAAAGGGGCTGTTTTTTATTTCTTTTTTTATTGCCAAAAAAGCTTTATCAAAGTGTGATGATCTGGTCCCTACCGGGCCCATTTGAAACATACTTGACTGGTGCTCCAATGTACCCGTTGATGAATGCAATATAGGCAGACATATCGGTAGGTACATTAGCTGCATCGTTTATGACAGTACTATCGCAATGCCAGCCTTTAAAAGTCCTGTATTGCGGCTCAATTTTTACTTTACTGATGGCATAAGGAACTTCGGTAGTTTCCTTCCCATCAACCTTGTAACTGGTGCAGACATTCAGATTTTCAAAGGAATCCAGCACATCTGCTTTTGTCATAATGACTTTTGTAATGCCATTGATCATGCAGGTATATTTCAAGGCAACAAGGTCAATCCAGCCACATCTTCTCGGACGGCCAGTTGTGGCACCAAATTCACTTCCAATTCTCCTTAACTCCTCACCAGTTGAATCTTCCAGCTCTGTTGGGAATGGACCACCGCCAACCCTTGTGCAATAAGCTTTGGTAACACCCATTACTTCATTGATTTGTTTAGGACTTACGCCTAAACCTGTACAGACGCCAGCAGAAATAGTATTTGATGAGGTGACGAATGGGAAGGTTCCGAAGTCAATATCCAGCATACTGCCTTGGGCACCTTCTGCCAATACTTTTTTGCCTTCGGCTATTTTATTGTTGATGAAATATTCACCATTCACTATGTTCAAGGTCTTCAGGAATTCAACGGCTTCAAAAAACTCTGTTTCCCAAGCACTTATATCTTCTGTGAAACCGAAATTGTTCAGCAAAGTTTGGTGCTTGGCCCTTAATTCCTTGTATTGTGTGGTAAAAGTTGGATCCAGCAAGTCGCCTACACGAATTGCATTACGACCTGTTTTGTCCATATATGCCGGACCTATTCCCTTTAAGGTGGAACCAATTTTGCTATCGCCCTTTTGCTGTTCACTTGCTTTGTCCAAAGCCCTGTGCGTTGGAATAATAACGTTGGTTTTCTCCGCGATGAACAGGTTCTTTTTTACATCAATGCCAAAAGATGCCACTATGTCGCATTCGCGCTTCAAGGTTACTGGGTCAAGTACCACACCATTACCAATTAAGTTGACACAATGCGGGTGAAAAATACCTGATGGGATTTGGTGCAACACTACCTTCTTGCCTTCCACATACAAGGTATGGCCAGCATTTGGGCCACCTTGGAAACGTGCAATTACATCATAGTTAGGAGCAAAGAAATCAACGATTTTGCCCTTGCCTTCATCGCCCCATTGTAAACCAAGAATTACATCAACCATAAAATATTTTTCAGTTGCGGCAAATGTAAGTGTTGCAAGAATGGAATGTGAATGCTATTAAAAATTTGTGGACAGAAAAAATATGGTGCAGGAAAACAAAAAAGCTAATCCGGATTTGTGTAATTGTTCAAATAATACCATCTGGTGGGTACACAATTACAAAATCCATCAATATGCAACGATTATTTTTTGCTGCCGTTCTCCTCATAAGCAGCTTCATTGCCAGCGCACAATCTAGGAACCCAATCACTACAAACTCCCAAATAACCAATGTCAATGTATATTATGGTTATGGTGCGGAGCTTACACATAGAGCAAAAGTGAACCTGCAAAGTGGACAGCAGGAAATAACGATTAACAATATCAGTGCATTGCTAATAGAAAACACCTTGCAGATTGGTTGCCCGGAAAACGTGGTGCTGCTGAATTACCGGTTCAATACCAAAACGGAGACACCGACACAAATTGCCAATCCGCTGATCAAGAAAATGGAAGACAGCATCAAGGCATTCAACAAACAGATCAATGCCAATGCACAGGAATCGGCAGTTACGGCCGAAATGCTTGATAAAACATCAAAGCTTGTGGAGAACTATTCTACAACACCCGAAAAAACAATCAATACAACAGACATAATGAAGTTGATTGAGTATTACAATGGGAAGATCCAAGCTTACCGAACAACAATCTATTCCTTGAAGTTGAAAAGGGAAGAATGGCAGGAAAGTGTCAATGAGATCAACCAAAGAATTTATGATACAAGGCAAAAAGAAAAATTGCCCCCAGCCAAAACAATTGGCCAGCTTATTTTACAAGTGATGACAAAGGAGGAAACCACAGCAGATATTGGCATATCCTATTACACACAAAATGCAGGATGGGTACCAACTTATGATATGCGGGTAAAAAGTATTGATAACAGTTTTAAATTGGGTTATAAAGCGTCGGTAAGCCAAACGACCGGTCTTGATTGGAAACAGGTGAAATTGACCTTGAGTACCAGCAATCCCAATCAGGGTACAACCATTCCTGTATTGAACCCCTGGAACCTGCAGTTGTATGTGCCCGGTGTTTATAAGGACATGTTAAGGGGCAGGGCCGCCAATATGCAAGCAAACACTTACAACAGGGCCCAGAGCATGAAACTTGAAGAAGTGGTGGTGGGGTATGATACCAAGAAGCCAATGGAGAATGATGATCAGAAATTTGTTGATCCAACCAATATCAGTGACTACACCACACTCAATGAAAGCCAGCTTTTTACCAGCTTTGACATTGATTTGCCCTATGATATCCCTACAGATGGCAGAAGTTATAGCGTGGCCATCAAGGAGGAGAAAATTGCTGCAACCTATAAGCATTATGCCATTCCCAAACTGGACAAAGATGCTTTCTTGCTAGCAGAGATCAGCAATTGGGAAACACTTGATTTATTGCCCGGTGAAGCAAACGTGATCATGGACAATGTTTATCTGGGGAAATCTTTCATTGACCCCAATACCACTATGGATACGTTGAATATTTCCTTGGGCCGTGATAAAAGGATTGCGGTAAAACGCTTACTGATGAAGGAATACAGTAAAACCAAGTTCATTGGTGCCAATAAAACAGAAACCTTCACTTATGAAATAACGGTGAAGAACAACAAGAAGGAGGCCGTGAACCTATTGTTGAAAGATCAGTACCCCTTAAGCACCATCAAAGAAATCGAAGTGAAACTGGAAGATAGCGACGGTGCAGAAGTGAATGAAGAACTGGGTTCCGTGAATTGGAAAATAACACTGAAACCTGGGGAAAGCAGAAAGTATAGGTTCAGTTATAAAGTGAGCTACCCGAAAGACAAGAAGATTGCCAACTTGCGATAGGAACCCTTAACACATGTACAACTAATGGCATCAGTATTTGTTTACTGGTGCCATTTTGTATTGGATTTTTAACAGCTTACTACCATTCTTTTTTGTTTCTTAGTGCCAACAAACCCTACAACATGAAACAGATCATTGCCGCATTATTTATTGCCAACCTCTTTTTTGCTTGCAAGGGCGATAAGAAAGCAGAAACGAAGTTCAATGAAAAAACTTATGAGGAGAACAAGGAAAGCCTTGCCGATAAGGAAAAAAACAACCCGTCCCATTTTTTGGTAGTTGATAACCGCGATAGGAAAAACCTAATTGGCCAAACCGTTGTCATTGGCCATCTTACCAATAAAGCTACCGTTTGCACTTACAAGGATGTGGACATCAAACTTACCTATTTCAGCAAAACAGGCGTTAAGCTGGACGAGGGTATCGAGACCATTTACGAAACCATCCCTCCTGGTGAAAGGATAAAGTTCAAAACGAAATCCTTTTCGCCCAAAGGCACAGATAGTGTGGCTGTGCTGGTGTTGAAAGCAAATGGGGAAGTGAAGAAGTGAGGGAACTGATAAAGTAAATAAATTGATAAAGTTCATAAGGTTTACACGGCAAGTGCCTTATCAACTTTATCAACCTATCATTTTACAAATTCAAACTTCTCCCCATCAAACAATCCTTTATCACTTAACTTCAAATAGGGGATTACCAATAAAGCCATAAAGCTCAAACTCATAAAAGGGGCCATTAATGTGCTGCCCAAATCTTCCTTGGTCATCCTATCAATAGCAGTGTAAGCTTCGGCAACTTTGTATCCATCATCAGCGCTCATCAATCCGGCAACAGGAAGGCCAAGAACCATTTCCTTTTCATTGCTGACGGCACTTACCCCACCTTTTTCTTTTATCACCAAGTTGATGGCTTTAGCAAGGCTTTCATCGTCACAACCAACAGCTACTATATTATGGCTATCATGAGCCACAGAAGATGCCAAAGCCCCATGCGTTAATCCAAAATTCTTGATGAAGCATTTGGCGATTGGTGCATTGTGGTAGCGGTTCACCACCACCATTTTCAATACATCATTTTCCACGTCGCTTACCAAAGTGCCATTCACAACTTTAGCATCCAATAATAACTTATTGGTAATGAGCTGTCCATCCAATACTTCAATTACAGGAATCTTTCCATCATGATTAGGATAGTCACCCACGGCAATTTTTAATTGCTCTACAGTGATGGCATCACAATCAAATTGATTGATGGGTACAACCGGAACAGATTGAATGAATGATTTCCCATTCTCTGCCACCAGTTCACCATTGATATATGTTTGGAGGATATTGAAACTGGTTAAATCGCCTGCCACAATAAAATCAGCGGCATCACCTTTTTTCAATAGGCCCACCTTCATTTTATAATGCTGCACGGGATTGACGCAAGCCGCTTGCAAAACCTTGAACACATCAATGCCCTTGGCAACCGCCCTTGCGCATAACTGATTGATATGGCCTACAGCCAAGCTGTCGGGATGTTTATCATCACTGCAGAACATCATCATGGCATAATGCTTATTCATTAAACCAATCAATGCTTCAAAATTTTTCGCAGCACTTCCCTCACGGATCAGGATTTTCATTCCATAATTCAATTTGTCCAGTGCTTCTTCAGCCGTAAAGCATTCATGGTCTGTGCTGATGCCGGCATCAATATATTGTTTTGCTTTTTCCCCACGCAAACCTGGTGCATGCCCATCCACCGGTTTGCCCAGTTCATGGGCATGGGCTATCTTCTTCATTACTTCCTCATCCTTAAAGAGTACACCCGGAAAGTTCATCATCTCACTCAGGTAAATCACTTCCTCTTTCTCCAATAATTTCCTCACGTCCTCACTGTTCAATGCGGCACCTGCTGTTTCAAAAGTGGTTGCAGGCACACAGCTTGGTGCACCAAAATTGAATTTGAAATTTACTTGCTTGCCATTGGCAATCATGAATTCAACACCTTCCATACCGCATACATTGGCTATTTCATGTGGGTCACTGATGGTGGCCACGGTTCCATGAACAACTGCCAGTCTGGCAAATTCACTCGGCACCAGCATACTACTTTCCACATGTACATGGCTATCAATAAATCCTGGCAGGAGGAAAGTGGTAAGAGGTGAATGGGAAGCAGGAAGTTCCATAATGCTGGAAATTTCCCCATCTTCCACTTTAACCTCAGCAGCATAAATGCGTCTACCTATAATATCCACTAAATTCCCTTTAACACTAAATGAGTTTGTAGGCATAAGATTTTATTAAAAGATTTTTGGCAATCAGTTTATCCGGTTATGGCTGCTAAATTTGATGAAATTTCCCAAACAAAACAATCAAATGAAAAAAATAGTATTCTTTATCATTTCACTGTTCAGTCTAATAGCTGTTCGGGCGCAAACGGCGGATGATGCAATCAATCGATTTATCGAAGCCAATGGTGGCAAAGAAAGGTTGAATTCCATAATGTCCCTGCAGGTTCAAAGCACGCTGAACCTGGAACAGATGGGCATGACCATCAATATTACCAGCATCAAAGAAAAAAACAAGCTTTTCCGTATCCAGAGCTCCGTTCCAATGGGTGGTGAAGAGCAGAGCTATACGGTTATCAATGATACTGCAGGCTACAGCTATATGCCTGCCATTCAAAGCCCTATGGGCAGTATGGATGCAAGCCTTACAAAATTAACAGCAGAAGAATTTGCTGGTCAGGGCTATCAAAAAGACTGTGCAGGTTTCTTTGCGCAGTTGGTTGATTATGGTGCCAAAGGCAGCACAGCTACATTATCGGGTACAGAAAAAATAAACGATGTGGTTTGTGATAAGGTAACACTGAAACTAAAAACAGGGCAGGAGTTTGTTTATTTTATTGCACAAACCAACGGTCAAGTTAAACGCTTGAGGCTTTCCTCCGGCACCGCCATGGAAATGATGGGTATGAGTGGCATGATGAAAATGATGGGTGGCGGAGGCCGCAGCGGTAACGATAGAAAAATAGATATTGATTTTGAGAAGTACAAGATTTTTGATGGCTTCCCTTTCCCAACAAAACAAATTCTCCAATTGGGGCCAATGGCTGTAGTGGTAGATAACACCAGTTTTAAAGTAAACCAGCCCATTGATGCTAAATGGTACAAAGTAAAATAATAAGGTAGGTATTAGTCTAGCGGACCCAGTCGGCTCAATCTATATAAAGTTTTGGAAATTCAAGGCTGGAAAATACCTAAGCACATAGCGAAGCAATCATAACTTGATTGAAACAATAGCATCCATTGCAAATCCTGCAATGGATTTTTTTATTTAGTTTGGCATCCTAATTTTCCGCCATGAAAAAACTGCTTGCTTGCTGCTTCATCGTTCCTGTTTTTTTTGTTCTTCCTGCCCAATCCCAACCAACAAGAACTGAAAATGCGATTGGCAAAATATCCTTCCCAACAAAAAAAGGCAGTTGGACTTTACAACAATACGCACCAAACGTGGTAAAAGCCACTTTTTCCCCGGAAGCCTATATCACCAACGAAAACATAAGTGATGCAGTTATTACAAAACCATTGAACACCGCAATAAAACAATGGTACGATGGCAGAAGTTTCAACCGCTCCATTCAATGGAAGGATTTTATAGTGGAAGTGAATAATGGAACCATTTCTTTTGGCCCAAACAAGGCAGTTACTATAGCAGGGACTTATCAGGACAGTGGGGCGCATGGTTTCCAGTTTACGCTTCATGAGGGGGAAAAGATATTTGGTGGCGGTGAGCGTGCTTTGCCCTTGGACCGTAGGGGATACAGGTTCAATCTCTACAACAATCCTTGGTACGGTTACAGTGAAGGGGCCGATAATTTGAATTATTCAGTGCCTTTCTTCACTTCCAGTAAAGGCTACGGTCTGTTTTTCGACAATCCAAGCAGGGGCTATGCAGATATTGGTAAGACCAATCCAAAGATTTTTGAAGTGGGCTTTATTAGTGGTGAACTGAATGTCTATATCATTCTTGGGAAGGATTACAAAGAAATACTCCAATCCTACCATAAACTAACAGGCACGCAACCATTGCCGCCCCGTTGGGCATTGGGCAATTTAATGAGCAGGTTTGGCTACACTAGTGAAATTCAAGTAAGGGACATTTTGGGGAAGATGAAATCAGATGGTGTTCCTGTGGATGCGGTGATTTTTGATTTGTTCTGGTTTGGCGACAGCATCAAAGGCACGATGGGCAACTTGGACTGGGTCAATAAAAAGGCTTGGCCCAATGCCAAAGAAATGATTGGTGATTTTAAAAAAGAAGGTATCAATACAATGCTGATTACAGAACCTTTCGTCCTGAAATCATCTTTGAATTACAATCAATCAAAGCCATTTCAGGCTGTTGATAGTTTAGGCAAACCTTACCTCTTAACTGATTTCTATTTTGGAGAAAGCGGACTCATAGACATCTTCAGAAAAGATGCCCAGCATTGGTTCTGGAGCAAGCACAAAATACAAATGGACAATGGGGTGGAGGCTTGGTGGGGTGATTTGGGTGAACCTGAAAAACATCCGTCCAATCTGTACCATAATTTAAAGGACCTTGGATTCAAACGCTTGTTCAAGGCAGATGAAGTGCATAATCTTTATGGCCATACATGGACAAAGATGCTGTACGACAGCTATGCAAAGGATTACCCCAATAAAAGATTATTCAGCTTGAACAGAAGTGGTTTTGCAGGAAGCCAACGCTATGGCATTTTTCCATGGACAGGTGATGTGAGCAGGAGTTGGAGCGGTTTGCGTTCCCAATTGCAAGTATTGCTGGGCATGAGCATGAGCGGTGTGCCTTACGTCCATAGCGATGCAGGCGGTTTTGCTGGCGGGGAAGGTGATAATGAACTCTATATCCGTTGGTTGCAGATGGCAGCTTTTACGCCCATCTTCCGTCCACATGGTACTGCCTTGTATGAAGTAGATAAGAATGCTTTCAGCTTTCCAAGTGAAGCTGCTTTGATTGATACGCCTTATAGATGGTTTGCTAAAGGCATTGCCTACTTTCGCTATACATTACTTCCATACAATTACACATTGGCTTATGAGCAATCAAAATATGGTAAGCCATTGATTGCTCCCTTGTACTATCATTTTCCAAAAGACACAACAACCTATAAGATTGAGGATGAATTTATGTGGGGACAAAATATTTTAGTTTCCCCTATTCTTGAAAAAGGCGTAACCAAAAGAAGAGTCTTTTTGCCAGAAAGCAAATGGTATGAGTTTGTAAGCAATAAAGAGATTGAAGGCGGAAAATGGATCGAAGCAGAAGTTCAATTAAAGGAATTTCCTTTGTTTATAAAAGAAGGCACCTTCTTACCAATCTGGTCTCCTTCTAAATCATTCATCAGTTCTACGAATAACTTTGATAGTACGAAGCTCGAACTAATATACTATCCATCTAATCATCCTTCCGAATACAGTTTATACCTTGATGATGGAAAAACAAAACAGAATTTGAAGGAGGGAAAATATGAGTTGATTACGTTCAAAGGCATAATGAATGGCAAGAAGGTAATAGTAGATATTCAGACCAATCGGCCACTGAACTATCAAATGGCCAAGGGTAAAGAAATAATTATCCAACTGCCTTGTCAAATAAAATATCCAAACATGTATGTGAGCCTGAATAAAAAGGTCCTTGATAGAACTTCAATGATAAAGCAGTCGTTTTCTTTTTTACGTAAAAAAGACGATGGAAGCCAAACTCAATATGAAGGAATCAAATTGGAATTCACTGGTAAGCCGCTCCATCTGGAAA
The DNA here is from genome assembly GCA_023251255.1 of Chitinophagaceae bacterium. Classification (GTDB taxonomy): domain Bacteria; phylum Bacteroidota; class Bacteroidia; order Chitinophagales; family Chitinophagaceae; genus UBA1930. Next base: position 21,462 of record JAHEZD010000032.1, read on the forward strand.
TAGAGATTGAATAAACTTTTTTTCGCGAAGTCCACATTTCGCCATTCCCAGTGCCAACATACATTCACTTATCCTTCCAGCATCTGCCCTATCCTGTCCGCTTCAAATTGAAGTGCTTCTATTTTCAGTTGCAGCAGTTGCTGCTGGCCAATGCCGCATTCTTCCATATCGTACTTTCCGGTTCGGCCAAAACTTTCCAGGCATTCCTTGTCCTCCTCATACCGGTCATTTTGGGGGAAGATCTCCAGTAGGATGGCTGGTGCCGCAGCACCCACACGTACCCTGTTCAGGCATTGCTGATACCATTCCTGCATCCTGGCCAATTGGGCCTGGGCATTGGTGACCAGGTACAAACATTCCGTGCGCCTCTTGGTCAGCACCTGTACGGCCGCCCCTTCTTGCTGCAGTTCCGTTTCTCGGGTAGCGGTGGCTGTTTCGGGCTTGGCCAGGCAAACTTCAATGGCACCGTGCCGCATACCTGCTGCAAAGGGCAGGTTACGGGTATTGTTGCTTTCATACATGGCCAGTACCCCCCTGCCCACTAGTAAATAAGTCATGTATTTTTCCTGCGACAGGCCGAGCTTGGTCCTGGCGGAGGTGGTTTTGCGTCTGGTGCTCATAGTAAGGGGTATTTAATGTTATAGAAAACGTGTTACAATTATTTTGTAACGTAAATTTAGTCACAAAGTATGTGACAAAATACGTGTTATGACTATTTTGTAACATTAAATTTGTCACAAAAAAGTCCGTTATTTTTTATAAAATGAAAAATAAGCGTTGGGAAAAATGCTCCTATTCTTTCCCGCTTCCATTAATTTCATGCTGGGCTCTTCATTGATGCCGCTATTTCCTTCAAATCCCTGAATCATAAAGGCAAACAAAAAAGCCCCGTCTTGCAAACGGGGCTTTTTTATATTGGAGATGGGATTACTATTACGCTTCTATCAATCCGTGTTTTACGGCATATAAAATCAAACCGGCTGTGCTCTTGGCACCGGTTTTCAGCTTCAGCCTGTCACGGATGGCTTCCACAGTACGTGGGCTTATTTCCACTATCTCTGCTATTTCCTTGGTGCTTTTCTCATCACACATCAATTTCAATACCTGGATTTCCTTGTCGCTCAGGTCTGCCTCTTCGGGCCCTCCAGCTAAGGTGGGGGCAGTTTGGTTACGTAAACCGTTCAGCATGGCACGGTTGGTAAACTCATTAAAATAGAATTCGTTCTCGAAACAGGTCTTTATGGCCTGGTAAATCGTGTCACTGTCGGAATCTTTTGTCAGGTAACTGTTGGCACCCAGCCCCATCAACTTGCTGATCAGGGTCACTTCATTGTGCATGGTCAGCATGATTACCTTCACATCGGGCATGATTTTCCTGATTTCTGGTAACGTAGCAATACCATCCATAATTGGCATCTGAATGTCCAATAAAATGACGTCAGGCTGCAGGAATTTCAATAGGTTCAACAACTGCATACCGTTCTCTGCTTCTCCCATGAACTCTATATCAGGCCTGAAACCTAGCGCTGCCTTTACCCCCTGCCTAAACAAAGCATGGTCGTCTGTAATCAGTACTTTTATTTTTTCACTCATAATGGTAGGTTGTCCCCTTTCATGTGGTTTGGGCTAGTAAATAACGCAAATTAGGTAGGGTATATTTTACCACGAATGTATTAGAAAATCTACGAAGGGAAAAACCCGATTTTTACCATAGCCCTTCGCTATACTGAAGCTCCAAAAAAGAGAAGTTTTGCTCTTGTTCTGGGAATAACCTGTTGGTATGTTTGCATTGTCAATTCGATACAACGGTTCACCCCGTTTTTATCCAAATATCCGAAAAACCAAAATGCCGCAAGACGGCAGAAATCCAAGAAAATCCGAACAACAACAGCAAGCATCCGAATCCAACTGAAAACCAGAACCGGAAGTATTGAAGAGACAAAAACCAAAATCCAATCCTTAGAAAGCGAAATCCGTTTTTAAAGTCCAACGTGTGAAAAACCGAACCTCTGCTACGGCAGAACCAATATCCTAGCGTGAAAAATCGCAGTCCAACATTCCTGGAAGCCCCATGGCCCAGGTTAATTACTGGGCCTGATGCGTAAGCCATCAGGCCTTTTTTATTTCATGGTACCCCAACTTCTTTTTCCATCCTAAATGAAATAAGGCACTATTTTTCTAAAAGGGCAACCTGATAGAGGAAGGGTGGTAGCCCTCATTCTTTAGTATAGGAAACTTGGATTAACTGCATGTCAATCGGCGGATTCTTTACCTACATTTACCCCATGAAAATTGTTGAGATTATCAAGGTTCTTGAAAAAACCGCCCCATTGTTATTGCAGGAGAGCTACGACAATGCAGGTTTGCTGACGGGTAGTTCCGATTGGGACTGCACAGGTATCATCTGTACGTTGGATGCTACAGAAGAAGTGGTTCTTGAAGCCTGCAAAAAGGGCTGCAACCTAATCGTAGCACATCATCCCATTATTTTTAGCGGACTGAAAAAAATTACAGGTAAGAACTATATCGAAAAAACTGTAATTGCCGCTATAAAAAACGATATTGCCATTTATGCCATCCACACTAATCTCGACAATATCCTAAAAGGGGTGAATGACAAAATAGCTGATAAGCTGGGGCTTGTAAACAGAAAGGTACTTACCCCAAAAACTGGACAGTTGATGAAACTGTTCACTTTTGTGCCTTTAACGGACGCAGATCAAGTACGGAATGCACTGTTTGAAACAGGTGCCGGCAATATTGGCAATTACAGCGAAACAAGCTTCAATGTTCAAGGAACCGGTACTTTTAAAGGTAATGAAGCATCCAGACCGCATGTAGGGGAACAGGGCAAACGGCATGAGGAAAATGAGGTTAAAATTGAAGTCGTTTTCCCTTCATGGTTGCAGTTTGATATAGTAGCAGCCCTGAAAATAGCACATCCCTATGAGGAAGTGGCCTATGATATTGTATCTCTAAGCAATGATTTTCAACAAGTTGGCGGCGGATTGATTGGTGAACTGCCAGAACCAATGGATGAGGTCATGGTGCTGAACATGTTGAAAACGGGCTTTGGGCTGAGTGTTATCAAACACACGCCATTATTGGGCAAAAAAATTAAGACCATTGCTCTTTGTGGCGGTGCCGGCAGCTTTTTAATCAATAAAGCCATTGCGGTAGGAGCGGACTTCTATATAACAGGCGACATTAAATACCATGAATTTTTTGACGCCAATAGCAAAATTGTGGTTGCCGATATTGGTCACTGGGAAAGCGAACAATATACATCGGAGCTTTTAGTGGAGCTTTTACAGTATAATTTCCCTACTTTTGCCATCCTTAAAACCGAGGTGGACACAAACCCTGTGAAGTATTTTTTGTAATGGGGTGTTGAGTAAGTAAATGAAGTACAAGTATGCGATGCTACTGCAGCTTCATTGAAAGACGAAAGCTGGCCACCAAGAAAATTGCAAACGTTAAATACAAACTATAATATGGCAGCAGTTAAAGATTACTCTGTTGAAGAAAAGTTGGTAACCTTAGTTAAACTTCAAAAGATTGACAGTAAGTTGGACGAGTTCCAAATTTTGAAAGGCGAGCTTCCTTTGGAAGTGAGCGATTTGGAGGATGAAATTTTAGGCCTTCATGCACGAAGGACACGTATTGAGGAGGAAATAAACGGCATCAATGAATTCATTGAAAGCAAGAAGGTTGCTATCAAAGAAGCTGATGACCTGGCCAAGAAATACGAGAAGCAAAGTACCAATGTAAAGAACAGCCGCGAGTTTGAAGCCATTAACAAGGAAATGGAAATGCAGCAGTTGGAAATGAAGCTGGCTGAAAAGCATATCAAGGATGCGAACGAAGAATTGAGCGATAAGGCAAGGCTTCTGGATGCAGCAAAGAAAACCATTGCTACCAAGGAAGGTGTGCTGAACCACAAAAAGGGTGAACTGGAAAAAATCATTGCCGATACAGAAAAGGAAGAAACAGATTTCAAGAAGAAAAGCGAGAAGGCCCGTACAGAAACTGATGAAAGGTTGTTGTACAGCTATGACAGGATCAGGAAGAATTACCGTAATGGCCTGGCTGTAGTACCTGTGGAGCGTGATGCCTGTGGTGGTTGCTTCAATGCAATTCCCCCGCAGAAACAAAGCGAGATCCGTTTGCACAAAAAAGTAATTGTTTGTGAAAACTGCGGAAGGATTTTGGTAGATGCAGATTTGAACGATAGTATAGAAGTGAAATAAATTCTTGGCAACCAATTTGTTTAAAAGGGTAATCTAAATGATTACCCTTTGTTATTTTTATGAAGATGAAGAAAGCAGTACTCCTTATTTTATTGATAACTTCTTCTGCTTTTGCCAAGGCAGAAAAAGTATATGAGTTCAACAGTACATGCCAACAAGCTTACAAAGAGATTACGCAACTGAAATTGAACAATGGCCTGGCCCTGATAGAAAAGGCCAAGCAGCAGAATCCTGATAACCTTATTCCACTTGTACTGGAGAGCTATATAGATTTCTTCACGCTGTTCTTTAATGAGGATCCTGCTGAATACAAAATAAGGAAGCCAAGGTTTGAAGAACGTATCGCAGCATTGAAAGAAGGGCCCAAAAGTTCCCCATTCTATAATTTCTGCCTAAGTGCTGTTTATATGCACAAGGCTGCCGTGGCCATTAAGTTCAATGAAATGTGGAATGCGGGCTGGGACAGCAGGAAAGCCTACCAGTATATTAAGGACAATAAAAAAGCCTTTCCCACTTTTATGCCCAATGACCTGTTATATGGGGGCCTGCAAGCAGTAATAGGCACGGTGCCCAAAGGCTATAAATGGATTGCGGGCATATTTGGGATGAAAGGGTCCGTAACAGATGGCATGAAAACAGTGACAGGTTTTGTGAACAGTAACGACCCTTGGGCAAAGTTGATGTTCAATGAAGCTGCTTTCTTTTATTGCTACCTGGAATTTTATATAGAAAATAAGAAGGATGAAGCCTTGCAGTTTATCCAGGCAAAGAAATTGGATGTAGTCAATAATCACCTGTTCACTTATATGGCAGCCAATCTTGCCTTGAACAACAAGCAAACAGAACTTGCAAAAAGCATTATACTCAATAGGAACAGGTCGCTCGAATACCTGCAAACACCTGTGTGGGATTTCCAAATGGGATTTGTGAAGCTGTACCATTTGGAAACACAGGAAGCCGCTAAATATTTCGAGGCATTCCTCAAGAACTTCAAGGGGAAATTCTATGTGAAGGATGTTTATCAGAAACTAAGCTGGTGCTATTATATGCAAGGGGATATGCAGGCTGCCTTGGAGGCAAGAAAGAATGTCATTAGTAAGGGTGCTGCTAATTCCGATGCGGATAAGCAGGCTTTGAAGGATGCAAAAAAAGGGAAATGGCCAAACATTACACTATTGAAAGCAAGGGTACTCAATGACGGCGGGTACAACAATGAGGCATTGGTTTTATTGAACACAAAGAACAATACCAATTTTACTAAAGAAGAGGAACAACTGGAATTTGCCTACCGTGTGGCAAGAATAAATGATGACCTGAAAAAATATGATGAAGCCATTGCTTTTTACCTGAAAGCCATTGCCATAGGCGAAAAAAGAACGGAATACTATGCTGCCCGTGCCGCCCTTCAAATAGGGATTATCTATGAAAAGCGGGGAGATAAAAAAATGGCCATTGCCTATTTTGAAAAATGTTTGGAGATGGACGACCATGATTACAAGGATTCACTGGACCAAAGGGCGAAGAGTGGTATTGCAAGGTGCAAGGGGGAATAAGCGATTTGCTAATTAGCAAATGTGCTGATGTGTTAATTGTTGTTTATAATTTAAAACTGTTCCCACTAAATTTGATTTTTAAATTGTCAATCATTGGCTAATTAGCAAATTGGCATATTAGCACATTAGTACCATGCTTCAAAAACTCCACATACAGAACTACGCTATCATTGATGAAATAGAAATCAGTTTTTCATCGCAGCTCAATATCATTACAGGGGAAACGGGTGCTGGCAAAAGTATCCTGATGGGTGCATTGAGCCTGATATTGGGTGAACGTGCGGATACTTCTGTACTGTTGAAGAACGATAAGAAATGTTTTATTGAGGGCTTCTTTAAAGTGGACAATAAGAAAGAAGTTTTATCATTCCTCAAAGACAATGAACTGGATGAAGAAACAGAACTTGTTTTAAGGAGGGAGATTGCTTCCAATGGTAAGAGCCGTGCCTTTATCAATGATACGCCAGCCACCTTGCAACAAATGAAGCAACTAGCTTCTTTGCTGGTGGATTTGCACCAGCAGTTTGACACATTGGAACTGGGCGATACGGATTTTCAACGTGAAGTGTTGGATGCATTGGCAAACAACAGCTCAAAACTGGAAGCCTATCAAACCATTTACAAGCAATGGTTGCAGGGTACCAAAGAATTGCTGGAATTACAGCAGCAAAAGGCATCATTCAACAAAGAAGCAGATTACAACCAGTTCCTTTTTGATGAACTGAATGAGCTCAGCCTCAAAGAAAACGAACTGGAAGATCTAGATGCTGAACTGAAAATGCTCAGCAACAGCGAAGGCATTAAAACAACATTGTCCAAAGTTTATTTTGATTTGAAGGAAAGTGAACTGCCTGTGGTTACATTACTCAAGCAGCTCGTTAATCAACTCAATACCTATTCATCTTACCATCCTGATTTAAATGCAGTGATTGAAAGATTGAAATCTTCCCAAATAGAAATACAGGATATTGCTGATGATGTGGACAGGATTAACGATGCCGTTAATTATGATGAAAAGAGAATTGAATTCATCAATGAAAGAATAACCATAGGTTACAAATTATTGAAAAAACATGGTGTTCAAACTACCAATGAACTATTGCAACTGCAGCATGAACTGGAACAGAAACTGCAGGCAGTGTTGAATATAGATGATGCCATTATTAACAAAGAAAAACAGGTCTCGAATTTGCAAGCAGAAGCAAATAATCTTGCGCAAGAAATATCCAAAGCAAGGAACAAGCAAGTAAAGCCTTTAGAAGAAAAGGTAAATACATTGTTGGTCCAAGTAGGCATGCCCAATGCAAAATTGAAAGTGGAAATAAAGGAAACTGCACTCAACAACTTTGGCAAGGACAATATTGAATTCCTTTTCGATGCCAATAAAAGCAACCGCTTTGAACCGATCAGGAAAGTGGCCAGCGGTGGTGAGTTGAGTAGGTTAATGCTTTGTATTAAGTCATTGGTTGCTCAGAGTATCAATTTGCCCACCATGATTTTTGATGAAATTGATACAGGTATTTCCGGCGAAGCAGCTAAACAGGTGGGCAGCATTATGAAAGGATTGGCCAGTAACCGCCAAATCATCTGTATTACCCACCAGCCACAAATTGCAGGCAAAGCCAATAACCATTTTTTCGTTTACAAGGAAATAAAGGACGATGCTGTCAAAACAAATATCCGTTTACTCAACGAAGATGAAAGGATACTGGCCATTGCCCAAATGCTAAGTGGTGAAAAACCATCTTCTGCGGCCTTGGAAAGTGCAAGGGAAATGATGAACTGATAAATTAAATTCCAAGAGGAAAGCTCCAAACTCCAAATACATAATGAAAAACGTTCCTCACTGGCAATGGCTCATGGCTTTATATATTTTGCTAGTGGCAATTCCTGTTTATACAGCACACGTGCAACTGAAAAAAAAGTTATTGGCAAACAAAACACCTTTAAATATCCTGTTCTATTTTGTGGCAGTTGTTGCCACGGCTTTTGTAATGAATTTTATTGCCATGTTGGTCTATTATAAATTCATCTTTCCCAATCACAAGTGAAGCATTATTTTTACCAAATCAATTAAAACAAAACTGATTGTATGTCATACAACTTATTAAAAGGAAAACGTGGTATCATAACAGGGGCGTTGGATGAGAATTCCATTGCTTGGAAAGTAGCAGAAAAGGCCCACGAAGAAGGTGCTACATTCGTATTGACAAACGCACCCATTGCCATGCGCATGGGGGAAATCAATAAACTGGCAGAAAAAACCGGTAGCCAAATTATTCCTGCCGATGCTACAAGTACTGAAGAATTGACTAATTTATTTACGCAGTCACAGGAAGTCTTGGGTGGCAAAATAGATTTTGTACTGCACTCCATTGGTATGAGCGTTAACATCCGCAAGAAAGTTCCCTATACAGAAAGCAATTACGATTATTTCATGAAAGGCATTGATGTGAGTGCCATGAGCCTGCATAAAATGTTGGCGGTTGCCAAGAAACTGGATGCCATCAATGAATGGGGCAGTGTGGTGGCACTAACCTATATGGCTGCACAACGTACATATCCATTTTATACTGATATGGCAGATATCAAGGCCATGCTGGAGAGCATAGCACGCAGTTTTGGCTACCATTATGGCGTGGACAAGAAAGTCCGTATCAATACTGTGTCACAGTCGCCTACCAAAACCACTGCAGGTACGGGTATCAAAGGTTTTGGCGATTTCTTCGATTATGCCAATGCCATTGCTCCATTGGGCAACGCCAGTGCAGAGGATTGCGCCAATTACTGCATCACTTTGTTCAGTGATTTGACAAGGATGGTGACCATGCAGAACCTTTTCCACGATGGCGGCTATTCCACCACTGGTGTTAGCAACATGGTGATGGAAAAATTCGGTATTGAATAGGACGACGTTAATTGATTTATTGGTGAGTAGAGGAAGGATTCTTGTTAAGTTCTATCTTTTGTAGGTCTTACAGAAGCCGCAAGAGTCCAATTGCCATTTGGTTCACCATGAACCATCACCTATTATCTATTCCCACATGTCAGAAGCAAAAGAAAAACTACGCATTGATAAATACCTTTGGGCCATACGTTTGTTCAAAACAAGGAGCCAGGCAGGTGATGCGTGCGACAAGGGCAAAATAAAATGGCAGGGAAACAATGTAAAGGCTTCCAAAACAGTGAACCTTGGCGAGGAATATGAAGTGAAAACCGAAGCTAGGAAATGGGTCATCAAGATAACTGGCCTATTGGAAAAACGCGTTGCTTATCCGGAGGCAATCAAGCACTATGAAGATATCACCCCGCCTGAAGAACTGGATGTGGTCAAGTTCCAGCCATCTGCATTCAATACAGGTAAGCGCTTAAGTAAAGTGGGTAGGCCAACCAAAAGGGACAGAAGGGATATTGAAGATTTTACTACGCCCGAAAATGATTAGTATGAAACGGATAATCCTATTGGTTATTGGCACGGGAATATTCGTTAGTGTGCAGGCACAGAAAAAAATGTTTCATTGAGCCAAGGGGATTCCTGTTATACCGTTGTTGATATCCCCGCAGAATCTCCAGGTGGATTGGCGGCATGGAACAAATATTTTGAACGGAACTTCAATCCAATGCTGGATTCAACTGAAAATAACCATCAAGGGGGAACCCTAACAGTGACCTTCACTGTTCAAAAAGATGGAATCCTTACAGGTTTTCTTATAAAGAACCCCAAAGAAGACCATGCTACATTGGAAGCAGCTTATATAAAGATTATTAAAGAAGGGCCTAAATGGTTGCCTGCAATAAAAAACGGAAGTAAGGTGGCTTCAAAAATTACTTGGGCTACCACAATTTGCATGATTGAAGAGTAGCTTGGTTATTTTTGCACCATGCTCATACACATTATCTCGGCAGTTCCCGAACTTTTGGAAAGTCCCTTTGCACATAGCATCATGAAACGTGCTGCTGAAAAAGGCCTCCTAAACATCCATACACATAACCTCCGCAAATGGGCCATCAATAAGCATGGCCAGATTGATGATTACCAATATGGCGGCGGCGCAGGAATGGTAATGATGTGTGAACCCTTGGTTAACGCTATTGAGGAACTGCAGCAGGAAACCAAGTTTGATGAAATTATCTATATGACACCCGATGGGCCTACTTTCAACCAGCAAATGGCCAACCAGCTTTCCATGAAGGAAAACCTGCTCATCATTTGTGGGCATTACAAAGGCATTGATGAACGTGTCCGTGAGCATTACATTACCAAGGAAATCTCCATTGGGGATTATGTATTGAGTGGCGGCGAGCTAGCGGCTGCGGTGGTGGTTGATGCCATTGGCAGGCTATTGCCTGGGGTATTGAACGACGAGACCTCCGCACTTACAGACTCCTTTCAGGATAATTTACTGGCCCCACCAGTTTATACTCGGCCAGCCGATTTCAAAGGATGGAAAGTGCCTGATATATTGCTACAGGGAGATCCCAAAAAAGTGGAGGATTGGCGCCAGGAACAATCCTTGCTCCGAACACAAACAAGAAGGCCAGACCTTTTGGATAAAGAGTAGAACAGTTATTCTTTCTGTCTTATTTGGGCATTCGATAGACCGAAACGATTTCACTTCCAATGTTTCGATATTTATCTTCATGTAAGAAAATATCCAATATATCCTTTAAAACCGAATCAATAACTATGAATCCCGTTTTAATCCAATGAACGTGGAAAACCAATCCAACTGTCCTTGAAACGAAAAGCTTAAACCAACTAGAATTAAACGCTGTCAAGGAAAAAATTGAATTGAATCCCGCAAATTGCGGGATTCTTTCTTCTAGGTAGGTTCTGAGGCATGAAGTCCTATTCGGGCATAGCTCCGACAAAAAGGGGCTTGCATTGTGGCAGGCCTGATTGATATTCGTAGTCCAATATCCAAATAACTATCCGAAAAACTGATTTGAAGTTCAGTATCCTGAAACTATCATCAAGCAATAAAACTTCAAATAAATTAGTCCCGCTTTTAAGCGGGATTTTTGTTTTTTGGCAATTATGCAATGCCGTCCTATATGGGCATTGCTCAAACATTATTGGTTCAATATTGCTATAAAGCTGGCAGATATTCGTAGTCCAATATCCAAATAACTATCCGAAGAACTGATTTGAAGTCCTGTATCCGAAAACAACAACAAAGCACCTACCCAAGAAAACAACCAAACAAGCGGCTTCAAAAAAATTAATCCCACTGTTCAGTGGGATTTTTGTTTATGGTTGTTTCGTAATGGTGCCTCGATTGATGCCAATGAGCAAAATATAAATCCTACTTGAGCAGAACGAGAAAGAGAAGGTACTGGTTCGGTTAAATGCCACAAAAGTTCAAACATTACGTGGGCTGTACTTATTTTTTCCTTTTTGCAGGTTGCCCCAAGAACGGGAGATTGAAGTAGGAAGGGAGCATGGTCCTTTCTTTTTTCTTTTCAATGGCTGGTTTTTCATATTCCACATAGTAGATCTTCAATAGTATGAGGAAATAGGAGATAATCAAAGGGCCAAAAATAAGACCCGTAATACCAAAATACTTTAGTCCGATAATTACCCCCAATACGGTTACGATAGGATGCACATCTGCCATTTTTTTTGCTAGGACAAACCTGATGACATTATCGCTTAGCCCAATCACAATTAGGCCCCATCCAAAAACGAACCCTCCTTGCCAAGTATGCATGGTAGCGAAGAAATAAACACTTACCGGTATCCATATCAGTCCTGTACCGATTAGAGGGATAATGGATGCAAAGCCTGTCATTACTGCCCAGAAACCCGCATCATGAAGACCAGTAATAGAATAGGCTGCAAATGCAAGTAGGCCATGTACTACTGCAATTAATGGCACCCCTACGGCATTGCTGAATGTTTGGGCCACGAGTTCCGATCCGAAAATTTCAATCATGCTCCTCTTGAAGGGCAGAAAGAAGACAATACTTGCTTCGAGCCTGTTGATTTTTATCAATAGGAAATACATGAAGAAGTACATCATGGCAATGGAACTGAAGAAATTGATGCTGGTATTCAATATCATTGATACGAGGTTGCTTGCAAAAGCCTGTATGCTTTTGAGCGAATCGCCAGAAAGTAGGCTGATATGGAAACGTTGGTTGATGCTCTGGTCAAATTTCTTGAGGGGTTCCATAATTGCCTGAGGATTGGCTGCAATGGTAGCAGCTTCACTGTACAACATGGTACCCATGAAAAACAAGGGCAGTAAAATGATGAAAAAGGAAACAATCATTATAAGTATAGCAGCATTGGATTTCTTCCAGCCTTTCTTTTTGATGAGCCACTCCATGGGCGGTTTGCTCAATACATAAAACATAACAGCACCCAAAAAGGCCGTGAAGAATTCCATCATGCTCATGAGCAGCATAATGGCAAAAAGAATGATAATGGCCAGGAATATATAACGGTTCACTTTATAGTCGGGACGATTTTGCATATAAACCAATGTATGAATAAGGGAATGGTTGTAAATTACATTATTCAAACATCAAACCGTTTTTTATGAAAGGGACAAATAAGTTTTTTGCTGGCGTTTTATTGGGGGCAGTGGCAGGTGCTGCCATAGCGGTGTTCCTCAAAAGTGAGAAAGGGCAGGAGCTGCTTGCCAAAGTAAAGAAAGGGGCCGAGGACCTGGGCGACAATGTCAAAACAAAATGGGAAGCTTTTGAGGAGGAAATTAGTGCTTCGCTGCAAAAAGAGGAGGGGGCTATGGCAGGAATGGAGACCAATAATGAAGTATCATCTTAACCTAAAATAATGGAAAACGAAGAACAGTTCTTTACAGAATCAAAAAAGAAGATAGAGCAGTATATCCAGGATAGGCTGCTACTGATAAAATTGCAGACTGTGGAAAAAGCTTCCCAGTTGGTGGCCAAACTTTTCTCAGCACTGATTATAGCACTGCTGGCATTTTTTATACTGCTTTTTTTGAGTATCATGGCAGGGTACTTTTTTGCCAATCTTACTGGTAGCCTTTATATCGGCTTTGGAATAGTTTCTACGGCGTATATTATCGTTTTGCTGATTATCCTCAAGCTGCGCAAGAATGTTATTGAAAAGAAAGTAACAGATGAAATTATTGAAACGATTTTTGATAAAACAAACGAAGAATGAGTACCTCAAAAAATAATATCACCAACCTCGCAGAACTGCAGGCCCATATAAAATTGCTGAAACAGAACATCAAGGAAAGTGAAACTGATTTCAATAACAGATGGGAGAGACTGCCCCAGGAAACCATCAAGGTAGCTGTTGGTTGGGTCATTCCATTTTTCCTGAACAATTGGATGGCAACTGGTGCTTGGGACCTGCTTAAAGGGATTGTACCTTTCTTTAAGAAGAACAAGGATAAGGGCGGGGAAGACTGGAAGGAAACGGTTACTGGCACTACAAAAAAATTTGGAGTGTCCGCAATTTTGAAAACACTATTCGGGCTTATCAAAAAATAAAACGCATCAATGCCAATTGCCATTGATGCGTTTTATTTTAAGTATCCAAACCATTTAGGATTGGGGGCCTATCTTCCAAATGCCCCATCTTCCAATCTTTCATCAACTGCATTGGCCAGCATCCTGGCGCTTATTTTCTTTAAAGGGTTTTGCCTTACTTCTGCGTAGCCCATTCTTCTTCTATAAATATCAATTGCTTCGTAAATCGAGGCCAGGAATGAACTATGGTCAGCCCTGTCCTTTCCTGCAATATCAAAAGCAGTTCCATGGTCTGGACTTGTGCGGACAACCGGTAAACCCGCAGTGTAGTTGATTCCTTCGCAAATGGCCAATGATTTGAAAGGTATCAGCCCCTGGTCGTGGTACATGGCAAGTACGGCATCAAAGCTATTGTACTGCCCCCTTGCAAAAAAGGCATCCGCACTGTAAGGGCCAAATACCATGATATTGTGCTTTGCTTCCTTGATGGCAGGCCTGATGATGGTTTCCTCCTCGTTGCCAATCAGGCCCTCATCACCTGCATGAGGGTTCAGCCCCAATACAGCTATCCTTGGTTTATTGATACCAAAATCCTTTTGCAAGCTTGCATTGATGATTTTCAGTTTGCTAATGATATTTTCCTTGGTAATATGTTTTGCCACTTCTGCAACGGGTACATGCTCTGTTACCAGACCTACTTTTAAGTTTTCTGCCACCATTAGCATTACGACATCCTTCACTTCAAAAAATTCCTTTAAGAAAGGTGTATGCCCACTATGCTTGAAATCATCGCCATAAATATTCTTTTTGTGTATAGGGGATGTAATCAATGCGTGAACATGGCCATCTTTTAGGGCCTGTGTGGCTTGTTTCAAGGAGAGCAAAGCATACTTGCCGCCAATTTCGTTCAGCACACCGGGAGTAATCGCTACTTCCTCTTCCCAGCAGTTGAAAACATTCACCTGCTTCGTGTTCAGTCTAGTGAATTCCTTGCAACTGTTGTAGGTGAAATTTATTTCAGGGATGCTTTTCCTGTAAAAATTGATGCTCTTGTTGCTGGCAAAAACCACAGGTGTGCAGATGTCCAATATTCGGATGTCCTGTAGGGATTTAATAATCAATTCAATGCCTATTCCATTAAGGTCGCCACAGGTAAAGCCAATAATCGGCTTTTGTAATTCATTGCTCATGTAAGTTCATTTAATGGCGTGAAGATAAGGTTTTGGAAGATGGTAGGAATAGCGATGTGTCAATTGTGAAAAGTTCAATAATGTTGTGCTTAATTGGTTATCTAAAAACAAAGGCCCTGCAAGTATGCAGGGCCTTTAGAAAAATAGCGTTTATGTAAATTAGAACGTAGTGGTTCCATTTGCTTGATAGGAATAACGGAACTTATAATACAATGTAACTGGCGTAAACCCTACAATAGGTCCATTCTCTACAGCCAACAGTTCCATTTTGGCATAATGTGCACCATCAGCAGTTTTGAAAATAAATACCTTGCCAGCTTGAGGAGCAAATACGTGTGTGGTATTATTGTATGCATACCAACTACCATCTTTGATAGCCCTCTGGGATGCAGTAGTATCATATGCATAACCTGTAGAAGGTGCTGAGGTTGTTGCGTCAAAAGTTCCACTTGCAAGAATAGCCCCGCCAGCGCCTGGTCCGCCCGCATTGCTATTTACAATGAAGGTAGTCAGGCGTAAACCAAAGTCCCATTTGCTTGTGGCAGAATCCGAATTTGCTACCACTGATGAATCACTGAAGCGGAACAGGGTGTAATTACTTGCTGTGCTGAAATTTACAGTGATAGTCTTTGTACCTGTAATTACTGAAGCAGGTGCTGCTGCATCATCTTTTTTGCATGAGGCAAAGGCCACAATTACAATTACACTTAGAATGGATAAACGTTTCATACTGTTTGTTTTTAACTTTTATTGTTTGAATGAGTAAATGAATAGTTGATGTTCAGGAAGTAGAGCCTTCCAGCAATGTTCGGGAGCTGTGTTGAATTGGTATAATTGAAAAGGTTCTCCACACCTATTTGCAACTGGAACCTTTGATGGATAGTTTTAGCTAGGGCAATGTTTGCAAGCCAGAAGCCTTTCACCATTTCACGGTCATCATCGGCAATATTATCGCCATTGACATCTGTGTACCCGTACTTGCCGCGGTACACGCCACGCACATAAGCATTCCATCCTTTGGATTCATCGTTCCATAGGATCTTGCCATTGAATGTGTGTTTTGAACGGTTGTTGATGCCAAAATAATCTGCCTTACGTACCAACGATGTTTGGTAAGTAACTGGATCCCGCTTATAAAGGGTACCTGCACTTATTTGGTCAAGTACATCCTTGTCCTTAGCTTCCAAATATTGATAGCCTGCACTAACGGTTATGTTTTTTATCAATTGGTATTTTATGTCCAGCTCTGCTCCCTGTGTATAAATCCTGTTAATGTTGTGGTAACTGTAAATACTGCCACCGTTGCTTTTGCTGAAAGGAAGAATGAATACGTCAATTAGATTGTTGATATCATTCCTGAATATACCTGCTTCGATTGCCCACCTGCCTTTTGTGTACTTGCTACCAATATGGGTACCGAAAGATTTCTCCGGAAGCAGTGCTGCATTGTTAAGATAAGGACTGATGTTTGCCCCTGCTTGCAAGCTGCCTTGCTGCTGCAATTTTGTTAGTTCCTGTGCCAATACTGATTGGCCAATTAAAGAATAACCAACTTGCGCATTGTAGAAGTTGAGGTACATATGCCTGAAATCAGGTGCCTTGAAACCCCAACCAGCGGAAGCTGTAAGTTTCCAATTACTGGCTGGCCTGTAGGCAATAGCAATCCTCGGACTTAGGTGCATGTCGAAATCTGTCCGCTTATCTAATCTTCCACCAGCAATAAGGGTAATTTTCTGTTGCAGCAGGTACCATTCCTTCTGCGAAAAAGTATAGAAAGTGGATATGGTCTGTTTCCCGGAATACCTCGATGCATCAATGGTTTCAAAATAGGCACCCATTCCCGCTACATAACGGCCATTTTTGCTTTTTGTGTTCTCATATTGCACTTCAGGTTTCAGGATACTTTGCTGGAAAGTTGTTTCGTCGAATTTTGTATCGGTGTTCTCCAGGTTCACAAACGAGTTATTGGCATAATGGTTATAGAAAGTTCTGAAGAACCATTTTCTTTCTGGGGAGACATTCCATTTTATTTGGGCAAAAACACTTTTATCTTTTTCTGTAGTATAGCCTTTTACGATGCCAGGTACGCCCGATTGATAAATTTGGTAGTTGTTGTCCTGTTTTGAATCAAAGTCCCTGAGGGAAACAAGTAGCTGTGTTTTTGATGAAAGGTACTGTGTGATTTTCAGGTTGGCTGTCACATCCCTGTAAGGATCGATTGTTTTGCCATAAGTGTTGGCATCCAGATCATAGCCTTGCGTTGAGTACCTGTTGAGGAAAAATTGTACACCAGTCTTGTTGAACTTATTGGCATAGGAAACTGTGCCAGCGTAAGTACTGTTGGAAGCGGCATGGAACTGTGCATCTACTGTTTCGGCTGATGGGGAAGCGGTCAATATATTGATTACGCCAGCCATTGCTTCACTACCATACAAACTTGATGATGGACCTTTTACAATTTCAATTTGACGGATATTGCCAGTAGCAATCCTTCCAAGTTTCAATATACCCGCATTTCGCCCAATTAAGGGCTCTCCATCCATCAATATAGCTGTGTAAGCGGGATCAAGGCCCAGCATTTGCACGCCTTGACCAAAAGGGTTGGGATAGCCATTCAATGATGTGGCCAGATTGCTGTTCACTACAACGATGCCTGTTTGTTCCTGCAGCACATCCTGCAATTTCAATGAACCGGTTTGTTGGATTGTTTTTTTGTTGATGATAATAGCGGGTACTGCAACGTTGCTTAACTTGTTTTCACTGCGGGTGGCCGTAACAAAAACATCCTCGCTCTTTCCTTCCAATGTATCCTTGGTCTTTATTTGACTAAAGCCACTTACAAAAGCTGCAAGCAGTACGGAAAGTATATATAATTGCTTTTGTTGCATGTTCTAGTTTCAGCAGCAAAAGTGTATGATGGTAGCATACCAATTGCCACAGAATTGTCAAACAAAAACAATGCTGACAAGGATCATAAAAAATCAGATAGGTTTCTTCTTGAAAATGACGGAAGTCATTATTGGCGGTAGCATTATGTACTGTAATTATTGCCTTTGGTAGGTTCTTGTACCATCTACAAATGTTGCAAATACTGATGTTGAGCGTAATTCGTTTTCTGGTACTTTCATCAAATCCTTATCTAGTATAATGAAATCTGCTTTTTTCCCAACTTCCAAGCTACCTGTTTCTTTCTCCAAGAAATTGGCCTTGGCTGCCCAAATGGTCATGCCCCTTAGGGTTTGCTCCCTGGTTAAAGCGTTTTCTATTTGAAAGCCATTTGTCGGGAAACCATTTGCATCCTTTCTTGCAACAGCAGCGAAGAATGTTTTAAAAGGTGATATGTCTTCAACTGGGAAGTCGGTGCCTAACGCTAACCATCCATTTTGCTGCAGTAACTGCCTATAAGCATAGGCTCCTTTTATTCGTTCATTGCCTAAACGTTCAGAAGCCCAATACATATCACTGGTAGCATGTGTTGGTTGCACAGATGGGATGATGGATGCCGAACCAAATAAAGTGAAATCGTTGTCATTGACTACTTGGGCATGTTCTATACGCCAGCGCTTGTCGTTTTTCCCTTTCAGGTATTTGTTGTAGATGTTGAGTATTGTTCTATTGGCACTATCACCAATGGCATGTGTGCACATTTGGAAATTTGTCTTCACCAATACACTTGCCAATGAATCAAAATGGCTTGGATTGCTCAGCAAGAAGCCGGTCCAGTTTGCTTTGTCATTATATGGATGGAGCAGGCATGCTCCCCGACTGCCCAACGCCCCGTCAGCGTAAACTTTGATCCCATTTACAAAAAGCTTGTTTGTCTTGTAAGGACCCCTAGAGAGGTAGCGCTCGTAATTTGCCTTGTCATCACTCAACATTATATAAAGCTTCATGCTGATTTTCCCTTCTTTCTGCAGGACATCAATAATGTCCACATCGTTGTACATCAATCCACAATCTGTTATAGTGGTAAGGCCCTGCTCAAAACATTTTTTTTGCGCTGCCACTAACCATTTCTCATAATCAGCTTTTGAGGCAAGTGGTATTTTTGAACTGACCAAATCAACGGCATTATCAATTAATAGACCTGTGGGTTTGTTATTTATAGCATTTAGTGTCACTTCCCCGCCAACCAATGAAACTTTTGCTGTGATGCCTGCTAGCTCCAATGCTTTGCTATTGGCAATCGCGGCATGTCCATCAACCCTTGTTAACAGCACTGGTATGTTTGGAAACAATTTATTGAGCGTATCATTATTGGGGTATTGCTTGTTGGTAAACTTGTTTTGGTCCCAACCCCTTCCCGTTATCCATTTTTCCAAGGGATGCTTTATTGCAAAGTCGGCCACTCTCTGAATGGCTTCATCCCATGTTTTGCAGTCATATAAATTGACTGCGAAAAGGCTCTGCCCATAACCTACAAAATGAGCGTGGGCATCTATGAAGCCGGGGTAAACCGCCTTGCCCTGGGCATCAATGGTTTCTTTGGCTGAATATTTTTTGAATATGTCTTCATTCTTTCCGATGGCTATTATTTCCCCATCTTTAATAGCCATTGCTTCTGCTATGGAAAAGGAGGAATCAACTGTGTAGATAACTGCATGGTGAACAATGGTATTTACCTTTTCACTTGAGGTACATGAGTAAAAACAGATAATGAGGAGCGGGTACAAAGCAATACGCATAAAAAAAGTTGAACAGTAAATATACTGCTCAACTTTTTATTGATTTGTACGGAAATTATTTCAATAAATCACAAGGCTTTAAACCTGTATGTTTTTTAAATGCTGCTGAAAAGTGCGATATGGACGAATAACCCAATAAAGCTGATACATCCGTAACACTTAAGCCTTTTTCATACAACAGGTATTTAGCATGTTCCATTCTTTGTTGCTGATAGAAATCAAATATGGTTGTACCAAAGATTTCCTTGAACCCTTTTTTTAGGTAGCATTCGTTCATAGCTACTTTGCGGCTCAGTTCCTTAATGGTAATAGGGTCGCCTATATGCTGCAATAAAATTTCCTTTGCTTGGTAAATGCCATTTCGGCTACGTTCATCTTCTAGGAATTTGCAGGCAAAACCTTCTTCTTTTTCATCCACCAAGCAGTCCAGACTATATAATAACAGTTCATGGATCTTTGCGTTGATGAAAATATTCTCAAGTGCACCCGTGTAACTATGGTTTAGCAATGCATCCAATACATTTCTTTTCTTGGTACAAACTGGGAACACCTTCGTAAAAGCATTTGGATGCTTAAAGGCAATTACTTCATCCTTCCTGTTGCTCAGTTTTACATTATGGGTAAACTGGTTCAAGAAAGTTGCGGAGAAGTGGAAAGTAAATACATCCACTGTAGTTTGCTGCCCGTTGCAGTTGGTTGGCTGCTTTTCGCAGAAGCTGCAACTTTTATCGTAGCAATATTTATTGCCAGTGGTACAATAACGTAATTCCAGGTAATTGTCCTGCGGCCTGTTTTCACTGTAATGGTATACCATCATTCCCGCATCGTCGGCTACCCATGGATGTTGGGCATAATAACGGCGTATATGGTAATTAATGGAACCTGGAATACTTTGCTCCTTTTGATGGAGCAAATCCATGCTTGGTTCTATGCCACCCCGATGGGCCAATTTCAATATATCCAGTACTTGTTGCATCTTGAGGAGCAAATTTAATGTACATACATGTAATTTCCAAAAGAAATCTTTTTTGAAATGCGGAAAGGATAATGCGGTTGTTGTTAAAGCAATATTCTGGTACTCTCCAAAAAATGGTGCTAGACAGTGAATTTTTGGGCTACAAAAAAGCCTGAACAGTCTGTTCAGGCTTTTTTGATAAGGAAGTATGTTGATATTAATTAAGCTTCACTTGTTCCTTCAGCTGCTGCAACTACTGGGGCTGCTTCTTCAACCTTCTTCACCACTGGTACATACTGGCGGCGTTCACGTTGTTGACTGCGATGGCTGTCGTTACGGCGGCGGAGATTAGCTTCGTGTTCCTCATGCCATGCTTGGAATTTTGTCATAGCTGTAGCATCATCAAACAAACCTAATTTCACACCACGTAAAAGGTGCTTTAAAAACAACACTCCCTTAAAAGAGAGAATTCTTCTAACTGTATCGGTGGGTTGAGCACCTTTGTGCAACCAGTCTAGGGCTTTTTGACGGTCCAATTGAATAGTTGCAGGAACAGTTAACGGATTGTAAGTCCCAATTTTTTGTATAAACTTACCATCTCTTGGTGCACGGGCATCGGCCACTACTATAAAGTAGAAAGGGCGTTTTTTGCTTCCGTGTCTTTGTAATCTCATTTTTACTGCCATACTAAATAGAAATTTAAAGGCGTTAAGAAATTTGGTTAATCCCGATTAAGACTAATCAGGACGGCGAAAATAATGGTAAAACTCTTTTCTTCCAATTTTGAATTGTAAGAATTTGTTACAAATTCAAGGATTGACTAATTGTTTCATCCAATTTCATGCCTTTTTGCTTTTGAAGCCTTGATGCAAGTTGCTTATTATGTTTTTTTTCAGTGCTTAAGTATAAATCGTAAATTCTGTCGGATTCATTCTGGTCCAATAATGCCCATTGTTTTACTAGAAGGGGCATGTAAGTATGCGGTAGGCAGTCTAAACCATATTAGACGCACATTAGCGCCACATCATTCCATACCACCGATATGGGGTGATATGGACTTGCTCCGAAGGAAACTGCTGGAAGGACAGTGTGTCTTATACTATTAGGGTTGCTTGTTTCCCTGTCTATTAATGTGCATCAGGTAATATGAGCTTCGCCTTGGTTAGTTATACCCTTTCTTTTATTATTCGCAGGCTACCATTGGATTTATATGACTGAATGCCAGCAATACTTTGGTGATTAAGTAGGATGCCAATGTCAGTTTTAAAGGGTCCTTACACGAATTCTGATTGCAGATGAAACTTATTGTAGGCCAGTATCTATTGGTAATTCACAGGGTGAAGGCCATCAATAATCAAGCGTTATAGTGATGTGGAAACAAAATTTAGATAACCCTTTGCGTTTTAACCAAAAACTCTATTTTTGCCGCTGTAACAAAACTTATTACAATGTCAGACATCGCAACAAGAGTGAAGAAAATTATTGTCGACAAGTTAGGAGTAGACGAAGCAGAAGTAACCAATGAAGCGTCTTTTACTAACGACCTCGGTGCCGATTCTTTGGATACCGTTGAATTGATTATGGAATTTGAAAAAGAATTCAATATCTCAATTCCTGACGAGCAAGCTGAAACCATCACTACTGTTGGTCAAGCTGTAGCTTATTTGGAAGAGCATGCCAAGTAAGAATTTAATCCTTCAACCGGAATAAGAAAGTGTCCGCCAAACTTTAGGCATCAAGCCAAGGGTTTGGCGGATTATCACTTAAGGGGGATACTGTTTCTGTGATATATTTGTGTTACTAACGTCTGTACTACCATTGAACACATGTTGCTCCGCATTCCTGTGCGTTATACTTTAGTTCGGCTTATACGTTCAGGAATACTTACAGACAGTCAAACAAACTTGTTTTATGGAATTAAAAAGAGTAGTTGTTACAGGTTTAGGAGCATTGACTCCACTTGGAAATACTTTAAACGAATATTGGAACGGCCTTATTAATGGCGTATCGGGTGCAGATATGATTACGCAGTTTGACGCAGGTAAATTCAAGACAAGATTTGCATGCGAAGTCAAGAATTTTGAACCTACGGATTACCTCGACAAGAAAGAAGCCAGGAAAATTGATCGCTTCACCCAGTTTGCCCTGATAACAAGCGATCAAGCAATGGCCGATGCTGGTTTGAACAAAGACAATATAAATCCTGATAGGGTTGGGGTTGTCTTTGCAAGCGGTATTGGAGGCTTGATTACTTTTCAGCATGAAGTGGTTGATTTTGCCAAAGGAGATGGAACACCACGTTTCAATCCTTTCTTCATTCCCAAAATGATATTGGATATAGCTGCAGGACAAATAAGCATGAGGCACAATCTGCGTGGACCAAATTTTGCAGTGGTAAGTGCCTGTGCAAGCAGCACCAACGCCATCATGGATGCTTTTAACTTGATAAGACTGAATAAAGCAGACATTATTGTTTCTGGGGGGGCCGAAGCCGTTATTAGTGAAGCGGGTGTTGGAGGCTTCAATGCCATGAAGGCGATGAGCGAGAGGAATGATGACCCCAAAACTGCATCACGTCCATATGACAAAGACCGTGACGGTTTTGTGATGGGCGAGGCGGCAGGCGTTTTGATTCTTGAAGAACTTGAGCATGCAAAAGCACGTGGAGCCAGGATATATTGCGAAATAGTTGGTTGCGGTGCCACTGCAGACGCACACCATATCACTGCTCCGCATCCTGAAGGGCTTGGTGCAAGGAATGTAATGATTGCAGCGCTGGAAGATGCTGAAATGAAACCTGAAGAAATTGACTATATCAATACACATGGTACAAGTACACCAATAGGGGATGGCGCAGAAGTAAAAGCCATCACTGCTGTTTTTGGTGAGCATGCGTATAACCTAAACATAAGTGCAACCAAAAGCATGACAGGCCATTGCCTTGGTGCAGCAGGTGCCATCGAAGCAATTGCAAGCATTATGGCTGTGGTGCATGATATTGTGCCCCCAACAATCAATCATTTCACAGACGATCCAGAACTTGACCCTAAATTGAATTTCACTTTCAATAAGGCCCAAAAGCGTACTGTAAATGCTGCCTTAAGCAACACCTTTGGCTTCGGTGGACATAATGCCTGCGTGATTGTGAAAAAGTACAAAGGATAGATTTCAAGAAGTTGACCATACAAAATGCAAGTCAAAGACTTGCATTTTTCTTGCTGCTCCTTGCAAATAGTTTACAGTAATCAATTTAATATTATCTTGCTTTCGTGCAAATAATCAGGAATTTTTTCAGTTCGGTCAAGCCCTCCTCATTCGAGAAGCAAGTAGCCAATGTACTTGGTCTAAAGCCGGGCAATATTGTTTTATATACTACGGCCCTGAGCCATAGGAGCGTAAAGGATACACCTGATGAGAATAATGAACGCTTGGAATATTTGGGAGACGCCATACTGAGTGCTGTGGTAGCCGACTACCTCTTTAAACGCTATCCCTACAAAGGTGAAGGTTTTTTAACGGAGATGAGGAGTAAAATGGTGAACCGCCAGCAATTGAATGACATTGCACTTAAAATGGGGCTCAAGAAAATCACCCTTTTCAATAAATTCGATAACGCTTTGCGTGGAAGCCAGATTTTTGGCAATACGCTCGAG
Source organism: Chitinophagaceae bacterium (assembly GCA_023251255.1). Classification (GTDB taxonomy): domain Bacteria; phylum Bacteroidota; class Bacteroidia; order Chitinophagales; family Chitinophagaceae; genus UBA1930. The sequence continues at coordinate 45,218 of JAHEZD010000032.1, forward strand.
GCAGTGGTTGGGGCCATCTATCTAGATAAAGGATACAAAAAAACCCAGCTTTGGGTACTTAAGCAGATACTTATCCCGCACATGTTTGTGGATGATCTGGAAGCAATAGACATCAACCTTAAAAATAAATTAATTGGTTGGGCAGCCAAAAATGGCAAAACACTATCATTTGATATGGTAGAAGAAAAACTAGAAGGAGGACGCCGGATATTTACCATTAATGCAGTGCTTGATGGAGAAATGGTAGCCCAAGGCAAGGGGTTCAACAAAAAAGATGCAAGCCAGGTCGCTGCTCAAACAGCTATAGAGAAGCTAGGGCTGTAATTTTTAATCGGCGGTTGTCTTTTTATCATTTTTTAAGCTGTATTTTTAAAATTCTTAAATCTGAAAAAAAAACTGCTGTGATATTGTCCCAAAAGAAACAATCTGTTACAAGAGCAATCTTTGTATTAGTATTCCTTTGTTTAACAGGTGCCCAATTGCTTGCACAGAAACCTATCTGGCATTTTAAGCCACATATTCGTACAATTTCCTTTACCGAGAATGGCAGGACAACGCTTATAAAAGACACTTCTGCTGTATCTGCCAGCAATGTTGTTCCGTTACGAACATCAGATGCCTGCCCACCTAATATGGATTTTGAAAATGGGGACTTTACCGGCTGGCAGTGTTACACGGCTGTTGCTCAATCCCCGGGAAATGTGAATGCCATTAATGTACTGACGCCGATTAGCCCTATTAATGGAAGACATACAATTATATCCAATACCTACACCCCTGTGTTGGATCAATATGGCCAGTTCCCTTCATTGTGCCCAAACGGTAGTGGGCATTCAATTAAATTGGGAAACACTACTATTGGCCAACCTTCTGGATTTCCAACGGGCGGATATGCCGATGTTATTAGGTACACTTTTACGATTCCCGCCACTCAAAACAATTTCAGTCTGATTTACTACTATGCTGTGGTTTTTAATGACGTTAATCATCCAGCTTATCAGCAACCAAGGTTCCAAGCAAAAATATATACAGCCTCCGGACAGCAGACTATTCCTTGTGCTAACTATGATTTTACGGCCGCTGCCAATTTGCCTGGTTTCCAGACTTATGCAAATGCACAAGGAACGGCCATACTTGTAAACGGAGCCTATGTGAGGTATAAAACATGGACCCCGGTTACGGTAAACCTTGCTGGTTATCAAGGGCAAACACTTACGTTGGAATTCAATCGGGAAAATTGTACGCCAAATGGACATTTTGGTTATGCTTACATTGATGTTTCCCCCAATTGCGATGGCTTGGTGAGCGTGGTAAATGGGTCCAATTATTGCGAAGGTGCTTCCGCTGTAACACTCACAGGTCCTCCTGGTTACCAAACCTATAACTGGTACAATGATAATTACACAACATTATTGGGTACAGGCCAGACTATTACATTATCACCTGCACCACCCAATGGTACCAATTTGAATATTGCACTTTTCCCCTATCCTGGTTTCGGGTGCGATGATACGGTTACCACTACACTGTCTGCAAGACCAAAACCAGTGGCCAGTTTCACGGTTGACCAAACGCCTGTTTGCTTAAGCGCCAATAATTTTGTATTCACCAATACATCCACCATCAGCGACGGTTCCAACCTGACGTATAAATGGGTATTTGGCGACAATACGATATCCCCTGTTCAGAGCCCAACACATGTTTATGCGGCGGCAGGCACCTACCAGGTTAAGCTTATTACTTTCAACAATGCTGGTTGTTCCGATACATCTGCTGTACAAACCTTGACTGTTTTGCCCAATCCTCCAGTTAGTTATACCATTTCACCCTCCATCAATCAATGTGTGTTCAATAATAGTTATACGGTGCAGAACACTTCGGGTGCTTATGGTTCACCTGTTACTTATACATGGTATTTTGATGATGGGTATACATCCACTACAAATCCAACTGAGACACATAGTTACACAACAGCCGGTACTTACCATATAAAGCTATTGGTGGTACAGAACAATAACACAGCCTGTAAGGATAGTTCAATACAGAATGTTGTAGTCGAACCCAAACCGGCGCCTGCATTTGATTACTATACAGGCGATAACCAGTGTTTAAGGGGCAATGTTTTCAAGTTCAAGAATACAAGTACCAGTTCTGGGGCAATAACCTATTTGTGGGACTTTGGTGATGGTGGAACATCTACCCAATTTGAACCACAGCATACTTATTCAGCTCTGGGGACCTATACTGTAAAATTAATAACGTTTGGGGCTGCGGGCTGCAAAGACAGTGTCTCCCATTCAGTAATGGTGAATGCTAATCCTATAGCTGCTTTTACCATAACCAATGCGGCACAATGTTATAAGTACAACAATTTCTCTTTCACAGATAACAGTGTGTTTAGCTCCCCCCTCACTTGGAACTGGAATTTTGGGGATGCCTCTACAAGCACATTACAGAACCCCACAAAAAACTATACAGCTTATTCAGCCAATTATCCAGTGCAGTTAATTACGATTACAGATAAGGGATGCAGGGATACCATTACCAAACAGGTTCAACTGTACCAGCATCCCGTAGCAGATTTTACTATCTCGCCCAATGTTCAGCAGTGTGAAAAAAACAACTTCTACCAGTTTAGCAATACAAGCACTTTTCCCACTGCAATGACCTATCAATGGGATTTGGGCAACAGTAGTACTTCTACACAAGCCAATGCCAGTGCCCATTATACTGGTGTTGGTAATTATTCTATAAGGCTTGTTGCTACCTCTGTAGAAAAGGGATGTACCGATACAATTATAAAAGTTGCGGAAGTATACAAAAATCCGGGCGCTTCGTTTACAGTAAACTCGCCATCACAATGTTTACCGAATAACAGTTTTGTTTTTGGTGGTGTTCCAACAGGAACTAGTTATCAATATGGGTGGGATTTTGGTGATGCTGGAACCAGCACATCCAACAATCCTTCACATTCCTATACAACAGTGAGTCCATTTTCTGTAAGGTTGATTGTTGATAATGTTGCCACATCAACATTGACCTGCTCCGATACCTTGTTCCAAACTGTTACGGTTAACCCATTTCCTGTTGGTACCATTACCAATAAAGGAAGTTATTTCCTTTGTCAGGGCGATTCAATAAAACTGACTGCAGCGGGAGGTGTTTTTTATCAATGGTTCAGGAACGGTGTAGCCATTACTGGTGCTACTTCAGCTAATTATTATGCTTTAACCGAAGCTTTTTATACAGTGGATGCCATTAACCAGTTCACTTGCAGAGCGGCTTCTTTGGATACTGTCTTTATCACGGAAAGGAAAATGCCACAGCCGGATTTTGCATGGGATTCGTACTGCATCAGCAAAACAGTATCATTGATCAATAACACGATTACTGGCAGTGGCAACAGTTCTGCTTATACTTGGGATTTTGGTAATGGCACACCAATATCAACTGCTACCAATCCGCAGACGGTTTATAACCAATCGGGGCAGTACAAGGTAAAGCTTACAGCTAGCTCCACTATATGTCCAGCACAAATAGTAAGCAAGGAAAAATTGATCAAAATAGAATTACCACCTATTGGTATCCGTTACCCATCAATTAATGCAGTGCTCAACAATACCTATACGCTGAATGCTAGGACCATCGGTGCATTCTTTGACTGGCAACCAACAATTGATCTGACCAATCCAACTTCAAGGGCACCTTTCCTTAAACCAACTGGAGAAAGGAACTATATCGTTAACATCATTACGCCATCGGGTTGTGAAACAACAGACAGTTTGCATGTATTGATTTTCAAAAAAAGCGAGGTACTGGTGCCATCTGCATTCTCACCGAATAGGGATGGTTTGAACGATATTCTTTACCCCATACCTGTCGGAATACGCGAACTCAAGTTTTTCAAGGTGTACAACCGCTATGGCAATGTTGTCTTCTCCACTACCAATGAAAAATATGGTTGGGATGGATATTATAAAGGGTACCTGCAACCTTCCGAAACTTATACATGGATTGCAGAAGCTATTGATGACAATGGTAATTTGATTCGTAACGGTGGCAACACAATTTTGATTAGATAAGATGAAGGCTATGAAGTGTGTACTATTATTTATTTGTTTATCTGTTGGTATTGCCGGGTTTGCACAGGATCCGCATTTTTCTCAATATTTTGCTTCACCGGTAACATTGAACCCTGCTAATGTGGGTACATTCAATGGTAATTTGCGCGTGGCGGCCAATTACCGGACCCAATGGTGGAATGTAGGTTCACCATTTACCACAGCAACAGTTTCCATTGAAGGCTTATTGCTTCGCAATAAAATCCGTGAGGAAAACAAGCTGGCTTTTTCCATTATGGCTTTGAATGATGCCAGTAGTGCAGGAGCTTTAAAAAGCACTTACTTATCTGGCGGAATTGCTTACCATTTAGCATTGGATGAATACGCTGAGAATAGTATTGGGCTTGGCTTTAATGCTGTATATGCACAAAAGAGACTCGATTATGGCAAACTAACATTTGCCAGTCAGTTCATGAGCGGCGGCTTCAATACAAGTGTGGCAAGCGGTGAGGCTTTTGCTGGTGCAAACAGTTATACCAACTTCAATATAGGTGCAATGTTCCAAAGGAACACCGAAACAGAGAAGGCTTATGTGGGAGTTGCCGCATTCAATTTCTTGGATGAGAAATTAAGCTTTACAAAATCGGGCTTTGTAGAAAATGTGGCCATGCGCTATGCCTTGAATGGAGGTTACAATAAATTGTTGGACAATAATAATTCAATATCAATCAGTACCAATTTTATGTATCAAGCAGGGGCTTATGATGCGATAGCTGGTGCGGCCTATTCATGGTTGATTCCAACAGGAAACACTTACCAAACCAATTACTTTACTGCTGGAGCTTGGTACAGGTTTGAGGATGCAGTAATACCTTATGTAGGACTGACCTGGGGTGATTTGCAACTTGGGCTTAGCTATGATATTGTAACCAATGGGGTTAAGTTGAATACTCCAAAAAATGGGAGTTTTGAGCTTTCTTTGATATTCACTGGTCAAAAAAGTGAAAAAGGAGTCAAATGCCCTACATTTTAGTACTGGCATTCAACCCCTCAATTTATTTAGTTCGATACTACAACACTTCTTTCTTTTTCATGTCCTTAATAATGACCTTGGACTGATTATTCGCCATGCTTTCCACCGACGAGGGGTCAAAGCTTTCTGATTGGGCAGAATACAATAGTTTATTCCTGCTTACATCATACAAATTGGTTTCAAAGAAATAATTGGTATTTGTCTCATAATAACCGGGTGTGTAAATCCTGTCATAGTAGGTAGAGTAGTAACCATAGAACCTGCTACGCCTTACATATACAGTTTGGGGTTCATACCTAACATTGCCGGGTACATAGTTTTTCTCTTTGTTCTTATTGAGCAAAACAATAGTGATAACCCCATCAATTCCGCTATTTTTCAATTGATTGATTACTTGGTTCTCTTTCATACCCGCTAAACTTTTAGGCCCCAAATCGTGATAAGCTGTTGTAGCTGTGATACCTTGTGCCGTTAGCTCCTGGGCCAATTGGTCTTCCATCTGCTGCTTTAAGGGACGGTCTGGATTATTCAATAATGCCACAACCATTATCTTTTTTAAAGGGCCTTTTGTATTGGGGTCTACCCAGCTACTGGTGACTTTTGAGTTGCTGCAGCCCGTAACAAAAACAACTACTGGCAAGCAGATTAGCAATAACTTTTTCATGGTCTTATATTTTATTTATGGATTGGATCCAATGCATAAGAGCCAATGATTGTGCCTTAGATTAATAGCTGTTAATTAACGCAAGTTGCTAGTTGGAAGCAAGGCCGCAAAAAGGGGCCCCTTTATTAACAAGCAGCATTTCAAGCGTCCTTTTTGTGGTAATTTTTTTGTGGTAATTATTTTACCACAAAAAATCTACCACAAAATTGTGGTAAAATCCTTGTGGTCTTTAAATTACCACAGGAATTTTACCACAAATCTTCATCATGAAAATAGGTGCCTCATAGTAAGTATGGGGCAGGGCCGGACACAACAAGCATTGCCACCTGAATTGACAGCCGTTAAACGCTTACAAAAGCTTTCTTTTTCCGAAGGAGCGGCCTAATCCGATTGAGGGAACCGCTGAATTGAATTTGGACAGCTTCCCAGGTGCCATTTTTTTGGGGCATCCTATTTTGGGGATAATTTCTTTTCAAAAAAAATGATTGGGGAAGCGTATTTGGTCGTTTTGCTGAATACTTCCAAAAAGAAAAGGGGCAGGCTTAGCCAGTCCAAGGCAACCATTTCCTACAATTAGTTTTGCTTTTAACTAGCAACTTGCGTTAATTACTTAACATTCTTTTGAAGTAACCTAAACAGTAAACTGTTAATAGTTATACAATTTGATGAATTGTTACTGTAATTGTGGCTGATTCTAGCAAGCGAAATGGAAAGAATGGTTGCAAGTTATTTTTTGTAGCTAACCCTATAGATTAGTCCTGCAAAATCGTCACTAATTAACAAGGAGCCATCAGCAGCAACAATACAATCTACAGGGCGGCCAGTTACTTTTTCACCAGGTTGTAGAAAGCCTTCTACAAAAGGCTTGTAGTCTACAACCTTGTTTCCATCCAAAATGGCCATTCCCACTTTGTAGCCCGCTTTCTTGCTACGGTTCCAACTGCCATGTTCGCAAATGAAAATCCTGTTACTGTATTCAGCGGGAAACATATTTCCAGTATAGAAGCGCATACCTAATGGGGCCACATGTGGGCCAACTTTCAATGCTGGTGGCGTATAGTTCTTGGGGTCTTTTCCCTTGCCAAATTCAGGATCCAGGATATCACCTTGATGCACATATGGAAAGCCAAAGTGCATTCCTTTTTTAGGTGCATAGTTCAGTTCACAAAAAGGTTTGTCATCACCCATTAAGTCCCTTCCATTATCTGTGAACCACAATTCTTTGGTTACCGGATGCCAAGCAAAGCCAACAGTATTACGGATGCCTTTTTCCACAATTTCCCTGCCTGTTCCATCTGCATTGATGCTGGTAATGGTAGCAAAAATCGAATCCCTTTCTTCGCAAACGTTACAAGGTGCACCAACAGGTACATAAAGCTTTCCGTCGGGGCCAAAGGCAATGAATTTCCAGCCATGGTGAGTTTTATTGGGATATTGATCCGTTACCAAAACACCTGTTGGTGGATTGGCCAAATGGTCTTCAATATTATCATAACGGTAAATTTTATCCAGAGCAGAAACATATAAGCTGCCATCTTTAAAAGCCACGCCATTGGGCATTGTCAGGTCCTTTGCAATCACATAAACCTTATCAGCTTTGCCATCTTTGTTTTCGTCAACCACAGCATAAACATTATCCTCCCCACTATTCCCTACAAATAAAGTTCCTTTTGCACCGAAGCACAGGCTTCTTGCATTGGGTACTTCTGCATACACAGAAATGGAGAAGCCGTCAGGTAGTTTTATCTTATCAAGATTGTATTTTTTAGCTTCATCTGTTACCGGAATATCACCTTCCTTTTTTACCGATGGTCCATTTTGACACCCACCAGCTATGACGGATAAACCAAAAACAGTAGCTAATAAAAATTTTGTCATAATGGATTATTTTATGGATTGTAAACTTAAATAGCCTTCACCAACAACTGTTCCATATACGCTCCCCGCTCTTTAGCATTTTACTGTGCATTTGCACAAAGAAAAGCCATCAAGTGTACAAACAGGCGATGTTTGAAGTAGAATATTAAGATGATAAGGTACTATTTGGTTAAATGACTTCTTGGCAGAGTTCAACCAGGACCCCATTTGTTCCTTTGGGATGGAGGAAACAGACCAATTTGTTGTCAGCGCCCTTTTTGGGAACTTCATTCAACAGGATAAAACCTGTTGCTTGTAATCTTTTCATTTCCACCTCAATATCGTTTACCTCAAAGGCAATATGGTGGATGCCTTCCCCTTTCTTCTCAATGAATTTTGCAATGACCCCGTCCAGACTTGCACTTTCCAACAGCTCAATTTTGGTATCCCCGGTTTTGAAAAATGCAGTCCGTACATTTTCGCTTTCCACTGATTCCTGTTTGTAGCACGAAGTGCCCAATAAACTTTCAAAAAGGGGAATGCTTGCAGCGAAATCCTTTACTGCGATGCCTATATGTTCAACCTTTAGCATGTTTTTTTGTTTTAAATATTTGAGCTTTTCGATTTGGGGAAAATAAGCCTTGAAGGGCTTGCACAGTCAAAAGTATAGCCTGCAATGCAGTATTTTCGCCATTGAACGAAAAAGAAATTAATTAAGTCTTTATGTTGAAGCTACCGATTTACCTAGATAATAATGCCACCACCCCTATGGATCCAAGGGTACTGGAAACCATGATACCATATTTTACCCAACATTTTGGCAATGCGGCCAGCCGTAACCATCCTTTTGGTTGGGAAGCGGAGGAAGCTGTGGATTATGCACGGGAACAAGTGGCCAAATTAATCGGCGCCGACCCGAAAGAAATTATTTTTACCAGTGGTGCTACTGAAGGGGATAACCTTGGGATTAAAGGGGTGTATGAAATGTATGCCAGCAAGGGTAACCATATCATTACTGCAACAACGGAACATAAGGCTGTACTGGATACCTGCAAGCATATTGAGAAATTGGGCGGAGAAGTAACTTACTTGGAAGTAAAGGAAAATGGATTAATTGACTTGACTGAACTGGAAGCTGCTATCAGGCCAACAACTATATTGATTGCTATCATGTATGCCAATAATGAAATTGGCGTAATTCAGCCAGTGAGGGAAATTGCAGCAATTGCCAAAAAACATGGAGTACTTTTTTTCACAGATGCCACGCAAGCTGTTGGGAAAGTGCCTGTTGATGTTCAAAAGGATGGAATTGATTTGATGACTTTCACTGGGCATAAAATGTATGGTCCAAAAGGTATTGGAGCCTTATACGTACGCCGCAAGAACCCACGTGTAAAAGTGACAGCCCAAATGGATGGTGGCGGCCATGAAAGGGGAATGAGAAGCGGTACATTGAATGTGCCTGGTATTGTTGGTTTTGGTAAAGCATGTGAACTGTGCCGTTTGGAAATGGAAGAGGATGCAAAACGTATTTCTGTATTGAGGGATAAATTGGAAACCGAATTGATGAAACTGGAGGAAGCTTATATCAATGGAACGCCGGAACACCGTTTGCCCCATGTGACCAATATTTCCTTCAAGCATGTGGAAGGGGAAGGTTTGTTAATGGGCTTCAATAAAAATATCGCGTTAAGTTCGGGTTCGGCCTGTACTTCTGCGTCACTGGAACCAAGCTATGTTTTAAAAGCATTGGGCTTGGGCGATGATTTGGCACATAGTTCGCTGCGTTTCGGGTTGAGCCGTTTTACAACAGAAGAAGAAATAGACTATACCATAAAAGCCATTAGTGAAACAGTATTGAAGTTGCGTGAAATGAGCCCACTATGGGAAATGTATAAAGAAGGCATTGATTTAAGCACTATTGAATGGGCACACCATTAATAATGTGCTAATTAGCTGATGTGCTAATCTGCTAATTGAAAAAATAAAAAACCGATATGTTAATTAGCACATTAGCATATTATCAATTTTTATTACCATGGCATATTCAGAAAAAGTAATCGACCATTACAGTAACCCCAAGAATGTGGGTACTTTAGATAAGGCAAGTAAAAATGTGGGTACCGGGTTAGTTGGTGCCCCAGAATGTGGCGATGTAATGCGTTTGCAAATAGAAGTAGACGATACCACGGGCATTATCAGGGATGCTAAATTCAAAACCTTTGGATGCGGTTCAGCAATTGCATCTTCTTCATTGGCAACTGAATGGTTAAAAGGCAAAACGGTTGATCAAGCAATCGCTATTGACAATATGGACATAGTTGAGGAACTGAACCTTCCTCCTGTGAAAATCCACTGTTCAGTTTTGGCAGAAGATGCTATTAAAGCTGCTATTAATGATTACCGTGTAAAGAACGGTTTGGAGCAATTAGTTTTTGAAGAAAAAGGAGTGCATTAATTATGAGTGCTGTAGCAACAGAAAATTCAATTTATGTGAGCGATAAAGCCAAGACCAAGGTTATAAAACTGATGGAGGAAGCTGGTGTTGCAGGTGACCCATCCTACTTTTTAAGGGTTGGTGTGGTAGGTGGTGGATGCAGTGGACTAAGCTATAAATTGGACTTTGACAACGAAATAAAGCCAATGGACCAAGTATTTGATGACAATGGTGTGAAAGTGGTCACTGATTTAAAAAGTTTCCTTTACTTGGTGAATACAGAACTTAATTTCAGTGATGGACTAAACGGAAAAGGGTTCTATTTTGATAACCCCAACGCTAGCAGAAGTTGTGGATGCGGAGAGAGTTTTGCCGTATAATCGTATAATATCCAATTGGATGAATAATGAAAAAGCAACCAACCGGTTGCTTTTTTTGTGGCCTTGCCAGGAATCGAACCTGGATCCGGAGCTTCGGAAACTCATATACTATCCATTGTACTACAAGGCCTATGGCTGCAAATGTAAAAGATTCTACCTGAACATTTCCTTGAAAGCTGCAGGCAAGAAAATGCTTGAAGGAACGGTGCTCATTATTTTCAGGTCTTCCAATAGGTTACTTTCATTATCCAGGAACTTTAGAACTGTTTTAGGTTCATTGCCTTTAAAAATAGCTGCAAAAATGCTATCCCCATTCATTTTATGATGCTGCAATATCTGCAACAAAACACTATCATAAAAGTGGAACTTCTTATTTGTCAAGGTTTGCTGTATAAAAGGATGGTCGTGTTTGACCAATGAATCAATAATCCCCTTGATTCGCTTCTGTATAAACTGAAAGGCGTAGCCACTGCTGCCTTTGACCTGCCCTCCTGCAATGCCAATGTAAATGACCTTTCCTTGCTGTAATGGAAACGGATGATTGGTCATGGGAATGATACCAAACTCTTCATGCTCAATACAGTAATCTTGAATGCCCAGTTTTTGGGTGATATAATCTTTTAAAGCGGTTTCATATTCATTTTGCTGCAACAGGGTTTCCGTAAACAAAGCATATTCAACCAAAGCCTTTGTGGCAGATGTCGGCATAACATACATAAATGTTGTACCATGTTCCTGGCTAACCCTGAAATCCATGAATGTTGCAACTGATGGATTGAATGACGGCTGCTTTGTTTCAATTACCCAGCCTTTAAAGTGTTGAAACAAGTAATATTCGTTCTTTTCGAGCTCGGGCTTTTCAAATATGATAGAACTGAAGATATAGTTGCCTTCTACACGGTCATTTCCCAATTCAGCAATGGCCATATTCATAGCTGTATGAACAGCGGTCACTTTTTCATACCTGAATTCAACATTGGGGAACTGCTTGGCAAATGCTATAACATAATTATAGAAATCAATGCCCCTGACCATCTTATATTGATAGGGATACAGGTCAAGTTTTGATGAAAACGAATCCGAATAAAAATTGACTTCCTTCCAACTATGGTGAACGATACTTTCAAAAGGACCAGTTGATTTTTCCCAAAAGCACCAGGTCCTATCATTTTCCTCTTTTTGTGACTGGTCAATCACCAAGATGCTTTTTTTGTTTAATTGTGGCTGTTGCAACAAACGCATCAGCAAGCTCAAACCTGCACAACCTGCGCCAGCAATGATATAATCGTAACGCATGTTCAAAAGTTATAGGCCTAATTTGTCTGCCAGCACCTTGCTCATTTTATAGAAACCTTCATGTGTTACGCCCGCTGTATGTGGCGTTATCACCACATTGTGCTGGCGAAGCAACCAATCCAGTTTTTCTTTTTCGTCAGCAGTATAGGAACCCAGCTTTTCGTTCTCCAAGACATCAACGCCTGCCGCTTTGATGGTACTGTTTTTCAATGCACCAATCACCGCATTGGTATCCATCACTTTGCCCCTGCAGGAATTCAAGAAATAAGGTTGCTTCTTCAGTGAATTGAAGAATGCTTCATCTGCATAATGGAAGGTTTCTTTGGTTAATGGCAAATGCAAACTGATGACATCAGCTTCATTTAAAATGGTTTCAATAGTTGATTCTTTTACAAAATCCTTGGCATAGCCCGACTTGTATTTGTCATGTGCCAATACGGTAACATCAAACGATGATAGTAGTTTTGCAAAAGCACTTCCGGTATTCCCAAACCCAATGATGCCAATGGTCTTGCCGCTTATTTCATCCCCCCTGCTCTGCTCCCTCAGCCATTTTCCCTCTTTTAAAGCTTCATAGCTCCAAGTAATCTTGTTCACGAGGTTCAGCAGCAGGCCAAGTGTGTGTTCTGCTACGGCATTCCTGTTTCCTTCTGGTGTGCTAATGCACTGGATGCCTTTGCCTTCTGCATAGTCTACATCAATATGTTCCATGCCACTGCCCAGTCTACCAATCCATTTCAAGTTAGGGGACTTATCAATAATGTTCTTGTCAACCTTGATTCTTGTGGTAATCACAATGCCTTCAGCATTACTGACTTTTGTTTCAAGCTCGGTGTAGCTAATAGCAGGTTCATACAAAACCTCATAGCCACTTGATTGCAATTTTGTGATCAGGATTTCGTGGGCCTGACCTGTAATAATTACCTTCTTCACCAAATTATGTTTTTTATTTTTTGTGCCTAACAGTTGGATGATGATTAAACTGTGGCTGCAAATTTATACCGAGCGAAATTTGTGTACACGTTTGTACAACAAAGACTGCTCATCTTTATGAAAGTTCATATTTACCTCATCCTAAAAGTGAGTGCAGCAAAATCTTCAATGCTCAGTTCCTCTGCACGTTTGCTGAAAAGTTCCTCCTTCAACACTTCAGTATCGAACATTCCCTTCAAGGGGTTGCGCAGCATCTTACGCCTTTGGCTGAAAGCCAGTTTCACCAATTGAACAAAGTATTTCTCGCTCTTCACTTCGTAGTTCTTTTCCTTTCTTTTCAACCTGATAACACCGCTCATGACTTTTGGTGGAGGATTGAAGCTTTCTGGTGGCACATCAAAGAGGTATTCCACTTCATAAAAAGCCTGGATCAGCACTGTAATAATGCCGTAAGCCTTGCTTCTTGGTTTGGCCGCTACACGTTCTGCCACTTCTTTTTGGAACATGCCTATAACGATTGGCACTTGGTCTTTCCAGTCCAATACCTTAAACAGGATCTGCGAAGAAATATTGTAGGGGAAGTTGCCTATCACTGTAAAGCTCCCTTCAAAAGGAGCATCAATTTCCAAGAAACTTTGATGGATAATTTTGTTGTGAAGTGTTGGATAGGTGGCGTTTAAGTAAGCCACTTTTTCATCGTCCAGTTCCACCGCTTTAAAATCAATATCGGCCAACTGAACAAGGTACTTGGTCAAAGCGCCGCCACCGGGACCAAC
>JAHEZD010000032.1:58664-66612 GCA_023251255.1 Chitinophagaceae bacterium
TTCTACCAATTGTTTGGGCCTATCTTCTACTAGGGCATCAACAATCTTTTTACAGACGTCTTCATCTTTTAAAAAGTGTTGACCAAGGGATTTTTTGAGTGTGAATTGCATTGGGGCAAAAGTAGACAGTTTGCCGCCTGAACTTTACTCTTTTATTTTATCATCATTTTATTGACCAAATGCGTGACTATCCAATAGGGTTAATATTGGATGCCTGTTTTCCTTTTGGGCCATTTGTTATTTCAAAGGATACCCTTTGTCCTTCTTTCAAAGTCTTTAGCCCACTTATCTGAATTGCTGAGACATGTGTAAATAAACCTTCACCACCATCGTCTGGTGTAATGAAACCAAAACCTTTTGTGTCATTGAACCATTTTACTTTTCCTGTAGCCATAGCCGTATTTTTCATGAAAGTAGTTTTTATTTTGAATGGGGAACCCAATCCCCCTGCAATCCTTTCCAAAAGCATAATTCCTTACCTTCGCCCTCCTTAAAATGAAGACCTATAAGGTTTACAAAACCTTATAGGTCTTGAAATTGACCAAAGTATATGAGCAGCAAGTACAAAGAGTTTTCAGGATTGAACCTCCCTTCCATAGAAAAGGAAATATTGACCAAGTGGGAAGAATCGAATGCCTTCCAACAAAGCATTGATTTAAAAGAAGGCGCCGAGCCTTTCGTTTTTTACGAAGGTCCGCCGAGTGCCAACGGTATGCCGGGCATTCACCACGTTATTTCGAGGACATTGAAAGACCTGGTTTGCCGTTACAAAACCATGCAGGGTTTCCAAGTGAAACGCAAGGGCGGTTGGGATACCCATGGACTGCCTGTGGAATTGGGCGTGGAAAAGGAACTGGGCATTACCAAGGAGGATATTGGCACTGGCAAAAAAGACAAGTTTGGCAATGAGGTAACCGTAGAATACTATAACCAGAAATGCCGTGAGGCGGTACTCCGTTACAAAAATGAATGGGACAGCATCACCAAGAAAATGGGCTACTGGGTAGATCTGGACAATCCATACATCACTTTCGAGAACAATTATATTGAAACCCTTTGGTGGATTTTGAAACAATTGTACAGTAAAGATTTGTTGTATGAAAGTGTGAGCATACAGCCTTACTCCCCTGCGGCTGGTACTGGTTTGAGTTCCCATGAACTGAACCAACCAGGAACCTATAAAGATGTGAAGGATACGAGTGCTGTGGCCATGTTTAAGGCAGTGGAAAATGAACAATCACGATTCTTGTTTGATGCTGCGGGCAACAATGAGGTTTTTTTCATGGCATGGACAACTACTCCATGGACATTGCCCTCCAATTTAGGATTGACTGTTGGGCCAAATATTGACTATGTCTTGGTAAAAACATTCAATCCTTATACGCATCTTCCAGTTAATGTGGTTCTTGCAAGGGCTTTGCTGAGCAAATACTTTAAAGAAGAAGGAGAAAACGGCGATTTTGGAAATTACAATGCAGAGGTTAAATTACTGCCTTGGAGAATATTGACAGAATTCAAAGGTTCCACAATAGAAAATTGCGAGTATGAGCAGTTGTTGTCTTTTGAAGCGAATTCAAGAGGGAATTTAGAAGTAGGAAGTAATCCATGGAGAGTCATAGTAGGGGATTTCGTTACTACAGAAGATGGTACAGGTATAGTGCATACCGCTCCTGATTTTGGTGCCGATGACTTTAGGGTGGGACAAAGGAACAACCTTGGCTTTTTTACGGGGATCAATAAATATGGCGTTAGGGAGAAATTGGTATTGGTTGATAGGGAAGGGAAATTTGTAGATGGCCTTGGTGAATTCAGTAACCGTTATGTGAAGAACTATAAAGACGATAAAGATTACCAAGATGTAAACGTAGACATCTGCGTAAAGCTGAAAAAAGAGAATAGGGCTTTTAAAGTGGAGAAATACGAACACAGTTATCCGCATTGCTGGAGGACTGATAAACCTATTTTGTATTACCCATTGGATGCTTGGTTCATTAAGACCACAGCACTGAAAGACAGGATGGTTGATTTGAACAAGACCATTAACTGGAAGCCTAAATCAACTGGCGAAGGCCGTTTTGGCAACTGGTTGGAGAACATGGTTGATTGGAACCTGAGCCGCAGCCGTTTCTGGGGAACGCCCTTACCTGTATGGCAAACAGAAGATGGGGAAGAACAAATTTGCATTGGATCCATCCAGGAACTGAATGATGGAATCAGAAAAGCAAGTGAAGTGCTAGGTGGCGATGTAAACAAGCATTATTTGCATGGGGGCATACTTGATCTGCATAAACCTTATGTGGATGACATCATTTTGGTAAGCACATCTGGCAAACCTATGAAACGGGTTCCAGACTTAATTGACGTTTGGTTCGATTCAGGCGCCATGCCCTATGCCCAATGGCATTTCCCTTTTGAGAACAAGGAGATTTTTTCCCAGAATTATCCCGCAGATTTCATTGCCGAAGGTGTGGACCAAACAAGGGGCTGGTTCTATACGCTACACGCTATCGGCTCATTGATTAAGGAGAGTGTAATAGAAGAATTGGAGAAAGCAGGTCTGCCAACTGACAAGATTGATGGCCGTGCTTATAAAACTGTGGTTTCCAATGGATTGGTGCTTGACAAGAACGGCAACAAAATGAGCAAGCGCTTGGGCAATGTGGTGAACCCATTTGAAACCATTGAAAAATACGGCGCTGATGCCACCCGTTGGTATTTAATAACAAACGCTTCCCCTTGGGACAATTTGAAGTTTGATATTGCAGGTATCCAGGAAGTTCAACGCAAGTTCTTTGGTACGCTGTATAATACTTACCAATTCTTTGCTCTGTACAGCAATGTGGATGCCTTTGCGTTTAAGGAAACCTACATTCCATTGGAACAAAGACCAGAAATTGACCGCTGGGTTTTGTCTTCCCTCAATACCTTGATTAAGAAAGCCACGGCCGCCATGGACGATTATGAACCTACAGCAGCAGGCCGTTTAATAGAGGAATTTGTGGATGAACACCTCAGTAACTGGTATGTACGTTTATGCAGGAGGCGTTTTTGGAAGGGTGAGTATGAAGCTGACAAAATTTCCGCTTACCAGACCCTGTATGAGTGCTTGGAGACGTTGACAAGGCTTATTGCCCCAATCTCCCCATTCTTCAGTGATGCGGTTTTCCAAAATCTCAATGTCATCACCAAAAGATTTGATGTTGGCTCTGTACACCATGCGCCTTATCCAAAAACCAACGAAACAGCCATAGATGCAGCTTTGGAAGAAAGGATGCAATTGGCACAGGATACTTGTAGCTTGGTTTTATCCCTACGCAAAAAAGTAAATATCAAGGTCCGTCAACCTTTACAAAAAGTGATGATACCTGTGTTGAACCCAGATATGAAGGTCCAATTGGAAAAAGTAGAAGACCTAATAAAAAGTGAAGTGAATGTAAAGGAACTGGAATATATCACAGAAACTGAAGGCATCATCAAGAAAAAGGTCAAGGCCAATTTTAAGAGCCTTGGTGCAAAGCTTGGTGCAAACATGAAGGAAGCTGCTGCCGCCATTACCAATTTGAACCAACAGCAAATTGCCGAATTGGAGCAAAATGGAACACTCAGCCTCCAACTATCTGCTATGAACTATGACCTATCTCCTGAAGATGTGGAAATATCAGCAGAAGATATACCCGGCTGGAGCGTCGCATCAAAAGGTAGCCTTACCGTTGCTTTGGATATTGTTATTACCGACCAGCTTCAAAAAGAAGGGAATGCCCGGGAGTTAATTAATCGTGTACAAAATATTAGGAAGGAAAGCAATTTTGAACTCACAGACCGTATATTCGTGCAAATACAGCAGGACGGCTTGCCAAATGAAATCCAAAGTGCTGTAAATGAATTTAAAAACTATATTTGCGGCGAAATTTTGGCAGACAACATTGACTGGGTGTCACAATTGGAAAACGGCACTGAGATTGAAGTTAATGAGGCCCTGCTAAAAGTGGCAGTAACAAAAAAAGGATAAAAGCTCATGGCTACAAAGAAACCTGCTCCCAAAAAGGCGGCTAAACCGGCTGCTAAACCAGTAGCAAAGAAAATTGCTTCTAAACCAGCAGCGAAAGTACCAGTTAAGGCAGCAAAAACTGCTTCCAAGCCGAAGCCGGTGTCAAAACCTGTAGCCAAGAAAGCTGCGCCTGCGAAAGTACCAGTTAAGGCAGCAAAAACTGCTTCCAAGCCGAAGCCAGTGTCAAAACCTGTAGCCAAGAAAGCTGCACCTGCAAAACCAACAGCAAAAGCACCAGTTAAGACGGCAAAATCTGTTTCTAAGCCAGTGCTAAAAGCTGAAGTAAAGAAACCTGTTCCAGTAAAACCGGAACCCAAACCAGTACCCGTAAAAGTGAAGGCAGAAAAACCAGAGAAAGCAGCAAAGGAAAAGTCAGCAAAAGTAAAACCTGCCAAAGCTTACAAGCCATATAAGGCCCCTAAGCCAATTGTTAAGGTAAGCGGTATTGAAAAATCCACAACTGTGATACCCTTGAAGCAGCTTCCTATGAAGAAAAAGGAAGAGCCTGTAAAGGAAATGAAAGCACCCAAAACCACTATTAAATCAAGTGTGCCCTACAATCCTGGTTATACGGCACTAGAAAAAAGAACAGATACACCAAAAATGAACGAACCATTAGTAAGATACAGCGATGCAGAATTGAATGAATTCAGGGAACTGATCAATAAGAAGCTGGAAACCTCCAAAAAAGAACTGGCTTATTTGCAAGGCCTCATTACCCGCAAAGATGATACAGGTGGGGACAATGAAGATGGCCGCTACATGACTATGGAAGATGGCAGCCTAAGCATGGAACGTGAACAATTGAGCCAAATGGCCAGCCGTCAAATTACGTTCATAGACCATTTGGAAAAAGCCATCAGGCGTATTGAGAGCAAAACCTATGGTATTTGCCGTGTTACTGGAAAACTAATTGACAAAGCAAGATTACGTGCCGTGCCGCATGCCACACTCAGCTTGGAAGCAAAGCTTGGTTTGGTAAAACCGGGTAGCGGAGAATAATCAAAAAATATTAGCATATAGCTTTAGCCCCGAAAGGGGCTTTTTTAGTTTACGGGATAATGGATGGCAATTGAAGCAGAAGTTGATAGCTTACTGATTGCAAGGAAGATTAAGCGATGGTCTTTTTGATGCAACCGTTTTCACTACCAATTTTAGCCGCTAATTAATGTGCCAATTTTTTTGTGCCAATTTAAAATTGGCACAAAAAAATTGGCACATTTTAAATAATGCATGATTATTTGGTAATCCTTCAACGTAGAAAACAGGTAATAAGCAGTAGATTGCCTGTGGTTAATAACATCGTAACGGTTAAATTTTGAATTACAAACGGCTACTGATTGCCAATTGGTTGGAGATGCCAATATACGAACAGGTCCAATTCATACCATAAGCACACAAAAAAACCATTCATTCCTGAATGGTTCGCATATCTATTTTATTGTGAAGATCAATACTCATCTTCATTGAACATGAAGTCATCTTGACTCGGATAATCAGGCCAAATGTCTTCAATGCTTTCATATACCTCAAACCCTTCATCGTCGAGCTCCTGTAAATTTTCCACAACTTCAAGGGGTGCACCACTACGAATGCTGTAGTCAATCAACTCATCCTTAGTGGCTGGCCAAGGGGCTTCTTCTAAATAGCTTGCCAACTCTAGTGTCCAGAACATAGCTTTGAAATTTTTGCAAATGTAGCCGTATAAATGACACTACCAAATTGGGTTTTGGGAAGCCATTGTAAATTTTTGCTTAAAAAAAAGCTGGCTGTTGTAAGTTCGTACCCTTTAGACGATTTTTTAAATATAAAATAGATGCTCAACGCTGAAAACATACGTAAGAACTATGGCTCCTTGCAGGTATTGAAAGGGGTGGGCATCAATGTAAATAAAGGCGAAATTGTGAGTATTGTAGGTTCATCAGGAGCTGGTAAAAGCACATTATTGCATATTTTGGGAACATTGGATACGCCGGATACAGGGAAAATTTTCCTGCATAACGAGGCTCTACATAATTTGAAGGGGAAGAAATTGGCGGCATTCAGGAACAGGCACATGGGTTTTGTGTTCCAATTCCATCATTTGCTACCCGAGTTTACCGCAATTGAAAATGTGAGCATTCCAGGTTGGATTGCCAAACGGAAAAGCACTGAAGTAAAAGATGAAGCTGTACGTTTATTGGAATTGCTTGGCCTTGGCAACAGGCTTGAAAATAAACCACAGCAATTAAGTGGCGGCGAACAGCAGCGTGTGGCTGTGGCAAGGGCGCTGATCAACAAGCCGTCCATTGTCTTTGCTGATGAACCAACAGGTAATTTGGACAGTAAAAACGCTAAGGAGCTACATGAACTTTTCGTGAAGCTCCGTAACGAATTTGCTCAGACCTTTTTGATTGTGACCCATAATGAAGAACTGGCTGCTATGAGCGACAGGGTGCTGCACATGAAGGATGGACTGATGGTGAATGGGACAGAAGCTAGTGGTTCATAGTTAATGGTCGACCTACAGATGTTTTATGCGGCCAGCATTATACAATGAATTGAAATTCATCATCAAATAACCATTATTACACCCTTGGCTTCCAAGCAACCTCTTCCACGTTCAATAAATGGCCAATATACCTAGCGAGTACAAATAAATAATCACTTAGGCGATTGATATACTTTATTATCAATGGGCCAATAAACATTTCTTCTTGCTGCATGGCCACGCAGATCCTTTCTGCCCTTCTACAAACGCATCTTGCCACATGTGCAGTTGAAACTGCCAGATGCCCACCGGGCAAAATGAAGTTTTTCATAACCGGCAAAACTTCATTCATGGAGTCGATTTCTTTTTCAAGTAGGGTAATATCCCCTTCTTTTAAGTCTGGCATCTTCATTAATGGTTCTTTTTCCGGGTCGCATGCCAATGAAGAACCTATGGTGAACAACCTGTCCTGGATTTCTTTTAAAATGGTTTTCGAACGTTCATCCACCAAATAATCACCCAACAAGCCGATGTAGGAGTTTAGCTCGTCTATAGTGCCATAAGATTCGATACGTATATGGCTTTTGGGAACTTTGGTTCCACCAATTAAGCTCGTTTTACCTGCATCACCTGTTTTGGTATAGATTTTCATTGCCATGGAATAGACGTTTATTATTCTCCAAAAGAGCGGGAATCCAATTATAAGGGAAGCAGAACTGTGGTTGCCGAAACCCGGTTTGTTATCCCTCTCAGCAAACCTTGGCTGACACCTACATAAAAAAAGCAAATAGTAGTTTATTTGCCCTCGTATCAATTGTGGACCATTGTTTTATACAACAGCATCCCTTTCCCTTTGCACCTGTACCGTATCGGTTTCAATCATGCCATCACGCAAGCGAACGATACGTTTTGCATACCGTGCAATGTCTTCTTCATGTGTTACAAGTACAACTGTATTTCCGGCTTCCTGTATCTTGCCGAAGATTTCCATTACCTCCACTGATGTCTTGCTGTCAAGGTTGCCTGTTGGTTCATCCGCCAATAACAAGGAGGGGTTATTTACCAGTGCCCTTGCAATGGCCACACGTTGGATTTGCCCACCACTCAGTTCATTGCTTTTATGATGGCTCCTGTCGGCAAGCCCTACTTTTTTCAAGGCTTCCATGGCACGTTCCATTCTTTCCTTTTTGCCCACGCCTGCGTATATTAAAGGCAATGCCACATTTTCGGCAGCACTTAGCCTGGGCAATAGGTTGAACTGCTGGAATACGAAGCCAATTTCCTTGTTCCTTACTTCGGCCAAATCATCATCCACCATTTTGCTTACATCATGGTTGCTCAAGACATATTTACCCCCTGTTGGCGTATCGAGGCATCCCAGGATATTCATCAAGGTACTTTTACCACTACCACTAGGTCCCATCAATGCC
>JAHEZD010000033.1:0-26676 GCA_023251255.1 Chitinophagaceae bacterium
GAAACAAAACTGGTTTTTGTGGATGATATTGGGTGGGATGAACATGCCCAGGAATTTGTGGACATGGAAAACGAACCCATCAGGAACATGTTCAAATTGTACCCTTGGGAATGGATGGTGAACGATGAATTTGGCAACCATATCCTAGCAGAGAAAAACAAGGTACTTTGGATAGAACCTGCTTGGAAAATGATCCTGTCCAATAAGGCCATATTGCCCATCCTCTGGAAACTGTACCCTGAATGCCCCTACCTATTGCCAGCTTATTTTGAAGCAGACAAACTGGCGGACTATGTAAAGAAACCCATTCTGAGCAGGGAAGGGGCCAACATACAGGTGGTGCAGGACCATGCCACTGTTCAGCAAACAGAGGGCGCCTACGGCAAGGAAGGATTTATTTACCAGGAACTGTTCCCATTGCCTGGATTTGGTGGCAATTATCCAGTTATTGGTAGTTGGGTCATTGGCCAGGAGCCGGCAGGCATGGGCATCCGGGAAGCCAATAATTTAATAACGGATAACAAAAGCAGGTTTGTACCGCACATGATTGTATAAAAAACAGACTAAATAACTGATGTTACGCAAAATGTCAAATATTGATGTCAGGTTGAGCTTGTCGAAACCTGTTTGGAAACCAGATCGCCTTCGGGTAGTTCGGCAAGCTCACTATGACAAGGCTGACATTATTCCCACAATCTTTGCGTAACATCAGCAAATAACAGTATTATTATACTAATAAGTTGCTACTTTGCTATGCTTCTAAAACTTTAAAAACCACTAACATGAGCTTTGGAAAAAAAATCCTATCTGCTTTTATAGAAGTAGAAGAAGACAAAGACACTGATCCTTCACCAAAAGAAGACAGTAAGGCCAGTTCCGACAACGTTTCGACAAACCATTATACAGCTCCAGAAAATTCCCAGAAATTCAAGCAGTACTTTGACCAGTTGTTCAATGAATCGAACATGCCGGGACCGGATTACTATGAGTTTTCGAAAATGGTGGAAGCCATGTCCATGATACCCGATGAAAAGGCAAGGTATGCAGCTTCTTTTGCTGGGCTCGTTGCACAAGGCGTAAGTAAAAGCAAATTGATCGAAACGGCCAATGCCTACCTGGAAATCCTGAATAAGGATGCTACCAATTTCAATGCCACCATCAACACAGCAGTTGACCAGAAAGTGTATGCCAAAAAGAAGGAAATAGAGGAGAAAGCGAAAAAGGTGCAGGACCTGGCCCGCGAAATAACGGACCTGAACAACCAGATTGCCCTGCTGAGCAATGAGATAAAGGAAAATGAGGAAAAGATCAAGAGCAGTGCCGGTGGCTACAACAATGAAGCCGCCATTATGAAGAGCAAAATTGAAAAGGACATTGAAAAAATAAAACAGTACTTAAGCTAAACCCAAATAAGAAATGGAAAATAAATCACTGGCCACAACGGATAAAAGTTCGTGGTTTTCTGAACCCAAAAAAGTAGCCACGGCCGTAGTCGGCCTATCGGTTACTGCCGGCTTGGTATATGCCTTTTTAACTTTCGTGTTGCCATGGCTGGTAACGGTAACCTGGAACCTGGTAAACCTGATTATTGGTGGCGTGGTACTGGGCTTCCTCCTAATGATCGTTACCAATAACAAATTTTGGCGGGCACTGAAATATTTCTCGGAGTTCATTGCCAATTATACCATTGGTCTTGCTATTGAACTGAACCCGTTCAATATCCTGCAGGCCAAAATTGACCAGGGGTACGAAGACAGGGACACGCTGTTCAAGCAGAGCGCCAAACTGAAGGGCAAGCAAAGTGAACTGATGAGCAAATTGGATGAAAAACAGAAGGAACTGAAACTGAATGCACAGAAAGTAAAGATCCTGCAAACAGAAAGTCCCGGTTCCAAACAGATTGACCTCTATGCAAACAATGTACTGCGTTGCCAGGAATACATAGACAATGTATCACCCATTGTTGGCGACCTTAACAAGCTCATCAAGTTCACCGATATGGCCTATGAGGAAAGTGGGATCATGCTGGAAGATGCCAAGCTTGACCTGGAAGCCAAAAAGGACCTGTACTATTCCGTTACCACAGGATTGTCTGCCGTATCCAGTGCCATGAAGGCCTTTAAGGGTGATGATGACCTGAACAGGGATGCAGAGAAGGCCCTTTCCATTTTGAAACAGCGCATCGGGGAGAAGATTGGGCATATCAAATCAGCCATTGATGTCACTTCCAGGTTCATGGATGACCGGGTGCTGGAAGACAAAGCCAAATCGGCACAGGCACTTGAACTGATAGACGAGTTCAATGTCAATGGCGACTTCAATTATGCTTCCAACTCCTTGGAGAGGAATGCAGATAGTGGTAAGCTCAAAGGTATCGACATCAATGATAGGCATAGGGGCCTATTGGACTAACCTTAATACCTATCCGTTCATTAGTAACTTGTCAGGTTGAGCCTGTCGAAACCGCTGTCAGAATGAAAATTCCGTTAATCATACTTCGATAAACTCAGTATGACAATAAGGATTCCGTTATTCGTCGTTATTAATGGACAGATAGTTAACGCTTAATCAATCAAACAATTTAAACCTATATATTATGGCAGTTAAAATAAAACCCGCTGGTAAAATATTGATCATAGCAATCATTGTTGCAGCAGGTATATTCGGAATCAGGGCGTACCAGAACCGCCCAAAAGCTGTAACAGCATCGGTGGATCTGGGCAAAGTAGCATTGCCCGATGCACCGGAACCCTCCTTATCAGGCAATGCCACAAAACTGGCCCTGCCTTCTGCTGAGCCAGCAGTAAATGGCGGCACACAGATTACTTGGGAACGTATGGCCTGGAACTCGCAGTTCTCCGGTATGTATGCCAATGGAGGCGTGAGGACAACAAAAAGATCGCTTTTTGATGTTGCAAAACTGGATGTTACCTATATCCGTCAAGATGATTGCGGTAAGCAAATGGCCGACTTTGTGAAGTTTGCGCAGGAATACAAGCAGAACCCCAACACCCCCGGTGTGCTCATCACTTTCATGGGCGATGGTATGCCAGCTTTCATGACTTCCTTGGCAAAGGAAATGGAACCATTGGGACCAGAGTACCAGCCCATCATTATCCCCATCGCCCATGGTAAATCCTACGGTGAAGACCAGATCATGGCACCACCCAGTTGGAAACAGGATGCCAAGAATGCTATTGGTAAATGTGTGGCCGGTGTACTGAGGGATGGCGATGTGAACATCCTGCTTAAATGGGCCGGTGACAATGGCATCAAAGTAAACCCCGATGAAACCACTTACGATGCCAATGCCGTGAACCTGATTGCCGCAGCAGATTTCCTGGATGCGCCCAACAAGTACATTACAGGTTATTCCGAAAAAAGGAAAATAGTAATCAATGGAAAAACAACTGGTAAGGATACAACAGTGGGTGTGGACGGTGTGGCCACTTGGACACCGGGCGATGTGAATGTTTCAACAAAAAAAGGTGGACTGGTAACCATTGCCAATACCAAGCAGTATGCATCACAAATGCCCAACCAGACCATTGCTGTGAAGAAATGGGCCTACGACCATAGGACAGATGTGGAGAACATGATCATTGCCTTGGCACAGGCCGGCGACCAAGTAAGGTCCTACAACGATGCAAAGGAATTTGCGGCCAAAGTAAGTGCCGACCTGTACAAGGAACAGGATGCAGCTTATTGGCTTAAATATTACAATGGTTCAGAAGAGAAAGATATTCAAGGATTGAAAGTGAGCTTGGGAGGTTCCACTGTGTTCAACTTGGCGGATATGGCCAATACCTTTGGGCTGGGCGCCGATAAGGTGGACCGTTACAAAGCAGTGTACAATACCTTCGGTAATTTGATGGTGAAAATGTACCCGTCCATCATGCCCACATTCCTGCCCTATGAAAAGGCAGTGGACAAATCATTCCTCAACAGTGTACTGTCAAACCATCCGGAGTTACTGGAAGGAAAGGCAATCGAAGCAAAGTATGCACCTGAAATCACCTCAGAAGTATCCAAGAAATCCTACTCCATTGAGTTTGAAACTGGTTCATCAAACATCAAGGCGTCCTCCTATAAACTGCTGGATGAAATCTTCCAATCAGCAGTGGTAGCTGAAGGTTTGAAACTGGGCATCTATGGACATACCGATAACAGCGGTTCCGATGTGGTGAATATTCCTTTGTCAGAACAAAGGGCCAATGCGGTAAAAGCCTACATGTTGAAGAAAGGCCTGAAAGAAAAGCAGGTGGAAGCAAAAGGTTACGGTTCCCAAAAACCAATTGCCGATAATAGCACAGCAGTAGGCAAAAGCAAGAACAGGCGTGTGGAAATTGTACTGGGAGAATAAAATAAATGGATGGGAAAGGGAAGAGTTTCTTCCCTTTCATTTTGAAATTGTTTTGACTTTTTAGAAAAGTAGCTTTTAAATGGCGTTTTTTCCTCAAAATCCGCTTTTGTCAATATTTCGACAAGCCTGTCTACCAGCAAAGGCAGGCTCAATATGACAAAAGCTGTCAGCTTGAGCCCAATGTCGTTTAGTTAAGGATTGTCAGCCTGAGCCTGTCGAAGGCAACTTAGGAAATCACGGTTTAAAATATCGGTTTCGACAAGCTCAACCTGACATTGTACTTCTTAACTTAATGACATTGAGCTTGAGCCCTGTCGAAAGCGGCTTCGCTAGAAAAATCTTGAAATCGATTACGTAAAATTAAAAGCCTAAACAACTTCTTTAAATGAACACAATGAAAAAAATATTTTCACCGTTTGGTAGGATCAATAGGCAAACCTTCATGATACTCGGTGTTGTTCAGGCCTTGGTAGCCTTGGTGCTATGGCATTTTGCCTCCAATGGTTTGATACCAAGGCCCTTGAAAGTGGCCGATGCTTTCATCAAGTTGATTACGTCGAAGAATTTATTGGATAACGTGCTGGTAAGCTTTGTGCTCACCATTAAAGCAATGGCCATATCCATTATCATCACCCTGTTTTTCTCATACCTATCCGTCATCCCGTTCTTCAAGAACATTGCATTGTTCCTGGTAAAATGCCGGTACCTGACCTTAACGGGATTGATCTTTATTTTCACCCTGCTCACGCAGGATGGGAGCCAGTTGAAACTGTCCCTGCTCATCTTTGGCATCGTACCATTCTTTGTTACTTCCTTTCTTGCGGTGATTGTTACAACAGACAACCAGCAATTTGAAATATGCAAAACATTGGGCTACAGCAATTGGGAAACCCTGTATGAAGTAATCATCGTGGGCAAGGCCGATCAGGTGCTGGAAATCATCCGCCAGAATTTTGCCATCACCTGGCTAATGATTACACTGGTAGAAGGTTTGAGCATGAGCGAAGGTGGTGTGGGCACCATGCTCATCAAGTTCAATAAGTACAACGACCTCACCAATGTGCTTGCACTTCAACTGGTCATTTTTGTGATAGGGCTCTTCTTCGATTTTATTTTGGGCAACCTCAAGTACTGGCTGTTCCCTTATACCAAATTACAAATTCAACGATAAAAAGATGACAGCATATACTAAGGCCGAAACCTTGCTGAAAGTGGAGGATATATCATTGTCTTACGGCGAAAAGAAGATATTGCGTGATGTCAATTTTGAAATACGGAACATTACGCGGCCTGACGTAAGGCAGGGCCAAGTGATTTCCCTAATTGGAAGAAGTGGTATTGGCAAAACACAACTGTTCAAAATATTGGCAGGGCTGAAGGAACCCACTTCCGGTAAGGTAAGCTTGGATAATGGCAATGCCATCAAAGCGGGCGACATGGGTGTGGTGTTCCAGAACTACTATCTCTTTGAATGGAGAACAGTGTACAAATCATTGGAACTGGCAGCCAAAAAAAATCCTGAACTCAAGGATAGCGGTATCAAAACTGCCATCAATAGGTACGCAGAGGATTTCAATTTAACTGAGCACCTTTCAAAATACCCACAACAATTATCCGGCGGGCAAAGGCAAAGGGCATCCATCATTCAGCAATTGCTGAATGGCTCCGAATTTATTTTATTGGATGAGCCATTCTCCGGACTGGATGTACTGGTACTGGACAAGGTAAAGGAGCTATTGCTGAAAATATCCTTGACAGACGAACGTAAAACACTCATCATTGTTTCACATGACATAGTAACAACGGTTGCAGTATCCGATACGGTGTTTGTTTTGGGCCTGGAGGGGAACAAACCGGGTGCAACCATTAAAAAGGAAATCGATCTTTGTGAAAGGGGCCTTGCTTGGCAAAAGGATATCCATAAGGAACCCGCCTTCATAAAAACAATTGAAGAAATTAAGTCTTATTTGTAATATCCGTTCATTTGTATATACTAATAATAGAAGTTGTTTAAACTTTTATAGAAGGGTAGCTTACTAATTTACTTTACCATAACTTGTCCCGACCATTGGGAAAGGCACCCAAGGCCTTCAGATTTAAAACGAAGTTTTTCCCTTTGTGTCTTCGTGTCTTGGTGGTAAAATAAAAACCATGTGTTTACAAATGGTTACCCACTTAAAAGCCTAAACAACCGTAACGATATCCCTGCCCTTTACTATATAGTATGGGGCATACCTCAAAAGTTCTAATTATATTTTCAAAATAAACCTTTAAGAATATGGAAGCAAAAGTCTTCTTCGCGCATTACTGGTGGGTACTGGTACTGCTGCTCAGTGTAATTTTCTACAAATTTATTTTACGTGTGTTCTTTGGTATGGTCATCGTACCGGAAAACAGGATTGGTCTGGTTACCAAAAAATTCGTACTGTTCGGTGCCAACAAAAGTTTGCCCGATGGCAGGATCATTGCCACCAAGGGCGAAGCGGGCTTCCAAGCAAAAGCCCTGGCACCGGGACTGTACTGGGGCATGTGGCCCTGGCAGTACGGAGTGGACATGCAAGGCTTTACCGTTATCCCAGAAGGCAAGATTGGTTTGGTGCTGAGCAACGATGGTGCTGAAATCCCCACAGGTGCCATACTCGGTAGGAGAATAGACAGCGATAATTTCCAGGATGCGGAGAAGTTCCTATTGAACGGTGGCCAGAAAGGCCGCCAAACTTCCTATATCACGGCAGGTACCTACCGTATCAACACGTTTGCCTTTACCTTGACCATAGCCGATATGGTCATCATCCATGAAAACATGGTGGGCATTGTAACCACACTGGATGGACAGCCCATTGAAACGGGGCAGATTGCCGGTAAGTTCATTGAAGGCCATAACAATTTCCAGGACTTTGACACCTTCCTGAAAAACGATGGTAACAGGGGCCTGCAGCCCACCATTATCCTGGCCGGTAGCTACAATATCAATCCCTGGGCCGTGCAGATTGAAGAAGTGCCCATGACCGATGTGCCCATTGGGTATGTGGGGGTGGTGATCAGTTATATTGGCCAGGATGGCAAGGACCTGACGGGCGATAGTTTCAAGCACGGCAATATTGTGGAGAAGGGTTTCCGTGGCGTATGGATGCAACCTTACGGCCCTGGCAAATACCCCTTCAATAAATACATCATGAAAGTGGAACTGGTGCCCACCACCAACCTAGTGTTGAACTGGGCAAATGCCCGGAGCGAGAGCCACCAGTTGGACAAGAACCTAAGCACCATTACGGTTCGTAGCCGGGATGGTTTCCCCTTCAATTTGGACGTGAGCCAGATCATACATATTCCTGCCAACGAAGCACCCAAAGTCATTGCCCGTTTTGGTAGCATGAACAACCTGGTAAGCCAGGTGCTGGAACCCACCATTGGTAACTATTTCAGGAACTCCGCACAGGACAGCGATGTGATTTCCTTTTTATCAACCCGTAAGGAAAGGCAGAGCAGCGCCAGGGAGCATATCCGTGCCGTGCTGGATGAATACAATGTGAATGCAGTGGATACCCTGATTGGCGACATCGTGCCACCGGAAGCCCTGATGAAAACGCTGACCGATCGTAAGATTGCGGAGGAGGAACAGAAGACCTACCAAACCCAGAAAATGGCACAGGAACAAAGGCAGGGCATGGAAAAGGAAACGGCCATTGCCGATATGCAGAAGGAAATTGTGAAGGCGCAGCAAAGCGTGGAAATAGCACAGCGCACCGCCGATGCCACCGTGAAGAAAGCCGAAGGTGATGCCAATAGTTTGAAACTGCAGGTAGATGCGGAAGCCACTGCCACCAAAATGAGGGCCAATGCAGAAGCGGAAGCCACCAAGGCCAGGGCCGGTGCACAGGCAGAAGCCACAAAATTAAATGCCAGTGCCGATGCGGAGAAGATCAGCAAGACCGGTTTGGCCGAAGCGGAGAAAATCATGGCCATTGGTAAATCCACTGCCGAAGCCTATGAACTGCAGGTAAAAGCCATGGGCGGCGACAACTTCACCAGGTTCAAGGTAACCGAGGAGATAGGCAAGGGCCATATTAAAGTGATGCCGGATATCCTCATTGGCGGCGGCAACGGAACCGATGGTGGCATCAATGGATTGCTGGGCATGAAACTGATGGAAATGATGGATGTGAAGAAGAAAGAAGATAAGGTTAATTAGTTGATTGGTTATCCCGATATCTTATCGGGAGGTTTATTAGTGAATGGCGAAGCGAAGGCTTCGCCATTTTTATGTTCATTGGTGAATGCTGCCCATATTTATTGATTGCGGCGGGTGGAAACAGGGAACATCAGGCAGTAGAGATGGGGACTGATATGGGTGTAATCAGAGAGAGGTACGGGAGAGATATGGGAGTGATATAGGAGAGCTATGGGAGAGGCATAGGACAAGACAAGGTCATTTCGCACTCATTTTCTCCACTCATCAAGGCACACCGTTACAATTTTGTTGTAACAATCCAATTGTTACGCTTTTATTGTCACAAATTTGTGACAATTTTTATGTAACTATATTATTGTTACGCCGTTTTTGTAACGCACCTGATTTCGTTGACATAGTTAGAACAGGTCGGTTCATCAAGAACCGAAGCCGGTCTACTTCCGTGGAAGTGGAAGCCGAAGTGCCCTTGGTGACAGCGAAGGTAACCGCCTTCACGGCCATTGCTGGTGCCGCACCGGAGGGCAAGCTGAGAGATGATGCGGATGATGACCTCTCAAAGGCAAAAAGCCGTATGCTGGTGCTGAAACGCAAACAGACCAAGTTCGGCGCAAATGCAATGCTGCAAAAGGATTATGACCTTGATGCCATTGCAAAGGACATTGCCGATTTGGACATTTTCATTGCGGCACTCATTGCCAGGAAGGCCGAACTGGGGGGCTAGGCTCCTAGAAGCTGACTGAATAATGCAGGCAGCTTAATAAGGCAACGGGACCACTGTATAGTGGTCCCGTTTTTTTATATTCAATATCAGCTAATAAGTACAAAGCAAAAAGTTCACAAGAGGGAAACGAAGATGAGCTAAAGAAACAGTTTAATGCTCTTTAAAAAATTCAAGGCCATTGTAAAACATCAACTCTTTGATGATTGATTGAAGAATGGACAAATAGGTTGATGAAATAAAAAAGTGGATTGTTCTAACGACAACACAAAAATTATAACGTTAAGTTATTGATTATTAATACCAATTATTTTTTGGATTTGCAGCTAATAGCGTCAATCTTTGTGTTGTGCGTCATACAATAGAACTTCATGCTCCAAGAGATAAATCATAAAATCAAAGAAGGTGGACTTCGGACTGCCAATAATTTCTTGTATTCATTTCTGGAGAACGAAGACGTTCTTGTAAAAGAATTAAAACAGTTTGACGGACTGCAATCTGAAATCTATTTATCCAATCGGGAAGGTGAATTAGAACAATTAAAATTTGCCAGCATATTTTCAGATTTAATTTCCATGTACACAGTTAGCCCTATAAAGTCAAAACATCACATGACAATGTTTGAGGCAGAAAGTCCTTATGGCTATGATAGGCAAATTACAATTCCAGCAAGTCTGACGAATGAAATTAGACCAAACTACAATTTACTCCCAGGTTATTCCTATCACACTTCCTCTGACTTAAAAAAGACAATTAAATATTGTGAACCACTTCTTGATAATACTAAAGCTATACTTCGACCAGTAAGAACGCTTTGGGTTGACAAAAAACATATTGATGGAAAAAAACAAGGGATAATTTATTATGCCGAGGGCAATACAGACACTCGTCATTGGCTCTTAAAAGACACTTTCGACAAGGATAAAATGACCATTGAAAATTACTTAAAACCGACAAAGATTGAACAACTCATGGAACTCACAATTCCATACTTTCGGGATATTAAACTTGACAAACTGGTAAAAGTATTGCAAGAAGAACAGGACACTATTTCACCATTTAGAAAAGAATTAAAAAATCTAATTCTCAACTTCGATGAGTTACAAAATAATTTAACTGAACTTCGAGAAGATGTGTTGAGACCTCAAATTGATACTATAAACAGAAAATTTACTCATACTAAGAACATTCACTCGATAAGTGTAGCAAGTAGTGTCGCCTTATTTTCTTTGTCGCTAATTAAAGTATTTGTTCCAGCTATCAATGTTTCAGAATTAATCAATAGCATAATTAGTGGGACAAGTCTTTCCGGATTTGTGATGTCTGAATTAAAATATCAGACAGAACAAAATACGCTGAGAGACAACCCTTATTTTCTACTTTGGAGACTTAAAAAACTATAGACCTGTACGAACGCACAACATTGGTATTGCCAATAGTGGGGCTTGACATTGGAGCAATCAGCAGCAGTAATTCTGTTGCACAGCAGTTCGGGGCTCGATGAATAAAGCCCAGCTTTAGTTCTTACTATTTAACTTTATCAAAAAGCCAGGCAGTAGTTCCGGCGGACGAATATAAAATTCCCCACCATCGGCAATACCTGTTCGTTAGCAGCAATATTACACGACATCCCTATATGCAAACAGAGGACACATTTCCAGAAGTGAATATTTATACAGACGGTGGTGCAGAACCTAATCCAGGCAAAGGTGGTATTGGCGTTATAATGACATATAAAGAACACAAAAAGGAATTAAGCCAAGGTTATTTATTGACAACAAATAACAGAATGGAATTAATGGGAGTAATTTTTGGTTTAGAACAGTTGAAAAAGCCTTCAATAGTTAATATCTATTCTGACTCAAAATATGTTGTTGATGGAATTTCCAAAGGTTGGGCTGAAAAATGGAAATCGAAAAATTGGTTTAGGACACGAACTGAAAAAGCAGTTAACTATGACTTATGGGCAAGACTGTTAGAACTAATTTCAAAACAGCAAAGTGTAACATTCAATTGGGTTAAAGGACACGATGGACATAATGAAAATGAAAGGTGTGACCAATTAGCCAACATAGCTCTAAACGGCAAAGAACTTCTTGAAGACTTTGGTTACAAGCCAGCTACGGAAACAACAAATAATTTGATAGGGTCACAAGAAGCAACCAGTTCTTACAACAAAAATAAAATTTTAAACGAGGGTGACATTTGCAGAAAATGTAACACACCTGTAATTAAAAAACAGACGAAGAAAAAATCTTTAAAGCCAAACCAAGACTATTTTTTCGAATATTACTTGTTGTGTCCCAATTGTAAGACAATGTATATGGTTGAAGAAGCAAAAAGGTTTGGTAATGAGAGAGGCAATCAACTCTTTTCCTAAAATACTGCTGCTAACATTGGGTTTTATACAAGTTGGGCATGACCAGCAAACATCAACTAATTGCAAATCCAGGCTGTGGGTCGGGCTTGACAAAAAACTTTCAACTTTAGTTCTTAAATTCAACTTTATATTTTCAATCAGCAGCAGTTGTGGGCAGACGGAATACTAATTCCCAACCTGCATAAAGCCCTGCTCGTTAGCGAAAATTTTTATGGGATTCCCTTTTACAGACATAACCTTATATACTCAGACAGCCGGCACTGTTGGGACACCCGAATACATTGAACAGGTTTCTCTCCAAAATTTTGTGAGTGATTTGTATGTTCAAAATATGAACGGCTACAAGCCGCCAAAGACAAGTCGAATAACAATTCAACCAGCATTTCATGACATTTGGAAAAGAACATGGAAGACAGGTTCGATTGTAGCTATTGCTCCATTCTTTAGTCTCGACACATATTTAAGTCTTGACAAAAAAGGTAAGTTTAAATATACCCTTGACCTCATCCAAAGTGCGACACTTCCCTTGAGTGACGAATATGATTGGGACAAAGCTGTTTTTGAGAATGCCTATCAGCGAGTTTTGGAAAGCGGCTTTATTTTCAAAATTGATTCCGCGCAAAAGCAATCAAAAGATAAAAAGAAAGTAGCTAACCTCATTATAGAAAAAACAGAGACAATCACTTCGGTTTATATAAATATCCAAAACGGCAGTTCCTCAATCAAAAGAAAATTATTTGACAAAAAAAATCAATGGTGGTATGACTGCATTTACACTTTGGCTCGACACACCAAATGGTTTGACAAAGAAAGTTTTGGAATTGATTATAGAAAAGGAAACATAAAAGTGTTGTACTCTTTAGAAAAAGATGAAGTCGAACTTTTTGAAAATAATGACCGAGTGGCAACAATAGATTTTGGAAAGTATTTCATGTTCAACTAAAACCACCATCGGTAATACCTGCTTGTTGTAGATAAGCTTATTGCGACATCCTAATTTGCAAAGAATAACCTAAACAATTAATGAGTAACGTAGAAAGTGTTTATGAATTAGAAGCAGACAAATCGGGTAACGGCTTAAAGTTCTTTTTCATAAGCAAAGGCGAACAAGACATTATTAAAGCAATCCAGTTTTCTTTTGTACAAGAATTAAACGGACGAAACATTTACAATCTTGGCTTTGGAGACTATGATTTAGAGAATGACATAATTGTAGACGACATAAATACCAATAATGGGGACGCTTACAAAGTATTTAATACAGTTTTAACCACTATACCCATTTTCTTTGAGAATTTTGGCGATGAAATTTTAATGGTTCAGGGTAGCGACGGAAGACCAGCGTTTGCAGAAAAATGTAAGTTGGAATGTAAGAAAAAGTGCGTTGACGAGTGCAAAAACTACAATAGGCGAATTAACATTTACCGTGGTTATGTTGACAAGAACTATAATGATTTGAGTGCTGATTATCAATTCCTTGGAGGCATTAAAAACGAAGAGCAGCAGACAATTTTAGAGACGTATGAACGTTGTAAAAAGTACGATTCTGTATTTTTATTCAGAAAAAATCATATTTTCACAGTATGAAAGCTAAAGAAACAAAATCGAAAGAATTGGTAAAAGTACCTGAATCTGGGCTTTTGTCTTTAGTAGCATCAAAACTTAAAGACAGGGTTTTATTTCCCCAAAAGGTTGAAGATGCAAAAAAATATTTACAGAAAGTAAAGATTGCAAATTCATAAAACTTTTACCAATAAATTTTAAGGTGTCATTTATGACACCTTTTTTAATGTACAGACAAGAAAGCCTACCTACAACAAAAGTATTTGCAAAAGCAGGGCTGGAAATATAACATCAACTATGTGCAAGCATCAGCTCGGGCTCGACATTTCAATCTTCAACTTTAGTTCATAACTTCAACAACATATTTTCAAATGGGCATTTGTACCGGGCTGGGCGAGCATGAATCCCCTGCCTTCGCAAATACTCGAACGTCGTAAGCTGCTATTAATTTGGAAACATCAAAAATTTTTGGAGATATAGGTAATTTTGCAATTACTTACAGCCTTTGTCCTGATACCTATAACTATCCAAATAAAGATGATTTTGCTATTTGTTATGTGGTGTTAGGGGAACACTTTATCAACAGACCAGGAAACGAGTGTTGGCTTGGTCCTTGGCTATTTCATTTGACAGATAGAAAAAGATACATAGAGCAAATGCAGCAAATGCTCTTCCCGAAGGAGTTCGAAGGATTTTCTGATAGGGAGATATTTGAATTATTAATTAAGGCCAACCAATTTGAGGAATTTGATGAAGAATTTGAACCAGATTTTTTGTACTTACCAAAGGTTGATAACTCAATATGGAAGAATCATCGTTTCGAACTATATGAAACGACCGACTGCTATCATTCATTTTTTTATGTAAAAAATAGTAAAATCACTTTTTTGCTAGAAGACATGACCCAAACTGAAGATGATGTTGACCGAAGTTATAGGTTTGTATTTCATTCAGTAGATTTGGAATACTTCTTCAGAACGATTGATGAAGTAACAAATTATCTAATAGATAAATTTCCTCTTTTAAAAACACAGGTAAGTACAAGAGATTTTAACAGGCGCTAACACGAATTGTGCATTTACTGGACTGACGGAAGCTGTAGTTGGTTGGTGTTCCATCGCAATGTTCAAACAATGCCGCCGCCCCTGTGTCTTTTGACCAACAGTTTCATGAGCAGCATGCTGTTTAGTATTAGGACCTGTGCAGAATTTTTTTTTAAATTCTTTTGGCTCCACACAATTTGCTATGGGTATAGTAGGCCGTTAAAGGCATTTCGTTCATGCTATCCTGCAGGTGAAAACCTGCCTTTGCCGGCCGGCACCATGCAGGGGCGAGGCTTGTTCATTAGCTTTATCATTATGAGGGAACACCAACGAACTGCAGGACGAGACATTGGAATACTGAACTTGGGCCTATGTTCGTCAGCCCTACTATTGCCAAACCCTTTGGCGGTAGTGCATAGTCAGGCAATGTCCTTGGTGTCTATTTTTATTTTGCGTCCAGAAATAAATACAATGATTTAATCAAATCGTTTTCTGTAATGGCTACGTCCATTCCTGTCGCAACGGGCGTAGCTCCCTTTGGTCCAAGGTTCCAAGAAATAACCTGTATTGTCCGGTTTACTTGCGATGGTTTGTTTAGTTCAAATTGAAATTCAATTGGCCATTCACGCTGCAATTTTGAAATAAGTTCGTTTATCGCCTGATGTCCAATAATTGCGTTTCCTGTATCACTTTCGTAAAAGTGAATGTCAGATGAATAAGTTTTCGCCATTGCTTCCAAACGCCTTTCTACATTTCGGTCGTTCCAAATTACAAGTAAACTGTCCTCTAATAATTTCGCTGCTGTCGCCATAAATTTTATTGCTTTTTTTAGTCTATTGTTTTATAAGCTGTAGCTCTGCATGGAACCTCACTTCATCTGCCACCACTACATTCCCTGCCTCCGTGAGGGCACCCCAGGTCAATCCGAATTCCTTGCGGTTTATTTTTCCTGATACGGTAAAGCCCGCTTTTGTTTGGCCATAGGGGTCAACAACCATCCCGCCAAATTCAATATTTACTACTATTGGCTTTGCCACCCCACGGATGGAGAGATTGCCCGTAAGCTGTCCCTCTCCATCAACCTCCGGCTGGTAGGCGGTGCCTGTAAACACTATTTGGGCATGGGCTTCACTGTTAAAAAAATCCTCAGATTTTAAGTGTTCATCCCGTTGCGCATTATTGGTATCAACCGATGCGGTGTCAATGGTGAAAACCACATCATGCACGGTGGAGAAATCATCCCCCTCCGTGGATGCTTCCAGGTGGAACTTCTTGAAGTACCCTGTTACGGTACTGATCATGAGATGCTTTACCTTAAACTGGATCTCGCTGTGCGTGGGGTCAATGACCCATTTGTTTGTTGACATATTAGATGGTTTGATGATGGAAAAAGAAGGTTTAGAATTTTAGTTGTGCGGTAACCCCGGTAAACAGGATATCCTTTCCCGGACTGGCAGCTTTTAAGTAGGCTCCGGATTTGAACCAGGTGAGTTCAACCCTGAAATACAGGAAGCGGTTGGGCGTATAGGCCAGTTCAGTGGAGTATTGCTGGCCAATAAACTTATGGCTGATGTTCCTGCCGGAATAGATCAAAGCGGTACTGGGCGCATAAATGCCATCATTGGCACTGTAGCGCCAAAAGGCATCGTAATCAACACTTAGGCCTACTTTGTTGGATAGCTCAACAGAAAGGGAAGGATGTACATCTGCCAGGTTGGATGGGCCAATCAGTGCAGCCAATCCAAAATAGGCACCCCTTGGAAACAAGGGATTAAAGGAATTCAATTTAGTATCATCATAGTTTTTATCACCACTGATCAGTTCTGTTTTTAAACCTATCTGTGGTTGGAGCTTTACTGAATGGAAGGTATACGAAGTGTTGGAGGATAGGGTCCAGGCAGCGATATTCTTTGTTGCCAAGGTACCCCATTGGTACAGCCCCTCAAAGTCATACTGCCAGTTGCCGGTTCTTTTCCAGATCCTTGACCCGATGGAGTGGCGCAGTTCCTTCCCCTTGCCATCGTCAAAACTGGCGGTTGCTTTGGACAGGCCCAAATAATAGATATCCATGTTTTGCAAAAGGGGAATTTGGTTGATGACAAAATAGGCACCCCAGAATTGGGTGTTTTTATTGAACCCGTCATCAAATATTCCCCGCTTGGAGAGCACGTAATGGGAGAAGAAGGCGTCTGCCTTGAAATGGTTACGGGTGTACACCAGTTTGGCCGCATCAAAAGCCTGCCTATTATTGGGCCCGTCCCTAACGGCCACCAGCCTTTGCGAGCCATACGAGAATTCCTGCCGGCCAAGGCGCAACATGAATGACTGTTGCCCAGCGGTAGGGACGGTTAGTTCAATAAATGCCTGGTGGAGGTCCAACTGGTTTTCATCTGCACCGGAGGGTGTGGTCAGTTTGCCATTGGCCAAGCTGCTTTGCAACTGCACAAAGGTCCTGAAATATTTGCCTGCGTGGAAATCCGCATGGGCCAGGTAGCGGGTCAGGATATACCCATCTTTGTCCTTTGGGGATTCGCCCCAATCTTCATTCTTGAAATAGAAATACTGGTACCGTACTTCACCACCAAAACTGATATAGGTGTCCCCACTCTTGGAAAGCGGGTTGTACTTGGTCCTGTTGTACCAACTATGGCTGCTGTCGTTTTTGAGGATGGAATAATCTTCCTCATATCGCAGCGCCTTGAACGGTGGCATGTGTTGGGCATGGGTGCAGACCTGGTAAAAGCATGGCAGGAGCAGGAAAAGTATTTTTTTCATGTATACTGTTTTAACTGATTATTGGATGGGGGAAGCAATGGACACTGTCGCTGTCATACAGGACCTCGAATAGTCGGACAGACGGTATGGATTGTTGAAAACCATTTGTAAACAAATGATTTTTTTATGCTTACCACCAAGGCACTAAGGACACTAAGTTGCCTACCGGCAGGGTTGGAAAACTACGTTTTCCCTTTGTGTTCTTTGCGTCTTTGTGGTTAACCTGTCATCACTGCCTTTGCCGGCAGGCAGGATCAATAAATGTTATATTAGGGAATTGGGTTTCCAGACTGAAGGCGGTATGGAAGCGTTTTTTTTATTAGAGATACTTTTTATGGATATAATTATCCATGGAATATTTTCCGGGACCGGCCACCAGAATAAAAAGGAAGGCTACACTGTAGATATAGGGTGTGTCCTTTATTAAAAGCGCATCATGCCAGTGCAGCACAAAATAGCCGGTAAGGGTTACCGCCAGTGTGGGCAATGTGGCCAGCCTGGTGCAGCATCCGATCAGTACCAGGAAAGGGAAAACGATATTGGCGGATACCGCAAATGCCTCATTGAAGGTTTCCGGCAAATGCAAGGGGTTGGGTACTTTTTCTGCTTCGGCCACGCCGATGCCCAATTTCTTGAACCCGTGCACCACCATCATTTCCGTACACACCGCTACCCGGAAGCAGAGCATACCAACATTGAACAGGCGGTGTGAGGGAAATGGGTAAACCAATTGTGCGAATATTTTTTTCATATTAGTTGTTTTGATAGCCGCCATAAAATTTTACGGGGCTCCATGAGGGGATCACTGCGGGCATTTCAGGGGCAAGGTCCTTATAGGCCCCTTCTGCATAGACTGGTTTGCCGTTCACGATGGTGAGGAGGGCGTGGATGTTTTTGATGCCATCAATGGGAACGGAGAAATAGTCCTTGTTCAGCAGCGCCATATCCGCATACTGGCCCACTTCAATTTTGCCCTTTAACTTTTCTTCCCCGCTGAACCAGGCACTGCCAATGGTGTACAGTTGCAGGGCCTCAAACCTGGACAGGGCATCCTTTACGGGCCAGAACTGGTAGCCACCCATTGTTTTGCCCGTAACGGCCCAGTGCAGGCTCATCCATGGATTGAAGGTGGATATCCGGGTGGCATCGGTACCCAGGCCTACCGGAATGCCCATGCGCAGCATTTTCCGGATGGGGGGCAACTGGTGGTCTGGCTGGCCGTACATTTTTTTGTACAGTTCACCCTGGTAGTACATCCTGAACTGAACGGCAATGCCGCCGCCCAATTGCTTTACCCGCTGCAATTGCGCATCCGTAATGGTTTCGGCATGGTCAAAGAACCAGCGTAGGCCATGGAAGGGGATTTCCTTGTTTACTTTCTCAAAAATGTCCAGCATCCTTTCTATGGATTCCCCATAGGTAGCATGCAAGCGGAAGGGCCAATGGTTTTTTACCAGTAGCCGGATAATGGGTTCCAGGTCGGTCTCCATATCCTTGGACAGTTCTATTCTCGGTTCCAGGAAGTTCTCAAAATCTGCTGCACTTGCCACCAGGTTTTCCCCTGCGCCTTCTGCCATGTAGCCGTTTGCCACGAACATATTGTCGTTCTTATTGAGCTGTGTTGACTTCACCCATTTTTCGTAGTCCTGGTATTCCCTGCCCTTTACCTGTGCAAACAAATAATAGGAAGTGCGGAGTGTCAGTTTGCCCTGTTTGGCCAGTTCCAGTGCAATGCTGTAATCGTCTGGATAGTTCTGCCCACCGCCTGCAGCGTCTATGGCACTGGTTAACCCAAACCTGTTCAGTTCATGGTAATACTGCAGGGTGGAGTTCAACCTTTCTTCATGGTTCAGTACCGTAGTCAATGCCAGGGTGGTATAGATGGCCTTGGGTGTTTGCTTGGCATACAACATGCCTGTAGGGTTTCCATTGCCATCCAGTTCCACCAGGCTGCCATCATACTTGGTGTCCTTGGTGTACTTCAAGACTTCGATGCCTTTTTTGTTCAGGAATGCCTTGCCGTATAGGTACGTAATGAACACGGGTTTATCGGGCACTGCTTCATTGATTTCTTCCAAGGTGGGCTGTCTTTTTTCTTGGAACTGGTATTCGTTCCAGCCCCCGATTACTTTTATCCATACACCTTCGGGCGTGCGTGCTGCCTGTTCCTTCAGCATTTCCATGGCGCGTTTCAGGGTCTTCACGCCGTCCCAACGCAGTTCCGCATTGTAGTGGAGGCCCTCCCTGATAATATGGAGATGGCTGTCGTTCAGCCCGGGCACCACCGTTTTTCCGGCGGCATCAATTAACCTTGTCTGCGGGCTCTTAAACTCTGCCAGTATGTTTTTTGAACTGCCCACGCCCACAATGATCCCATCTTTAACAGCCACGGCCTGCCTGAAGGCTCCCGGTGAGGACATGGTGGCTATTTTGCCATTGTAGATGATCAGGTCGGCGTTTTTTTGTGCTGACAGTTTACCCGTAAATGCCAGTACAATAAAAACCATTAGTATTTTTTTCATGGTATCTTTTTAAATGCTTGATTGTTTTATTACAGGTCCCTGTGAAACAGGAACTGTTCTGGCTTCGGCAATGGTTTTCTCGGCAGCATCTCATTGCGCATAGCGGTATTGTAAATAAAAGCAGCAACAATAACGGCTGCCTGTTCCAGGTCATCAATTGATAAGTGATCATAAGTGTCCATATTGCTGTGGTGGGTGCGTGTTTCATATTCCAATGGGTCCTGTATGAACTGGAAGCCGGGAATACCTATGGCATCAAATGATAAATGGTCCGTGGAGCCCGTGCTGCTGCCGGTTATACCTATGGCTCCCATTGCTGCAAAAGGCGCCAGCCACGCTTTGAAAATGTTGCGCAATGCTTCGTTATGCTGTAAATAGATACCACGGATTTTTCCGGAGCCATTGTCCAGGTTGAAATAGGCGGATACAGTTTCCTGTCCGGGTTTAAGTTTCATATCTGCCGGATCACCAAAGTGTTTCTTTACATAACCCAATGACCCGTATGTGCCCTGTTCCTCCCCACCCCACAACGCAATGCGAATAGTGCGGCGTGGCTGCACACCCAGGGCTTTCAGCATGCGCATGGCTTCCATCATTACTATGCAACCTGCGGCATTGTCCGTGGCGCCGGTACCACTTTGCCAGGAATCCAGATGGGCGCCCATCATTACCACCTGGCTTTTTAATTGGGGATCGGCACCTGCTATTTCACCAATAACATTATAGCCGGTAAGGTCATCGCTGTAAAATTTATTCTGCACATCCATATCAAGCTGCACCGTTATTTTATCCCGGATCAATCGTTGCAGTTTTAAATAATCTTCCCGCGTAATAACCACTTCAGGCAGTGAAGGCAGGTTGTTTTTTGGATAAGCGGGTACACCTTCAACAATCATGGTCCCATCTCTTC
The DNA here is from genome assembly GCA_023251255.1 of Chitinophagaceae bacterium. Taxonomy (GTDB): domain Bacteria; phylum Bacteroidota; class Bacteroidia; order Chitinophagales; family Chitinophagaceae; genus UBA1930. The sequence continues at coordinate 20,467 of JAHEZD010000033.1, forward strand.
CCATTGCGCCTGTTGTAAGCAAACCAATGGCACCTTTTGATTGCAGGTATAATTTTGTTTTGTACCCGTTCATGATAGAAGCAATAATGACCTGCAGTTCCTGTTTCGTGAACATATTATCATCAGGTAAATGATTTAATGCGGAATCTTCATAGCGGCTTGCATATGCAGTAAAAGCGCTCCGCAAACTGGTATCCGTTGTTTTACGTAAAACAATCTTACCTTTTAGTTCATTCCCCATCTTATCAATGGTGGCAGAATCAAATTTATCCAGCAATACTACTTCAGCGGTAATGGCACCAACCGTGCCCTCCGTCCATGCAACAGGGTAAACTGTCATTGGTTGATAGTAAGGTTCCTTCATTGCCAGGTAGGATTTTTCAGTACTCCAACCTTTTCCAAATTCTCCCCATGCTTCAGGACCTGCATTCTGCAAGCCCCAAGTTTCAAAAGTTTTTGTTATCCATGTAATGGCTCTTTTGTAACCTGGTGAATTGGAAAGACGGGGACCACATATATCGGTTATGCCATGGGCAATGGCAGCAACCTGCGAATTGTTTTTTTCCTCATCTTTTATTTTCTGCATCATTGCCAGGTCAATCATTTCCTGCTGTGCCAATGCCCCAAAAGGAAAGAACAGTATCAATGAATAAAAAAAGCTTTTTTTCATGGAGGCTATTTAATGGTATGCTTTGCAGCAGCTTCAATTACATCGGCGACAGCCTTGGGGTTGGACATGAACAGTACATGGCTGCCCTTGATTTCCGTAACCGTAGCGCCTGCCCTTTTGTACATGGTGCGTTCGATACTGGGATTGATGCTCCTGTCCTCTGTGGCCACAATGGCATAGGATGGCTTGGTTTTCCAGGCAGCCTGGCTGAGCGGTGTCAAAAAACACTTTACGGCAATGGGGCCCTGTGATGCATACATAAAGGCTGCTTTGTCCTTGCTCAGGTCAGCAGCAAAACCTGCATGGTATTTAGCTTTGTCGTACCAGACAAAACCTTTTTCATCGGGGGGAAGGATACCGTTCTCGGCAGCGGGAGGCGCTGTCTTGATGAGGTCAAGTGCAGACTCGCCCAGCTCGGGAACAAAAGCCGCCACGTACACAAGGCTGGCTACTTTGGGATGGACACCTGCTTGGGTGATGACCGCGCCTCCCCATGAATGCCCAACCAAAACAGTGGGGCCATCCTGCTTGTCCAGGATCCTTTCCGTGGCGGCCACATCATCTTCCAAGGATGTCAGCGGGTTTTGCACCATGGTTACGTTATAACCACGGGCCTGGAGTATTTTAAATACTTTTTCCCAACCGGAGCCATCGGCAAATGCACCATGAACGATGACTATATTTTTTGTACCAATAGTTTGTTGAGCTAGGGCAGGTGCCTTTATACCAATGAGGGTCATGAGAAAACCCACCATTATCTTGTATAAGCTAAAATTGTTTTTCATGTCTAAATTGTTTTAGTGTAAATGAATAAATGCTTCAATGTTTTTGATATATCATTGATCTAGGGCAAGTGAGACCTGTACTTAAGCTAACCGCCTTATTGGCTTTCAAACGCTGTTTCAGCATACCTGTCTTATGTCTGGCATACTGTAATGCATCCGGACCCAACAATAAACGTAAGGGAGGCTTTCCCAACCCTGCTATGGAGATAACTACTTCCGCCGCTCCGCTACCGCAGCGGAATGGGCATTTAGGAACTGGCCATGAAATACGAATAGTAGGTGCAGCCTTATTGCAACACTATAAGATTGACTTGATTAGCCCACCTTCTACACGTATGGAAGCACCATTGGTTGCGGAAGCCAATGGACTGGAAAAATAGACCGTGGTATCTGCAATTTCTTCTACACTTGCAAAGCGTTGCAACAGAGAGGTTGGGCGCATATTTTTAAAAAAATCCCCTTCAACCTCATTTATATTCTTACCACTTGATTTTGATAGGTCTTCCAGAAAACCACCAACACCTTTTGACTTTGTTGGACCTGGCAGGATAGCATTTACGGTAACATTGGTTCCTTGGGTCAATTCTGCTAAACCTCTGCTAACTGCAAGTAGTGCAGTCTTTGTCATACCATAGTGGATCATCTCAGTAGGGATAAATACCGCAGACTCACTTGAAATAAAAATAATGCGTCCCCAGTTTTTCGCTATCATTTTTGGGAAATACTGCCTTGATAAGCGAATGCCGCTCATGACATTCACTTCAAAAAACCTGAACCAATCTTCATCCGGAATTTGTGCAAAGGGCTTTGGTTCAAAAATGCCTGCATTATTGATTAGAATGTCAACTTCAGGTAATTCATTGATTAATTGATTGACTTCATCCGCTTTTGAAAAATCTGCAGCAATACCGGATACAGTTGAATTTGCTACCAGCGACTTTAATTCATCTACCGCTTTATCCACGCTTTCCCTTGTTCTCCCGTTAATCATAACCTGTGCCCCTTCCTGTAGAAACCTATGTGCAATAGCGAACCCTATTCCGGCTGTAGAACCACTTATGAATACCCTTTTATCCTTCAGTTGTAAGTCCATTTTCTTGTTTTTTTAATAGTAGAAAGTTTTAAAGCTTGTACCTATCAGGGAGAGTGGCCACAACATGGTATTCCTGTGCCAACGGTTGTTTTGCCGGTTCAAATCCAGGCCCTGTGTAGTGACTGTTGCAAACCAAGTTGTATGCTTAGTGCTTCAGCATGTCGTGGGCATATTGTGCACCGATACCATAAGCACCACCATATTTGATGGCCAATGCTATTACTGCACTGTAAGTAGATTGCCTAGCCCAGTCCCTTTGCAGTTCCAGTAAATACTGTAAAGAGGTCATGGGCCTGGCACCAGCCTGTACCATGCGTTGCACTGCCCTATCATGCGACTCCGTACTTACATCGCCACAGGCATCGGTAATGATAAATACTTCATAGCCTTCGGCTATGGCAGATAATGCCGGCCCCACAATGCATACGCTTGTCCATAAGCCAGCAAATACGATCCGCTTCTTGCCTTTTCCTACAATGGCTTTATGTGCATTGACATCTTCCCAGGTATTCATGGAAGTCCTGTCAATATAATTGGAAGTGGCCTGTGGATAGAACGCTTCCACTTCCGGAAAAACAGGGCCGCTAAAAGATTTCTCGGCAACAGTGGTAACCACGGTGGCCACATTGAAAATTTTGGAAGCCCCGGCTACCAGTGCCGTATTGTTTCTCAGTTCCGCAATACTGATGCTTTTAGTAGCAAAAGCCATTTGGCCTTCATTGTCAATTAGCACCAATGTGTGGTTGGTGGGGTTCAGCAGTTCAGGGGAGGGTTTCTGTGCAAATAGCTTGAAGCAAAAACACATCAGCACCGTTGTGGTAAAAATGGATACAATCATCTTTTTCATAATAGTAGTTTTATTGATTTAATATGATTATCTGGATGAAGGGAAGTATGTCAGGTTGAGCTTGTCGAAACCTTTGTATGACAATGGAAATGGTCAATGCTTTCCTTCATACAGATAGCTAGTTTAATAATATCTGTTTGTAAGAGGTGTTACTTGGCGAAGAAATCGAGTAGCCCTTTTTGTACCTGTGCTGTTTGTTCCTGCACGATCCAATGTCCCGAACCCATGATCTTCACTTCACTTACATTGGTGGCTACCAGCTTGGAGTGGTCGGCAAGAAAGGGCGCGCTGAAATATTCCCCACCCATGGCGAGCAGTGGCATGGTCAGTTTCCTTTTCATGAATTCATGGTTGTCCTTTACGTCCTGCGGGAATTCACCGAACCAATGAAAGCTGGCCGTGGTGCTGCCCTTTACCGCAAAGGCCCTGATGAACTCATCGCTTTCTTCCTTGGTGAACGGGTCTTTCACGTGACCTACCTGTGGCCAGAAATCGGTCAGGAACTCACGTTCATGTCCTGCTGCCATGGCACCTGCTACTGGCCTGGCAAAGAAGCCGAAATGCCAAACCGTGGTGGATACCTGTTTCCAAACTGGTTCCACTCCGGGAATCAGTGCATCGAGCAGGGCAAGTTTTTTTACTTCAGTACCAAACTGGGCTGCATAGGCATAGGCCACCATCAGGCCGATATCGTGCCCCACCAAATTGATATTGGGATAGCCCAATTTTTTGATCAGCTCATGGATATCCACTGCCATTGTTTTTTTGTCGTAGCCGCCAGCAGGCTTATCGGATTCACCCATTCCGCGCAGGTCGGGGGCAATGACCGTGAAATGTTTGGAGAGCTCGGGCAGGAGGCGGTTCCACATAAACCAGTTCTGCCCAAAACCATGGAGCAGTACCAACGGATCTCCCTGCCCTCCAATTACATAATGGATATTGATGCCATTTACGTTAGCAGTTTGGTGCTTGAAATTGGCTGGTGGGGCGACTGGGAGCGCAGGTTCCGGTGCTTGTGTGGCCACAGCCGAACCCGGGACCGTGTTGGATTCTTTTTCCTTATTGTGGCATGACATGGTAAGGAGCAGCAACAGGAATGGGCCCAGCCGTGAAAGCAAGGCTATTCTTAGATGGCCAAATACTTTTGTCTTGATGGGAATGGTGAGCATGGTAGTTTGATTTTTAGTGTGTGTATGAATGGTGGAACCGGGTTTTTATTTCCCTTTATTTGCTTGGATATCTTTATAGGCGTTGGGGAGGTTGAAGTTGAAATGGAGCCAATTGAAAAGAACGTATCCCTTGTTGAACGCTTCCATCTTTACGGTCTGCAGGGTCTGTTCCAATGTCAGTCCATTGTTGACAGCTTCCTGCACGTTCCGTTTCAGTGCCTCCACATAATCAATGGTGAACTTGATACCCGCCTTGTTCGTGATCCTGCCGTGGCCCGGAACAACAATGGCATCCTCGGGAAGGAAGTCAAACATCTTTTTCAGGTTATCGGCGGGTTCCAAAAAATAGCCATCGAACAGCCAGGGGATACAGGGGCTTTCACCTATAAATGGGTTCCCTGCCCAGAAGGTTTTTGTGGACGGCATCCAGATAAAAAGGTCTGCTGGTGATTGGGCCGTACCCGTATTGATGAACTCAATCATTTTCCCCTTGCCCAGATCGATGGTAAGGTTGCTGTTCTTGGGAATGGTCATGTCCGCAGGGCGGTAAACAGTTTTTTCAATGCCCCTGTTCTTGCCGAACAGCGTGACCATGAACTGCTTGATGTTTTCATAGTTCTTGGCGAGGTTGTCCTTGGCAAATTGGTTCTGGATGATAATGGTGGATGGGGGCAGCAGGTAATTGGAGAAGCAATGGTCGCCATGGTCGCTGGTGTTTACGGCATAGGTAATGGGCTTGTTGGTGATGGAGCGGACCAATTTCATTTCCTGGTCAAACAGGCGCTTGGTAAGCATGACTTCTATAAGCAATACCCCTTTCTTCCCAACAATGAACCCACCTGTGGTGGCCTGGGGAATGCCCTTTGTTGTTTCCGTTCCTGCTGTGGACGGTATGATGGCGTATACCCCGTCTGCTATCTTGTGCAATTTGAGTTCAACCTTATTGGCATCCCATATAGGTACCTGTGGCGGTAAGGGAGGCTGTGCTGATGCGGCGTTGATGAATGATAGCAGAATGAGGAGGGTTGCTACGAATGCTGATTTTATCTCTTTCATTGTGTTGGCTTTGGTTGATAAATGGTTCATTGGATTTGTTGTTTACCTATCCAATCAAGGATATACCCTGCATCCTCTTTCCAGGTAGGTTGCCCCAGCACAAAGTGGTTGCGTCCCTTGAATTCTTTGTAATCGGTAATGGAACTGCTTTTCCTGTACTGTTTATAATTGGCGTAGTTGAGCGAAGCAGGTATGGTATGGTCATCACTACCGGAGGTAAGCAGCAAGGGTACATGGGGTTTGTTGAAGTTGATTCTTGCTGCTGCCGATATGGTGTCCCGCACGATTAACTTGGATTCGGGGATGGCGTATTTGTAATAGGCTTCTTTCTGTTCGTCGCAGTCCATGCCATTGGTAAATGCATATTGCCAAGCCCTGAAGGACATCAGGTAGGATTTTTTGGTGGAAGTGAAAAGGCCTAGAGGCCCCCAGCCGGCTTTCAGGAATGAAAATGTAAAAGTGATGATCCCTTGCGGGGGAACGGAATGGATGGCAACCCCACAGGTACCAAGGCCGCGCTGCAGTAACAGTTGTACAATCAATCCACCGATGGAGTGCCCAATAAGAATGGGCTTTTCTGCGCACCCCTG
>JAHEZD010000033.1:26686-66200 GCA_023251255.1 Chitinophagaceae bacterium
CCTGCACAATCCCTGCATAATAATCTATCAGTGCCAGTAACCTGTTGGATGCGATACCAGCATCGGGCTGACGGTTCCTAAGCTCTTCAGGGGAAGCATCCTTATTTGGCCAAGGTGGTGCTATAGTTATATAACCAGTGCTTTCAAAAAACAATCTCCATTCGTCCCAACAATTGTTGCCCACAAATGCGCCCGTGATAAAAACAACTGACCTGGAAGTATTTGCCATGTTACTCATTTGATGGCAGTAAGGCCAAAGCGGTGCCATTTAGGTAAATGGCTGGTTCTCAGTTGATTACTTCGTTGAGGTAAAAAACCGCACTACTTTATTTCGTGGTACTACGAGAAATACCACGAAATAAATTGGAGAATTAAGTTTATGTTTAGTACGCAGCAAATTCTTTTTGGGCATTACCCCGTTCCAATAGTTGCGGAACACCTGATTATAAAGGGGTGTAAGCCATGCCTGTTGGCCGGGATGTGCAAAAACTACTGAGCTTGTTTTGCTTGGCGTGCTTTATGAACCATAACATAAAATGTTGAAGCATGAAGAAAACATTGATATGCTGTTTTATATGCCTGCAAGCATCCATCTGCCTATCACAAGAAAAAGCGGTCAGGTCCCCGACTGAACTGAAACTGCTTTTGCAGAGGAGCATTGCCGATACCAGCCGGGTAAAATTACTGTTGGAGTTGGCCATGTCCTATCTATCAAATAAAAACAGCGCAACCTATTTTGACAGTACGCTGGTATATGGCCTGCAAGCTGCCTCCTTAGCGCAATCCCTAAAGAGTTATACAGCGGAAGGGGCCAGTTATTTATTGGTAGGCAAAATTTTTACTGATCGCAAAGACCTGGAAAAGGGAAAGATATATGCACAGAAAGCCGTTGACATCTTCAGTAAATATGGCCCCCCAGCACAATTGGCGGATGCGTATGTTGCCCTATCAAAAAACTACCTACTGTACGGTTCCGGGTTGAGTGAAATCATCCGGCTGTGTACCATGGCCAGCAATATTTACCATACAGAAAAGAACAACCTCAACGAGGCATTTACGCTGAAAACAATTGGAAGGCTGCTGATGTACCAAGGCAGGATGGAAGATGCCCTGGTGAAATTGAAACAGGGCCTAGCTATTTACCGCTCTGCCGGATACCAAAGTGTACAGGATATCCTGTCACTGATTGGTGCCAACTATACGCAAACGGGCAATTACAAGGAAGCGCTGAGTTATGGCCTGGAGGCAGTGGCAACATCGCAAAGCGTTGGGGATACCAGCACCGCCCTCGGGGTCATCTACAACTACCTAGCGGTAACCTATCAAAAAATTGGTCAGTTGGCAGATGCCGGCCTTTACCTTAAGAAGGCATTCGCCATTGCGGAGAAAGGGACCGACCTGCCACTGGTGGTTATGCTGGCCACCAATATCTCATTTATTTCAATGCAGCTCAACAAACCACAGGAAGCCCTGTCCTATATGACCAGGCTTACAACAAATTATCCCGAACCTAAGGACCTTAATGCCCGGGCCCAAATCAGCTCCAATTTTTTGAATATATACCTGCAACTCAATGACCGGAAAAATGCTTCCATTTATTGTTCAAAATTACTGGCGCTTTCAGGGAAGTATGCACCTGATGATGCTGAACAGTTGATGATGTACCCGCTTATTTGCCATTATTATTTGAAATACGGTCAATATGACGAGGCACGCCAATATTTTTCCTTGTTAAAGGATATTTCAGAAAAGAAACACATGATCGGTTACCAGCGGACGGCCTACCTGTTGGGGTTTCAATTGGATTCTGCACAGGGCCATTACCTTTCGGCCATTGACAATTACAAATTGTACAAGCATTACAATGATTCCCTGTACAATGAAACAAAAAGCAAGCAGATAGCACAGTTGCAGATAGAGTATGAAACGGAGAAGAAGGACAGGGACATTAAACTGAAGGAGCAGGATATTGCATTGCTTACCAAACAGGGACAGCTTCAGTTGGCATTGAGCGAAAAAAAGGACCGTGACCTGGAGCTGAAGGGGAAGGACATAGAACTGCTTACCAGGCAGCAGGAACTGCAGCAGGCGGAAACAGAAAAAAAGGATCAATTCCTGAAATTGAAAGATCAGGATATGAAGTTGCAGGAACGGGATATTGATCTGCTCAAAAGTGAAGGGCTGATCCAGCAGGCCAAGCTTAAGCAAACAATGTATACCAGGAATATCACGATTGGAGGGGCCGTGATGCTATTATTGCTACTGTTACTTGGATACAACCGCTATCGCTTGAAACAGCGGACCAATAACCAATTGAAGATGCAGCAAACAGAAATCAATCAGAAGAATATCTATCTGGAACACTTGGTGGATGAAAAGGAATGGCTGCTAAAAGAGATACACCATCGCGTTAAGAACAACCTGCAGATCATCATGAGCCTGCTGAACTCGCAATCTGCCTATCTTGAAAATGGGGCGGCATTGGCTGCCAACCAGGAAAGCCAGCACCGGGTCTATTCCATGTCATTGATCCACCAGAAACTATATAACGCTGATAATTTTTCTGTTATTGAAATGCATAGCTATATCCTGGAACTGGTAGCATATTTACGTGATTGTTTCAACACGGGCCAGCGTATCCGTTTCAATGTAAATGTGGAACCAATTGAGCTGGACGTATCGCAAGCAGTTCCGCTTGGATTGATACTCAACGAGGCAATCACCAATTGCATCAAATATGCTTTTCCGGAAAATAAAAATGGAACAATCAATATTACATTGGTGTCTACAGCAGAAAATCACTATTTACTTACCATTGCAGACAATGGCATTGGCATGCCCGGTAACTATAATGGTGAGAAACCTGGTTCACTGGGCATTAGCCTAATGAAAGGATTGAGTGAGGATCTTGATGGGAGCTTGAACATAGAGAACAACAATGGTACTGTATTGAAAATTTCCTTTGTGCTTGACCTTAACATAAAGCGGATAAGTACATTGAAATTAGCATCATCAAACAATAATTGAGTGTTGAAATGAAAACCAAAGTATTGATCGTAGAAGACCAGTTTGTGGAAGCAAATGACCTTCAACTGATGCTGGTGAAGGCTGGTTACGGCGTGTGCGGCATTGCACGTACTGTTGTTATTGCACAGAAAATGATTGAACAGGAAAAACCGGATCTGGTATTACTGGATATCTTTCTCAAAGGGAAACTTACCGGTATTGACCTTGCCAGGGAGCTGAAAGAAAACAATATTGCTTTTATATTCCTTTCCGCAAACTCAAGCGAAGACATATTGACTGCAGCAAAAGCTACACAGCCCTATGGCTTTTTGGTAAAACCATTCAGGGAAAAAGATTTATTGGTCACATTGGAAATTGCGGCGTACAGGCATGAGCACAGCTTGGAATCCGTTGTTAGGAAGGAAGCCATTTTACAGGAACAACTAGCTGAGGTTATAGCGGGTTCTTCTACATGGAACCAAAAGATACTTGACATAGGAAAAGTCCTTCAACCGTATATACCGTTTGATTTTATAGCTGCCGGATTTAATACGATGGGTGGAACACCGGGCAATGGTGTAGGCTTTTTGAGGATCGGTTTTGATGAATACCAGCTAATTGGTATGGAGGAACTATCGACCATTGCCCGCTTGACGGTACCGGAAATTTTAAGCCTTGCCGCTGTAACTACTACGGAACCTACTGCAACGCTTTATAATGGGGCTGCGTTTGAAGCAATTACCCAACTGCCATCGTTAAAAAAATTATTTGCCGATACCTTTCAGGTCAGGTCGCATCTTTCTTTACCGGTAAGCTTTTTAAATGAAAAAGCTTTTAGCTTTTGTTTGTATAGCAAAAGGCCGGACACCTACCATGCGAAACATATCCTGTTATATGGTAGGCTGCAACAGTTGTTCAACAATAGCATGGAAGCTATGTTAAAGACTGCAGGCGGAACGGTAGCAGAGGGTCCAGTAAATGAACAAGTAGATATTGTACACAATCAGCAAAACCCACAGGGCTTCGAAGGCATTATAGGGAAGAGCCATTTGCTCCTGAATGTATTTGACCATATTACACAGGTGGCCCCCACTGATACATCCGTACTGATCTTAGGAGAAAGCGGCACCGGCAAAGAAAGGATTGCAGCCTGTATACATAACCTTTCGCCCCGCAAGGCCCAGCGGCTGGTAAAAGTAAATTGTGCGGCCTTGCCGCCCACTTTGATTGAGTCTGAATTATTTGGCCACGAGAAAGGTGCTTTTACCGGGGCCATAGACAGAAGGATCGGTAAGTTTGAACAGGCCGATAAGGGCACTATTTTTTTGGATGAGATAGGCGAACTGCCTTTTGAACTGCAGGTTAAGTTATTACGGGTATTGCAGGAAAAGGAAATAGAACGGATAGGTGCTAAAATGCCTACCAAAATTGATATCCGCATCATTGCGGCCACCAATCGTACTTTAGAAAAAGAAGTGGCCGAAGGCCGCTTCAGGCTTGACTTATATTATCGCCTGAATGTCTTTCCCTTATTGTTGCCACCGTTGCGCGAACGCAAAGAAGACATACCTGCATTGGCTTATCATTTTATGCATTACTACAACCGCAAAACAGGGAAGAGGATCAGCGGATTTTCGGACAGGGTCCTGAAAAGCATGATGGCGTATAGTTGGCCGGGGAATATCCGTGAACTGGAACATTTAATTGAGCGGAGCATATTGCTGGCAAAAGGGGATATTATTGAAAACATGTCAATCCCGGCAAGCTTTAGCAAGGAGAAAGTTGGTAACAATGAAGAAGTTAAAATGAAGACCATTCATGAAAATGAACGTGACCATATTATTTCCGTACTCAAAAAATGCAATGGCAGAATATGGGGTCCCGGTGCTGCAGCCGAAATACTCAACATTCCTCCAACGACACTGAAATCCAAAATGGACAAGTTGGGGATCAAGAAAGTATTTATGGAGTAGGTTGTCCATACATAGAACACTGTCCATGCCCCAGTCAAACCTGGCGGCCCAATCTGGAAATCTGCAAACTGAAGCAATGCATTTTTTGTTGGCACTATTGTGCCTGTAAAAAACGTTAACAGGGCTGTTATGAAGACCCTGCGGTTTTTCCTAACAGATGCCAGGATTGATTTGATGCAGAAGTATTTTTTCCTGCATGATCACAGAAATATTGTTTGCTCTTTTTTTTGCCAATGCTGCTTTTGGACCTTCGAATAACTCATCAACCGTGGCGAGGAAAAGCTGTACCCATCGTGAAAAATGGGTACTGTCCAGGTACTTTATATGGTGCAGGTGTTTGTGTAGGTTCATGGGATTGCCCTCATATTTTCCGGAAAATAAAATAGCATTATCCCAGAAATCATACATCAACGGTAAATGCTTGTTCCAATTGATCTTCACGACATCATTGAAAATGTACCCCACTACTTTATCCTCACGCACCTTCCGGTAAAACTCGTTCACCAGCAGTTCAATATCATTGCTGTTTTCTATGTCCTTCATGGGGTTGTTTTTCTGACAATAATTGTTGGATATGGCCCAGAAGCGCTTCATTGCATGTATCCTGTATTAGGGGAAACAGGATGCGTTCTTCTTTGCGGATATGCTTCTCAAGCGCATAACCCAACAAATTCAGGTGCGTTTCAAGATGGTCACTTACAGCAATTGTTTCAAAAAGCAGGCGGAGCTCTTTATGCTCAGCATATATTTCTTTTATCAGCTTGTCCATTCCGCTGTCGATACCGGAAACCTGCTCCAATAAGGATATTTCCTCGGCCAAAAAATGGTCACTCAGTTCGGTGAGGTAGGCGTTTGTTGCATACGCTGCTTTGCCCGCTAGGTCCTTAGGCAGGTTCTTGTAGGGCGGGGAACCTTTTTGTAAAAGCCTTGCAAGTATCAATGCTCCGTGATGTTCCCTTGACAGTACAGTAATTGATGGATGTCGTTTCATACTTCTTCTTTTATAGATCTTTTTTTATAAACCGCCTGGTTGATAACCAGACTGGCAGGGCGCTCCACAACAACAGGACAATCATTGAGGTCAGCATACCAGTGACTGTTCCAAAAAAATCCTTGAAAACAGCCCCTGTGTACCCCATCATTGCCGAAACATCCATTTGCAGTAGGATCAGGATCCTTGACAGGTCAATGGGGTTAAAAGCGGTTACCGCAATCATGGCTTTTTCCAACGGATAATCGGCAAACTGGAACAGCATGAAAAGAACAATGCCATCAAACAGTATTGAAAAATACAGCCACAGTAAAATGGCGACACCTATTCCTTTTGCCTTGTCCCTTGTTTTGACAACTGCAAGCATGGCAACCGCCACAAAGGCGCTTGTGAGGAGAATGCCTGTTCCAAGCATGATTAGGCCAATCTTATTGGGCTGGAACAACAAAATAGGAATGCCAATGCCAATAAGAAAAGAAATGGAGAGGGATACTGCCAGACCGGTAAACAAACTCAACCAGATGGTTTTTCTTTTTAGCGGCTGGCTTACCAGCAATTCCATAAACTCTGCACTGTTATAAATATAGATTGCTGAGAAAATTATGCTGACCAGGGGCACGATAAGTAATGTGATATTCAGCAGGCTCAGTAAGCCCTTGCTGTTATTGTCTTCAAGACTGAACACACTGAAAGCGGTTACCAATAAAAAGGCAGTGTACACGAGTACAATCCGGTTCTGCAGGATATCCGATACCACGTACTTAATGATTTTTCTCATGGCTTGTTTTTAACATGACGTTCGCGATGGCTTTTGACAATTTGTTTTCACCAGTTTCAGCATGGAGTTCATCAATGGTTTTATGGAACTGTAGATTTCCTTCCTGCATGTAAATGACCTGGGTAACGAGTTCATCCAGTTCGCTTAATACATGTGACGTGATCATAACCAGTTTCCCCTTCCTTTTTTGTGCAATGATCTTTTCCTTCAGCATTTCGGAAGCTACCGGGTCCAGCCCTGCAGTTGGTTCATCCAGCACCAGCACTTCTGGGTCAAAGAGGAATGCCAGGGCGGCACTTACTTTTTGTCTTGTTCCGCCAGAAAGTGTCCGCATCTTTTTTTTCATCTGCTCCTTCAAACCGAACAAGTGGATCAATTCCTCATCAAGTACATTTTGTGGTCCCCGTATATCTTTCATCATATCAAAGACATCACCAATAGACATATTGTCCGGGTACCTTCCAATCTGGGGCATGTAGCCGATTTGGCTCCGGTACTGCCAACTGTGCAGGATATTGGCTCCGTTGAACTTGATAGTACCACTATCAGGAACCACCATTCCTAGAATGCTTTTGATCAAAGTGGTTTTGCCGCTTCCATTGGGGCCAATCAATGCTATGCATTCGCCCTTATTGCAGGTTAGCGAGATATCGTCCAGTGCCTTCAGCTTTCCAAATTTTTTTGAGATATTGCTTGCGGTAATCATAGGGGCATTTTTATCAGCAGGGTGCTAGAATATTTTTTTCATCATTGGTTTGTTGTCCTTCAGCCTCTCCGGTGTCAAGCTTGGTATCATCTTTTCTGTTCTGTCCAAAAGTGATGCAAGGAAACTCCTGAAAAGCAACATGGCAGGCGGGTTCTTTTCAACGATCATTGAATACATGCTTACGGGGCGATAGGGAACATCACCAACATTATCCCTGTTCAGGTCGTAACCATCATATTTATCCCAGTAATTGTTATCAAAAGTGTTCAGTACAAGTGTTCCATTTGTACCTACGTCAAAAGTGTTGCTGATGAAGTTGTTGCTTGATACACTGATTTCCATGCAGCTCGCCTGGATCTTCATTGCCCATCCGTTATCCTTAAAGAGGTTTCTCTGCATGGTTATACGGCTGGCCCCTTCCATGTAGATACCGCTGGTATTCTTTACAAAGCTGTTGCCTTCTATATAGCTATCCGTGATTTCCTTTAATAACAACCCATAGGCACCATCGCCCCAGTTCTCCTCAAATACATTGCCCAACATCTTCACCCCGTGCGAATACATGACCGAGACCCCCGCACCGTTATTGCTGAAATAATTTGCGATGTAGGAATCATTATGGGAAAACATGAAGTGGAGGCCATACCTTAAGTTTTTGCTTGACAGGTTACGCCAGATAACGGAATTCGTTACAAATTCGAAATAGATGCCGTCCCTATGTCCACTAATGCTGTTGCCAATGATCTGCATACTGTCACTTTTCCAGCAGTGTATCCCGTTGCCACTTTGCTGTTCTTCTTTGGCGAATGCGGTAATCTGGTTATTCTGTATAATACAGTTGCTTCCGTTTTGCGTGTAGATCCCAAAAAAAGTGTCTTCCAGGATATTGTTTTTTATAACAACATTTTTCCGGTCATATATTTTTATTCCACTCAGGTCTTCCATACTGGAAATGCCTGAATGCACAATCCTGAAACCATCTATCACCACACCGTTGGCCCTCACAGCGATGATCTCAAATTTCTTTTCGCCATCCAGTACTGGGTATTGGACCCCTTTGAGGATGATTCTTTTGGTAATGACCAGTGACTGTTCCTTGTAATGCCCTGCATCCACCAATACGGTATCACCATCAGCAGAAATGGCAAGTGCCGTTCTGATGTTTTTGTATGTGCGGCCTGCGCCCACGTGTATTGTGCGTGAAGAAGCAATACCGCAATAGAATATGGATAGTATAAAAAAGAACGGCCTCACCTCAGCATGTCCTCCCATGAAATTTTATTGCCGCTGAATCTGGGCAGCATACCAACCAAACTGTCCTCGCTTGCAAAAGCGGCGATGTTCCCATTCATGGGGCTTTTGAAATCGGGGCTCTGCAATAGATGGACCCGGTCGGTTCTTATTAATTCGTGGGGCATATTGAAATTGGTAAAATAAACGGTAGCTATTTCTTTCTGTGCAATTGTATTTGATCGGATGAAAGACAGGATACAATGCGCATCATCAAACTTGTATACTTTGTTTTTGACTGTAACTATTTCAGCGCCAAAACGGTTATCGCTGATTTTCATTTTGCAGAATTCGCAGTTGTCCCTGCCTATCTGTATGGGTTTGGCTTCTGTGCTGCAACCAGAAAGCATTGATGCAGTAGCTATCCCAGTCACCAGCAATTGCAGGCCCGCAGGCAATGTGGTTCTCTTTCGCACAAGCCTCCACTCATACACAACGCAGGTTAGGAGAATGCATCCTACTGTCACAAAAATCCAACCGCCTGCTGCAGGTACGGAATACGCTCCAAAATTCAATAGCTGCTTGAAACCAATTAAAGGTGGCTGGTAGGCCATTCCCGGCACTATGATGGCAGCATCGGGATTGAGGTTGTGGCCATAGTCATATTCCCATCTCCAGAAATCGACCATTGCCAGGATACCAAAAGCAATAAAGAGCAAGCATAAGATATTCGTCCACCTGCGCCAGCCTACAATACCGGTGAGGAGAAAAAGGACCGAAAAAAACACGATGATACCTGGCAGCATCTTGAACTCCACAAAATCGTCAGCATGTAATGCCTTCATCCCGATATAATGGTTCAGCCCATTGATGATCGTTATATCGCCCGCCAGTTTATTTGCATGGATAAACATTTTCAGGCCTTCGGGGTACTGTGGTGCCTGAAGGTCAATCCGCCAGATCGGGGTGAACAGAACAGCTATTAAACCAAGTCCACATACAAACAGCAATAACCTGGTAAGTGTTGTAATCTTATGATTGTTCATGGCTTAATTTGAAATGGAAAGGGATACCTTGAACCATAGCTGCGCAAGCTGTTACAGTACCGGCATCCCTTTTTTGCATGATTATTTATTGGGCGCACCATCCTCATTTTTCGGAAGATTGGTACCTGTGCTAAAGCTCAGTGGTACACTGCTTCCGGCTGGTGATACCCTTACATAGCCAGACATTTCCTGGTGCAGTGCACTGCAGAAATCGGTACAATAAAAAGGGAATATACCAATGCGGTCGGGTACCCATTTTAGGCTTGAAGTTTCGCCAGGCATGATCAATAGCTCGGCATTGGCCGCACCTTTAACCGCAAATCCATGGGGCACATCCCAATCCTGCTCAATATTGGTTACGTGGAAATACACTTCATCGCCCATCTTGATTCCCTCTATATTATCAGGGGTAAGGTGGGAGCGGATAGCGGTCATGTAAACATGTACCTTGTTCCCTTCCCTCACCACTTTTGTAGCGCCTTCTCCTTTGGAAACATAAGGATGGTTGTTGTTCTCTATCTTAAAGAACTTAATTGATTTTTCACGTATCAGGCTCGCGGCAATACCTTGGGCATAATGCGGTTCACCAATGGTTGGATAATCAAGGAGCAATTGCATCTTATCTCCGCTGATGTCAAACAATTGTGCACTTTGGGCCAATTCGGGGCCGGTTGGAAGGAACCTGTCCTTTGTAATTTTATTGTATGCAACCAAGTATTTCCCTGATGGTTTCTTTGAATCGCCGCCAGGGATCATCAAGTGGCCAGGTGAGTAATAAGTAGGTGCCCTGTCCAATACGGCAAGGTCCTTGATGTTCCACTTGACTACTTCACTTGAAACAAACATGGTGGTATAGGCATTCCCCTTGTCATCGAATTCTGTATGAAGCGGCCCAAGGCCCGGTTTCTTGACTTCACCATATAAAGCGGCTTCATATTTAATAACCGGGATCCCTTCATAGTCGCCTGCGAAAGCTTTTTCATCAATAGCTTTCACCAGTTTATCAAAACTGAATACGGGGATCAGCGCAGCTAATTTCCCGCTGCCGACGATGTATTCACCCGATGGGTCAACATCGCAGCCATGGGGTGATTTTGGGCAAGGGATAAAATATACCAGACCCGGAAAGTCTTTTACATCCATTACCGTTACCTCCGTTTTAATAGTGGAAGTTGCGGTATGTGTTTTCTCATCATAGCGGTTGCTTGCATATTTCACAGCCTGTTTGCGTCCTTTACCAGCTTTGACCAGTTCCGCTGCCTTCTTCCAGTTTACTGCCATGATAAAATCCTTGTCACGTTTGGATGCATTTACTTCAAGCAAGGTATTTGCCTGCTCAGTATTGTAACAGCTAAAGAAAAACCAACCGCTCGACTTGCCTTTACCGGCATGGCTTAGGTCGAAGTTTACACCTGGGCATTGCAACTGGAAAGCAATATCCATATTGCCATTGTCCTTATCCACACTGATAAAACTGATCGTGCCTTTGAAGTTCTGTTTATAGGTATTGATAGGTACATCGCCATTCTTGTCATCGGGCGGTACACTGAATCTTGTACCGGCAATAACATACTCGGTGTTCTCTGTGATGAAGGGGGAACTGTGGTTGCCAGCGCTATTGGGAAGTTCAATTATTTCATCGGTATGAAAAGTTGCCAGATTGACTCTTGCTACCCGGGGTGTATTGTTTGCGTTTGCAAAGATCCACCTACCATCCACTTCACCATTTGTTTGGGATAGGTCGAGGTGATGCTGGTCATCCCACGGAATGGAACCATGTGAGGTATTCAACATGGGTTTTGTTTCTTCGGAATAGCCATATCCGTTTTCAGGATTGACGGAGAAAATGGGCACCACTTTCAGTAACCTTCCGCTGGGCAGTCCATAAACACTCATCTGCCCGCTGAAACCACCCGATACGAAATTGTAGTACTCATCATATTTGCCCGGCGTTACGTATGTTTTTGCAGCGGCATCGGAACTTACCGCATTGCCGGCGTTTTTTGGTTTGCAGGACTGCATCCCAATAATTATTGCAATAGATGCCGCAGCTATTGCATAACATTTGCTTCTTTTCATGTATTTGATATTATAGGTTTGGTTGATTGTTTATTTGACGCCATCATTCTTCCTCATGAACTCGAGGAGGTTTCTGGCATCTCCATCACTCAGGTTTTGGTTGGGCATCCTTACCAAACATATCTCCAACTGCGCTTGGGCTTTTGGGTCCTTGGTAAGCATTTCATCTGTATTGGTGATGAAATTCATGATCCAGGGGGCGCTGTGCCTTTCGGTAACACCTTTCCAACCGGGCCCAACCAACTTTTCGTTGGTGGTCTTGTGACAGGCGCCGCATTTGACTGCAAACACTTTGCTGCCCCCTTCTGCCATGGCCGCATCCAGTTTTCCGGATACTTCCACATTCTTGAATTTACCTTCTCCACGATTGGGGTCGTAAGATGGGTTTGCAGGTTCCGTTTTTTCTTCACTGGATTTTGCCACAGCAGGCGACCCGTTTTGGTTGCCGCAGGCATACATGGCAGAAATAATAATGAGAGCAGGAATGATTCTTTTCATACAGATTATTTTAGAATGGATAATTAACGGCACAAGATTAGCAAGGATATAAATGGTCTTTTATGCGTACAATCATATTTTGCCTACATAGCCTTTTGTTTAATACAAAATGAAATCAAGTCCCAATATGTATACTGCTTTTGACGGAAACATGATGTAAATCATGTTAATGACTGACGGCAGTCGTTTAACCGCTACCTCCATAAAAGGTACTTTGATGATTATTCAAAACAGGCGAAAATGATGATTGATACAGACATGCTACTGGCCTGGGGTGCTTCCTATAAAAAGGTACATGCAGGCGGGATTGTTTTCATGGAAGGCAATACCTGTAATTTTTATTATCAATTGGTCAGCGGGAAAGTCAGATGGGTAAATATCGATGAAGAAGGGAAGGAATTCATCCAGATTATTATTGGGCCGGGTGAATGTTTTGGGGAAATACCCCTGTTTGATGATGGGCAATATGCTGCAACCGCCATTGCTGATGAAGAAACGGTGCTTCTACGTTTACACAAATCCTCTTTTTTACAATTGATAAAGGACAATGCTGACATCCATTTTGACTTTACCTGCTTACTGGCAAAAAGGGTCAGGTTCAAGTTTGACTTGATCAAGTCACTTGCCCTCCATTCGCCGGAAGGGAAGATTGCAACATTGCTGGAACATTTTAAAAAGGAGAACAAGAACTTCTGTACTGACTGCCACCAGTTGAAATTAACACGCCAACAGATAGCAGATATGACTGGCCTGCGCGTAGAAACAGTGATACGGTCCATGCGTAACATGCATGAGCGGGGCGAACTACTGATAGACCACGGCAAGGTATACTGTTGAGCTTATGATTCAAATCATACCACTACGGTTTCCCCTTCACGTATTTTGCTCCAAACAAAGGGTATGAAGTTCCCAATAGCTTGGTGGCTGAAATTGTCTTTCATCAATTTGGTTCTTGTTTCCGTGATTGGTGTGATCATGCGGTACAAGATTGCTTTCTCATTTCCATTTCTTGACCAGAAACAATTATTGCACGGTCATTCGCATTTTGCATTTGCCGGATGGATAACGCAAACCCTGATGGCATTACTGATCAATAATATTTCCAGTAAGACCAACAATTTCGGTTACTCCAAATACCGCATGCTGCTATATGCCAACCTTGTTACTGCATACGGTATGTTGATTAGTTTCCCCATTCAGGGGTATGGCTTCTGGTCAATCAGTTTTTCAACACTCTCCATTTTTGTTTCTTATGCATTTGCAATCATTTATTGGAAGGACCTGAATAGGGCACCTAAACGTACATCCCACCTGTCCTTCAAGGCTGCCTTGCTATTTAACGCCCTTTCTTCTATTGGCCCATTTTCATTGGCATTTATGATGGCCACAAAAAATATCCATCAAAGCTGGTACTTGGCTTCCGTATATTATTTCCTGCACTTCCAATATAATGGTTGGTTCCTTTTTACGATGCTGGGACTGGTCTTTTCGAAGGTTGAGCACTTGCCTTTTCTGCAAACTGGAATGCTGAAAGTTTACCGGTATTTTATCGTGGCATGTATCCCAGCTTATTTTCTATCTGCCCTATGGCTGCCCATACCAATATGGCTTTATTGGATAGTTGTTGCAGCCGCCGTTGCACAAGTAATCGCATGGGTCTCTTTTATAAAACTATGCAGGCAATATAAGGCTGAGCTGTCATCACTGTTTCAGAAAACTGGACGCGGATTGCTGTTACTGTCTGCAGTAGCCTTTACTATTAAACTTTTGCTGCAACTCGGATCAACCATTCCATCATTAAGCCAACTGGCTTTCGGTTTCCGCCCTATTGTAATCGGGTACCTGCACCTTGTTCTGCTTGGGGTAACCAGTATTTTCCTTATCGGGTATATTGTTTCCTTTCAACAGGTTATGATCAATAAGAAGTTATTAAAAGGCATTCACCTTTTTGTTGCAGGGGTTATTGTAAATGAATTCCTGCTAATGATTCAAGGTGTGGCCTCTTTGTACTATGTAGCCACTCCTTATATAAATGAAGGGCTTTTTGCAACCGCCCTGCTCCTTTTTATGGGGGCAGCGTGGATATTTTTCGCAACCCAAAGCGGAAATATTCCAGAAACTGACCTCAATCATAAACGGCTACTTACAACTAATTGAACCTTGTAAAAAATATAAAAACAACATATGCAAAATCTTGAACAAAAAACACTTGCAACAATTGCCCTCAGTAATCATGAGTTTATTCCCGTTCTTGAAAAATATGGGCTGGATTTTTGTTGCCGCGGCAAGAAAACTTTATTTGAAGCATGTTCAGAAAAGAGCCTGTCGCCAGACATGATTGTTAAGGAGATGGAGGAATCCATGCAGATCAATAAGCAAATCTTGCCGTTCACGGAGATGAGCGCAGAAGAGCTGATTTCCTACATAGTGATCCATCATCATTTCTATGTTAAAAATAATGCGGCCACCATCTTTTCACATATTGAAAAAGTGGCTACCAAACATGGTGACCGTTATCTGCATATGCAGGAAGTTTACAGGTTGTTCCGGGAAGTGATGGATGACCTACTTCCGCATTTGGAAAAGGAGGAACAGGTTCTTTTTCCAGCAATTAAACGTCTTGTTTCAAATGCAAAAAGCGGGCAGGACAGTGGGAGTGATACAATGCTTATTGATATGCCCATGCAGGTAATGGAGGCGGAACATGATCATGCCGGGCAGCTCCTATACAAAATAAGGGAACTGACCAATCAATACACTCCACCCGAAGATGCCTGCACTACACACAGGGTTTGTTTGGAGGAACTCAGGTTTTTTGAACAGGACCTGCACCGCCATGTGCATCTTGAAAACAACATACTTTTCCCAATGGCCAAAAAAATAGCAGCAAAAAAACAGATGGAATCCCACTAGCCCTGTGAGGGAAGATGGGACTGTTACCCAACCTGAAAATTGATGCAATGCAATTTTTTTATTAGCACTATTGGGCCTGTAGAAAAAAGCTAACAAGGCTGTTATGGAAATCAAATTCCTGCCACGACTGCATTTATTTTGCAATCGTTATGAACACTCTATAAAGAGGAAAGTCTTTTAGAAATGAAAGACTTTCCTCTTTGGCTGGATAGGCCTGTTCTGCCTGATTTTGTGTGATTAGGGGAAATTCGGCACCATCCAAATCCTTTCTATGTTTTAGCGTGGATTCCTGCTCTTCAGTTTTGCAATTGCCACAAACAATAGGGAGAGCAATAGGAATGCAATAAATAATCCACCGCAGTTTAAAAGCACTTTGCTGTATCCAAGCGTTTTTACATCAATAAAAGGATAAGGATAAAACCCGGAGCATGACCCACGGAATAAAATGCACACTATATACACCAAAGGGTATAGCAACCAGGGAAAAACATTTTTCCATTGCAATCCGGCTTTGGGAGCAAAAATCAACCAGTATACAATAAACAACAATGGAATGATTAAATGGAGCAATTCATCAACCACCCTTTGTAATCCTTGGGGGTTCCAGGTAAACCGCAATACCATATTGTAAACAATGCCAACCACGGTAATATAAACTGCAATGGCAGTCAATGTTTTGGGGCTTGAGAAAAACCTGCCCCAACGGGATTGCGGTTTCATCAGCAGGGCCGTAAAGCATACAGCAATTAGCATATTGGTAAGGATGGTATAATAACTGAAATACCTGATGATTGCTTCTTGCACAGGTACTGTTCTATTGAGGATCAGGAGATACAATTGGAATACTACAGCAAACCATACTGCGGTAGTTCCAACGGCTAAATAGGTTCGCTGTGTTTTTATTGGTGATTTTTCCATATTATTTATTGATGTTACGCAAAAATGTCAAATACTGATGTCTGGTTGAACCTGCAGGGCCTCCCAATGATACCCGATAATCATCGGGTTAGTAAATGTTGAAAAACCATTTGTAAACAAATGATTTTTTTATACTTACCACAAACCTGCCCGTCCGTTCAGGCGGGGGCACGAACCTGCCTGCCGGCAAAGGCAGGGACACAAAGGAAAAAACGTAGTTTTTCAGCTTAGTGCCCTTAGAGATCTTGGTGGTTACTTGTCATCCCTGCCTACCGGCAAAGGCAGGTTCAATGTGTTTGTTTGCAAAGCAAACATTGGTTACTCAGGCTGAGATTATTCCCGCCATCTTTTGCGTAACATTCGTTATTTACATCCTTTATTGGGTAAAATAGCTTCTTAACTCCATAATCTTCTGGTGTGCCTTATCTGTTTTAATAATGCCCTGACGCGGGCGGTCAAGGTCCAGTATTGTATAGATGGTAATGACAGTTATCAATGAATACATGAACAGGATAATCCAGTCGTTCTTTTTTTCTTTTTTGCTGTAACCGATGATCAAACTGCCAAGCAGTGTCAAAATGATCAGCAGCCAGATAATGGGGTCGGGCACACTTGCAAGCCTTGCAGCATCCCTGCTGGTTACCACATCCATCATGTCGTTCAATGCTGGTAGCATCAGGCTATGGGGAATCGTAGCAGTGGATTCCCTGGAAAGGCGGGTGGCCCGTTGCCAGGTACGGTCCGCTATTTTGGCTGCATCAGCAAGTGCCTTACTTATGTTCCCTTCATTATTTCCGGCATTGTAATAGGCTATTCTTGTTTCAAGGTATAGCTGGAGGTCCTTCCTGAATTCCAGGCGGATACTATCGGGGTACATATCGGCCCGCAGTATAGCAGTGCCGATATTGTTCGCTTCCTGGATAATGAGCGAACGGCGGGTATCGTACCTTGATGCCGACATGCTGAACGTGAAGGACAGCAGCAGGGCCAGTAGGCCAAGCAGGGCCCCTTCCAGCGGGCCCACGCCTTCTGCTTTGGCATCGGGGTTATTTTGTTTCTGGTAGTTGCCAAGGCGTACGCCCGCCAGATAAAAAAACAATATGCCTATCAGCAGGGCCACTGCTATAAACAGTGCGGAGGTATTGTACAAAATTGAACAGGTGTAGAACATATGGGCTCATTAAGTGGTTATCAATGGAGGCTGCTGGCAGATGTGAAAATAAATAATAAAACAACAGGTATTGAGGAACAGGGAAATGCTTCAAAATTTCATATCCTCGGATGGAATTGCATACGGTACCAAAAATGAGAAGGTTCCAACTCCAAAAGCCAATCCCT
The DNA here is from genome assembly GCA_023251255.1 of Chitinophagaceae bacterium. Classification (GTDB taxonomy): domain Bacteria; phylum Bacteroidota; class Bacteroidia; order Chitinophagales; family Chitinophagaceae; genus UBA1930. The sequence goes on from JAHEZD010000033.1 coordinate 44,163, forward strand.
TTTTTGAAGGAACAGCAGGTTGGGAAAACTTTTAAAAGGTGCCACTAATAACGGGGCAGCATTATTGCTGCCCCGTCTTGTTATGTTGGGAGGACAGGATTCCAACCTGCTGCTGTATATAAAAATTAATACGTTACCGTTATCCCTGCACCCCATCCCATATCACTGTCCACATGCGTGGAGAGGTTGAAGTACTTGGAAATGATGTACCGGAAACCTGCCATGTATTCCTTATCGGTATTTACCATCATGCTGAAACGCAGGCGTTTTGAAATGGGCATGTCTTCCCTGCCCAGTTGGAAACGGAATTTCCCTTCCCCGTCAATCCTTGCATCTGCTGTAAAAAGCATGGGCAGGGTATAGGCAATGCCTGCCACCACTGTTTTGCGGTTTTCTTTATTGCTCAGTTGTCCAAACCAGTTTTTTTCTTCACTGCCAAATATGTTCTTGGGGCCACCTTCCATTTTATGATGGTAATCAAACCCTACATAGGGAAACCACCATTGCATCCTTCCTAGGTAACGCCCTATCATCGTTTCACTTTCATAGCCCATCATATTGTCGGTTCCCAAATGCCACGTGGTGCTTGCCTTCCAACGGGTATTGGCAAGCATTGCCATGCCATCGCTACCATTGGTTTCTAGGCCAATCTTTGCCATCAAATGGGGCCTCCTGTCATCGGCAAATAATTTACGCCTTGCCAATGCTGGATGGGGTATTTCAGGATTGGGGGCTGAATTTTCATAACTGAAAATCCTGCCCATGCCGCTCATCATGTGGTACAGGATATGGCAATGGAAGAACCAGTCCCCGCTTTCGGTTGCTGCAAATTCAATCGTGTCCCTTTCCATTGGCATGATGTCTATGATGTTCTTGAGGGGTGCGTGTTCACCCTGGCCGTTCAGCAACCTGAAGTCGTGGCCGTGCAAGTGCATGGGATGCCGCATCATGCTATTGTTGTACAGAACAATCCTTAGGTTCTCGCCTTTCTTGATCAGGATCCTGTCGCTCTCGGAAACCACTTTGTTGTTCAGGCTCCACACATAGCGGTTCATGTTTCCCGTAAGGTCAAACTTCAGTTCCTTTAATGGGCCAACTGGTAAAGTTGTTTTTTCGGGTGAACGTAACATGGTGTAATTGAGTGTTACAATATCAGCAGTTCCGCTAGCCATGTCCATACCCTGCATACTGTTGTTGGGTGTTTGCATTGCATGCCCATCATGCCCGGCCTGTGTTGTTCCTTTTTTCTTTTGCTCCTTGGCTGGCTCTTCACCGGTTATTTCGGGATACATCACCGTATTCATATCCATGACCTGGTTCTGCATTGCCATGCCTTGCATTTCTACCATATTGCCTTTCATGTCCATCATGTCATTCATCATCTTCATGCCGGCAAAATACTTGGGCCGTTTCATTTTGGTGGCAGCTACTTTTTCGCCACTGCCCAACCATAAGGAAGCATGTTTTGTCCTGTCTTCGGGGGTAACCAGAAACTCATAGCTTTTATTTTCAGGAACGGTTACCACCACATCATAGGTTTCGGAAACGGCAATGATCAGCCTGTCCACTTCTACGGGTTCCACATCATTGCCATCAGTGGCCACCACTGTTATTTTACCCCCTGCATAGGATAACCAGAAATAGTCCGATGCACCGCCGTTTGCAATACGCAACCTTACTTTATCCCCTGCCTTGAATTGTGGCTGCTCGTTCTGGTTTTTACCGTTCACCAAAAAATTATCGTAGTACACATCTGTCAGGTCCATGGCGCTCATCCGTTTCCATTCGTTTGCCAGTTTTGTTTTGAACCAGCCTTGCCTGATGGCTTCCGCATAGCTTTGCGTACTGCCTTTTAGTACAGCGAACCAGTCGGTAGCTGCATGGAGGCTGCGGTGTATTTCTTCGGGCTTCATATCGGCCCATTCACTTAGCACAACAGGTAGGGTGGGTATGTTCCATTCCTTCCTTTTGTTCATGATAAACATGCCATACATGCCAATCTGCTCCTGCAGACCTGTGTGGCTATGGTACCAATGCGTGCCATGTTGGATGATGGGGAACCTGTACAAATGTGTGCTGTGTGCCTGGATGGGCATTTGTGTAAGGTTGGGGACGCCATCGTATTGATTGGGTAAAATAAGCCCATGCCAGTGCAAGGAAGTTTCTTCGTTGAGTTCATTGTGTACGTAAATTTCTGCCGTGTCCCCTTCGGTAAAAGTTAAGGTTGGCATGGGTATCTGGCCATTAACGGCAATGGCCCTTTTTGGTTTCCTGCCAAAGGTTACGGTGGTATCGGTGATGTACAAATCGTAACGTACTGTTCTTGGTGGGGTATTGTTCACCATTGTTTTTACGGATGGTGGTTTGGCCGTATTGCCCATGTTGTGATGGTGGCTGCTATCATTTCCGGCTGGCGGTCGGGCAGGCATTTGCATCTGCTCCATGTGTTCCATCTTTTTTGAGCTGTCTTTCATGGGCATTTGCATTGCCTCTGTTTTTTTAACTGCAGGTTGCCTTACTGGCTTTGGTTTTTCTTTTACCAATTTCATACCGCACTTGGGGCAGTTGCCGGGTTTTGTGGCATGTATCTCCGGATGCATGGGGCAGGTATATGTTACGGCTTGCTGTTCATTGCTTTTTTTGGACATGTCCATACCCTTCATGTCCTGTGCAGGTGCAGCAAGGTAGAGGGCCAGCCAAAAGGCCGTCAAGGTTATTTTTTCCATCATGGTAGGTTCTATTTTTTTATGGATAACATGCTGGCATTAATGGCTACAACTATTGTGCTAACTGTCATCAGAACAGCACCTGCGGCTGGGCTCAATAAAATGCCCTGCTTGTACAGTACACCTGCTGCCAATGGCAATGCCACTACATTGTAGCCCGTTGCCCAAATGAGGTTCTGTACCATTTTCCGGTAAGTTGCCTTGCCAAAGATCACTAGGTTCACAATGTCTTTGGGGTTACTGTTTACCAACACAATGCCTGCGGTTTCTGCGGCTATATCACTGCCGCTACCCACAGCAATGCCTACATCTGCAATGGCCAAAGCCGGTGCATCATTTACGCCATCGCCTGTCATGGCAATGAACCCGCCTTCAGCCTGCAATTCTTTTATCTTCTCCAGCTTTTGATGGGGCAATACATCGGCAATAAAACTGTCCATGCCCAATGTGCCGCTTACGCTTCTTGCCACTTTATTGTTATCGCCAGTGAGCAATATGGATTTGATGTTGTTTTCTTTGAGGGTCTTGATGGCGCTGGCCGATTCTGGTCTTATTTCATCTGATAATGCAATGTATCCTGCCAGCAGGTTATTGATCATTACAAACACAACCGTTTCGGTGTCATTGGCCGTAAAGCTTTCGGGGATAGCTATATTGTTCTCCTGCAGGTATCCGGGACTTACCACCAATATTTTTTTGCCTTCTACGGTTGCTTCAACGCCTTTGCCCGTAAGGGCGTTGAAGTTTCCAGTTGCAGGAACGGGAATGGATAGGTCTTTTGCTTTTTGCAGGATGCCTGTGGCAATGGGGTGTTCCGATTGCTGTTCCAATGCTGCTGCCAAACGGATGATTTCATTTTCGGTCAAGCTTTCCTGCAAGGGTACAATTTTGGAGACCTCAAATTTGCCAACGGTCAATGTGCCTGTTTTGTCAAATACAATGGTGGTGATTTTCCTGGCATTTTCAAAAGCCGTCCTGTTCTTGATCAGTAAACCATTTTTTGCTGACAAAGCAGTTGATTTTGCAACAACAAGGGGTACAGCCAGGCCAAGTGCATGGGGGCAGCAAATAACAATGACCGTTACCATCCTTTCCATGGCAAAGGCCAAGGTTTGCCCGGACAGGTACCAAACAAAAAATGTGGTGATACCTGTGGCCAATGCAATAATGGTCAGCCATCTTGCAGCCCTATCTGCTAATAACTGTGTTGGTGACCTTGATTTTTGAGCATCGTCTACCAATTTGATTACCTGGGACAAATAGGAATCCTTTGCCGCATGGGAAACGGTTACTTTAATGGACCCATTGCCATTGATGGCACCTGCAATTACCCTGTCGCCTTTTGTTTTCCGTACTGGCTTGCTTTCACCTGTCAACATACTTTCGTTCAGGTAACTTTCGCCTTCCACTATTATTCCGTCGGCTGCTACTTTCTCGCCGGGCTTCACTAAAATAATATCGTTTGCCTTGAGTGTGTCGGTCTTCACATCGTGTACCCTATTGGGCCCGTCCGAACCCGCACGGGCGGGCATTACCATGTGTGCTTCTGCCGGCATTAACTGCACCAATAGTTCCAGTTCCTTTGAAGCCCCTGCCACGGATTTCATCTCTATCCAATGTCCCAGCAGCATGATCAGGATCAGTGTGGCCAGTTCCCAGAAAAAATCCATGCCCTGCAGGCCAAATACAATGGCCACACTGTAGGTATAGGCAACCGTAATGGCAAAGCCAATCAGGAACATCATACCCGGGTTCCTTGCTTTTACTTCATCTGCCAATCCTTTTAGGAAAGGAAAGCCACCGTATATAAATACAATGGTTGATAAAGCAAATAAAATGTATTTGGAACCAGTGAATTGCCAATCAACACCCATAAAATGCTGTACCATTGCTGATAGCAGCATGATGGGAAGGGTAAGCACCAGCACCACATAAAACCTTTTTTTGAAATCAGCAATCATGCTGTTATGGTCATGCCCTGCATGGCCCATTGCTGGATGGCTACCATGTTGATGCTGGGCATCTTTATTTCCGTTTTTTATCAATACCAAGGTCATTCCGCAAATGGGGCAGTTGCCCGGCTTTTCTTCCACTATTTGTGGATGCATTGGGCAGGTATATTTTTGATGTTCCATGGCCAATTTTTTATGGAAATGATGGGAGGTTACAGTGCAATAAGAAGTTTAGCAACAACCTTCTACTATTGTTGCATGATGATGGAAAGGCAGAAAGCCGCAGGGTATTGAAGCCTGCGGCTTCCTCGTAGGAGGGTTATTTTAAAGTTGCTTTTACGGAGCCGCAAGTAAGCATGGCACTACCGTAATAAGGGTTTTTGATAGCTGCTTCACTGCTTAACCAAGCTGCTTTTTTCATGGGGCAATACTGCTGGTAAACAGGCTGTGCAGATAGCTTGACTGTTTTGGCCAACGTGAAAAAATTATCGGAGAAGGTTTTGAAATGGTCCCTTTGGTGTGCAATGTCCTTACTTTCTGAAATATGTTCTGCATCAAAGGCCAGTTTTTCATTTACTGCCATAAACGATGTATGGTCGGCTGCGGATAAAGCTTTCATATCAATGCCATTGATGGCTTTTACAAACTCACCAGCTTTTGCTGCTGCAGCATCTGCCTTGCCTGCTACCAAAGCATCTTTGATGCTGTAATAAATGGGCAGCAGTGCTGAAATGGCTGCGGTTTTTGTTGTATCCGTTGCTGTATGGGCATCGTGGTTGTGCTGTGCTTTTACTGTTGTGCTTAACGTAGCTATTGCTATGGAGAGCATGATTAACTTTTTCATTGTATTCAATTGAATGGTTGATAAAATAAATACTGATAGGCACAGGGCTGCAAAGCCATGTACTACTTGAGGTGAACATTCAATAAATCAGATCCGGAAAACGCAATTGAGTACGTACAGTTTTTGCCCCTGCATATTTGGGGGCGCATGGCTTGCTGGACAGGTTTCTGTTATGGAAGAAACAGCCACCTGATTGTATGAAAAGGACGGGGGTACAAGAAGCGGGGTGCTGAAAAAAGGCAAACTGGTTGCAGGCTGAACCTGCTGGTGTTCCCTTTCCAGTTTGATGAATTTGTGTTCGTCTTTGCAGCAGCCTTTTGTGGCAGATTTGTCCATCCCACATTTTTTGCAGCTCTTTTCTTTGCTGTGGTAAAGGCTTTTACTAATTAATTTGTTCATGCAATAATGCATGTGCACGGTAGCCCCCACAGTGGTGAAACTGTAGATCATCAAGAAGAATATGGCTACTATTTTTTTCATTGCTACAAAAGTAGGTTAAACCAGTTAAAGCTGTTTGTTAATGGAATTTGTGGTAGTGTGTCATTTTGAATTTTTGTGTCAGGTTGAGGTTGTCGAAACCGATAACTTTTCATATAAAACGCCTTCGACAGGCTCAGGCTGACATTCATTTCAAGAAGAGATATTCAAAATGACACACTACCGAATTTGTTAACGGCCCGTCCATAAACCTTGGCCCTTGGCTGGGAAGTAGGGAAAAAGATTATTACCGGGGCAATTCGAGCAATTCAAATTGAGCAGTATTGCCGCTGGTGTTTTTCAGGGAAAATGACGCTCCTTTTTTTATCTCAAAAAAACTTCCGGGCCCCAATTTTTGGCGCCCTGTTTTTCCATCCTGATCCATTTGCACCGGGGCAGCATTCAGGGATACCAGGATAAAGGAACGTTTCTCCCCTTTGAGCATAAAATCATTGTTTCCCGGCAAGCTGAGCCGGTATGTTCTTACCCAGGCCGTGTCAGCCGTTAATTGCAGATTGGGCAGCGCCAATGGTTTTTGGGCAAAGCCCGTATCCTTCAATAGTAGCTCAACGTCCATGACATGTAAAGTGTCCTTGTCAATATTCCAGACCCGGTGCACACGCAAATGAGGTGCTGCCAGGTTTTCAACGATGACACTACCAGCCGTAGACCTACTGGTTGAAGCTGCTGCGCCTTTCAACTGCGAAACCATGGTGGTGGCAGTAAAGAAAATAAATACAGATGGCGTGTGGTGGACATGGTATTGGGTGGTATCGCCTGGGGGTAGTAGGATGTTCAGTATGCGTACCTGGTTGTTTTGGAAAACAGGGCGGTGCCGTGGTTCCTCATGTACAAGTACCTGTGCCTGTATATTGCTGAGCCTGCACAACAAAAAAAGAAATAACAATATGCTGCACAAACTTGGTTTCCGGTCTTTTATCATGATGGTCCTTTAAGAAGCTGTTTAAATAATCGGTTTTTGAGCAGGTGGGATATTGATCTTCCCACTTGCCCGGAACCCAGCTAAATTTATAGAGAATTGTTCATTGTTATGCGCTTTAACTGGGAACGTTGATAGGAGGAGGGGATTGAACAAGAACCCGTCCTGCCTTTTAATGGAGCAGCAAGCTCAATATCGTTGCTGCACTCATGGCAATCATTAAAGCATCTTCCATAATGGTCACGGTGCTCATGGGCAAATTGAACACGGCCCCCAAACAGGCACATTTTATTTTGCGCTTATTGAACACCGCCTGCAACACGCCAATCATGCTAACGGTCATTACAACCAATGTAGCAACGTTCGTGGCCATTGGGTGGAAGTTGATTGCAAAGGCAATGCCCAATGCCAGTTCCACAAAAGCATAGATGTATCCCCAACTGCCCAGCTTCTTAGCAACTATATCGTACATGGCATAACTTCCGGCAAAACCTTTGAGGTCGAGCATTTTGAAAAAGGAGAAGGTTAAAAAGAAACCTGCCATAAATACCCTCATGGTATCCATCCAATGAATTGAACTGTGCTGATAAGAAGCGGTAATAGCTATGGTGGTAATGTATGCGAAGATCAATAAAATGGGTTTGTAGGTAGCCAACCAGGTTTTGCTTTCTTCTTCTGTAAGTGGTGCAACAACGGGCCTGTTTGCTGCCTCCGTAATCTGGTATTTGGGATGGTCCTGCAAAGCTGATTTGAACGTGCTGATAGGAATATGCTTCGCCATTTCAATTTCAGCAGTGGCTTTTTGGAGGTTGATGGATACGTTTGTAACGCCTTCGATCTTGGACAGTAAACCCTGCACTTTGGATTGGCAACCGGTGCAGGTCATGCCAGTAATGTTATAAGTATGTGTCATTGTGATTAATTTGACACGAAACTACATTGGGCCGTTACTCATGTTGTTATGGAATTATGGATAGGATTTGTAAGATTTATAGTTCCTCAATATTCCTGCGTTTGAGTTCCTTAATGGATTTGAAATAAGTGGGTGTGAAGCCTGTTGTTTTTTTGAACTGGTTGGATAAATAAGCAACACTGCTATAACCTAATTGGTCCGCTATTTCGGATAGGGAAAGTTGGTTGTAGACCAACAGTTCTTTTACCCGCTCAATGCGTTGGGCAATAAAATATTTTTCTATGGTGGTGCCTTCTACTTCCGAGAAAAGGTTGCTTAAATAGCTGTAATCGTGGTGGACCTGTGAAGTGATGAATTCTGAAAGGTTGGTTTTGATGTTTTCGTTTGAGTGGTGGACCAATGTTACAATCGCATTTTTTATTCTTTCGATGAGCCGGCTTTTATGGTTGTCTATTATTTCGAAGCCCAATTGCTTCAAAGCGGTATCAAGCTGCTGCAATTGATTTTTTGCGAGTGGCTGTTCGAGTTCAACTTCCCCCAATTCAACCGAAACAGGAACCAGTCCCTGGTTTTCCAGAACCGATTTCACCACCATTTTGCAGCGGCTGCAAACCATGTTTTTTATATAGAGCTTCTGCATGTATGTTCAACTTTGCCGCAAATTACTTTGAAATAAAGATGGGGATGGGATAATTAAAGCTATTCGCATTTAATTATCCCTGATGATACCCGTTCACTTTTGCAAGTACCACTTGTAAAAGTGCTGCATAATTGGGATAGTTGTGTTAGTCAAAGAGTATATCCATAGTCAATTCACTCTGGACAATTCCTTTTGAGTATTGATTCTTTGCAACTCCATAAGTTGTTATCATGGTCAGGAATAGGGTTTTTCTCGGTTTTTCTACATCCCTGAATACGGTTATTTTTTGTGCCAGTTCTTCAGCATATTTTTTGGTAACGGTAAACTCACCTGTCGAGAATTTCATCTCGCAGACATTGATGCAGTAATCTTTCCTGTCCAGCAGCAGGTCAATCTGTGCACCGGGCTGCCCCTTGCCTGGAACATGCCTCCAAACCGATTCCTCTGTGTAGATGGAACCAATTCCCAAAGCAGCCCTGATCTGTGGAACATGCTTTAGGCAAATCGCTTCAAATGCATACCCGCCCCAACTTTTCCAGGAAGCGCTTTCACTTATTCGTAGCCATGTGCCACTTCCAGTTGCCCTGCTTTTTTCAATATACTTTATATAGAAAAGGGAGTACTCGTCGCTTAACCGGTATACAAGGTCCTTGGATGTCCTGTTATAAGGAAGATATGACATAATAAAGCCGGATTCTTCCAGTTCATTCAGAATCTGTGTTGCCCACCCACCTGAATTAAGTTCTGTCGAATCAATTATTTCCTTTCTAGTCATCCCCTTACTTACAGATGCCAATGCGCGGATAACCATTATATGACGAGTCGCATTTTCAAATAAAGCAGGGTACAGGTTATCAAATTCTTTTTTCAGTGCAGCCTGCTTTGTGAAAAAAAGGTTGTCAATTACCTGTGCAGCACTTTTGCTACGTGTTACCTGTTTCAGGTATTCCGGTATGCCACCCATTGCCATGTATAATTGAAGTAGCTGGTACCGGTCCAGTTTTACCGAGCGGCTATTTAGGTATTCCTCGGTTTCTTTCAGGGAAAAAGGTAAAAGCTTTAACCGTCTGGTCAACCTGTTATGTAGGCCCCCACGGTTATTGACAACATTTTGGATCATCCAAGAAGCAGCAGAACCACAAATCACTACTGTTAAATTGGGGTGCTTGGATGCATAACTGTTCCAAAAATGTTCGAATGCTTTAAGGAAATTGGACCTAGGCGTGTGCATCCATGGGAACTCATCAAAAAAGGCAACAGCTTTTTTTTTCTTTATAATTGGAGTCAAGAAATCTTCCAATAAGTTAAACGCAGCAAGCCAGCTAGCTGGTACCTCGTATGCAGCCTTGCTATTCATAGCTTGTTGGTATGCTTTCATGAAACCGGCCAACTGTTCGGGCATTGTTGCATTATGAACAGCAGAAAATTCAAATACAATATGCTTCCTGTACACTGATCTAATTAGGAATGTTTTTCCAACACGCCTACGGCCAGTTACTGCTATTAATTCAGGGCTACTGCTTCCCAATGCGTTTTCAAGAATTTGTTGTTCTTCGATTCTTCCAACAAATTTTTCCATACACAAACTTTTAAAATAAGCTTTTGGTAAGTTGTACTTTGTATAAGCCGCCAAAAATGGGTGAAAAAAATATAGTTTTGGCAGGTTATAATACTTTATATCCCGCCAAAAGTACTCAAAAAAATAATAGTTTTGGCGGGTTATAATTTTTAATCGCTGCAAATGCATGAATAATTCATTGCTGTTTCCAAACAACCAAAGCATTGAATAGGACAGTTTATCCATGAAAGTGATATCGGCTTATACAACGAATAATTTGCTTGCACGGGATGACTATATCTGAAGTTGTTTAGGCTTTTAATTTTACGTGATCGATTTCAAGATTTTTCTAGCGAAACCGCTTTCGCCAGGGCTCAATATGACAAAAGCGGATTCTGAAGAAAAAACGCCATTAAAAAGCTACTTTTCTAAAGAGCCTAAACAAGTTCTTTGTTAATGGCAACCTGCAGTTAATCTGTTGAAACTAATTTCCATTAAATGTTCAAGGGAGAATGCACAAAAAATTAAAATTATTCTGTGTTCTTACGGGTTCAGCGGCAAAATTTATCCACTTGTTTTTCAGCATCGTACCCGTGGCCATTCTTCCTGTTCAAAAAGCCCCCAAAACCTTTATGTTTGCCCGATGAACATTCCTAAGCAGACTTCCGAGATTTTCGAATTGCTGAGCAAAGGAAATTTTCTTTGTTCGGACAGTGCCGAAGACAATAACCGGAAGTTGTACAATATAGTTGAAACCCATTTTGACGACCTATCCGAATACTTCAATGCCATTGATTTTGTCCTTGAAAAAGGCGATGAATATTTCTACTTCTCCAGGCAGGAAGCAAAGGCAGATTTGGAAAGGAAAATTGAGCAGGCCTACCGCTGGATTGACATCGTGGATTTCTGCAAAACATTCGATAATGCTTTTGGTGCAGGTTTCCGTTTTTCCCCATCACAGATTGACCAGCAGCTCCGTGTGGATGCCAGTTTGAAAGACAAATTGGATTCCATGAAACGTTTGGTGGGCGATGGTAGCTACAGTGAGCGTATCAAGAAACTGGTGAACGAACTCTGCAACTATGGCTATGCCGAACTGGAAAATGAGATCCTGCAGCAGTACAAAGTAGTGGCCTCCTTCAAATACATTGAACAATTAATTGTAAGCATTACCATATCCGAAGAAACACAACATGAGATTCCTCAATAAGATACGTTCATCAATAGTGCCACCATAAAATATGCGGAAGTAAGTATCGATGGCAATGTGCATTTTATTGGAACACAAGGAGTGGGCAAAAGTACCCTGCTGCGTTCCATACTATTCTTCTACAATGCAGATACATTGAAGCTGGGCATTTCCAAGGAGAAGAAAAGCTTTGCCGAATATTATTTCCCCTTCCAGAATTCCTACCTCATTTATGAAGTGACCACGGAAGCGGGTGCCTATAGCATCATTGCGTTCAAGTCGCAGGGCAAGGTCTGCTTCCGTTTCACCGATGCTGGTTACGATAAAAAATATTTCATTGCCAGTGATGGGAAAGCTTTTGAAAGTTGGGACGCTACAAGGGCCCTGTTTGATGCGGAAAAAATATACTATACCAAGAAGATTGACCGCTACGAAGAGTACCGTGATATCCTGTACGGTAACAATGATACCAAAAAAGAGTTCAGGAAATACGCCCTGCTGGAAAGCAAGCAGTACCAGAACATTCCACGTACCATACAGAACGTGTTCCTGAACTCCAAACTGGATGCGGAGTTCATCAAGCAGACCATCATCATGTCCTTAAATGAAGAGGATATTGAAATTGATTTGCAGAGCTACACGCACCACCTGAAGAATTTCGAGACACAACTGAATGACATCAATATTTTCAGGCAGTCTTCCGTGCAGAAGCAGGCAGAAAATGTGGTGAAGTTCCATACCGCCATCCGGCATCTGGACAGGGAAAAAATACAGCTATCCCAACAGTTGGCCTATAGCATCCACCAAGTGCAGCGCTTGGAGCCCAAACTGTTTGACAGGAAGGAAAGGGAAGAAAACAACAAGGTCACGTTGGTACAGAAAATTGAAGAGTCGGACAAACGGTTCCAGAACAAGATCCTGAAGCTGAAAGCGGAAGTGAGTGTGCTGGATGACAAGTTGAAAACCATCAAGGAGAAAAAGGAGTTCTATGAGCAGAAGAACATTGATGACCTAGTGGAACGTGTGGCCAAAAGGAATGACCTTGAAACGGAACTGGCCAAGAACAGGAAGGAGAAGGAATTGTTTTCTGCCCAGTACAAAGAGGTTACGCAGAAATTTGAATTGCTGTTATTGAATATTGAGAACAGCCATAAGGAACTGGAACAGAACAAAACCACACACAAGCTGCAATTGAAGGATGTATTCTTCAATTTTAAAAATGACGCAAAGGAGCAATTGGACAAACTGTTGCATGATATAAAACAGAACCAAAAACAGAGCCTGGACCAGGCACAGCAGGAAATAGAGCAGAAGCAACAGGCCCTGCAGGAACTGAGGATAAGGAAGGAGGCCTTAAAACATAAACGCTTTTATGAGGAGGAACTGATGGAGGCCAACCAGTTATTGAGCGATTTGCAATTTGCCATCAAGCAGGCTACCAATGAAGTGCAGATGCTGAAAAGCAAGCAGGAAACATTGCACAAGCAATGGGAACTGGAAAGCAATGGCGTTAAGCAGAATGCAGAAAGGGAAACGGAGAAACTCAATGATTCCATTACCAGATGGCAGCAGCAGATTGATGCCATTGACAGTAAAATAAACAACAGCAAGGATTCTTTGTATGGCTGGTTGAACCAGCACCAGCAAGGTTGGGAAAGCAATATTGGTAAGGTTTGCAGTGAGGAGATATTGTTCCAGAATGATTTATCGCCAGAAAAAACTGCAAAGGCAGATGGTTCATTCTATGGTGTACAGATTAACCTGCATGAGGTTGGGAACAAAGTAAAAACAGTTGCTGATTATGAAGCTGAGAAAAAGCAATTACTCGCCCATATTGAACTGAACAAAAAGAAACTGAACGAATTGGCGGAGAAGCAGCATGAGGAACAGGAAAAACTGAAGAGGAAGTACCAGCCCAAAATAAAGGAATGCAAGGAAAGCTTGGCAGAACAGGAATACACAGTGGAGCAGGGCCACGTAAAGCTGGACCATGCAAAGCTGAACCAAAAGGATCTTGAACTGAAGGCCCAAGCAGAAAAGCAGCAGGCCCTGCAGGAAATGGATAGCTCCATAGATGCGGCGACCGAGAAACATTTTGAAGCCAAGCAGGCCAAACAGCATATTGAGGACAGCCTGCAAAAGCAGTTGAAAACGAAGGAGAAGGAGTACGAAAAACGGGTGGCCATTGAAGAGGATATACTCAACCTCAATATCCAGAAAACGGACGATGAAATAAAGAAGAGCCAGCAGCATTACCAGCATGAGAAACTGAAGATCACGCAGCAGCAAAAGGCAGAACTGGCAGGCAAGGGGGCGGATACCCAACAGTTGACCAATATTGAGAAGCAACTGAACAAACTGCAGACCGAACTGAACTTCATTGAAAAGAACAGGGACATTGTTGCAGAATACAATAAGGACAAACGTGAACTGCTGGACAAAGTGGATGCTTTCAAGAACAAGAAACAATTACTGGACCAGCAATGTGAAAACGATGAACAGAAGCATGAGCAGCAGAAGCAGAAACAATTGGCTGAAGTAAGGACGATTGAGGAGAATATTGCAGCTATTGGCATTGACCTGCAAAAAGCGAAAGATGATATTGAAGGCTTTGCCAAGTTCCAGTTGACCGAATGCTATTTGAGCATTGCACCATCGCACAAGGAGCCAAAAGAAGAATTCAAATCGGACAAGCGGACAAAGAACATCATTGATGAACTGAACCGCTGCTACTATAATGGTATCAAACGCTTGGATGAATTGAAAGAAGCCATCAACAAGTTCCTCAGCAACTTCTCCTCACAGAATATCTTCAATTTTGCCACTGGCCTTATTGCCAAGCAGCAATACTTGGACTTTGCGGAGCAGTTGAACGAATTCATCACCGATAACAAGATTGAGGAGTTTGAGAAGCGCATCAATGAAAGGTTTGCCACCATCATCAATTCAGTAGGGAAGGAGACCACCAACCTCATGAGCAAGGGGGATGAAATACAAAAAGTAATCACCAACATCAACAAGGATTTCGACAGGAAGAATTTTGTGGGGGCCATCAAGAAAATTGAACTGCGACTGGACGAAAGTGCCAACCGTGTGGTGCATCTTTTACTGGCCATCAAGAAATACAACGACGAGAATATTTATGATATTGGTGGCCTGAACCTGTTCTCTTCAATTGATTCGGAAACAAAGAACAAGAAGGCAGTTGATTTATTGAAGCAATTGAGCAGGGCGATCAACGAGTATAAAAAAGATACCATTTCCTTGTCCGACTCCTTTGAACTGAAGTTCAGGATCGAAGAGAACCAGAACGATACTGGCTGGGTAGAAAAGCTGGCCAATGTTGGTTCTGAGGGAACGGACGTGCTGGTAAAAGCCATGATTAATATCATGCTGTTGAACGTGTTCAAGGAAGGGGCATCCAAGCGGTTCAAGGATTTCCGCCTGCACTGCATGATGGATGAAATTGGCAAGCTGCATCCCAACAACGTAAAGGGCATCCTGCAATTTGCCAATGACAGGAACATCCTGCTCATCAATGGTTCACCAACTGAAACCAATGCCATGGACTACAGGCATATTTACAAGTTGGAAAAGGATGCCAAGAGTTTTACGAAAGTGAAGCGGATTATTTCCAATTACGCTTTGACCCTGCCAACAGTTTTAACCTCGGCAGCGGTTGTTTAGACTGGAAAATGATAATATAGATACTACGAAAAAACCTGCCGACGGTTTCAACCTCGGCAGCGGTTGTTCAGGATGAAAACTTTATCTATAGCCAAACGTCGATAGGTGTAGATAGCCGTTATAAATCATACATTGCTATCCAATGAAATTGCCCATCAACATAGCAAAACAGTTACTGCTCATGCAGCAAGGAAGCAGAATCCCTGCTGCACAAATGAAACATGTAACTGTAACGAAGTTGCTGGATGACAATATTCTGCTTAAACAGCGAATTGGTACCAATAGAAATCTCTATTTCATTCATGATAACAACCTGCTCAACCAGTACCTCCATAATCATTTTGGCATAGCCAATTTGGAAGAGTATGTCAACAGGTACGAACAGGAAAACCTCACCCGTTCAGGAGCGATAGAAATAAGTTCCGATTCAAAACTAAAAAGCATCAGGACTTTCAAAGGTTTTCTGGTAAACAGTTTCCAACCAATAGATGCGGTACTCAATAATCAACCCGCCACCATACATCCAGCAGAAGGCAGTTTTGTCTTCATTCATGATTTTGAAAACTTCCATCTACCTACAAACATTACCATTGTGGGTGTGGAGAATGCAGAAAATTTCAGGTTCATTCAGCAGCAGCAATATTTGTTCAAGCATATACAGCCATTGTTCATTTCCCGCTACCCACAAACGCAATATAAAGATGTGATGGAGTGGCTGCAGCATATCCCCAATCAATACCTGCATTTTGGCGATTTTGATTTGGAAGGCATCAATATTTATTTGAGGGAGTTTAAAAGTAAACTGGAAGATAGGGCAAGCTTTTTTGTGCCGGAGAACATTGAAGGGCTTATCCAGCAAAAAGGCAATAGGAAATTATACGACAAACAACTTGTCAGAACACCAAGAGAAACATCAATAGAGGAGCAATCATTAGTTCATTTGCTTAACCTCATTCATCAATACAAAAAAGGGTTGGAGCAAGAAGTACTGATTCAGCAATGATCAACTAATTTCCAAGTTCATTGCGCCGATCTTTTAGGTCGGGGATAAATATTTATTGTGGATACCTAGCTTTAGCCCAATAAAAGGGGGAATGATATTTGGCTAAAGCTTATCGAAATTATCAACCTGTTCCCCGACCTAAAAGATCGGGGCAATGAAAAACTATTGGATTTAAATCGGACAATTAAACACTTAATTGTCATTGTTTTTACGTCCCGGGTACACCATCGCATATTCGATCATCTCTTCCTTACCATATTCATCACTCACTTTGAATTCCAATTCGTACATGGAAACCATTTGGCAGAACACGGTCAGTTTTTCATCAAAAGGAACTTCACGGGGGTAATTGTATTCCATCACAAATTGGTAGAGGTCCTTGCCGGATGCTGAGAAACCATTGCGCATGGCCTGTAGATTGATGAAAATTTCCTCCTCGGTTTCTGTTTGCAAATAGGCATCTGAAATGCCTTCTGCCACGGGCAATGCATTGCGCCTTCCCTGCTTGAACTTCAACGCGGTCCTTTCCAAACTGTTCCTGGCTTCATCTGTTTGCAAATGTTCCAATGATAACCGGAGGGGATAGCTGGGCTTACTTTCAAAGGCAACCGCATTGGTGCCCTTCAGCAGTTCCACAAAATTGGTCTTGGCCTTCAGTTCAAACTGGTCCTTCAAATATTTCACCTGTTTGATTTTTTCCACCAAACGGCTCTGGAACTTCACTTGGTTTAGGTATTCAATAACCTGCTTCTGTGTTTCGATCAAGTTGTGCCTAGCTTCGGTCAGTTGCAAACGCAGGTGCGAGCTGATATGTTTCAGTTCATCGTCCAAGGCCGATTTGAAAAATGTTTGTTCCTCCCCACCAGTAATCAGCTTTTCCGTATGCTCAATTAGTTGCTGGATGTCGCGGCGTTTCTGGTCAAAACTCTCCAGCCTGGCAATCTTTATTTTGTAATTGGGTTCACTTTTAAAGGCATTTTCAATATTCCTGTTAAGGTCTATGATATTGCGCAGGGTGATGCGGCCAATTTTGCGCAGCGAGGATTTCACTGTTTTCAAATAGCCATACTTCCTGTGTTCCACATTTTCCTGCAGGTAAAAATTGATGTACTGTTTCACCTGTCCGATGTTCTCATGGATGTAGGAGGTGTTGATGTCCTCATTCACCTCCAGCACCTGTTCAAAAAAAACGAGGTACTGGTCGTCAATTTCCAGGAAGCCATTGTTCTGCCGCAGCACGCCCTTGTTCACCAGTGTCTCGATTACGTCTTCCTCCACAAATTCCAATGCCAAATCATATTTGTAGGAAAAGGATTTGCGCTTCTCAAACATTTCTGCCAGCAGGTCCTTTGTCCTTGCCAGCAGGTTCAGCAGTTCCTTGATATTATTGAAATGGAGCATCCAGTTTATGAAATTTGGAGGGTGAAAATAATGGTTCCCACCTTTTGGCAACCAAATATTTATCCAGCAAAACAGTGGATAAATAAAAAGGCGGAACAACAGGATCCGCCTTTTTCATCTGTTCGTGCCCATTAGCGGCTGCGTTCCACTAGAATCCCTTTAAATGTTGGACAGGAGCCTCCCTCCAATCACCATACTGCCCATGGCAGGCCTCCCTCCTTGCCATGCAGCATGAACCGCAGTGCAAAAAACGATGGGCGGAGCATTGCAAAAAATACAACGAAAAAAAATGACACAAAAAAAATGACACATTTTAAAATGTGTCAAAAAAAGTGTGTCATTTTTTTTCGTTGTATTTTTTGATGACTTTCGGAGCAAAAAACAAACCTACATGCGCATCAGTCAGATCAGGAAGGAAATGGGTTCCAGCCTTGTGTGGGTGTTCAGGCTTTCCAAGGAAACACAAAAATGAACGAACGCCTCCAGTAGGTGTTTGGAACGGGCGGAGCCGATAGCCATCGGCTTTGCGGTATAGCCGGGTGTTTATGACGAAAATCCAATCCCTCAAAAAGCGGGACAGTCTCGAAAAGCGGCAGCTATTAACTATTGAAATGATTTTAGACGGCTTCTTAAGAATAAATGGCAGTATATCAATTTGAATGCTCGTATCAGGTTGAGCTTGCCTTTGCTGGTAGGTAGGCTCCTATGAGATTGCCCAGGCTAATATTCATTTCAAGAAGAAGTATTCAAATTGATATACTGCCATTTATTGCTGATGGCACACTAATACCTGCTGAATTCATATCGTTCCACAGCACCCGCATAGTAATCCGTACCAATAAAACGGTTGTTCTGGAAAACCACATAACCAAAGTTCAGGTCGATAGTGCTATTGGTATGGCTATCGTATAAATGCACGGACAAGGTTTGGTGGGCACCGTTCCTGTAATAACCGTACTCGTCATAATAACCACCATTTGCATTGCTGATGTACCAGCTACCAGCTAAAGCCAAATGGCTTTCACTGTAAGCTGCAGAACCATTGCTGTAGAAATCCAGCACACCATTTTCAATGCCGGCATTAAATGTTTGCCAGCCATAATTATTGGCACTGGAAGCATTGTCCAGCACCCATGAACCAATAACTGGATCTTCTATGTAAACATCTTTCTTGTAGCAACCCGTAAAAGCTGTAGCAATAACCAATATAAAAGTGAGGCGTAAAAAGGTTTTCATACAAAATAATTTAAGTGTTCGGTAATGTTTTGACAGGTAATACAAGTTTGCCACCAAAAACCAGCGGGTGGATTTTAAACAAGGCTTTTAGAAAACCTTTAACTAAAAATGCAAGCTTGCAGCTTTCTCTTTATGTTTGGCACGATTATACACTAGTACAAAAAACAGATTCCATGAAAAGGATACTTACACTTCTCGCCTTATCTACCACTTTATTGTTCAGCGGTTGCGATTCATTGAAAAACATTGCCAGCAATATCCTGAATGAACGTGATGCCATTACCGCCATTAAGGAAATGCTCACCATTGGCAGCAACAGCAATGCATTGATTAGCAAGGATGCTTTAATGAATGCCATACTCCCTTCCGAAGTGAACAATGTGCTGAGCAAGTTGCAGCAATTGGGCCTGAGCAAGGATATTGACAAGTTCACCAATACGCTTACCAACGCAGCTACGCAAACTGCTACCAATTCCATTCCTGTTTTTGCAGATGGCATAAAGCAAATGAGCATTGCCGATGCCATTGGGATTGTGAAGAATGGTGGCACTGCGGCTACTGATTATTTGAGGACCAAGATTGGTGATAGTTTACGCAGGGCCGTTACGCCCATTATGAAAACAGCTTTGGACCAGTACAATATTACACAGCAATGGGATAAATTGGTAGCCCCAGCAAAACTGGTACTGGGAAATAAAGTACAACTGAACCTGAATATCGATAACCTCCTGGCCGGTGTGGTAACTTCTGCCATGTTCAGCAAGATTGCAGAACAGGAAACTGCCATCCGTACCAAAGCCGAGGCCAGGACTACTCCTGCATTGCAGCGGGTTTTTGGTAGGGACTGGAACAACAATGGTGCTGTAAAATAATTTCAAACCTCGGCAGCGGCTATAGCCCTGCCGAGGTTTTCAAAAGCACCCGAAATCTTGATCTGAAATCTCCTTTATCTAAATGGATAATGATAAGATGTCCAAGATTGAATTAATAAAAGGCGATATCACCAAACTGGAAGTGGATGCCATTGTAAATGCAGCCAATAGTTCATTGCTTGGCGGCGGTGGGGTTGATGGTGCCATCCATCGTGCAGGAGGCCAACAAATCCTGGATGAATGCATTGCTATAAGGAATAGGCAGGGTAGTTGCAAAACAGGTGAAGCCGTCATTACTTCAGGTGGCAAGCTCCCTGCAAAATATGTGGTGCATACTGTTGGCCCTGTTTGGAATGGTGGCAATAAAAATGAACGGCAATTACTGGAAAACTGCTACCGCAACAGTTTGTTATTGGCAGCGGAACATGGGATACAGACGATTGCCTTCCCCAATATCAGTACGGGCATCTACCATTTTCCCAAACAGGAAGCGGCGGAAATTGCAGTTGATACCGTAAGGAAATTCCTGTTCAACAATGATTCCATCACCAAAGTATTGTTTGTATGTTTTGATGAGGAAAATTATGGGCTGTACCGGTTATTGGTGCAATAATCATTGTTCCTTTGGTAGCGGCTGATTTTGAACTATTGTCAGGCATGCCAAAACCGAGTTGGGATTACGATAGAAAATCGCCTTCGACAAGCCCGCCTGAACGGAACGGGCAGGCTCAGGCTTGACACCTAACTATTCAAAATGGGTCATTACTGTTCCTTTATCTCCACCTGCTTCATTTCATTCCTTCCATAAAAAATAGGGAAGTACATCAATGTTGCTTTTGCAGGATTCACCGTGTAAGTACCATTGTACCTTGGCTCCAGTTCTATCTCAAATAGGTGCACACCTTTGGATAGTTGTTCCGCAAACAGCAGCATTTTGTTTTTCATGAATTCCTTATGCATGTTCCAGTTATCCTGTTTTTTGGTAGCATACTTACAGCCTGCGGGAATGGGTACTTCAAGCATTACATATTCAGCTTCCTTTTTCACATCAACCTTTACCACCATCTTCATCCTTTCGCCGGATTTGATGTAGGGAAGCTGCTGGCCATTTTTCTCAAAGTAGGTGCTCACTTCGAAATTATCGCTGACAGTTGCTGGTGCATTGTTCCAAATTTTTTGGTACATGCTGAAGTAGGTAAAGCCCCCACCAGTTTTGCTTACCTGCAATGATTGGTTGTTCCTGCCGATTGTTTTTTTGAAAGGGAAGGATCCAATAACAAAGGATGTATCACCGCTTACTTGCAAGGTTGCAGGTTGATTGAAATTTTTGTTCACTTCCAGCACATCAGGTAAGATGGAAGAAAGAATGTTTGCACTTTCCACTGTATTGCACCAGTAGCCCTCTTTCCGCTGTTCAAGGAAATACTGCACGATATGATTGTTTAAAGGGGAATGTTTTTCATCTTTTCGCAATACATTATATGCAGCCACAGTGGTAGCATTGGCATTGCTGTACCAGCGGTAATTCTCCTCTCCCCAATGGATGGACCCTAAGATGCCCGGAATGGATCTTTTCAATAAGCTGTCCAGTTCGTTTGCGTAATTCATTTTCTGTTGCTGCTTGATGCTCACGTATTGCCATTGTTGATGGATACCCAAGGAATCAAAATTTATTTTATCAAGATAGGGCTGGTAATCCATCGCATGATTGGCGGCAGCCATGGTGGTCAGCGCAGCCAGCAGTTCATTTTTTTTCAGGTAAGGCAATGCATGCTGCAAATACAACAGTCCATTGCGTACATTGGTTTCCACCAATCCATTTTCACGGAGTGGCAGCAACGCATTGATGATGTAATTACTGATATCAATATTGGGTGTGCCTGTTTCCCACCAGCTCCAGCTTCCATCAAAATGCTGGGCTTTCTGCAGCTTGCTCAATAATTGGTTCAGTTCCTTTTCGTTTTTGAAAGGCTGCTTCAATGTTTCCCTGATGTTCTTTTCCATGGTCAGTCCTCGCAGCTTGGAAGCCGTTTGTTCCATGCAGTAATATGGATATTTTTTTAGGTGCTCAATTTCATCCAGTAGGATGTCCAGCGTATTGTTCAATGCCGTGATTTCTATGGATGATGCATTGGTCTCGGCTTTGAAATGAATGGCAGTATCCTGTTTCAGTATCCAAAATTGCCCAATGGTTTCTTCCGTACCTCTTTTGAACACGGGAATTTTTCTTTCTTCCCCATCCTTGAAATTAGTGGAGGTCTGCAATTGGAACCTTGCTTTCAAAGTGTCCGTACCGGCAGTTACCAACAACGGTGTTATGATGGAAGCGGCACTTGCAATGGTGATATTGTTTTCGTTTGCCAATTTGTCTTGTAAGTTGAAACTGGTGGTGGCCGTATAAGTATCGGCTGTATAGTTGACCGCTTTGCCAATTAGTTGTGCATGGTCACCCTCAATTAAGAACTGCGGTGTGCTCAGTTGCGCCATTAGGGGCTTGAATGATTTTACGAATGTAAAAGCCTTGCCGACCCTCCTTTTTTTATCCATGCCCAGCACATAGGTTTCCCAACCGGTAATATTATCAGGATAGGTTACTGCGA
>JAHEZD010000093.1 GCA_023251255.1 Chitinophagaceae bacterium
ACCAGTCTTCAATGGTGGGGCTGATTATTATATTGAAATGGCCGGTATAGATTTCCACTATACCAGCATAAGCCGTGGGGTAATTGATACCAGGGACATCATTTATTTTTTGAGCGTGACTGGATTGTTGTTGCTGGTTACGGAAAGGAAACTGGCAAAGAAATAGGAAGGATGTTTAGTGTGGGGAATTATATATTGAGTAACAGTTATGCAAACCACAAGTGCGACAACAAAGCATAACGCCAAACTCCTAATACCAATAACCAGACGAACAATGGACATAGAAAAGAAAAGATGCTTTATAACTGAGATTCAATAGTAGTTCCATAGCTGGTAGCAAAATTTTATAACAAAACACAATAGTTCCCCTTTAGGGGATAAGGCATGCAAAAACTGATACAACATAAATGGGGATGGCTGGTGCTGATTGCTGCTTTTGTGGCGGTCAACCTGCTAGCTTCCTTGCTGCACACAAAATTTGACCTAACGAAGGAGAAACGTTACACCATCACCAATACCACCAAGAACCTGCTTAAGAAGCTGGACGATAAATTGGAAGTGCAGGTTTTCCTATCTGGTGACTTACCATCCGGTTTCCAGAAACTGGCCAGTACCACCAAGGACTTCCTGCAGGTGATGAAGGAAAGCAACAGTTCAAAAATTTCCTACCGCTTTATTGCACCTGAAACCGATATGGAAGATGCCAACATCAAGTATGGCGATACATTGGTAAGCCTTGGTGCCACGCCCATTAACCTCACGGTACAGATAAAACAGGGCCAGCAAAGCAAAGTGGTGTTTCCCTATGCGTTGGTAAAATACCATGACGAGGAAATACTGGTGAACCTGTACAGTGGTGGCAAACGTGTGATCACTGCTGCGGAAATGAACAGTGCGGAGTCCATGATGGAATACAATTTTGCCAAGACACTGAACAGCTTGATCAATGTGGAGAAGCCCTTGGTAGCCTATGCCATTGGCAATGGGGAACCGGGCCTAGCGGGATTAACGCCCAGTGGCAATATCATGAATCCCAATACTTTTGACTTGGCCAGCATTCTTAGAAAGGACTACCAAGTATTTGGTTTTGATATTGCTAAAAGGGCTTTTATCCCCGATACTTTCAAAGTGGTGGTGATAGTGAAACCCACTCTGCAGTTTGATGACAACGAGAAATTGAAGATGGACCAGTACCTGATGCGTGGGGGCAAAATTGTTTGCTTCATAGACAACCTGAATGCTGAAATGGACAGCCTGAAAATGGGCAAGCGCGAGCTGATTGCTTATGACAGGAACCTGAACCTAACGGATTTCTTTTTCAAATATGGTGTGCGTATCAATACAGACTTGGTAATGGACCTCCAGTGTGGCTTTATTCCCCTTAATGTGAACAACGCAAAGGACAACCCGCAAATAGAATTCCTGCCATGGAACTATCACCCTTGGTTCGAGAGCAAGAACAACCACCCCATCAACAAGAACCTGGGGCTGGTAGGTGGCCGTTTTGTGAACTCCATTGATACGGTTAAAGCAGCAGATGTAACGAAGACCGTATTGCTATCTTCCTCCCCCAACTCCAGAAAGCTGGGTACACCTGCACTGATCAGTTTCAACGAAAACAAGACCACGCCAGAAGATGCCCTGTTCAAACAAAAGGACATTCCGGTGGCCGTTTTACTGGAAGGCCATTTTACTTCGCTGTACCGCAACAGGATTGCCCAGAGCCAAGTGGACACTTTGAAAGCCAAGGGCTTTGATTTTATGCCAGAGGGCAACGGTGAGGGCAAGATGATTGTGGTATCTGATGGGGACATGGTCATCAATGACTTCAATACGAAAGTAGGGCCCCTACCCATGGGTGACAATATATTTACCGTTGGCACCAAATACCAATACGAGCTGGCAAACCGTGACTTTTTCTTAAACAGTTTGGAATACCTGACCAGCAATTCCAGTTTGATGAACACCAGGAACAAGGAAGTGGTGCTGCGTTTGCTGGACACCAAGAAAGTGGAGCAGGAAAAGCTGCAATGGCAAGTCATCAATATTGGATTGCCGCTAGTATTGATCATCCTTTGTGGCTTTGCTTACCAGCAGGTAAGAAAGAGAAAATATGCAGCATGATAATTGCCCAACTGCTCAACTAAACAAGTTTTAATGAATTCCCATCAAATAGCCTATCTCGTGTTCGGAGCAGTATTGGTGCTTGCATTGATTTTCGACTTGGGCCTGCTCAGTAAAAAAGACAAGAAGGTTACCATTAAACAGGCCTTGGTACAAACTATTTTTTGGGTGGCGCTGGCCATGGGGTTCTTCGTTTTCATGTGGTTGCAGGAAGGCCACAAACCGGCTTTGGAATACCTGAGTGCCTACTTAATGGAATGGAGCCTGAGCATTGACAATATTTTTGTGTTCATCATCATCTTCACTGCCTTCAATGTAAAGGAAAAGTTTTATGGCAGGGTCCTATTAATTGGTATTTTAATGGCCATTATCCTCCGCGTATTATTCATAACTGTTGGGGTGGCCGTTGTATCAAAGGCCGAATGGTTGCTCTATGGCTTTGGTGCTTTCCTCCTGTACACAGGCTACAAAATGTTTACAGCAACAGATGATGAAGAATTCAGGCCACAAGAAAGCAAGGTTTATAGGTACATGCAAAAGTTACTGCCATTGGTGCCGCATGATGGAGAAGGCCAGTACATCATCCGTGAAAATGGCAAGAAGCAGTACACCAGTTTGTTTGTGGTAGTGATGATGCTGGCTGCTATTGACTTGGTTTTTGCATTGGATTCCATTCCGGCAGTCATGGGCATTTCAAGGGATAAACTGGTCATTTATTCTTCCAACATTTTTGCTGTTCTTGGATTGAGGAGCCTGTTCTTTTTACTGCGTGGAGCAGTTAGCAAGTTTGATTACCTGCAGCAGGGGATTGCCATTGTATTGGTATTCATTGGCATTAAAATGCTGGGGGAACATTTCATTAACCAATGGCTGGAGAAAAGTACACAAACCTATATTTCATTGGGCGTAATTGTGGTTTGCATAACAGGCTCCATTTTGTATTCCATAGCAGTGCAAAAGAGCGGTGGGGCCGAGGATGCAAAGAACCAGTGAAAGCCCTGAACCAGGCTGAAGAATAAATATGGGGTTTCAGTTGGGCAGCACCCTTGTACAACATAACTTTATTCAGCAATTAGCCACCATCTCCTATTTTGATCTATCCTGTCCAAAATATCAAGTCCATTATCAGCGCATCAGGAACAATAGTTCATGATGCATCCATTGAATATTTATTGGTGGACAGCAGGAAAATTGTTTTCCCTGACAGCTCATTGTTCTTTGCATTGACCAGCAGCAGAAGGGATGGCCATGACTTTATTGAGGAAGTGCATGAACGGGGCATCAGGAATTTTGTGGTAAGGGAGGATTTTGATGCAAGCCTGTTTCCGGACGCCAATTTCCTGTTTGTTGATGATCCATTGGATGCGTTGCAGCAGCTTGCTGCACATCACAGAAGCCAGTTCAATATACCAGTGATCGGCATAACGGGCAGCAATGGCAAGACCATTGTGAAGGAATGGCTGTACCAATTGCTTTCACCGGATTACAATATTGTGCGCAGCCCAAGGAGCTACAACTCGCAAATTGGTGTGCCACTAAGTGTTTGGCAAATGGATGCACAGCATACATTGGGCATTTTTGAAGCCGGCATTTCCGAAGTGGGCGAGATGCAGGAACTGGAAAAGGTCATCCAGCCAACCATTGGCCTGTTTACCAATATTGGCGATGCACACAATGAGGGCTTTGTTGACTACGCACAAAAGGTGGCTGAGAAAATGCAACTGTTTGCACATGCCCAAACCCTTATTGGAAAAGGAAAGGACCTACTGCCCCAAAAGCTGCTGAAGCATGCTTTCCAATTTGAAACATGGGGCTTTTCCTTTGAAAATGAATTTGTGGTTACAGCAGTGAATGCGGCAGAAAAGCAATCTTCCGTTCACATCCAGTACCAATCGCAGGAACTGGTGTTCAATGTACCGTTTATAGATAATGCCAGCATTGAAAATGCCACCACCTGCACTTGCCTAATGCTCAAACTTGGTTACAACAGTTCAATCATAAATGGAAGAATTGCCTTGCTTGAGCCTGTTGAAATGCGTATGCAGTTAAAGAAAGGCATCAACAACTGCACCCTCCTCAATGATAGTTACAGCAATGATATTTCCTCGTTAAGCATTGCACTGGATTATTTGAAACAGCAATCGGGCAATCAGCCCACCACCGTTATCCTTTCAGATATCCTTCAATCAGGCCTGCAGGAAAAGGACCTGTATACACAGGTTGCCCAGGAACTGCAGCAAAGAAAGGTTACAAAACTTATTGGCATTGGGGAACAGTTGGGCAGCCACCAAACGCTTTTCAAGGAGATACCATCAACCGCTTTTTATACCACCACCGAAAGCTTCCTGCTACAGAACAGCCATTCTTTCAAAGATGAGTTCGTGCTGCTGAAAGGTGCCAGGACATTTGCTTTTGAACGCATCAGCCATTGGCTGGAACAGAAGGTACACCAAACAGTCATGGAAATAAACCTGACTGCCATGGTACATAACCTGAAGCAGTACCAGCAGCAATTGAGGCCAGCCACCAAGTTGATGGCCATGGTAAAGGCTTTCAGCTATGGAAGTGGCAGTGCAGAAGTGGCAAGGCTGCTACAGTTCCATAAGGTAGATTACCTGGCTGTTGCCTATGCAGATGAGGGCATCGAATTGCGGATGGCAGGTATCAGCCTCCCCATCATGGTGATGAACGCAGATGATGCTGGTTTCGACGCTTTACTTGAATACAATCTGGAACCGGAGATCTATTCCTTCAATATTTACCATGCCTTCCACCAATACCTATTGCTTCAGGGCATTGCACAGTTTCCCGTACACATAAAACTCAACACGGGCATGAACCGTTTGGGTTTTGACATTGATGAAGTAAACGGGCTGGGCCAACTATTGGTCCAGAACAGTTCCATGGTCATCAAATCTGTTTTCTCACACCTTACCAGCAGTGAGGCGGCTGAACATGATGGCTTTACCCAACAGCAGGCCAAGCTATTTGAGCAAGGCTGTACCATACTTGAAAACACCTTGGGCTATTCTTTTATTAAACATATCGCCAACACGGCAGCCATCTTCCGCCATCCAAATTTCCAATATGATATGGTGCGTCTCGGCATTGGCCTATATGGCGTGGACAGTGCCAATGGAAAAGAGGTCCATTTGGAAACGGTGGCTACTCTAAAAAGTACGGTTGCACAAATAAGGACCGTGAAAGCAAACGACAGCATTGGCTACAACAGGAAGGGAACAGTGTTGGTGGACAGTAAGATTGCCACCATCCGTATTGGTTATGCAGATGGCTTCAGTAGGAAGTTGAGCAATGGTATCGGCAGCATCTACCTGCAAGGGCAGCTAGCCCCTGTTATTGGCAATGTCTGCATGGACATGGTAATGATTGACATCACCAACATTCCCAATGTGCAAGAAGGCGATGAAGTGGAAATCTTTGGCAGGCACTTACCTGTTCAGCAAATGGCCGAATGGTGCGGCACCATCAGCTATGAAATCATGACCTCGGTTAGTACAAGGGTGAAGCGGGTTTATGTGGAGGAGTAAATGACTGGATGGAATAATATTTATTTTTCACTTCTTTTGTAAGGCATCAAACTCTTTCTTGAATTCCACTGCATGTTTTGAAAACGCCGCATCGTATTCCTCAAACAAAGCGTCTTTCTCCTTATTCAGTCCCCTTTCCATAATAGCCCTGTTCAGCAAGTACATCTTTTCTGCTTGGTACACGGTCATGCCCCTCGAAGCGGCAAACAGCACAAAATCAATCTTGCCCAGATCAGACGGATATGGGGCAATGGTATTGTCCATTTCCCCGTTCAGCCCGAACACCCTGTAAGTGGGAAAATATTCGGGAGCAAAAGTGGACGAATAGGTTCCGGCGGGGGAGTACAAGTGGATGGCATTGGGCATCTTCAACTTGTTCATCATGTCAAGCCATTCTGCTTGGCCCTGCCTGAAACTGATGGTCACAAAAACAATATTGCTGTCCAAATGCATGGTGTGCAAACGCTTCTGCAGTAATTGGGAATAGGGCATTTCCTTGCGGCAGGGAGGGCAGGCAGGAAACCAGCAGTCCACAAAAACCGTTTTGCCTTTCAACAGGTCAAGGGGGAATTTCTTACCAGCGGTATCCTCGAACACAAATTGCGAGAGGGTAAATGTCCTTGCATTCTGTGCATGCAACCAATGGATGCAACAGCAGAAAACAACTATTAAAAAACAGCTCTTCTTCATAAAGTTTAAAGATAAGTGAAGCTTTCCATACGGTTATTGCCAGTGCCCAATTCCCCTATCTTTGCCCATCTTAAAAGCCTTCGAGAACCCTGTCTGCCAATAGGCAGGCTCAGACTGACGGGATGCTGTCATGTTGGGTTGGTTTATCGAAACATAAGCATTTATTTAAAAGAAGATAAAATCATCAGCGTGAAAGGAAGAAATATCGCATTCATTATCCTGGCCGTCATCTTTGCAGACCAAGCCCTGAAGTTCTATATCAAACTGCATTATGCTGGTGGGGTGGGCGAGGAAACAAGAGTGATGGGCAATTGGTTCCGCTTGCACTTTGTGGAGAATGAAGGCATGGCATGGGGCTGGAAGTTCGGCGGCGGTTTCGGCAAGATTGCCCTGACACTTTTCCGCTTGGCGGCCGTTATTTGGGGAACCTTCCTTATCAAGGATTTCATCAAAAAACATTACCATAAGGGCTTCATTATCTGTGCCGGTCTTATTTATGCAGGTGCGTTGGGCAACTTGATTGACAGCATGTTTTATGGCCTTATTTTCGACAGTAGCTACGATGAAACGCATTCGCAGTTTTATGGTGTGGTTGCCAAGGCTTTTACAGGCACACATTATGGGACCTTCCTGCACGGCAAAGTAGTTGACATGCTGTACTTCCCCATTATTACACATGCACATTTCCCGAACTGGGTACCTATTTGGGGCGGTGAGGAATTTGAGTTTTTCCGTCCTGTTTTCAATATTGCTGATGCTTCCATTTCTGTTGGGGTTATTACCATCCTGATCTTCCAGAACAAGTTTTTCAAGAAGCACCAACAGGTCCATTCAACCACTGTTGAAACCAGTACTGTTGTTGATGACAATCACCAAGTATCCTGATTTATTGAAGTATACTGGTTGAGAGGGTCAAGATTGTTCTATCCATCGTTGTAGAGCAATAAGAAACAAACCATCCACCTGATGATATAGAAAAGGGCTTGAAGAGGTTTACACCTTCAAGCCCTTTTTGTTCCAATATTGTACCGTACAAATGAATTAATACTATTAAGTAGCTGACCTTAATAAACCTTCCAGCGGCGGATAATCTGGCTATAAAAACCAGGTAACTCTATATCCACCAGACCGATATTCTTGGCAAAATAAGTATAGCCCGTAGTGACTGTTTGGAAGCTGCCCAATACTTTGTATTGCAGGTCGTTCTGTACCTTGATTACACTGTCAATCAGGTTGCCGTTCAAGGTTACAGAAGTATTCTTTGCCAGAATGATATAGTGCATTTTCACCTCAGTTGACAGGCCGTTATAGGTAGTGGTTGCCGTTGGGGAATCCCATTGCGTTCCAGCAGGTTGGTTATCCTTCAGGAAAATGTATTCAAATGGCGTGGTTGTATAGGCATCAAAAGCGCCGTATTGGTAATAGTTACCGGCATTGTCCTTCCTGTAAATGGAAGTATCCGTAGGCACACCAGCCTGTTTGGTGATGAACACCCGGTAGCTGGTACCGGTAGCTGTTACTATTGAATCCTTTGCCGTGGCATCCACATGCATGGTATCGGTGGAGCCGGCCACATCGTATGCCCAGTTGCTACCAATGCTTGTGGGGAAATAGTCACTGATTACAGGTGTTGCTACCGTGCCTGAAAGCGTTACCGTAAAAGTGCAGAAAGAGTTATTGTAAGTCACTATGAAATCCGTGTTGAGCAGGAATATAGGTTTACCATACCCTTTTAATTTGATGGTATGCAGGCCTGCGCTGGTATAGCCAGAATCCCTGAACCAGAAACCATTGGAGGTGTCCGAATAGATATTGTACTGGCCGGGTGTGGTCACATTCACTTGCACCAGTACATAATTATCGGCTGTCAATGCCGTATCCACCTTGTAAGTGCCGTTCACTACAATATCCTGGCAATTGCCCAATAAGTCCTTCAATGTGCCTACCGATTGCCCGTTTACATTGCTGCCGCTTTCATAACTGGTTTCCTTGGCACAAGCTGCCACTAAAACTGCTATGGATATGAATAAAAGTAATTTGCCTGTCAATTGCCTCATAGATTGGAATAGTTTTCTTCCGTACGAATATCAGATAAATATTAAACTAATAACGCTGCCTTATGGGTTAAATTGCCTGTTTGCAGCAGTTGCTGCACGTTATTTAACGTGGTGGTAGCAATTTGTTCCAGTGCTTCATGGGTAAAGAAAGCCTGGTGCGCGGTTACCAGTACATTGGGGAAGCTCATCAGTCTTTGTATGGTGTCATCTTCAATAATATTGGTTGACAGGTCGCGGAAAAAGAGTTTTTCCTCCTGTTCATACACATCGATTCCCAAGTAGGAAATATGGCCTGTTTTCAGGGCTGCAATGACACAGGGTGTATCAATCAATCCTCCACGGCTGGTATTGATCAGCATGACCCCCTTTTTCATCATGGCAATGGTGCCGTTATTGATGAGGTGCTGTGTTTGTTCGTTCAACGGGCAATGCAGGGATACAATATCACTTTGCTGGAACACTTCCATTAAAGGGTGATAGCTAACACCAAGGGCTTCCAGGTCCCTATTGGCTATCAGGTCAAAAGCCATCACCTTGCAGCCAAAGCCCAACATGATCCTGCAGAAAGCCTGACCAATATTCCCTGTACCAATTACACCCACCGTTCTCCCATGCAAATTGAAACCAAGTAATCCATTCAGTGAGAAGTTCTGCTCCCGCACACGGTTATAGGCCTTATGCGTTTTCCTGTTTAGGGTCAATATCATGGCGATGGCATGTTCGGCCACCGCTTCGGGGGAATAGGCCGGAACACGGCAAACCTTCAATCCATTTTCCCTAGCTGCACCCAGGTCCACATTGTTGAAACCCGCACAACGCAAGGCAATGACTTTCACCTTCTTTTCAGCTAATTGCTTGCAGATGGCTGCATCTATTTGATCATTAACAAACACACAAATGGCTTCCGCCTGGTCTATTAAGCCAATGGTCTGCGCATTGAGCCTTGTTTCAAGGAACTCCAGTTCAAAACCGGAATTTTCATTGTACAGCTTAAAAAAATCCTTGTCATAAGGCTGGGTGGAGAAAAAGGTCATTTTCATCGGATGAAGTTACAGGCTGTTTCAATTCCCAGCAGTTAAACAAAATTAGCTGGATGTGGCGCAGGGGCTGTTTATGCCATAAAATTTGGCCGTTTAGTTCCTTCGTACCGAAATCATCATTATCTTGTACACCCCTACACGATTAGCTATGGCATTAAAAACACTTTATCACGGTTCCAAAGAATACAAGGAAATGGTTGAGCTGCGCAACAACATTTTACGTAAACCGTTGGGCCTTTCCTTTTCCCCCGAAGAATTGGAGAAAGAAAAGGATGATATCCTGATTGGCTGTTACGAAGATGATAAGATGGAAGGTTGCTGTTTGCTTACGGAAGATGGCCAAAAAACGGTAAGGCTCCGTCAAATGGCAGTAAGCCCGGTTTTACAGGGCAAGGGTATAGGCCGTGTAATGATGAATTTCGCAGAAAATATTGCCCGTGACCGTGGCTATAGGAAAATATGCATGCATGCCCGTAAAAATGCTTTGGGCTTTTATGAAAAACTGGGCTACGCAAAAGTGGGCAATGAGTTCCTGGAAGTAACCATCCCCCATTATAAAATGGAGAAGGAACTGTAGCGGACTATTTACGCCCCATTTGCAGGTTTATTGATTATTCCCGATATTCCTGTTCAGCATCCCCCTCAACTCATGTTTCATTTCCTCTGTCATGTTTTCCTTCGGCACAAGGAAAAAGGATTTTGCATCAAAATAAAGATGGATAAAATGCGGGCTCTCCAGGAACCTGGTAAACTGCCGCCAGTTCCAATTGGTATAGCCCCTACTGTTTTCCAGATGGACACCTGTTTCTGAGAACTGTATAATGAAACTGTCCTGGAAAGTGGCTGCCTTTTTATAGATACTGTAAGGCAGTATGTACCAAATGGCCGCCATCATGAATATCCATATAGCTGAACCCAATAGGAAGGGTTCCGGTCTTATTTTTTTTGTGTAGAAAAGTATGGCTGCTGTAATGGCAAACACATTGACCAATACCATCATTACCCTTATTTCCCTTCTTGAAATAAAGTGGTAACGGAGGGCCTGGATGGTCTTCTTTTTATCGTAAGAGAAACTGAACTGCATAACTTCCTTTGAATGCAGCAAATGTAGGAGAACTAGGAATAAGGTGAAAGTAACCGGGCAAAAGGTTTTGGACGATAAGGATGCCTTCTTAAATAGCCGTGCTATTTGCAGCCTTCCCTTCTTTGTTGAGCATATCAATTCCAGTCATCCCGATGGTCCTCGATATCTTCCAGGTGCCTCTTTCCTTCTTGAGCTCAGTGATGGACCTTACTTCCATCATTTCGCCTGTATCCTCCTCCTCTGTCCGGTAAACCCAGGTTACGGTGGCCGTACTGCCCTTTATCTTCACTTCCCATTTGCCTTCTTCCGGAAAGGCATCTTCCAATGCTTCGGCTGCTCCAACCTGCCCACCAACAATCCGATCATAGTCAAACCCAGCAGGGACTTCATCTGTTGGATTTCCCTTGAACCATTTGTCTATTTTCACAAAATCATTCCTGTGCCATGTTATGAATGCTTCGCCCAAGGCAGGTACACTGGTACGGATATAAGTAAAGTACCTTTCCACTGCTGGCCAGTTGATATGGTAGGGCGGGGTGCTTTCCTTGCCCTTCCCTTTGAACAGTTCAAAATCGTCCATGCGGTGGCGGCCCGCTTTGTACCATTGATAGAATGCAGTCGTTTTACGGATCAGTGCAGATTCTTCCTTGGTCTGCGCCTGGGCGTATGTGACAGTAGATAGGTATAGCAGTAGGAGTACTTTTTTCAATTAGGTGGATATTTAACACTTGATGGATTCCCCAATTTACTTATTCCCCAGCAGTTTTGGTAACCGGCCCCCACTTTTCTTTCACTTGTTCCAGGAAGCTGCATTAAAAAAGCCATCCCGGAATTGCGGGATGGCCTTAAGCTATTAATAGAAATATAAATGCTTGTCTTAAACCTGCAAGGTGTGGCCGTACATGCTAACTGCAACCCATGCTATTGCCACAATTCAGGCATTTATAGCAGGTGCCGCTTCTAATGGTGATATGCCCACAAGTATTGCAGGTAGGGGCATCGCTCTGCATGTTCTTGGCTGCTGCATTGACTGCATCCAAACCAGCTTCTGCCTTTACCGCCACACGTTGCATTTTGTGTGCAGCAACCGGGGCAGCACTTGGTGCCGCTACATGTACATTGCTCAGTGCTGGTTGGCCCAATAAGGTAGCTTCTTCATCCCCTTCACCCGTATTGCCAATTTCTGGCTTGTCCAGTACATGTACCAGGTCAGTCCTTCCTAAATATTCATAAGCTAGGACACGGAAAACAAAATCAACCATCGAAGTGGTGGTCTTGATATTTGGATGGTCCACCATGCCAGATGGTTCAAATTTGGTGAACACGAACTTGTCAACAAACTCTTCCAAAGGCACTCCATACTGCAGGCCAACAGAAATGGCAATGGCAAAGCAGTTCATCATGCTCCGTACAGTGGAACCTTCCTTGTATAAATCAATAAAGATTTCACCCAATGTGCCATCATTGTATTCGCCGGAGCGGAGGAAGATAACCTGTCCGCCCACCTTTGCCTTTTGGGTGAACCCACGGCGTTTTGCTGGCAGCGCTTTCCTTTCAACTATACGTGACAACTGGCGTTTCAATTTGGTATCCTTTGAGGCCGCCATTCTTTTGTTTACTTCATCAAGCAGTTCCTCATCGCTCATTTTACCGAGGTCAACGAGGTTGGAAGACAGTTCAGCAGAAACAGCTTCACTTTCCGCCTTTACGTCTTCTATACTTTCCGTCTTTTTCTTGTCGCTTTTGGTGCTTAATGGTTGGGACAACTTAGAACCATCACGGTACAGGGCATTGGCCTTCAATCCAAGTTCCCAACTCATTTTGTAGCAATCAGCAATTTCCTCCACGCTTGCTTCATGTGGCAGGTTGATGGTCTTGGAAATGGCACCGCTCAGGAATGGCTGGCATGCTGCCATCATTCTAATATGTCCATGGGCATGGATAAAGCGTTCCCCTTTCTTACCGCACCTATTGGCACAATCAAACACCGGTAAATGCTCATCCTTTAAATAAGGGGCACCTTCAACGGTCATGGTACCACAGATATAATCATTGGCTGCTGCAATTTCGTCTTCGGTGAAGCCAAGAGCCTCCAGCATATTGAAACCCCAATCGCTATACTGCTCTTCGGTAAATCCTAGGCGTTGCAAAGTGGCATCGCCCAAGCTGTAACGGTTGAAGATGAAGCCAATTTCAAAAGCAGCTTTGGCGGCCGCATTCAGTTTGGCAATTTCCTCAGCCGTAAACCCTTTGGCACTCAATGTTTGGTTATTGATAAAAGGCGCACCTTCAAAGCTCGCGGAACCCACTGCATATTTTTCAATGGCATCCATTTCCTTCTGGCTATAGCCCAAGGTCTTCAAAGCATTGGGAACAGCACCATTGATGATCTTGAAATAGCCACCACCGCTCAGCTTCTTGAACTTTACCAAGGCAAAATCAGGCTCCACACCAGTGGTATCACAATCCATCACCAACCCTATTGTTCCAGTTGGTGCAATCACCGTGGTCTGTGCATTCCTGTAACCATATTTTTCGCCCATCTGCACAGCATCGTCCCAGGCCTTGGTAGCAGATTTCAGTAAGGCATCGGGGCAGTATTTTGCATTGATGCCCTGTGGTTTTATTTGTAGGCCTTCATACGCCCCACTAGCATCATAAGCAGCGGCACGGTGATTGCGCATTACGCGGAGCATATCTTCCTTGTTCTCTCCATACTTGGCAAATGTGCCCAAGAAGCTGGCCATTTCAGCGGAGGTCTTGTAAGCAATACCGGTCATGATAGCGCTTACCGCACCTGCAATGCCCCTAGCTTCCTCACTGTCATAAGCAATACCGCTGATCATCAGGATGGTGCCAAGGTTGGCAAAGCCCAAGCCCAAGGTTCTATAGTCATAAGATAACTGGGCCACTTCTTTTGAAGGGAACTGCGCCATCAGTACACTTATCTCCAATACAACCGTCCATAAACGGCTGATGTATTCCAAGCCTTCCACATCCAATTGATTGGTTGCCTCATTGAAGAACTTACGGAGGTTGATGGATGCCAGGTTACAAGCCGTATTGTCCAGGAACATATATTCCGAACATGGATTGCTGGCATTGATGCGCCCACCTTGTGGGCAGGTATGCCATTCATTGATGGTGGTATCATATTGGGTACCGGGATCGGCACAGCGCCAGGCTGCATAGGCAATCTGGTTCCATACTTCACGGGCAGGCACTTTCTTCATCACCCGTCCATCGGTCCTTGCTTTCAGTTCCCAGTCACCATCTTCTTCCAGTACTTTGAAAAATTCATTGGGAATGCGGATGGAGTTATTGGAGTTCTGCCCAGCAACAGTAGCATAGGCTTCCCCTTCATAACCATTGTCATAACCAGCAGCCACCAATGCACTTACTTTCTTTTCTTCCTCCACTTTCCAGTTGATGAATTCCATGATTTCCGGATGGTCCAGGTCCAGGCAAACCATTTTGGCTGCCCTTCTGGTAGTACCTCCACTCTTTATGGCACCAGCGGCCCTATCACCAATTTTCAGGAAGCTCATCAAACCGCTTGATGTGCCACCCCCACTCAACTTTTCCTGCACACCACGTATCTGGGAGTAATTGGTTCCCACACCACTTCCATATTTGAAGATCCTTGCTTCACGGACCCATAGGTCCATGATGCCCCCATCATTTACCAGATCATCGTTCACACTAAGTATGAAGCAGGCATGGGGCTGTGGGCGCTCATAAGCATTCTGTGATTTCTTCAAAACAGCATCAACGGGGTCCACATAATAATGTCCTTGTGGCTTGCCCGTAATGCCATAGCTTTCATGTAAACCCGTATTGAACCATTGCGGTGAATTGGGCACGCAGGATTGGTTGAGTATGCTGTACACCAGTTCATCATAAAATATCTCCGCATCCTTGGCCGAAGTGAAATAGTTGTAACGCTCCCCCCAAACCTTCCAGCAATTGGCCATCCGGTGTGCTACCTCCTTGGCCGAGGTTTCCCTTCCAACACTGCCATCGGCCTGCGGCACGCCAGCCTTCCTGAAATACTTCTGTGCAAGGATGTCCGTTGCAATTTGGCTCCATTGTTTCGGCACTTCCACATTGTTCATTTCAAAAACCGTTTCGCCCGTTGGGTTCTTGATGATGCTGGTACGGTAATCGTACTCAAACAGATCAAAAGCGCTAACGCCTTCTTTTGTGAAGCGGCGGCTGAACTGCAAGCCCTTGTTAGATTTTGGTGTTGCCATGCGGTGGGAATTTATATTGGTTAATATGGTTTGGAGAACCGGGTTAACAAATTGTTAAGCGGTAGACGAAAATATCTTTCCAAAACCACAATCCAAGGCGATTTAAATCCACAGTTTGTGGATAAGGGATGTGCATTATTTTGTATGCCCAAGCCCTGCTGGATTTGCTACGATTCGCACATGTGTGCGAAACCTTTATTGAAAAATAGCCTTGCCAAATGCGTTTTTTTCCGTAGCAATTTCCAGAAGCTGTATTGTCTAGGAAAGGAAATTTAAACCAGCTATTAGGGCATAACGCAAGTTGCTATGCACAAGATAATTACCTTTAAAAAAATACAATAAACAATGCAGTACGACGCAGCCATGATTGGCCTTGGAACAATGGGCAGGAACCTGATCTTGAATATGGCAGATAACAATTTCTCCGTAATCGGCTTCGATGCAAACCCAGCTACAGCAGCCCTGCTGCTACCGGAAGCCAACCACAATCCTTCCTTGGCCATTGCTTCTTCCTTGGAAGAGATGGTATCCAAACTCAAAACACCCAGAAGGATTTTCATGCTGGTGCCAGCAGGTAAAATAGTGGACGATGTATTGAGCAGCCTATCCCCTTTTTTGGAGAAAGAAGATATAGTGGTAGATAGCGGCAACTCCTTTTATCAGGACACGGAACGAAGGGTGGCCGAAATGCAGCAACTGGGGATCCATTTTGTGGGCATGGGCATTTCCGGTGGTGAAATGGGTGCAAGGTTTGGCCCCAGCATCATGCCCGGTGGCGATAAGAATGCCTGGCCAAGGTTGCAGCCCCTGCTTGAAGCAGTTTCTGCAAAAGTAAATGGCGAGCCCTGTGTGGCCTATATGGGCAACAAGGCTGCGGGCCATTATGTGAAGATGGTACACAATGGTATTGAATATGCCATCATGCAATTGATCAGTGAAGTGTACGATGTACTGAAGCATGGTGCCAAACTTTCCAATCAGGAACTGCATGCTGTTTTCGCTGCATGGAATGCAAATGAACTGCAAAGTTTCCTGATGGAGATAACAGCCAAGGTATTCCTCAAGAAAGATGCTGAAACAAACAATGACCTAGTGGACATGATACTTGACAGGGCCGGCTCCAAGGGCACCGGCAAATGGACCTCGCAGGATGCCATGAACCTGCCAGTAAGCATACCCACCATTGATATGGCTGTTGCCATGCGTGACCTGTCTGCCTTCAAGGCACAACGTGAACAGGCCTATCATCTATACCAGAAAAAAACACCTGAAAATACCGCTGCAAAAGAAGAAATCATTGCTGCTGCCAAAGATGCACTGTATGCAGCCACCATTATCTGCTATGCACAGGGGCTGGCCATGCTGCAGCAGGCTTCCATAAAAATGGAACTGGCCATTCCCATGCAGGATGTGGTGAAAATATGGAGGGGCGGTTGCATCATCAGGTCTGCTTCCCTGAATGACTTTTACAAGGCATTTGTGGAACTGCCCAATCTCCAGAACCTATTGCTCAGCCCCACCATTGCCAGCATGGTAACCAAGGCTGAAGATGGGTTAAGGAAATTCATTTCATTGGCCATCCAGCAGAAAATAGCTGTAGCAGCTTCCGCATCTGCCCTCGGCTATTTGGATGCTTATACCAGTGAAAAAATGCCCGTGAACCTGATCCAGGCACAAAGGGATTTCTTTGGCGCGCATACTTATGAAAGGGTCGATAAGCAAGGGCCTTTCCATACAGATTGGGAGGCCTGAGCTGCTCATTACCCCTGCAAACCAATTACCACTATACAATAACACTTTCTTCCGGCTGCTCCATAACACAGCCAGAAGATTAACTAAACACAACACAATGGCAAACGAAGAAACCATCAATGATACAGTGATCTTTATATTTGGGGGGAGTGGGGACCTCTCGCAACGCAAGCTGATGCCCGCACTGTTCAACCTGTACCTCGACAATCTAATGCCCAAGAACTTCAGCATTGTTTGCATGGGCAGGAAATCCATGCTGGATGCAAGTTTCAGGAAAACAATCCTGGCTGGCATCAAGAAATTCAGCCGCAGCAAGTTTGATGAAACAGCCAGCAAGAAATGGCGCAAGTTTGCCAACAATGTCCAGTACGCTATACTGGATGCTGGCAACAAGAAATCCTATGCCTTCATTCCCCAATTGATCAAGCAAAAGGAAAAGGAGTGGAACAGCTTGCCATCGGCCATGTTCTACCTCGCTGTTGCACCGCAATTGGTAAAGCCCATTGCCACCAATTTAGGAACACTGGATTTCTGCAAGGACTGCAGCCGGGCAAGGATTGTAATTGAAAAACCCTTTGGGAACGACCTGCAAACAGCACAGGAATTAAATATATTACTGAAAAGCATTTTCAAGGAGAAACAGATTTACCGCATAGACCATTACTTGGGCAAGGAAACGGTACAGAACATCCTGGCCCTCCGTTTCGCCAATACACTGCTGGAGCCCGTTTGGAACAAGAACTATATTGACCATGTGCAGATAACCAATGCGGAGAATATTGGCATCGAAAGCCGTGGGGAATATTATGAAAGAAGCGGTGCCCTGCGGGACATGGTGCAGAACCATATACTGCAACTAATGTGCATGATTGCTATGGAAGCACCAGTGAACTTTGATGCCAATGAAATCCGCAATAAGAAAGTAGATGTACTGAATGCCATCAGGAAAATTACCAAAGAAGATGTGCCCAACATGTCCATCCGTGGGCAGTACGGGCCAGGTTGGATGAAATCAAAAAAGGTAAAGGGCTATAGGCAGGAGGACAACGTGAACCCCCACTCCACGGTGGAAACCTTTGCGGCGCTGAAACTGTATGTTGACAATTGGCGTTGGGAAGGTGTGCCATTCTATATAAGAACAGGAAAGTACCTGCAGGAAAAAAATACCAGCATCACCATACACTTCAAACGCTCGCCCAATTTTGCCTTCCCCTCCGAAGCAGTGGAAACCTGGCGCAGCAATGTGCTTACCATCGCCATCCAGCCAGAAATGGACATTGCCTTGCGCTTCCAGGCAAAACGCCCGGGCTCGAAGATGGTACTGAACCCCGTGAACATGGTATTCAGCTACTCATCCTACAACCTGCCCCAGCCAGAAGCTTACGAAACATTGCTACTGGACGTAATGGAAGGGAATGCCACCCTGTTCATGCGTGACGATCAGGTAGAAGCTGCTTGGAAAGTGGTGATGCCCATACTGGAATCATGGCAGACCAAGACCCCAAGCGATTTCCCTGATTACCAGCCGGGGAGCTGGGGACCGGAGGACTCGGAAGCATTGATAGCGAAGGACGGGTATACATGGATCAACCAATCTATTCACAACACGTTCAAGAGCGAGTAAAGGAGCATTGGAGAAACAATGGCCAAAGCTCAATTTTCAATAATCAACAAATGAACATCCATACCTATCCTTCACTTAAGGAATTGAATACTGGTTTTGCAGATTGGCTGGTAAGCTACATCGGGCAGGTGCTCGCAGTAGAAGACAAATTCACCATTGCTTTAAGTGGCGGCAACACGCCCAAAGCATTGTACCAATTGCTAGCTGAAGAACCATACAAAAGCCAGATTGATTGGCAGAAAATCCATTTTTTCTGGGGCGATGAAAGGTATGTGCCCTTTCAGGACGAAAGCAACAATGCCCACATGGCTTATGAAACCCTGCTCAATAAAGTACCCATCAACCCGCAGCAGGTACATACCATGAACACGGAGCTTCCACCAGAAACATCGGCGGAGGATTACCAAAAAATACTGCACCGGTATTTCGGCAACCAATCGCACAGTTTCGACCTGGTACTGCTTGGACTTGGCGATAATGGTCATACCCTCTCCCTGTTCCCCCATACATCCATCCTGCATGAACAGGCTGATTGGGTCAAAAGCTTCTGGCTGGAAGAGCAGCAGATGTACAGGATATCCTTGACCGTTCCTGTAACCAATCAGGCCAAGGCCATTGCATTTCTCGTATCCGGCAGCAATAAAGCAAGTATGGTAAAACAGGTTATTGAAGGAGAAAGGGAACCCGAACAATATCCTGCACAGCTCATCAACCCCACTAATAAGGGTATTTTACATTGGTTTTTGGATGAAGCGGCAGCTAAATTGCTCCAGAAACCCAAAAATGAATTATCTTGAATTAAAACCAGATAAGAACAAAGTTTTTTGCATTTTTGCAATACCACCACAACCAATTGAATGAAGCAGGAATTGTACAATCAATTTATTGAACGGAAGAACCAGGGCAAAAAATCCTTCACTGTTTTAATTGACCCAGATAAGGTTGATGCAGCAGCCATTGAACAGTTGGTCAATCTGTCCACTGAAGCCAAGGTTGATTATTTTTTCGTTGGTGGTTCATTGGTCATTTCCAACCATTTGGACGAGTGCATCAAGCAGATCAAAGCAGCCTGCGATATTCCCGTTATCCTTTTCCCCGGTTCACCATCACAGGTTAGCCGTTATGCCGATGCCCTATTGTACCTTTCACTGATTTCCGGACGCAACCCGGAACTGCTGATTGGCCAGCATGTGGTATCAGCCCCGTTTGTAAAAAAGAGCGGACTGGAAATCATGCCTACGGGCTATATGGTGGTTGATGGTGGTGCCCCCACTACCGTTTCCTATATATCCAACGCCTCCCCCATACCATCCGATAAAAATGAAATAGCCATGTGTACAGCCATGGCCGGTGAAATGCTGGGCATGAAGCTGATTTACATGGATGCGGGCAGCGGTGCCAAACGTCCCATTACAGAAACCATGATCGAAAAAGTGGCTTCCCATATAGAATGTCCATTGATTGTGGGCGGTGGCATCATAGAGCCTGAAAAGGCCTACCGCAACTGCAAGGCCGGTGCCGATGTCATAGTTGTAGGCAATGCCATTGAAAAGGATATTTCATTGATCAAGGAAATGGCTGCTGCCGTGCACAGTGTGCCAGTAAACGTATAATCCCAAAAGACCGCATAAAAGAAGGGTGCCCCAGTTTAAAAACTGGGGCACCCTTCTTTTATGCTTTCAATTCTTCGTTTATTGCCCTCCACAGCCTAGTCCTAAGTCTTTCTCCCTAAGCCCTCCGCCTTAAACCCTATACCCTCCGCTTTACGTTCTCTACCCTACGCCTTTCTTCCTTCTGCTTTAAGCCCTCCGCCTTAAGCCTTCCGTCCAACGTCACTAAGTTAAAAAGTAAGATGTCAGGTTGAGCTTGTCGAAACCGATTATGTTAGACCATGATTTCCTAAAATTTCCTTCGACAGCACTTCGACAAACTCAGTGTGACATCGCATAAGGTTGACAATCCTTGCCCTCCACCTTCTGCTTTAAGCCTTAAGCCTTTCGCCCTCTGCCTTCCACCCTTTACCCTTCACCTCCTTTATAGGCTCATCATCTCCTTGAACTTCACTGTTTGCCTACGGCTCACTTCAATCTTCTCCCCACCTTTCAGTTCCACCAATAGGCCACCATTGAAATAAGGCTCAATCTTCTCAATCCAGCGCAGGTTAATGATATGTTTCCTATTGGCACGGAAAA
The DNA here is from genome assembly GCA_023251255.1 of Chitinophagaceae bacterium. Taxonomy (GTDB): domain Bacteria; phylum Bacteroidota; class Bacteroidia; order Chitinophagales; family Chitinophagaceae; genus UBA1930. The sequence continues at coordinate 20,365 of JAHEZD010000093.1, forward strand.
AGGTCCTTTCATCCAGGCGCTCTTCCAGCGCATTCAAGGATTTCAGGATCAGGGGCTTGTTGGTGGCAAAGAAAACCTTTGCATAATTGCCAACACTTTCAAACAAGCGTATCTCATGCAGCTTCACAAACCAGCAGCGTTCACCATCCTTCACAAACACTTGGTCATCCTCTGTCAATGGACCGCGGCCACCATTGCTGCCAGCATTTTCCTTCTGTATTTCATACTGCAGTTTCTGGATGGCATCGCTCAAGCGTTTTGGTTCAATGGGCTTCAGTAAATAGTCCAACGCATTTACTTCAAAGGCCTTCAGCGCATACTCATCATAAGCCGTGGTAAAAATAACACGGGGCGCTTTTTCCACTTCGGCCAATAAGTCAAAGCCTGTTTTCCCCGGCATCTGGATGTCCAGGAAAATCAGGTCCGGTGAAAGGGTTTCAATTTTCTCTATGCCTTCATCCACATTCGCCGCTTCCTCGATCACTTCAATATCGCCATGCTCCTGCAGCAGTTTCTTCAGTTCATTCCTTGCCAAACGTTCATCATCAATAATGATAGTTTTGATTGCCATTGCAATTGAATTTTTATATGTACAAAATATAGGTTTCGAAAAAGTTAACTAGTTAACTGGTTAATTAGTTTATTGGTTAGATGGAGAAGGAGATGCGTATATCCATCGTTAATTACCAATAAAGAATTAAAACAATTAACTGGGCTCTTTAAAGTTGACTGTTCACTTGGTTACATGTAGGAGGTTACTGCAGGAACCACCAATTAACCAGTTAACTAATTAACCCTTAAACCGAAACAGGCATCACCACTTTGGCTTCCACCATGTTCCCGTTAATATCCTTCAGTTCAAAATACGCTTTGTTGCCAAATAATAGAGCCAACCGGTTCTGCGTACTGGCAATGCCAAACCCATCCGTGCTGACTATACCATCCAGCTTTCCCGTGTTCTGCACGATCAGCTCATGGTGGTTCTCCCTGAAATCCGAAATTACCTTAACAAGCCCGCCGTCTTTTTGTTTACTGATTCCATGTTTAATGGCATTTTCCACCAGGGTCTGCAGCATCATCGGGGGCACGGGCTGGTCAAGCGTATCCTCATCAATATCATACTCTATGCGCAACCTGTCCTCAAAACGGATATGCTCCAGTGCCAGATAATCCTTCACCAGGTTCAGTTCCTTGTACAGGGGTGAAGTCTCCGCCTTCTCCGCCTGCATGCTGCTCCTCAAAATATTGCTCAGTTCCGTTATTGCCGTT
>JAHEZD010000151.1 GCA_023251255.1 Chitinophagaceae bacterium
AGTTGGGAACAAACCCTGACGGCGGCTTTACGCCCCGTCAGCGGTTGTTGCAATCCCTTCTCTGGATAAAGACGTTAATAAATAGCGGCTAGCAAGTTTAATTCAAAAATAGGATTGGGAAGGAACTGGTTAATTAGCTGGTTCCTTTTTTTAGTTGGGAACAAACCCTGACGGCGGCTTTACGCCCCGTCAGCGGTTGTTGCAATCCCTTCTCTGGATAAAGACGTTAATAAATAGCGGCTAGCAAGTTTAATTCAAAAATAGGATTGGGAAGGAACTGGTTAATTAGCTGGTTCCTTTTTTTAGTTGGGAACAAACCCTGACGGCGGCTTTACGCCCCGTCAGCGGTTGTTGCAATCCCTTCTCTGGATAAAGACGTTAATAAATAGCGGCTAGCAAGTTTAATTCAAAAATAGGATTGGGAGGGAACTGGTTAATCAACTGATTCCCCTTTTTTAGTTGGGAACAAACCCTGACGGCGGCTTTACGCCCCGTCAGCGGTTGTTGCAATCCTTTCCCTAGATAAAGGTCTTAATAAATGAAGGATAGCAGGTTTAATTCAAACGGATACATTGTTCCCTTGATTTTTCATAACCAAAACATTGGTTTATTTTTAAGATAGTTCCCACTGCTGTTGCCAAAGCTTTTTTTACTTTTAAAAAAAGAGCAGATCATGGCAACCAGTAACAATGAAGTTTTGAAGGGGCTGAGTGGCAGGGTAGGTAACCTCCTGTTCAGGCAGAGGAACAGCAAAACAATAGTATCGCCCATGCCCATGCCTTCTGGTAAGCGCGGAACGCCGGCCCAACGTATGATGCGTAAGGAATTTGGCATGGCTGCCAAGCTTGTTTCACACACGCTCAAGCAGGACCCTGAACTCAAGGCCCATTACCAGCAATTGGCAGGGCCAAACGGCAGCGCTTACCGCAGGGCACTGGCTGCCTGGCTGGAGGGCAGTTTCACGAAACAGCCAAAACACACACCACCAGTAAAGGAAAAATACATGTCCATTACTGTGCAGGTACCTGACCAACTGGAAGTGGCCTCCATACAGCTTACGGTAAAAAAAGGAGATGGCAGTATGGAACTGGTTACCGCTAGGCCCAATGCAGAAACAGGGCAATGGGTATATAAACCAGCCAGAAAAACTAAAAAGGCCAAGTGAACCAGCGGTGCCCACCAAAGCAGCAAACCGCATGACCGCAATTCAGTGAAACGGGCAATAAGACTTCACCATCCCTTTCCTTTACCTTCAGTATATCCACAACGTACGATCAACGTAGGATCGGTATACCCACAGTATAGGAACAGTACACCTATCATAGCAGTATAGGCTATTCGCAACGGCGAAAAACACACTTGCATCATACCTACATAAGCCAGTTACTGTCCAGCGGAACAATTTTCACAGAATGTATCAATGTTACTAGTTGAGCAAGCCACCTGCAATCTCTTAAGAATCATATTTTTCTATTGGGGCATCTCCTTCCATACAACCTTTGGCCATTTAGGGAAACTATTTTTTCGGAATGTTTTTTTTTCAATCCCATGCGCCTATATTTGCAGCCCCTAAGGGGAACGGGAGGTAGTTCAGCCCGGTAGAATATCCTGCTTTAAGGCAGGAGGGTCGCAAAGGAAATTCTTTTCAATATTGCGATTGTCTATGAAAGAAACTTTCGGGAGGTAGTTCAGCCCGGTAGAATACTTGGTTTGGGACCAAGGGGTCGCAGGTTCGAATCCTGTCCTCCCGACATAGTCGGTTCTCTTTTAAATCGAATGCCTGTAAAACGTTAATGTTTACAGGCATTTTTGTTTCCTGCACATCAAAAAGTATCAAAAAATATCAGTCCTGTGATGAGTGATTTTATGAGTTTGGCAAGGCATGGCCTTTGAACTCATGAGATTGCTCGCAAGCTGTTGATCCACAACAAACGAGGTCGTTTTTTCTGACCTTTTTTGAGAGGATTCGAAATGGATTCGAACCTGCGGAGCACGAAAAACTGTGAGTGAACTATTGAATCATTTCAGAACCTGTCAAAACAAATTTGTTATGAAGACAACACACACCTTCAGCATCGACTTCATTATCAGGCGGTGCAAGGAAGACAAACAGAAAGCATACATCTATGCGAGGGTAACAGTAGATGGCGAACCAAAGGAAATCTCGTTGAAGGAACGGATCAACCCGATCGAATGGGACAACAAGAACGAAGTAGTGCTTGGTAAATCCATGCAGGTAAAATCCATCAACAACTTTATCGAGGAAACACGTTTCAAGATTAAGGAGCATTACCGTGCACTGCAACAAAAAGAAGAGCTTATCACTGCAGAAACAGTGAAGCAATCCTACTTAGGAAAGCATGCTTCACTCAAAGGCCATAGCCTTGTGGAACTGTTGGACTATTACAAAAAGATATGGGAAGGTAAACTGAAGGATGGCGGCTTCAAGAACTACAAGACAACCATTGATTACATCAGGCTTTTCCTGGTGAACAGGTATGCATCCGGTGATGTGTTCCTTTCCCAGCTGAACATGCAGGCCATAACGGAATTCGAATACTATGTCCGCATGACACCTGTCAAGAAACATGACCCTTGTCTGGGCAACGGCCTTGCGAAGCATATACAAAGGTTCAAAAGGATCATCAATTGGGCAGTGGAGATCGAATGGATGAAAACGAACCCGTTTGAAAAATACAGTTGCCCATTGAAAAAAAGCAAACGCAAGAAACTTTCCATACAGGAACTCGTTGCACTTGAAAAGAAGGAATTCCAGGATGCCAGCCTGAACTATGTTAAGGACCTGTTCCTCTACAGTTGCTTCACGGGGCTTGCCTTTGTTGATGCCATGTCACTGAAGGAAGGTGATTTTGAATGGGAACCGAACGGGACTGTATGGTGCAGGAAATACAGGACAAAGTCTGATGAACTCTCCATGGTGCCACTACTAAAATCTGCAGCAACCATCCTGAACAAATACCGCAACGATGGAGACCTACAACGGGATACTGTTTTCCCTGTTGTTACAAACCAGTATATCAACAGGTGCTTGAGAGTGATCAAGGAAGCATGTGAGATAACCACGCCCATGACCTTCCATATAGCACGACACACATTTGCCAAAACAGTTGCATTGAAAAATGGTGTGCCATTGGAAACCGTACAGATGATGATGGGGCATACCAAGATCAGCACTACACAGATCTATGCGGATGTGGACGAGGAAAAGATCAGCGATGATATGAACGGGCTGGAAGACAGGCTGGACAAAAAGCGTGCAATCGTATTGGCACATGGTCAATTGAAAGCAGTATAAAACATTCTTAATCCTTTCAAAAAAATACAATGAAAAAGCAATATATACAGTTCATACAGGAGCTGAAACAGAATATCATCAACAGCCGCTATACAGCGGCAAGGCTTGTCAATAAGGAACAACTGGTACTGTACTATCATATTGGGAAAAGCCTTTCGGAAAAGATCATAAAAGAGAAATGGGGTACTAAAGTAATAGAACAAATCGCTGCTGACCTGCAACAGCAGTTACCAGGCCTGAAGGGATTTTCATTCAGTAACCTAAAGAATATGCGGCAGTTCTATGATACTTACAAGAGGCTATCAATTGGGCAGGCACTGCCTGCCCAATTGGGGGTACCAGCAATTAGCCAGACACTGTCTGGCCAATTACAGCAAGATGGTATACCGGAATATTTCTGGGGAATCAGCTTCAGCCATCACGTTAGTATTTTACATAAATGCAGTAACCTGGAAGAACAGTTATTTTATATTAATCAATCAGCATCACAAAGTTGGTCATTACGAGTAATGGAACACCACATTGAAAGTGCTTTGTTTAAGCAACAAGGACAACTGGCCAATAATTTCACGCAGGCTTTACCTGAAAAATTAAAAGCAAATGCTCTTGATGTTTTCCGTGATGAATATCTTTTTGATTTTGTGCAGATGGATGAGGGAGACAATGAACGTGTCTTTGAAGGACAGGTAGTAGCCAATATCAAGAACACCATCATGACACTTGGTAAAGGCTTCTGTTTTATCGGTAACCAATACCGCTTAGAATTGGAGGAAGAGGAATTCTATATAGACCTTTTATTCTACAACCGTTATCTGCAATGCCTGGTGGCCTTTGAACTGAAAAGCGGCAAGTTCAAGCCGGAATATGCCGGGCAGTTGAATTTCTACCTGAATGTACTGGATGAAAAAATAAAACTGCCGGAAGAGAACCCAAGCATCGGCATCATCCTCTGCAAAGAAAAAAGCAATACGGTTGTGGAGTTCGCATTCAAGAACATATCGAAAGGAATGGGTGCTGCCACTTTCAAAACCTCCAAGCAGGTACCCAAAGAAATGAAAGGGATACTGCCAGAAGCGAAAGACCTCGCACAATTACTGTAACCTGTTCTCCCCCTTGTTTTCCCTTGCCAATGCCCCCTTACCAACCGAAGGGGCTTGACAAGGGATTATATCTTTCGGATAATGAAAGTCGGCTAAAAATGATTTATCGTTCTGCTATTATTCCTTTCACCAGTCTCCTTTTTCTTTAAGGTATTCTATGCCATTGAACACCGCAAGTTTTGCTTGGTCTAAATTGTCAAAAGATTTCTTCCCAAATATTTCGTCAATTTTTACCTTGAATTTATTGAACCGTTTATCCTTGTATATGAGCAAATGATGATCATTTAATTGTAGGAACCAATTGCCATGCTTACTTCTTTTCCACTCCTTTTTCGACCAGTTAATACGCCTGCTTGTCTTATTCCTTAACTCCTTTTCCCTTTGTCTGGGATTAATATAGTCATTGGTCATTTTTTCAGCACAAACACAACCTACCCTAAAGGTATCAGCAACATTTGGATGGCTCACAATATGAACGTACCTGATCTTTTCATTACCACACATCATGCAGGTCTCATAATCAGTTTCCCATTCTTCCTGGCCATCCTCACGGACATCAAAGACATCTTCCAATGACCATCCTTTGTGCGGAATACCTTGTTGGTTCCAATGGTTGCCCATAATGAAAAATTTATCTTATCGGGATCAGTCAAACCAAATCAGGCTAATCACATATCCATAACTTTCTGAATAATAACACTGCTCATGCATTTGAGTTTTTGGAACCCATGCAGGGAAAAACCAGTTTTCAGGTTCCACATCTTCGATGCCTGTATATTTTGAATCTGTTTTTGTAAAAAACTCACCTGCCACAGTTGCTGCAGGTAATGTTTGATGAACCTTGAAACGAAACGACCAATTAGGAAAGTCCTTGCTTTTTGCGAACCATTTTACTATATTATTTTCAGACACTACAACCAATATTTCATGGGTTCCTATTTCCACAAACCTCAACACTGTTGAAAGGATACTTGTATTCAGTGTTTCTGAAAGCTTCAATATAGTTTCCAAGGAGAATTTTCTTCCGGTTGGAATGTTCCGGAAACGATTTTCAGGCATCAATAAACATCCTGCGAAATAGTCTGCTTCTTCTTCTGTTGCATCCCTGTGTTCAAAGTCATGCAGGGAACCGTGTGGAGGAATGTCTCCTTTCATTAACGGGATGCGGTGCTCTTCAATAAAATAATGGGCCAATTCGTGGGCAAATGTAAAACGGCCCCTTTTTGAGGTTTGGGTATTCCCCCTGTCTATATTAATATGGATATGAAAATGATTGTTTTCATCGCAGACCAACATGCCATCAAAACTGTTTTCATAATGGTCAAAATAATAAGCTATCCCTTCCGATTCGGCTATTTGTTCCAATAAAGAAACATTTTGCGAATGAAATTCACTGGCTATATGAGAAGCCAATTTATTCAGTGCTGCCTTTCTGTGGTCCGCTATCATCCTGTTTCCTTTTTTCCTGATTGATTTTTATTTTATCCAAAATATGTTGCGGGATATTGCTATCGCCTTTGCGAGCAGCCATTTTGAAGTTTGAGGAATGAGCCTCCGTTCTCCTTGTTTCCATTACAATGATGGTTGATCTCTGTTTCCTGCCCAAAATAACTTCAGGGTCAACCTGACAGCCCTCCAGGTTTTCATTCACGTCTGCATGCAGTTTTTCAAACCTTGCCAGTTCGACAACTGTCCGAGGGAATATGAACCCCGTTGAGGCCATCCATTCGGTAATATTTTCAGACGTGATATGTGGATTATCTTTTGCCATATATGTTTAAGTATTCTTCGATTTTATCAAATGCTTCTTTTTTGTAAACCCTGATCGATGCCTGCGACAGCCCAAGGCGGTCTTGCAAACGTTTTAGAAAAGGCCTAGGTAAATAGAAACCTTCGTTCAATTCATCTTCATATTGCTTGTACGTTAAATAAATGATCTTATGCTTATCTGACAATCTTTCCAAAGCAGCTTTTATGATTCCGTAATGTTTCTCCAAAAGAGCCTTCTTTTCGGGAGGAACGGGCATGGCTTCTATATCGGGGAAATCATCAATAATCTCCTCTTCCCCTGTAAAAGGGTTAGGTCCATCAGTCTCTGATTTTATGTAATCAGACAAAACCCTGCTGGCGAATTTGTATAAGTACAACTTGACACAAGTATCAGTATCACCGCTCTTGCATTTAGCGGCGCTGTACTTGGGGTATTTTAAAAAACGGGCAAATGTTTTTTCTGCTATTTCATCTGCAACTGTATTGTCAAGCCCCCTGTTCCGGCAGATAACTCTGCATTTTTTTTGAACATCATCCCTAAACCTGAAACAAAAGGCAATAAATGCATCTTCAGACAGGGTTTTGTACTCTGGCTGGCCCCTCCATTGTATGTACTCAATGAGGTCGGGTGTAGGGTCATCTTTTACTTCTTGCCAAGACATGCTCGTTAGCTAGCTCACTTATACTACCAAAAAGCGTTAGTCACTCTTTTGGTAGAGTAGGTATGAGGTAGCACAATATATAATGAAACCTTTATAAATGCAACCGCTAAATAAAATATACGAACCATAAAAAAACAATTATGCTTACACCAGAACAAAGAAAACAGTTTAATGAGATTTTCGAAGAGTTGGGAAAATCCCTGGATATTACCCCTACCCAATATGAGGCAGCAGTAAAAAGCTATGAATTCGTTGGCGATTGGCTGTCACGTCCTGAATCATTATTGGCACCATTCAAACCAGAAGTACTGCCTCAAGGATCTTTCTTGCTTGGCACTATGGTAAAGCCTGTGCATGATGATGACGATCTTGATGTGGACCTGGTTTGCCGTTTGGAGGGCAAAAAACAAGCTTGGACCCAATATGACCTAAAGAAAATAGTTGGGGACAGGCTGAAGGATCATGAAACTTTCAAAAGAATGCTTGATAAAGAAGGGAGGAGATGCTGGACACTTGTGCACAGGGATTCTGCCAAATTCCACATGGATGTCCTACCAGCCATCGTGAACCAAAATTTTAGAATACTCCTGGAAAAATCAATGTCCGCAAGCGAACTAAGTAATGTGGCTGAACTGGCCATCAGGATAACAGATAGGCTGACCCCAAATTACTATACTTCACCTGAACCCTCTACATGGTTAAAAAGTAATCCTTTCGGTTATGCTGCATGGTTCAAACTAAGGGCTTCACTGGATATCCGTAAGTCATTCTCCTTGAATGAAGCAGTACAGCCGCTACCCGAGTACCATGAAAAAAAGCTTCCCCTGCAACGCATAACCCAAATCCTAAAACGCCATAGGGATATCATGTTTAATGGTGATGAGGATAAACCAATCTCCATCATTATTACAACATTGGCAGCCATTGCCTATCAACAGCAAACCGATGTTATCGATGGCCTTATAAGCGTAGTGCATACGATGGAAAATTTTATTGAGGAGCGTTATGACCACACATTGGGCCGAACCATAAAATGGATTGCCAACCCCGTTAATGCTGAAGAGAACTTTGCTGATAAATGGCCCTTGCACCCTAACAAGCAAAGCAATTTTTATAAATGGCTTCAGCATGTTAAATCAGATGTTGCGAACATTACTGGTCAACGTGGCCTGCACCGCATACAGGAAGCCCTGTCTAACCCGTTTGGCCCAAGAGAGGTGAAAACAGCATTTTCCAATATTGGTAATGCAGCCATGG
>JAHEZD010000152.1 GCA_023251255.1 Chitinophagaceae bacterium
CCTGAAATGAAAGCAGTGGCAGACCTTATTGGTTTGGCAACAATAAATTCCTTTCTTAAGAGTGGCAGTATGTCTTTCCGCTTGCCCCAAGCTTTCTTGCCGCTTTGGTGTACATGGGGCACAATCTTACTGGTATCGGGCAGCTCATCATAAGCAATCCACTGGGCATTTTCCCAATCATCTTTTTTCAATAGGCCCATTTGCCAATAGGCAATCGGACTAGCAGCCATATTCCCTTTGTTATCGTTTACGATTACTTTCCAGTAATATTTTTTTGCTGATTGCAGTGGCCTGCCTTTGTATGGCACCTGAACGGAAGCAGAAGAGGGCACCCGCTTTGAATCCCAAACATTACCGCGGTTACTTTTCAATAACAGGCTATCATCGGCTACCAAAATCCTGTAAGTAGTTTGTACTATATTTTTCTGTGAAGAGCTTAGCTGCCAACTGAATACTGGCTGCAACGCATCTACCCCCAGGGGGTTTACCCTGCTATCCACTTTGGGATTGATGATGGACAATAAATAGGCAAGAATGATTGGCTTCATGTTTCTATTGAATATCCAATGCCGAGATACTTACACCTACTGCATCGGTTGCTTTTATATGGATGATATAATTCCCCGCATTGATCATGCTGCCCGTATTGGTAACTGCATAGTTCCATTTGCCCTTTAAGCTTTGGGTAAATGAAAGCTGCTCCTCTTTCATCAAGACACCATCAGAAGAGCGTAATTGCAAAGTTGCCCTCAAGTCCCTACCCGTTTCATTGGCATAACGGATGGTAATGGAATACAAATCAGCAACGCCTGTACTAATATCCCACTCCGCTGAAGCAGTGGTTGATTTGAAGCTGATGGCATCTTTTGTGTTGACGGTTGTTTTCTCTGCACCTGTTGAAACCTTGGCTTGCACAGGCCTATAGCTGGTAACAGGTTTCAAATCGTAAGCTGGTTGCATATTGGTGATGGGAACAATGGCCAACAAGGCATTGCTGTCAATGCTTATCCTTACGGTTTTATTGATGGGCAAACGTTTCCTGTAAACATTGTACAGAGTAGCAATATTTTCATCAGTAGATAATTCCGTCTTTGTGAGTTCCCCCTCTGGCGGCTGAGGAGCATTTTTCTTAACGGCAAGGAAAAAGTCCGCCTCTTCAGCTACTGAAAACGCAATTAGATCGGATTGCAATCTGTCCTTTAACTGTATCCAATCAGCCCCATATAAATTGGATGGTAGGGACAGCAATTGAATGTTGCTGTTTCCAAAAACCTTATCGCCTGCATCCAGCCAGGCTTGTTCAATGCAATTTTTGCATTTCAGGTTGGCCAATAGTGCATTCGATTGGCTTGCCTGTATTTTGTTATTTGTTGATGCAATGGCTATCGCCGAAATCACGGCCTGCCCTGCGGCAATATTGGGAAATGAAACAATCAACTTGCCACCAGTAACTTTTGCTTTAACCGTTTTCTTAAAAGCTGCATCTGCCCCTACTGCTGACCAAATATCTACATTATGCAGAACAGTTTTGTTGTTAAGGGCTACATCAAATAAGCGCATGGCTTTATAGTCTGCATGGCTACCAATGCCCAACCAAGGTTCAATGAAATACAGCTCCACTAAATATTCACCATCGGGCAATGGGAATTCATATTTGAGTTTGTCCCTTCCATAACGGAATGTTTGGAACAATGGCCAATCCCTTGTGCCAGCGATGGGTGCATTGGTTTTACGCTGGCTGGCAAAGAAGGAGGGCATGTTGGGAAAATCGTTTGTCCATGAGGAAGAACCGGATAAATGGTTGAGGGTCGATGGTGCGGGGTTAAGGGTTGATTGAAGCGAAGTATTGGGTAAAGCTCTATCTACCGACCAGATATTGCCGTTGATATCTTTATACTCTGGACCGCCACAATTGATACGGTAAATATAGTTGTAGCCTGCTTGGGGCTTGGTGATATTGGCATAGGAGGTATAGAAACCTTTCAGATTGGGGGCTTGGGGCAAATGGTTCAATAGGAGGTAATCCTTTACAACGGCCCTGCCGTTTACATAACCAACTGCATACAGCACATTGAAATTGATATCCACGCCATCCCATTGAAAATGGGTGCCGATGCCTTGCTTCTTTCTTTTCCCCAAAGACAATTGATTGACATCATTGAACAGTTCCACTTCATCACAATTGGAATAGACAATGATACTGTCCTTCTTACCAGTGGTCGTCCATCTATCGGGCCATGTATGTGAAACAATGTACACCATGGGATCTTTTTTCTTTGATGCATAATTGCTCCTGAACATATAGTAGGCATCGGTAGGTTCTTCCCAAGGTGTGAGCAGGCCCTTGTAATTCACAGGGCCTACCCTATCCAGTTCACGCAGGCCTTCGCCGCCCTGCATACGACCAGGATTATCATGTGAAGTGAGCAACCAAAAAAACTGGCCTACTGCACTGTCCTTCGCCTGTTCTGCCAAACGGATTTTTGTTTCCATTAACTGCGTCATCCTGTCTTCACTCAATGCACCATTCTGCTGGAAGTTGCCTTCTGTATGCAGGTCCAACGTGCGCCATGCACCATACTCCCCAATCAGTACTTGACGTTTTATATCTTCCTTATAAGTATTGGGATTGCCGCCATAAGTACCTGTCCAGTTTTGCGGCACGTCCCAATCAGTTCCCTCCCCTCCATTGCAGGTGGTGATCAATCTTTGTGAGGAAGCGGTTGGGTCAAGGCTCCTGATCAACTCCGTGCATTCCTTGGCAAAATCAACAGGTAGCTTGCTTTCATTTTGCAATCCCCATAAAATAATGGACGGGCTGTTCCTTCTTTCCGTTACCCATTCTTTCAACAAAGTTTTGAAGTTATCACGAAACTCTTTTGTATCATACCAAACATGCGCTGAAAGCTGTGTCCATGAAAGGATGCCCAAACTGTCGCAATAATGCTGGTACAGTAGGTTATGTGGCTGGTGTGCATCCCGGAAGGCATTGAAACCAAGCTGTTTGACCATCTTAACCCTTGAGGTAATTTGTTCATTGCTGAATGCATGGCTGCCACCCAAGAGATGTTCATACTCTGCAATACCATTAATGAAAATGGGCTTGCCATTTAAGAAGAAACGATTGGAGTTGCCCCTGTCCCATTTGATGGAACGGATACCATAAGACGTAACAATTTCATCAATCGTTTTCCCATTCTCCTTAATCGTGGTAACAACCTTGTAGAGATAAGGATTGTCAAGGCTCCATAAATGGATATTGTTGATGTTTTGAAATGACTGTTGAAACAAGATCTTTTGATTGTACAGAGCAGTTTTAGTTGATGACGCTTGTGCAACAACTCCGCCTTTACTATCCATCAATCTGCTGATGACAGCAATAGGGTTAGCCCTTGTTCTCTTTGAATAGTTCTTCACCACCGTTTCTACATGGAGCGTAGCCGATTTTTCCGATACACTGGTGTCATTCCAAACATGTACCCCAAAAGGCTCTATACGGACTTCATCCGTAATAATCAAATGCACTGGGCGGAAAATACCCATTGGCTGAGAGCCTTCGCTAAAGCCACGTTCATCGCTGCAGCCACCACATACCCAGGGCAGGTTCTTAATGTTTGAAGGATGGTCTGCACGGACTGCCAAATCATTTCCCTTGCCTGAGATAATATCTTTGGTTATATCAATGGTAAAAGTGGTCCTGCCTCCCGCATGGTAGCCCACCTGCTTTCCATTCAGCCAAACAGTGGCGTAGGAACCCACTCCTTCAAAGAACAGGAAATAACGTTTACCTAATTGTTTGTTTATACTGAAAGATCTCTTGTACCAAGCATAACCATGTTTATTGCCATGCAGCATTCTTCTATAGCCTTCATACGCATCCCAATTGTGGGGAACATTGACCGTTTCCCAACGGCTGGTTTTGTAGGATGATTGTTCAAACCCAGTGTATGCATTTTGATTGGAATCGCTGGAGATGGTTTGCCAGTTACTGTTTAAAAGGATATCTGTTCGTTGTGCATGGAGAACGTTCAACCACAAAGACGCAATGAGAAAACAAGCAAGGTTCAAGAAACTTGGTACCCTTTGTGTGCTTTGTGCTCCAAAAAAATATCGTTTACAAACTGGCTTCATTATAGCTTTTGCAATTCGTTGTTGAATGGATAGACCTTTCCTTTTTCTGTCTTGAAATGGACCTGCTTCCTTCCATATTGCAGCCAACATTCATTACCTGCTTTTGATAGGATTTCAACAGTTTGTAATTTGCCATTGTTCCACTGCATATTAATTTCAAAACCGCCCCTTGCACACAATCCTTTAACAGCACCATTTTGCAAGGCATCTGGCAATGCAGGCAACAGCTCAATAAACTTGGTTTGACTTTGCACCAACATCTCCGCAATACCTGCCGAACCGCCAAAATTGCCATCAATCTGGAAGGGCGGATGTGCATCGAACATATTCTTATAGACACCGCCTTTTTCACTGGCACCATTATCATCATCTGCTGGGCTCAATAATTTTTCGGCCATCAATAGGGCATGGTTGCCATCCTTGAACCTTGCCCAAAGGTTGGTTTTCCATGCCAGGCTCCATCCTGTGCCATCATCCCCCCTATACAATAATGATTGCTTGGCTGCATTCATCATGGTTGAATCCTTCCAAGTAATATCAGTGCCGGGGTAAACACCCCATAAATGGGATACGTGGCGGTGCTTGTTGGTGGTATCATCTATATCCTTCAGCCATTCCTGCAGTTGATGGTGCCTGCCGATTTGATTGGGGGCAATGCTTTGAACTTTCTCCTGCCATGATTTCCGCAATGCCCCGTCTGTTTGCAGCGCCTCACTGGCAGCAACCGTGTTCCTGAACAGTTCACGGATGATTTGATGGTCCATGGTAGGTCCTGCTACCAGGCCACCATTTTCAGGCGAGTTGGAGGGCGTGCTGATCAACCAACCTGTTGCTGCATCCTTTACCAGGAAATCCTGGTAGAACTGGGCAGCAGCTTTTAGAACGGGATAGTTCCTTTGAAGAAAATTCCTATCCTGTGTAAACAGGTAATGCTCCCAAACCATATTGCTCAACCATGCACTACCTGTTACCCATATACCATGATTGCTTGCATTAATGGGTGCCGTACCGTTCCATATATCCGTATTGTGGTGCAGTACCCAACCATGGGCATGGTAATGTGCTTTGGCTGTTGCCTGACCAGCACTGCTCAGGTCATTGATTTTATTGAACAGTGGCATGGTAGATGAAGAAAGATTGAACATATCCGCTCCCCAATAGTTCATCTCCAAATTGATATTGGTGGTGTACTTGCCGCCCCAAGGTGGCGTTAGCAAATTATTCCATAGGCCCTGAAGGTTGGCTGGCTGTTTTGAATTGGAACGGGAGCAGGCAATCATCAAGTAACGTGAATACTGCATGTACAAAGCAAGCAAGGCGTTGTCATTTTTTGGGCTGAACTGCTTGATGCGTTCATCCGTTGGGATATCCTGTTTACTATTGTTATCAAAATTGATGGAAAAAGTGTTGAAGCATTTTTGATAATCGCTTACATGCAATGATTTGATTTGAGTATATGTTTTCGGTTGTATCTTTTGCAAAACAATCTTGCATCTTTCTGCTGCATTGGCAGATACATCCTTGCTATTGACAAAGTTGGTAGCTGCCGCCAAGTAAAATGTTGCTTCATCACAATCCTGCAAATTGATATGGTCCTTGTCAACAGTAACAACTCCACTCCTTGCATCAACAAACAAGTAACCCACACCTTTCAATGCGCCATTTTTCACCTGTACATACAGACCGATTGTTCTGTCGTTAATTTTCTTAAGAATAAACCCTTGATGCAAGGATGACAAATAAGCAACCAAATTGATGGAAGCTTTTTTGCTGGTGGCAAAATGGGCTGCAATCACCTCATTAGGGTTGGAAGCAAGGTATTCCCTTGTGTAATTGATGTTGTTGGATGTATAGCTAACAGTGGAAATGGCATTGCTTATATCCAAATCTCGTTTGTAATTGGTAATGTTTGATTGATTAGTAAACGTAAAAAACAAATCACCAAAAGGCTGGTAGCTGGCTTGGTATTGTGGGTATTGTGGTGGGTTATCATCCTGTACAAAGTATTTCCATGTTCTTGAAAGTTCAATGCCTTTATCAGTAGTTTCGCCTTTGGGATAAACCACGAATATTTTCCGTTTTTCCTTAATGCCCGTGAAGCCACCTTTATCAAAGAAGTTTAGTACCTGTATGGCAATCACATTCTTTCCTTCTTTTAAGAATCCCGCGTTAATGGTGTAACTGCGCTTGTTCGTATTGCCTTCTGTGGTACCAATAAAATTTCCATTGATATAGGTCAGGTCCATATCCCGGATACGGCCCAAATCAATCGTCAGGTCCATGCCTAGCCATTCTTTTGGCAAATCGAAACTGGTCCTGAACCAAACAGAGCCATCCAGTCCTTCTAAGCCTGCTTGCTCCCATCCATTGAGGGTGGGCAGTTGCATGGTTTTCCATTTACTGTCATTCAATTCGATGGAAGCAAATGTTGTAGCTGCAATTACCTTTTGACCCCACAAGTTTTTCTGAACAGCATACATACTATCATCCATATCTTTCAGCCCCATAAAATGCTTTTCGGCCAATGCTTCTGCTTCTTTCTGCTTGCCTTGGCTCAATAAATCCCTGATAGGTTGCAAATATTTGTAGGCACCCTTCCTTGCATATTCACGGGGCTTGCCTGTCCATAAAGTGGATTCATTGAACTGCAGGTGCTCCTCATTGATACCGCCATAAATCATGGCCCCCAAGTTGCCATTGCCAATGGGCAGGGCATCTGTCCACTTTTGTGCAGGTTGGTTGTACCAGAGCTTGAGGTTGTTGGTTTGGGCTTGGAGTGAAGGGTGAAGGGTGAATAGTGAAAGCAGAAGGAGAAGGGGTAGACAAAGTAAATAAAGTTTACAAGAGCGAGTCGGAGACCCGGGAGAATATAGGGCTTCTGAAGTCAGGGACTTCGAGGAGCGGGGAAAGGGTTGAAAAAGTAAATAGGGTTTATAAGGTAGTATCGGAGACTTGGCAGCACCTGGTGCTGCTGAAATCGGAGACTCCGGAATGCCCACTGCTTTATATATGGTAGCTATATTCATTTTATGCTATGGGTATTTTTTTCGTCTTTTATCAATTGCCTATAGTTCTTCTTCCAATAACCAACTGCATCGAATGTGCCGGGCGTAGCCGTTTTGATGTCCTGAATAAAAAAACGCTCCTGGATATCGATATCGCCATTCCTGAATCCATATAGCTTAATGGCAGTGACATGCTCACGGGAAAGTTGCTCGCCACGAGAATAATATTCCAGTTCGTAATGAAGCGATGGGAAGGAATCGCCCTTCAAAAAGGAATATAACCTTGAATTATCGTGCATTTCATTGCACATGCCTTGGCTGTAACCGCAGTAAACATTTGTTGCCGAATCCAACAAAGTATAGTCACTTGGAAATGCAAATGGCGTTGCATAAAGGCCATTCGTTTGGGGGTTGAACAGGTACACCAAATCATAGTATCTGGCTGTCAACACATAGAAGTCATTATACCCATCATTGTTCCTGTCTGCAATGCCATAGCTATTCTCCTTGGCATTACCTTCCCAAATAGTGGTGTCCTTTGCCTGATTGCTTTTCTGGAGAATTAATTGGCCCAATCCATTTCCTTTTTTTAACCACACTTTATACCTGTTTCCATGCTGTTGAAAAAGGGTGTCCAGTTCGTAGGTCTCATTATTGAATATCCGCTGCTCCTTTGGAACTTGAGTTTTACTTAAACTGCCTTGATTGGTCAACGGCACAGCATTATTGCTACAGCCCTGCATAGCTGGGGGGGGAAGTAGGAAGAGCAGGGAAAGTAGAAAGGGTTGAAAAGGCTTATAAAGTAAATAGGGTTGAAAAAGTAGGAAGG
>JAHEZD010000153.1 GCA_023251255.1 Chitinophagaceae bacterium
GTTTAAAAACAGTACTGTTTGAATGGGGAAATATACATCCCCATACAGGTCCTGGTGCAGGGTATTGTGTCCGCCCTTGCCATATTTCAACAGTAAGACCGTTGCTTTCAACTGGTTATTTTCGTGGCATAGTTGCAATAATTCCTGGTGCGTGGCCGGAAATATATTATCAATGTTCAATGCCTTGAACCAAGCATTGGCAATGGGTGCCAATTTGGGATAAAGGTTCGTGCGGATGCTTTGAATAAGCGTTGGCAAAGGATAATTGAAATATTTGTATTCGCCCAAACCAAAGCGGTAGCGTTCCATTACAACCGTTTTCCTATAGAGGTCAGGATTGGTGTACCCGTTTTTCAATGCTTCACATTGTTCATTGGTCAATAGGCCCTGGATGATGGCAAAACCCTTTTCATGCATTTCTTCCGCAAAATTTCCCCAATGCGTATTTTCAAATGTTGACTGTATATTTTTCATTGTTTTGTTGTGTAAAGCAAAAGCCGGGTTTCCCCAATCAAATCCCAATAGCTTCTTATCGAATGAGATATACGGACTATCGGATGAAGGAAAGTAATGAGCATTTGTCGCTGTCATACAGAGCCCCGAATAGTCGGGATTTTCAACCTGTCGAAGCCTGCCTGCCGGCAAAGGCAGGTATAATGAACGAAATCTTAATTCAATAAAAGGTTTCGACTAAGCTCAACCTGACATACTTTCCATCATCCGATAGTCAAATTATATATTTTCAATGTTAGCAGCATTTGCACCCTCCCAACCAATAATGGCTGTTTTGCGGGTGCTCCCCCACCTATAGCCACCAAAATTCCCTGTGGCCTGGATCACACGGTGGCAGGGAATTAAAAATGCAACAGGATTGCTGCCAATAGCCGTGCCTACTGCTCTTGAAGCATTGGGCTTTTCTATTTTTCCGGCAATTGTACCGTAAGTTGAAAGCTGCCCCATGGGTATTTTCAATAAGGTTTCCCAAACTTTCAATTGGAATCCTGTTCCCTTTAAGTGGAGTTTTATTTGTTGTAGTTGGCTCCAATCATTTTGAAAAATGGACAGGGCATTTTGGTGCAATGAACTTAATTCCTGGCAAAAGGAAGCATTGGGGAATTTTGATTTCAAACCTTCCAATGATTGGGTACCGTTCTCGTTGAACGCCATATAACAAATGCCTTTGTGCGTGGAAGCCACGATAATATTCCCAAATGGGCTTTGACCAAAATGGTAATTGATGATAAGGTTCTTGCCACCGTTTTTGTATTCGGCAGGCGTCATCCCTTCAATGTTTACAAATAGGTCGTGCAGCCGGCTTGTTCCTGAAAGCCCGGTTTCGTATGCCGCATCAAAAACTGTTGCCCGGTTCTCGGTCAGCATTTTCTTTGCATGTTCAACACTGATGTACTGCAAGAATTTCTTTGGGCTTGTTCCTGCCCATTCGCTGAAAAGCCGCTGAAAATGGAACGGGCTTACATGTACCTTCTCTGCAACTTCGTCAAGGTTGGGCTGGTCCTTGAAATTGCTTTTGATATAATCTATTGCTGTGGCAATACGGTTATAATTGATCTGTTCCTGGATGTTCATTTCCCTACATTTTATGAAGCAAATGTCTACATGTTTTTGCCGCCATAAAATCCGAAACTTGCGGTTGTTCCAAAGCCCTATCTTTTTGCCTATTCGGCTTCAAGGATTAACAGCATTTCCCTAACATTCCGCTCACTTCTTCCCCTCAGTAAATTAAATGGCCTCACTGTGCCGTACTTGAACAGGTATAAATACCTACCTAAAGGTTGGAAACAGGTATAAATGACCGTTTTTAAAAACAGTCATTTATGCGCTTATGCAAGGAAATATTGCAAGGCACCTTTGAGCTATCAAAAAGTTTTTAAACCGTGGACCCTGGTAACCACTTGATAAACGGGTTAAAAACTTGATCAATTAACTAACAAGCAAACCTTACCAGTATGTGCAAAAATGACCGTAGGGCCTATATGGCCTTAGCACTGGGCGCCATTTGCCTCACCCTGTTTTCCTGCCAGTCCAACATCAGCAAACAAAGCTTTGCGGACTTTGACCCCAAACTGATCAGCTATGAACTTCCCGAAGATGTGGATTCCACGGCTTCCGAGCAGGACCTGGCCACATTTGCCTGGCGGGAGTTCTTTGCCCTGAACTGGGCCTCTTCCTGGAACAAGGACCAGCGGAGGACCACACCGGATACCCTATGGGATTTTGCCAGCAGTGGTGCCCAGCCCGATCTGGCCGTATGGGAAACCTATATACACCGTTCGGAACTGCGGCCTGCCAGTGGCCAGCGGACCGAGGATTTGAGCAAGGGCAGTCCCCACTATAGTTTTGTGGATTCCACCATGATCATTACAGACACTGTTCACTTGAGCAACTATTGGAACGTGCTGGATGAGGACAATGAAATAGGTTCGTCTTATTTGTTCTCCCATCAGAATGAATCAGAAGTACTCTATATGGCCAAAACCAATTTGGTAGAATACAATTACCTCAAGAACTATTTCCCAACAGATCCACAACTCAATGCCGCTGCTGACCAAATCACCTCTTTGAGCCCCACGCAACGGCTCAGCCATTTTTTGAGCTACTCAAAAGCAGCTATGTGTGCCAGTGATAGCTTAAGTAAAAAAGGATTGATCTGCTTGCCCTGTGGCGACAAAGCAAAAAAAGACCCCGGCGTTCTGGAAATCAAACTGGCTTTTAGGGAACTCAATCCCCTCCATGATTCCATAGAAAGGTTCATCACGAAAAAGGTGGTGGTCTTTAAACCGGTGGGAACCTCCCAAAACCTACAGGCAGCCGTTCATCTGTTTGGCCTGATAGGCATGCACATTATCCATAAGACCCAAAACTACCCAGCGTTCATTTTTGCCTCTTGGGAGCAGGTGGATGTGCGCAATAACAATATGCAAACGATAGGACTGGATTCCGTAAAAGTGGATGGCACCAAATACGGAAATGTGGACCCGCACCGTTCAAACCCAGTGATAGAGCGGGTAATACCAGAAGGTGTACAGCAAGTAAACCAATCGGTCAAAAAAGCCATCCAATCAAAAAATGCCAGTTCCAAATGGCAATATTACCAGCTCATTGGTGTACAGGGCATTCCATTCGACTATACCAACCGCAATGGCAACAATAATTACTTCATGGCCAATTATGCCATAGAATCCGATTTGAAACTGACCAATTTCCATGGTTCATTTCCCGACCCTTTCAATGCCTCCATCAATAACGTGGTGTTCAACAAGAACGCCGTAAATATGGGTGGATGCCAAGGATGCCATGGGCAGGCACAGGGATCTTTTGGAACAGACTTCAGCTTTCTGTTGGATAGCGGCAACAATAAGCCAGTAATCATACCGGATCCGTACCAAACCTATCAACAGGCTTTGATAGCTGCGGGAGACACCATAGGCAAGAGCCAGGTAAAGGCTTTTCAAAAGCTGATGCGGTTAAAAAGAAAAAGCTAGTGATAGCTGAACAAAGTAGCTACCCCCTACTAACCTATGGATAACACTACCGGTTGAAAGTAAGTTGGATACCATTTCGCCAAAATTCACCGGAAAAAAATACCGTCATAAAAACGCTAACAAAACTGTTAGCGTTTTTTATTTGGAGGAAGAAGAGGCAACAAAGACTTTCAGCAACATATTCCTCTACCTGTCCTTTGGCATTGCACTATAGGGTACCGTACAAAAATCTGCGCGTGTATTGTATTTTTATTTGGATAGCTTTATTGTCTTGGCGTAAGCAACGGTACTGTATTGATAGGGCACTTTGCCATCCTTACCGCTACGGTATTGCTGCTTTCAAATGCCGAGGCATTGACTATGATTGGACTCATCATACTTGGCGTTGCGCTTTTTTGGGGCTGGAGGGTGTATGCCCGCACCAAACAACGCACGGGCCATGTGGCCATGCCAATGAACACGAAGGAACTGCTACAGGCACATGTGGCGTTTTACCGTCAACTGAATGCTGACCAGCAACTGGTGTTTGAAAACCGCATCAAGGATTTCCTGCAACGGGTGGCCATTACCGGTATTGGCACTACGGTGGGAAACCTGGACCGCATCCTCATTGCATCAGGGGCCATTATGGTTATTTTTTCCTTCCCTGATTGGCGGTACAATAATATTTCGGAAGTGCTGCTGTACAGGGATGCGTTTTCGGAGGATTATCAATTACAGGGCAATGATCGCAATATCTTGGGCATGGTAGGCGACGGTGCCATGAAGGGACAAATGATCCTATCACAGCCATCGGTACGTGCCTCTTTCCAGCACCCGCACGATGGGCACAATACGGTGATCCATGAATTTGTGCATTTGCTGGACAAGGCAGATGGTGCCACAGATGGCATTCCGGATTATTTATTGCAGCGCCCTTTTTTGCTGCCCTGGATACAGCACATGCACCAGACCATACAGGAAATGAAGCAGAACCAAAGCAGGGACATTGATTTTTATGGGGCCACCAACGATGCGGAATTCCTGGCCGTGGTTTCCGAATATTTTTTTGAACGCCCCGATGAACTGAAATCGAAACATCGGGAACTGTACCAATTGCTGGAGCAAATGTTCCATCCTTCCTCACAGATACAGCATCCTTAGCCTGCTGTGATTTTCGACAGGCTATTGATAGCAGAGTGAAACCATTTGTAAACAAATGCTTTTATTTTACCACAAAGTCACGAAGACACAAAGGAAAAAAACTTCGTTTTTTTAATCTTGGTGCCTTGGTGTCTTGGTGGTTAACCCGCTATTGAATATCATCTACAATGCACCTGTTTGTGAAGAAACAATTTATTACTCAGGCTGATAGTACCTCTTGTAAGACTCTCGTTCACAAAAGAATCAGTATCTTCCAACTATCTGCTTTAACGGTTTGACTACGTTACATGAATCCATTAACAATTTGAAGAACCTGTCAGATTGAACGATGTCACACTGAGCTTGTCGAAGTGCTGTCGAAAGCGTCTTTTGAAAGGTAATACTAACGAAGCCGCCTTCGACAGGTTGAAAATCCCGACTATTCGGGGCTCAGGCTGATAGTATTCTTCACAAGTTATGCTTGCTAATAATTTAGCTCTTTATAAAGGTAATTTAGCTCTTTATAAAGGACGGATAAAATAGGTGATCACGGGGAAGTGGTCGCTGTAGCCATTGTCCCATTCATTGCTGATCGTGAAGGAACGGTGTGGCAGGTTCTCCCCTCTTTGTGCATCTTTCTGCATCAGGAAATCCTTATTGAATATGATGCTCTTATAGTATTTCCATCCAACATTGTCCGAAAGGAATGCGCCCGATACCATTATTTGGTCAATCAGGTTCCAACCATCATAGTATTCTGTTCCGTACCCTTTTTTGAACAGTTTTATCCAAGGGTTATAGATGTCCGTTAGTGTTACCTCTTCCTTGTTTTCCTTGGCACCCAAAACCTTAATAACACTGGCATCGGTGGGATTGTCATTCAGGTCGCCCAGTATCAATATCTTGGAATGGGGATTCTGGTTGAGTACAGAATCCACCACTCTCCTGTCAACCGATGCAGCCACTGCCCTCAACGGCCTTGTGGCATCCTCGCCACCGCTGCGGGAAGGCCAGTGGTTGACCAGTATATGCACCGTATCGCCAGCCAATACGCCATGTATATAGAGTATATCCCTGGTTGGCCTTCTCAATCCAATGGTATCAATCGGCACATGCAATGGCCGTGCAGCCAAAACGGTCAGGTACTTGGGGTTGTACAGCATGGCCGTGCTGATGCCCCGCACATCGGGGCCATAAAACCAAACATATTTGTAATGCCGGTCCAACAGCTCCGGCTGCTTCACCAAATCATCCAGCACCTTGTCGTTCTCCACTTCTGCCATACCAATGATTGCGGCACCATCCGGCGTGAGGTCCGTTCCCAATTTCTGCATCACGGTCGCAATATTGTGCAGCTTCTGTTTGTACACCTCATACGTGTAATGGTAGGCGCCTTTGGGCGTGAAGTCCTCGTCCTGCTTGTTCGGGTCATCCTCGGGATTGAAAAAGTTCTCCACGTTATAGAAGCCAATGCCGAGTATCTTGAATTGCTGTTGCTTTTGCTGTGCGGTAGCAGACAGCACGAGCAATAGCCCTAAGCCTATAAATAGATGTTTCATTATTTGAAAGAGTTAGTGGCAACCGTTATACAATAATTATTCCGACAATCGTCATGCAATTTAGTCAATACAATTGCACTTGCCCTCAATCACAGTAAATAGCATTTCGTTGGGCTGACATGTGCCAAAGGCGCTTCGGAAAAAGAAACTACCACAAGTGAGCGCCGGAATATCCCAAGCACCGGTAGTGTACCAGTTTGAATTTTGTGTCAGCGCCTGCCCCGATTTTTCATGGGGGTTTGAGTAACTAATGCTTGCTCCGCAAGCAAGCACATTGACCCTGCCTGCCGGCAAAGGCAGGGATGGCACCCGATAGCCATCGGGTTGACCACAAAGGCACGAAGGACACTAAGTTTAAGAAACTGCGTTTTTTCCTTTGTGTCCTTTGAGTCCCCGCCTGAACGGACGGGCAAGTTTGTGGTAGAACAAAAAATATTTGTTTACAAATGGTTTTCAACATTCTATACTAACCCGATGACTATCGGGTGTCACTGGCAGCCTGCCGGCAAAGGCAAGGCTCAGGCTAACATTCATCCCAAGAAGAATATTCAAGCTGATACACCCAACACCTGGTCCACCAACCATTCATTCCGCTTCCTTACCATTCAAATAAATATTTCCCTGCTCTTTCATAACCCGTAAGCCCAAAAGCATATTTCCCTATCTTGACGCCTCAAAAAAGGAACATGAAAAAATACATCCTCTCCATTGGTTTGCTGGTAGCCGTTCTTTCGGTCAATGCCCAGCAGAACCATTCCTGGCAGCAGGCCACTGCTGCAGGCTACACGTACAAGTATGTAACGGGCGACCCTACCAAGTCACGTTACTACACCCTTTCAAACGGATTGACCGTTGTGCTGAGCGTGAACAAGAAAACGCCCCGCATCCAGACCCTTATGGGTACAAGGGCGGGTTCCAACACGGACCCTGCTAACCATACAGGCCTTGCCCACTATTTGGAACACATGCTGTTCAAGGGCACCACCAAGTACGGCTCACTGGATTGGAGCAAGGAAAAGCCCCTACTGGACAAAGTGGATGCGCTGTACGAGGAATACAATAAGATACCCGGCACGGACTCTGCCAGGAGGAAATCCAAGTACCATGAAATAGACAGCATTTCTGGCGAAGCAGCCAAATATGCCATTGCCAATGAATACGATAAGATGATGGGCGCTATGGGTTCGCAGGCTACCAACGCCCATACTTGGGTGGAGGAAACCGTGTACCAGGAAAATATTCCCGCCAATGCCATAGACAAGTACCTGGCCGTTCAGGCAGAGCGTTTCCGTGAACCGGTACTCCGCCTTTTCCATACGGAACTGGAAGCGGTTTATGAAGAAAAGAACCGCAGCCTGGACAATGACGGCTGGAAAGTGCAGGAAGCCATGATGGCTGGCCTGTTCCCCACACATAACTATGGACAGCAGACCACCATTGGTACAGTGGAGCACCTGAAGAACCCTTCATTACTGGAAATCAGGAATTTCTACTACAAGTATTATGTGCCCAATAATATGGCCCTGGTCATGGTGGGCGATTTGAATCCCGATGAGCTGATCAAGAAAATAGATGCCTCCTTCAAATGGTGGAAAACCAAGGCCGTAACACCGTATGCACCTGCACCGGAAAAACCCATTACCGCCCCTGTGGTGAAGGAAGTATTTGGCCCCACACCGGATAATTTCTCCGTTTCATGGCGCACGCCGGGCGTGGACAATTACCGTGACTTTACCTTGTCCGACCTGGTGAGTTCCATACTGTACAATGGAAA
>JAHEZD010000154.1 GCA_023251255.1 Chitinophagaceae bacterium
GGGATCATTTTCAGCCGTATTGGTCATATCGTCAGCCCACTTATCTGCTAGGTTCTTATTGAGGATATTAGTGGCAATTTGTGTAGATAAGCGGCGCAGGTTTTCCAATAAGGCCAGTCGCAGCATAATCGGTATGGCCCATAGTTCACCGAGCCGCAAAACGGTTGTTTTTTGATAAGCACCGATAAAACTGCTCAATGTTTTAAAATCAATTCTGCCATCTGTATGCGATAGGATTTCAATGGCCATATCATATACCCTTGGCAGCCCTTCCGATGTGCCTTTGGCCAATTGTGGCAGGCCCTTGCTGTAGCCTTTGGGCAAGTGTTTTTTTGCAGTGTAAACCTGCTCTTCAATCAAATAAAAATTGTCTAGCAGCCATTCACCCGCAGGAACAATCCGGTTGTCCTGTTTAATCGAATCGGACAGTAGTTCGTGTACTTCAAGAAGGATATTTTCATTTTCGGCCAGCCTTTCAAGCAGGTGTTCAGATGGCCTGCCTTCAATTAGTACGTGACTTTTGGCCAGTTTTTGTGCATACTGTTCAATTTGTTCAATGGTGAACAAATCTGACCTGAATGGTGGCTGCTCATCTTTGTATTTGTCCAATAAATTGCCACCAAATATTGGAGTGATTATATTTTTTTTTAAGGATGCGATTGCTTGGGGCAATACATCTGAGAATATATCTTTTGACTGCTGCTCTTTGCCTGATAGTTTCATTGTAAAACCTTAATTTTTAAAGGGGACCCATTTTTACTCTGTCAATTGTACTTTCTTGTAAACCAATATCATGCCTTTGAGCCGTCCTGTTTTTGTTTATGTTTTGTATGTTTCTATTACGGTTGAACAGGTGAAAGAGTGGAAGAAGGGTAAAATAATCCACAGACAGTGCATCATCAGACCAAGTTTTTATTTGATTTAGGCCTTTCGTATATAATTTAGGTCCATCGGTTTTTATGAACCTGTATCTTTTCGAGTATTGGGCATGATGTATTATATTGTGAAATATTATATAATGCAGGTTTAGCTAACAGGAAGCTTATTGCTTTTATTTTCTTTGCTTAACATTATTCATCAGATTCAAGGGCGAGAAATCTTTTGAATTAGGATGGGTTTTCCGGCAAACTGGGGAAACAATTCTACGATAATTGGGTGATTTACAAATTAAGACCCGTTCCCTTGTTGGTCATTCCCTTGTAAAATTTTGGCTTCATATTGGTGGTGGGAATTTGTTTTTTAGTTTTTTCAACTCTAAATACTTTTTATATGCCAAGTAAAAAGCTAACTGAAACTAATGGGTCATCTGACCACTTTATCTTGAATGATATCCCAGTAACAAAAGCGGATGTAGTTGGAGGCCGAGCCGTTTCCAGAACAAAAAAGACAATCGGTCAATCTTCGTTGGATAGTAAGGAACTATTGAAAGTACTATCAGAAGTCCGCAATGGAAATTTCAATGTACGTATGCCCATTGATCAAATTGGTCTCGAAGGAAAGATTTGCGATACGCTCAATGAAATTATTTCCCTGAATGAAGTATTGATGCTTGAACTAACAAAAGCAGGAAATATCATTGGTCGTCAAGGGAATTTGACCCACCGTATTATTCTCCCAAGGTTTGCGAGAGGTCACTGGAGCGACGGTATTGATTCCATCAATGAACTCATCTCAAACTTGGTACACCCAACTATTGAAATAGCGCACGTAATTAGTTCTGTTGCTAAAGGGAACCTCTCTGAAGAAATGCCCTTGCAGATTGGTAACCATAAATTACAAGGTGAGTTCCTGCGTATTGCTAAGGAGGTGAACGATATGGTTAAGCAATTGAACCTCTTTTCCATGGAAGTTACCCGTGTGGCATTGGAAGTAGGCTCTGAAGGTAAATTGGGCGGCCAAGCAAGGGTTAAGGGGGTGGCTGGCGTATGGAAAGATTTGACAGACTCCGTAAATCAAATGGGCAGCAACCTTACAGCTCAGGTGAGGAACATTGCAGAAGTGACAACTGCCGTGGCAAAGGGGGACCTGTCCAAAAAAATTACTGTGGACGTGCAGGGTGAGATATTGGAGTTGAAGAACACTATCAATACGATGGTGGATCAGCTAAACTCTTTCTCCTCTGAAGTAACCCGTGTGGCCCGCGAGGTAGGTACTGAAGGTAAATTGGGTGGGCAGGCTGAAGTAAAAGGTGTGGCAGGTACATGGAAAGATTTGACAGACTCCGTAAACCAGATGGCTTCCAACCTGACAGGCCAAGTAAGGAATATTGCGGAGGTTACTACGGCCGTGGCAAGGGGTGATTTGTCAAGAAAAATTACAGTGGACGTTAAGGGTGAAATATTGGAATTGAAAAATACCATTAATACGATGGTGGACCAATTGAACTCCTTCTCTGCTGAAGTAACCCGTGTGGCAAAGGAAGTAGGTTCCGAAGGTAAGCTAGGCGGTCAAGCAACGGTTAAAGGTGTTGGTGGTGTATGGAAAGACCTGACAGACTCTGTAAATCAGATGGGCAGCAATCTTACAGCTCAAGTAAGGAATATTGCAGAAGTAACGACAGCCGTTGCTAATGGTGACCTTTCCAAAAAAATCACTGTGGATGTGGAAGGTGAAATTTTAGAGTTGAAAAATACGATCAACACCATGGTGGACCAGTTGAACTCATTTGCTTCCGAAGTAACCCGCGTAGCATTGGAAGTGGGTACGGAAGGCAAGTTGGGTGGTCAAGCTAAAGTGCAGGGGGTGGGTGGTACATGGAAAGATTTGACAGACTCCGTAAATCAAATGGGATCCAACCTTACCGCCCAAGTAAGGAATATTGCCGAGGTAACAACAGCCGTGGCAAATGGAGACCTTTCCAAAAAGATTACCGTGGATGTAGCTGGAGAGATCCTGGAGTTGAAAAAAACCATCAATACCATGGTGGACCAGTTGAACTCCTTTGCATCTGAAGTAACCCGTGTGGCTTTGGAAGTAGGTACAGAAGGGAAATTGGGCGGGCAGGCAAAAGTACAGGGTGTGGGTGGTACATGGAAAGACTTGACAGATTCAGTAAATCAAATGGGTAGCAACCTTACCGCACAAGTGAGAAATATTGCAGAAGTTACAACAGCCGTGGCAAGGGGTGATTTGTCAAGAAAAATTACGGTAGACGTAAAAGGTGAAATCCTTGAGTTGAAAAATACCATCAACACCATGGTGGACCAATTGAACTCCTTTGGTTCCGAAGTTTTCCGTGTGGCCCGTGAAGTGGGTTCCGAAGGCCAATTGGGTGGACAGGCAGATGTGCCGGGTGTGGAAGGTCTTTGGAAAGACTTGACAGACTCCGTAAATAAAATGGCATCCAACCTTACTTCACAAGTGAGAAATATTGCAGAGGTAACAACAGCCGTTGCCAATGGAGACCTCTCCCGTAAAATTGAAGTGGACGTAAAAGGTGAAATCCTTGAGTTGAAAAACACCATCAACACCATGGTGGAACAATTGAGGGGCTTTGCATCTGAAGTAACCCGTGTGGCCCGTGAGGTGGGTACGGAAGGAAAATTGGGCGGACAGGCCAATGTGCCGGGTGTGGCCGGTACTTGGAAGGATTTGACTGACTCCGTAAATCAAATGGCCGGTAACCTTACCGCACAGGTAAGAAATATTGCAGACGTGGCTATTGCTGTGGCAAATGGAGACATGTCAAGAAAAATCACGGTGGATGTTCGTGGTGAAATCCTTCAATTGAAAGAAACACTGAATACCATGGTGGACCAATTGCGTGCCTTCGCGTCGGAGGTAACCCGTGTGGCAAGAGAGGTTGGTACAGATGGTAAATTGGGCGGCCAGGCTTTTGTACCGGGTGTTGCTGGAACATGGAAAGACTTGACAGACTCTGTAAACCAGATGACAGGTAACCTTACATCGCAGGTGCGTAATATCGCCGAAGTAACAAAAGCCGTGGCTTCTGGTGACTTGACCAAAAAGGTGACCATTGATGTGAAGGGTGAGATATTCGATTTGAAAAATACCATCAACACGATGGTGGATCAATTAAATTCATTTTCCGTTGAAGTAACCCGTGTAGCACGTGAAGTAGGTACAGAAGGTAAATTGGGTGGGCAAGCAGAAGTGCAGGGTGTGGCTGGTACCTGGAAGGATTTGACCGACTCTGTAAACATGATGGCATCCAATCTTACCAATCAGGTGCGTGGTATTGCAAAAGTGGTAACATCCGTTGCAACTGGTAACCTTAAACAAAAACTATCTATCGTATCACGGGGTGAAGTAGCGCAGTTAACCGATACCATCAATGAAATGATTGATACATTGGCGGTGTTTGCTGATCAGACAACAACTGTGGCCCGTGAGGTAGGCGTGGATGGAAGATTGGGCGGACAGGCAAGTGTACCTGGTGCGTCAGGAACCTGGAAGGATTTGACAGAAAACGTGAACCAATTGGCTGAAAACTTAACTACGCAGGTACGTGCCATTTCTGAAGTAGCATCAGCGGTAACCAAAGGTGACTTGACACAGATGATCCGTGTTGAAGCAAAAGGTGAGGTGGAGGAATTGAAAGATACCATTAATCAGATGATTGCGAACCTGAAAGAAACGACCTTACTCAATCAGGAGCAGGATTGGTTGAAATCCAACCTTGCAAAATTCACACAGATGTTGCAGGGGCAAAAAGATCTGAATACAGTAACACGGCGCATTTTATCGGAGTTGGCACAGGTGGTAAATGCGCAGCAGGGCATGTTCTACATCCTTGAGCAGACCGAGAACATGCGGAATGCAAAACTGAAACTATTTTCTGCCTATGCTTATAATGAAGAGATAACCATGGGCAAGGAAATTGCATTGGGTCAAGGTTTGGTAGGTCAATGTGCTATCGAGAAAGAAAGGATTTTATTGACCAATGTGCCTAGCAGTTACCTTAAAATACAATCTGGCTTAGGGGCTTCATCACCTGTAAATGTTATTGTATTGCCCGTACTATTTGAAACAGAGATTAAAGCGGTAATTGAATTGGCATCTTTTGAACCATTCAATGAAACGCATTTGGATTTCCTTAGCCAGTTAACAGAAAGTATCGGTATTGTGTTGAACACCATTGAAACAAACTCAAGAACAGAAAGTTTGTTGGAACAGTCGCAATCATTAACTGATGAACTGAGAAGGACCAATGAAGAACTACAGGACAAGGCCCATCTACTTGCCAAACAAAAAGAAGAAGTAGAAGACAAGAATAATGAAGTGGAGGAAGCCCGTAAATCATTAGAAGAAAAAGCCGCACAGCTTCAACTTACTTCAAAATATAAATCAGAGTTCCTAGCAAATATGTCGCATGAGTTGAGAACGCCATTGAATTCCTTGCTTATCCTTGCACAGCAACTATTTGAAAACCATGAAGGAAACCTTTCTGAAAAGCAGGTGCGCTATGCAAAAACAATCCATAGTTGTGGGGACGATTTAATCCAATTGATTAATGATATCTTGGACTTGTCAAAAATTGAATCTGGTTATATTTCCACTGATTTCATTAAGGTACGATTCAATGAAATTACCTCTTTTGTAGAAACAACCTTCAAGCATATCTCTGAAAACAAAAACCTCCGTTTCAATATTGAAATGGGAGATGACTTGCCTGATAACCTGGAAACAGACATCCAAAGGCTAAACCAGATATTGAAGAACCTACTTTCCAACGCATTCAAATTCACAGAGAAAGGAGAGGTGAAATTGAGGATTTACGAGGCCAAAAGAAATTGGAAACAAAGCAGCACAAGTTTGGACAATGCACGAAAAGTGGTTGCTTTTGAAATTAAGGACACGGGTATTGGCATTTCGAGAGATAAACAGAATATCATCTTCGAAGCTTTTCAGCAGGCTGAGGGGTCTACCAGTCGCAAGTATGGAGGAACAGGTTTAGGCCTTTCCATCAGCCGCGGTTTAGCAGATTTGTTAGGTGGGTCGATTGAGCTTGAAAGCGAGGCAGATAAAGGGAGCACGTTCACTTTGTTCCTTCCGATTGAATATAACCCAACACACGTTAAAAAGGAAAAACAAAGTAGTTTGACCATCAGTGAATATAAACTGATACAGGACAATGATAGTACATCTATCCAGTCTGTTCCAACAATTAAACTGCCTGAAGTGAGGGACATAGAAGCCATCAACGAAATCATCAATGAAATGGGCGATGACCGTAACTCCATCACACCAGAAGATAAAGTAATCCTTGTTATAGAAGATGATATTAGGTTCGCCAAAATCATGATTGAGAAGGCCCATGAAAAAGGCTTGAAGATTGTGGTGGCAACTGGCTTTGCAGAAGTTTTTGTGTTAACCAATAAGTTTGAGCCTGTAGCAGTAACATTGGATGTGAAGCTTCCTGATGCCAGTGGTTGGAGGATATTGGACCTCTTCAAAAACGATATTAATTTCAGGCATATACCAGTTCATTTGATTTCAGGTGAAGAAAATAGGTTGCTGGCCATGCAGCGTGGTGCAAGAAGTTTCAATTTGAAACCGTTGAAAAATGAAGCGTTAAATGTGCTTTTTGAAGATATCGTAGCCTACAGTGAGAAGAAACAAAGGAAACTGTTATTGGTTGAAGACAACGAATTGGATTCTTCACAGATAGCAAAAATTATACAGAATGAAGACCTGATAAAAATTGAAATTGCGGCTACCGGTGAGCAGGCGTTGAAAATGCTGGAAAAGGAAGCATACGATTGCATCATCGTGGACTATATGCTACCCGATATTGGAGGGATGGATTTTGTGACACGCGTAAATACTTTAAAGAAGACACTAATGACACCTTTATTGATTTACTCTGCCAAAGATTTTTTACCAAAGGAGAAAACACAATTGAAACAATATGCTAACAAGATCCTTTTAAAGAATGTGAATTCCATCGAACTCTTGCTTGAAGAAGTAGTTATGCACATGCACATTAATCATATGGACCTATTGCCCGAAAAACGGATGCTGATTGAGGGCTTGCGTTCAAGGGAAGATGTTTTGATTGATAAAAGTATCCTGGTTGTTGACGATGATGTGAGAAACTTATTTGCCCTTACAACGGCTTTTGAACGTTATAATATGAAAGTAATTACAGCAGAAAGTGGCCAGGAAGCTATCAACATTCTAAGTGAAGATAGTAATATTGATATGGTGTTAATGGATATTATGATGCCTGAAATGGATGGGTACGAAACAACACAGAAAATAAGAAGGGAACACAAAAACAATCATTTGCCCATTATTGCTGTAACAGCAAAGGCCATGAAAGGGGATAGGGAAAAGTGTATTGAAGCAGGTGCATCGGACTATATAACAAAGCCCGTTAAGATTGACCAACTGCTTTCATTGATGCGTGTTTGGCTTTACAAGTAAATTTAATAAAATGGATGTGATGCAGAAAGAGCCATCAACAAATATTGAATTACAAATTAAACCGACAACTAAAATATTAATTGTAGATGATAGGGAGGACAACCTGTTTTCTATGGAAACCATTTTGGAAAAGGATGGCTATACAATTGTCAAGGCAGATTCTGGCAGGGCGGCACTTAAAATACTGCTAAGCCAGCAGGATTTTTCTTTGATCTTGATGGATGTGCAGATGCCTAAAATGAACGGTTTTGAAACTGCCTCGCTTATTTATGAAAGGGATAAGTTAAAGCATATTCCCATCATATTCATAACGGCTCATCACTATGGGGAGGAGCTTGTTTTTAAGGGGTATAAAATGGGTGGGGTGGATTATATCTACAAGCCTTACAATCCTGATTTGCTAAGGTTCAAAGTAAGTGTTTTTGTGGAACTGTACCGTAAAACAAAGGAACTGGTAGAACAGGAAAAGGAATT
>JAHEZD010000155.1 GCA_023251255.1 Chitinophagaceae bacterium
GGTCCTCAGGCAGCTGGTCGGGCACGGGGGCGGTTCCGCCACGCAGGCCATACAATTGGGCAGCAGGCTAACAAGGGGCACCTACCAATTGGAACTCGAAGGAAATGGTACAAGGTTACTATTGAGGTTAATGAAGCAGTAAATTTTTATACCGATCGTAACAACTTATGGCATGTCAAAGAGGATCATATACATTTTATTTCTGTTAGCTATTGGGGGTTTCCCTTTCTTCCCGTTTGCCCAATTGGACCAATCGGCCATCAGTCCGATATGGGGCAATAGTGGTTATGAAAGAAACACGATAGGGGCACCGCTAAATGACCCCAACTGGGCGGTGCTCCCTTCCCAACAAACGGTGGCCGCAGGCGCCAATAGGACCGATAGAAGCAATAACCAAAGGCAGCGTTACCGCGATGCTAGCGGGAACCCGGTACTAACGGACAGGATGGGAAATATTGTTTATGATATCTATGGCAATCCCGCAATTGACTCGATCAGTTTGAACCAACAGCTACAAGCATCGGGCACCATGAGCAGTGATGCTGACGGTCCTGCCCTACCACCGGATGACCCAGTGGACGTGCCAATAGATGGGGGTGTGGAAATCCTATTGATACTGGGCATTGGAATAGGATACCGGAACAACAAAAGGAAGCTGCAGTTGACCAGGTCCCCTACTTTTAATCAAGGTGCTTGTTAACAGGGCGTGCATTTCAACAACTATACAGTAGCTTACTTGATGACCATTGCACGGGTACCTACAACCACCTGTATACACTGCCCATTGTAAATTGCAAGGTTGAGTTAATTCTTATGAATGGCTTCGACAGCACTTCGACAAGCTCAGTGTGACATCGTTCTTCGTAAGTTTCTGCAAAAGAAGCACCAACCAACAGAAAACAGAAAATACACCCAACCTACTCCTACCGTCTACAGTCCTACTTTCGATAGTATCCCTTCGAACAGCTCGGCAAACTGTGTCAATGACCCAGGTTTCTCGTACACACCCGCAACTGATAATTGCGAACCAATCATCTCGTTGAACGGCGTGGAAGATACCGTAAAAAACACGAAGGGGATATGTAGGTACCGTTCCAAGGAAAGTATGGATTTCCTGAACTGGAAGCCGCTCATATAGGGCATGTTGATATCACTGATGATCAACGCTGGCACGACGGTTCCCGCTACAAGCCATTCCAGTGCCTTCCTAACATCGGTCATGCACTGTACCAATAACGAGGAGCGTATGATGGTGAGCACTTCGGCGTATATATGGCAATAGTCTGGGTCATCGTCGACGATGAGGATATGTTTTTTTTGGGGCATTATTGCTGTTTTTCATAAACAATGCTGTTGCCGCAAGAACGGCCAACTGCTATTCTTATCCGCTTCCATACCAATTCCGTACCAATTGAGGGGATGGTTGAAAATGGGGATAAGAACAGAACATTGTATAACTACCCTATTGGGCAGGAAGCAGGTTCCAAATAAGAATGGATTGAAGTTTCCGAGCAGCATATCTATAACAGGAAGTACACGGCGATGCACAGGGCGATTTCGGCAAGGAGCAGTATCCACATCATGGCCTTAAAGGCAGTGGTGGCGGCAGGAACAGATAAAAAGTCCTTCATTTTTTTGTATAATGTTCCCACGATGGTGGCAATTCCTTAATCCCCTACACTAAGGCACCATAACATTACGGTGTAATTGATGCCCTGTTCAATATCAAACACAAACAAAGCAAATACCTTATATGGCATATCCAAAGTATTAACAGGGTGCATACTTTGGCAGTACCTTGTATGAAAGCGGCCCGATTATGGGGGTACTAAGGCATGAACAGGTTCAAAAAGATTTCCCCAACCACTATCGGTCTTTTGAAGGTAGGCATGCCACTCATGAAGTACCCTGTTAGCGGCATGATCATCTTCAATACCAGTATTGAGCTTCCAATGGGAACTGGTGGCCCTGTTTCACTATTTGGCTACGTGTCATCCATTCATGATAGGCAGGTGGTACCGTATGCGATAGTGAACAGCATGGGCCAGGGAGGGATAATGGAAGTGGCGTACACCGAACTGGTAGGCGGCCGTTGGTGGATAGATGCAGAGATGGTGCATTTGCCTGATTCAATGTGCCCAGCAAAGCCGACAGCAAGTGTACGGTAGACCGATGGGCACCGGATATATTGCCCATGAACGCATTGGTGCTTTCCATCCACCAAGACAATCTGTTCTTTTTATTTTTTTCGGGAGCAATGCCAACAAAATAACACAGCATCTTGCCACGTACCTGACCCGGGGTAAAGACCCTAAGAAACTGTCTAAAATCATTTCAATGGTTAATATGTGTTGCTTTTTGGCTGTCCCGCATACAATTGCGGGATTGGATTTTTCGCCTTAGGCGTTAGACTATGGCTGCAAAGCCGATGGCTATCGGCTCCGCCTTGTTTCGCTCAAAAATCATCAACATATTATTCCATCAAATAATCTTAGACAGTTTCTAAGAGGAGACAATTCCGATGAGCGCCTTCGACAAGCCTGCCGGCAAAGGCAGGCTCAGGCTGACAGCATTCCCCGAGACTTGTGCTTCGTAGCATGATTATTTGATACCCTGTTTTTCAAACTGATCCCTTCTTATAGCTTGAATGCTCAGCATAGCAATGAATTACCCAAGCTGGTCATTTCAAAATACTACTAGCCTTAAGTTCCTATACAACAAAACTGCCATGCTGTGAACATGGCAGTTATTGCTAGACGCAGTTAGCGCCTATACCAATACTTTCTGCTGTACGGTCTTGTTGTTGGGGTTATCGGTTGCGGTAACCGTGACCTTTGTTCCTGCCAGCGAGGCATTGCTTGCAGTGGCGGTGTATATCCAGTGCAGGTCATCGTCCTGCACCACGGCACTGCCTTCTTCAATTAAGGTCCCATCGCTGTGGGCAATGTGCACCTGTACCGATTTGACTTCAAAATCGTCCGTGGCCTTAATGGTTATCTTGCTGCCGGGCAGACCTGTATAGGCTTCCACGAGCAGTTCATCAATCACGGGTGCATTGAAGTAATCGGCCACGGCCATATTGTATGCGGACTTGCCCCTGGTGGCCACTTCCTTGTAGGCCGCTTTTATGGCGGGCACGGCTATGGCTGCCTTTGCATAAATGGTGGCCTGCACAAACTTGTCCTGTATGACTTTCTGTGCCGCCGTGACTGTTCCATCGAAGCTGCCGGGCTTCCTGCTTACAAATATTTTCCCATCGTCTTTCCGACGGCGGAAAACGAAATTACCTACGAGGCCACTGAGGCCTTCGGTTGCGAGATTCTTTCTTGACTCTCCCATAGTTTATTTTTTTTAATTTTTATTAATTGTTGTTACCATTTGTTTTACTTGCTGCCGGTTGCCTGCATCCGGTCCAAGCTGCTCCTGTTTTCGGGGGAGATGCCCTTGTGATGCTTCCCATTTGCTTTTTTTTACTGTGACTAATATTGTTTGCGGGGCCTCCTACCATTGCTTGCAAGCTTGTTTGTACATGCCCTACTTACCCAAATGTATTGGCCGATTCTGCTAAAAAAAGCACAATGGGAACGGGTTTGCGCCTTTTGCTGCGTTCTGCTCCGGCATGGTATCTTTTGCTTCTTTATGCTGCGTTTTGCTTCATTATGTGCGCTTGTGCAAGGGTTATGTAGTGTTTTGCTTGGTTTTGCCGGGGAGGAAGTAGTGAGTAGGCAGAAGGGAGTAGAGCGCAGCAGGTTAGCAGTCTATGCAGGGAAAGCAAGTAGTGAGTTAGTAGGAAAATAGTTATTGAATGAAGCTATGGGTTAGTAAGCCATCACTGAAAATGGTTTGCAGGGGGATGGTCGTTCTAATTTCCTGGTTTATTCCCTTCTGGGCAAAGGCGTATAGCGATGTAACTATTGGTTACAGAGGCGATTTGCTTGGACGGAGGTTCGACGATCGTCCTATGATCGTTCGGTGCCCCTTCTACGAAGGTTCTACCGTGTTCGAGTATGTCCTACCGTGTTCGACCGTGTCCTACCGTGTTCGAGTGTTGTCCTACCATGTTCGACCGTGTTCGACCGTGTTCGACCGTGTCCTACCGTGTCCTACCGTGTTCGACCGTGTTCGAGTGGAGAACAGGGCAAACAATAAGGCAGCTTATTAGCCAGTTGCAAACTGGCTTTTATTGGAAATCCGTAGATAGCTTGACACTTGGCCATTGCTCAGAATCTACGGATAGCCTGCTCCGATTTGATAGGCAATCTAACGAGAGCAAAGATACTGCAGGAGCAAGGCCTATTCCTATTGCTTTTATAATCAATCCCGTTGTTAATCTATGCTTCTTTATCTGATTATAGATAAATTAGCTTATCCATTCGTTATAGTAGATTATATATGTACAATTAACATTACAAACAGTGGATACCATTATATCTAGTAAGGCGTTCCATTACTAATCTGACCGAACTATTTTATATTACTGTTTTTATTTACAATTCAACTCGTAATTTCTCATTTTTAATAAATCGTAAAACGATTTGTCAGAATATAAAAGTTCAAGATTATATACGTTTTTTGGCTTCTCTTTTATTTTATCGTTTTTTAATGCCAAAATATTTTTTATTGCAAGGCAATTAGTAACTTTTTTCACTATCATAAACCTAAGTGGAAGGGGGTGGTGACTAGGTGCATATATTCCCGAATAATCAAAATCAAATTCAGTATTCTCTATAAAGTGAGGATACTTATTTTCTTTGATTGAAATATTGATTGAATCTGCATATTCCTTTACGAATAAATCCAAAGCAGATCCTTTATCAAGTAAAGGAATTGTGTCGGTAGTCAAGTTCTTGATGTTTCTATTTCGGGAACTATCAGTTTGGCTAGAACAACTACTAACTGTAATTAAAATGAAAATCGTTAAAAAAATGTTTGATTTCATATTTACTCTAATTTGATTTCACGTTTCCCATTTGTATAAGGCATTTTATCTGTTCCGTCAAGCTTCTTAGCGGGATAGCCCGCTCCGATTTGATAGGCAATCTAACGAGAGCTGGGAATGGCCCGCTGCTTACTTTGGCGTTTAACAAATGATAGTAGCCTAAATCCATGTTATAGCAGACTAACGAGAGCTTTCCAATACCTCAAAAATCAATCAGGGAATACCATATAATTATCCAAGCTAACTTTTCTATTTACTTCATGAAAAGACCCATCCAATTTTAAAAGATCTTTACCGTTAAGCGGATCACTAATCCAGCGCCAATTCTCCTTTGACACCCTGTCTACGTCAAACCAATAAAACAATATAATATTTGATTTGCGCAGTAAATTGTTTGTCTTCTTGATAGCTTTAATTATACTATAATTAATTTCATTGGTTACATCATAAATATCTTGAGCATCATTATTTAAATAGTCCGAATAAAGATTAGCATACTTTTTATGCCATTCATTAATATCTATGTTCTTATTGAGGCTATTAAAAATGAACTCTTTTACTGGCCTAATAGGCATTGTTTCATTATCAAGTTTCCAAATAATTTCATCTATTTCTGGAAGCCACATTAGTTTATATAAATCCTTATTTTTTAAATCTTCCATCTTTAAGTAATTGTAGAGCTTTTTTTAGCATCCTTACTAGTTTCTTGCCCATGCCAAGGTAGGGAGAGGCAAACTCATCATAGGGGTCCGTACTGATCCAGCGGCCAATCTGGGGATCGTACATGCGCAGGTCAAACTCATTGTAACCGTGTTCGACCGTATCCTACCGTGTTCGAGTGGGGAACGGCGCAAACAATAAGGCAGCTTATTAGCCAGTTGCAAACTGGCTTTTATTGGAAATCCGTAGATAGCTTGACACTTGGCCATTGCTCAGAATCTACGGATAGCCTCCTCCGATTTGATAGGCAATCTAACGAGAGCTGGGGGGATCCAAAATAAGCTTTATCAGCCGCTTGTTATTGTAATAATAAGCATATTGCAATGGTGTCCTGCCCTCGTTGTCTTTTATGTTTATATTGGCTTTTAATTCTAACAGCCTTTTGACAATTGAATAGTGCCGCCATGCTACAGCTGCATGTAGCGGTGTTCCTTGAGGTGTCCGCCTATTTATCCTTGCCCCAAATTTCAACAATAATTCAAGTAACAGTTTATTTCCTAAAGCGGCAGCAATGTGCAAAGGAGAAAATCCCTCTCCATCCAAAACGTCTGCTTTGGCACCAGCATATAGAAGCATCTTACTTGCCTTAAAATGACCATCTTGACAAGCATAATGAAGAGCGGTGTAACCTGTTTGTTGTTCCGGTGAGTTGAATCCTTTGTAAAAAGGCATTATTAGTTTTAAAATACTAGTATTTCCTACAGCAGCCGCACAATGCAAAGGCGTAAATCCATTTTTGTTAAAAAGTGAACTATTGTGTTTTACTAAATATTTTACTATGCTTGTACGTTGATAAATAATAGCCATTTCTAAAGGAAATATCCCTTCTTTATTGAAAACGGCAATGGTTGCATTCTTTTCAATAAGGAATTTCACCAATTTGTAATTATTATTTACAATGGCGAGATGCAAGAGCGTATTACCATCTTTGTCAGTGCTGTTTATATTATTGCCTTCCG
The DNA here is from genome assembly GCA_023251255.1 of Chitinophagaceae bacterium. Lineage (GTDB taxonomy): Bacteria > Bacteroidota > Bacteroidia > Chitinophagales > Chitinophagaceae > UBA1930. The sequence continues at coordinate 6,619 of JAHEZD010000155.1, forward strand.
ACAATATCATTGATTTAATATCATCAATTGATACATTTTTTTCAATAAGTTCAACCAATTTTAGCATATTTTTTTTCATAGTTATTTTTATTTAGGAAAGTAATAATGGTCATGATTTAAAGGCTTCCCCTTGCCATTTCCTGGATGGTAATGAGGTTTTTTACCATAATGCAAGACAGGCTCCCCTTTTCCTACTCGTTTCGCTGCTTCATAAGCACTTTTTTTTGAATTGTATCTTTTTCTTAGTCCTATGCGATAAGGTGAACGAATCGCCTGTTCAGCAACTTCTTTTTTTGCCTGTGCTTTTGTTTGTAATAAAGTATTGTTCCTTGCTATGATGTCAGTAGCCAATGTATTTACCTCAACAGATACGTTTATAATTGTAGGCGATACAATCCCCTGAGGAATAAAAGGTATTGGAATGGAAGTAGGAATTGGAATAGGTATACCAATTCCAATTTTTATATAATTCTCTTCCTCAATTTCAAAATATTCACTATTGTCCCCGTCATTAGCGAATTTTACATAAGCTATATTACTCAAATCATCTAAAGACAAGTCCTTTTCTTCCAAACCATATAATCTAAATATTTCCTGTAGTACATGATCATATAATCTTGACCCTTGTATATCGACAGAAGTGGTATTATCTCCATCTGGGTTAACAGCAGAGACATTTAGTTGAGATGCAAAATAATAAGCCTGTCGTTTCCCAATATGTTTTGCTCCCAAAATTGTTTCATAATCTTTCCCATATTTCCAATAAAGCTTCCAACTAAATTCTGTTGCTACTTTATCACCAACCTTACCTTTACGAGTTTTTGTATGAGGCCCCCCAAGTCCAGCCAGTGTGGCAGCATTAACATTATTGGCCATCGGAAACAAACTATGCATCCAATTGGCTCCTAATGATACACCCAAATTAAGCCCTAGAAGGCCAAGCCCGTCCAATAATGGACTGCCACTAGGGTTATCGGCGATTGATACTGCCTTGCTAAATATTAGGCTAAAGGCACTCCCACCATCCGGATCCACATTGTTCACAGGGTCATTACCCATGCCAAGATAGGGAGAAGCAAATTCATCATAGGGGTCCGTACTGATCCAGCGGCCAATCTGGGGATCGTACATGCGCAGGTCAAACTCGTTGTAACCGGTTTCCTCTTCCTCCTCACTGTAATCTCCTTGATAGCCGTATTTATTGGGCAGTTTGTTGTATGCCTTGGCGCAGGCACCC
>JAHEZD010000156.1 GCA_023251255.1 Chitinophagaceae bacterium
TCCAGGTCCCAATATTTATCAATGGTCAACTGCCCTGAATGGGGGTAGTAGCCCAATCTTGAAGCAGCGGGCAATTTATGGATGGCTTCAAAAAAGCTTTGTTCAGGATGCAGGGCATTGCTGGTATAACCAATGGTGAGGTAATTGAGCAGCATGGCATTGTTCCGTTGCTTGGCAATGCCCATGGCCCATAAGGCCTTCATTTCGCTGGCAAAAACAAATTGCTCCCCGTCAAGGAAATAATGGAAAGGCTTCTCCCCAAACCGGTCCCTTGCCGCAAAAAGGTGCTGTTCCAGGTTGTCCCAAATAGCAAGGGCAAACATCCCATCAAAATGCTGCACACATTCACTACCGTAACAATCATAAGCCGCCAGTACCACTTCCGTATCCGAGTCCGAATGGAACTGGTAGCCCTTCTTTTTCAGTTCCTCCCTCAGTTCAAGGTAATTGTAGATCTCCCCATTGTACACAATGGTATAGCGGTCCAGGTAGTGCATCGGCTGGGAGCCTGCACTGCTCAGGTCAATAACCGAAAGGCGGCGGTGCGCAAAGCCAACCTGACCATTTTCATTGATCCAGAAACCCTGCCCATCCGGCCCACGGTGCTCCAATGCAGTTGCCATGGATTGCAGCTTTTGCTGCTGTACCAAAGCTGGGTTCAATGAAACAATACCTGCAATACCGCACATGGGAAGATAATTGGTTAATGGGATATATACCCATTCCAAAGATAAGCCGCGATATAGTTAAGACCACTTTCGGCAACCGTTCCTTAAAAATGGCCCTAAGAAGCCGTTTAAGAATAATACTTCTGGTTCGTTGCGGAGGATGGAAGCAAAGGCAATCCTTTTTGAAATTACGCTTCGGGCTAATAGGTTAGTTCTGTCCCAATGGGGTTCTTACTTTTTTGTCATTGCCACAAAAAAGTAAGACAAAAAAAGGCTAGGACAACCCGAATGGCTCCGCCCGTTTGTCCGCCAGCGCTGCACTAAGTGTAGCCCGCCGAGTTCTATTGCTAGGGTGCTGCGTTTTTCGGACCTGCCTGCCGGCATAGGCAGGTTGCTTGCGAACATGGACGTGTGGTGTACATCTTCCAAGCACTGCACCCGCTTCTTTGCTCCCGTGTCCTAGCGGACGGGAGCAATTCCAATTCCATCGGAACCGAAGCGGCTGAGGTGCTCCAGGAATCCGTTCCGCAGATAATGAACGGGTAGGTAGTGCTATTTATAGCGAGGGGCCGATTTCCGATGTCGCTTGAATAATCTCTATAAGTGATTGGAAGAAATCATTTTTAAGCGCTTCTTTGAAGCCGTTTAAAGATGCCATTACAATTTCAGCTACCATGGGCTCACTTCGCTCCCATCCTCTATATCATTGCTGAAAAATTGCCCTGTCGGTGCCTTATCATCTGTTAGCGTATGCTTGATGATAAAAGCTGCTGCGCCCTCCACTGTTCCGGGTCCGCTATGGTGGTTAAAATCCGTAGCAGTATAACCTGGGTCAATGGCATTCACCTTGAAGGGCAGGTCCCTCAGTTCATAGGCCAATAGGATGGTGTAGGCATTCAAAGCAGCTTTGGAGGGCATATAGCTGGCCAGCTTAACGTTATAGTATTTCCAGTTCGGGTCACTGTGCAGGCTGAGCGAGCCAAGCCCCGAAGTAATATTGCTGATGCGTGGGCTTTCCGCTTTTTTGAGCAGTTCCAGAAATGTTTGCGTAACGCTGATGGCGCCAAAGAAGTTGGTATCAAATACCGTTTGAATATCTTCGATGGAAGTAGTTAAAGCACTTTCAGGAAAGCCTTTGCTTATTCCTGCATTGTTGATCAAGATATCCAACTTGCCCTGTTCGTTCTCCACAATGTTCTTGGCAGTTGCAATGGTAGCAGGCTTGGTCACATCAATTTCAATAGGCTTGATGTTCTGGAACCCATCCCCGTTTAACGCTTTCACTACTGCCTTTCCTTTTTCAAGGTCACGGGTTCCCAAGTAAACAAATAACCCCTTTTTTGACAATTGCTTGGCCGTTTCCAAGCCAATGCTCCTATTGGCCCCGGTAATTAATACTGATTTCATGTCCTGTTGTTTTAATGGTACAAAGAAGCATCCTTTAAAAATGGGACCACTTGCCATTTGGCAAAAAGTAAGAAGCCTATCGTATGTTCTTCCTGATCCTGCTCAGCGAAGATTGCGTAATCCCCAAATAAGAAGCTATATAAGAAAGCGGGATACGGTTGGCAAGGGAGGGATATATCTCCATAAACTTCAAATAGCGTGTGGTAGCATCTTCCGCAACCAAGGGACTTATCCGCTCTATTTTTAGCAGCAATGCTTTTGAAGTAATCTTGTGTACAATATTGTCCCAACCAACAATGGTCTGCAGCAGTTCCTGCCAGTCCTGTTTGGAGAAAACAATCAACCTACAATCTGTCATGGCCTGCACGTAGGCAGATGAAGGAATTTCATAATCAAAGCTCTCCAGATTCACCAGAATATTGTTTTCTTCAATGAAATACTTGGTAATTTCTTCCCCTTTATTGTTGTAATAACAAACCCGGGCGACACCCTCCACCATAAAGCCGAATTGCCGGGCAATTTTCCCAGCCTCCAAATAATATGCGTCTTTCGGGAGTTCCACTTCAGTTGCCTTGTCTGAAATCAATGCAATCTGTTGCTGGTTGAGGCTACCAAACTTCAACACATATTCTATAAATGCTTCCATTACCGCAAGTTAGTCAAATGCGGTTTTGCAGTATTTGCCATTTGGCAAAAAGCAGGGTTACTGATCTCGTTTGTCATGAAGTAAAATCAATTTCTACCCCATCATCAAAAAACTGCCTTGGTCCTCCACTAAACACCCATTTTGTTATGGGTACTGGATTGTTAGAAAGCAGGTTGTCAATTTGCTCAAAGTTGTACACCCCTGAAACCATCATATTCTATCATAAAAGGCTGCGTTACCAATATAGCACTAAGGAATAAAAACTAAAGCAAACAATCCAATCAAGAGAATAACATAAACTACCATAGACAGTACACAGAAAAAATAAGGGATTTTCTTTCTGCTAAATATGTCACTTACAGAAGTTTCATATTTATACTTACCTATTAGTAAGCATATAAAAATCGGAATAAACAGAAAAATAGAAAGTTGAAAGAAAGATTGCATGCCCTTAGTTTTAAGCAGCAAAGGGTCCACAAATCCAATAATGCATTTTAATAACGCCATACTTGCAACCGTTATTAAGATAGAAAGTAGGGATAAGAAATACATGTATCCCTTAAAACATCGAATCGATATATACAGTATAAAGTCAATCATTCACATAAATTTATACCCTTCACTCGGAATGACCTCACCAATTGCATCAAGAATCAATTCAGACGAAATTTTATATCCAAAAAATAAACTGCCAATATCGTTCTTCGCCTTCGTTGGTGTTCAGCCACGTCCCTATTAATGAACAAACGCCCTTGTTGCGTCTTTTGACCAACAAGGTTTCATGGGCACATTCTTGTTAGGAAAAGATTATTGCACAATTTAGTACATGTCCCAATCCTATACCACAGCATTAATCAAGCTGAGGCTTTTTTTATTTACTGCCCATGAAACCAGCAGGTGAAAACACACTGCTGGGGCGGTCGTTTCTTTTATCATTTTCGTTTGAAATAGAGAACACCAACCTAACTACAAGGAACACTAACCTAGCTACAGATATTAGCGGCAAGCTTCTGATTCATTCCTAAGCCGCATAATCATATCAAATACCTGTTGGACATTTTCTATCATTTCCAATCTAGGATATCGGCCAGAATTTACCCAATAAAGCTCTTCGATTTTCCCACCCCTTCCACCAATATCGCTTTCATCACCCAAAACAATTGTACCATATCTTTTACTATGTAGATATAGCTCTACATGCTCCATTTCGGCAAAAGGATATGATCTAAGTGTATGTTTAAACTTCTCACCTTTAATAATTATTCGCTGATCTGTTATCCAGTAAACAATATTCTTACGCCTCAACTTGTCCATGACATATCTGCCGAATAGCAAAAACAACCCGATTAGTAGAAAAGGAAACCCTACCAATGGAAGAAAAAAAGGAAGATTTGGATGGAATGCCGCAAATTCAAAAAGAAGGACACCTATTGTCCAAGCTAAAGAAAAAGGAACAAGAAAGAAATCATTTATTCTAAAAACAATTCCTTGTTTCGGTCTACCTGTCCAAACCAATTGCTCATTTTTTAGTAGTTCATGTTCAATTTCTGAAACCATCATATTCTATCATAAAAGACTGCGTTACCAATATAGCACTAAGGAATAAAAACAAAAGCAAACAATCCAATCAAGAGAATAACATAAACTACCATAGACAGTACACAGAAAAAATAATAGATTTTCTTTCTGCTAAATATGTCACTTACAGAGGTTTCCCGGCTCTCGTTAGATTGCATAAAATCGAAGCAGCCATCCGTAGATTCTGAGCGTTAGCCAAGTGCCAGGCTATCTACGGATTTGGATGATGGCCAGTTTGCAACTGGCCCTTTAAGAACGCAAACTATAGGCAGCAGTGGACAGGCCGACAGCTACTTCCCAAACTGAATCACTATCCAATGTTGAACAATGTTTCCCTGATTACAGTATAAATATACAGGTGGCGAAAAAGGCTTTTTTTCGATTATTAGCGATTTTTTGCGATTGTTGTCGATTTTTTTCGATTGTTAGCGATTTTTTTCGATTTGCAGGGTGTCCAATGCCTACTGGCCGGCATTCCCCACATGGTAACTACCCTTATTTGATAAACAATCCACAGGGCAGTGTCCTTCCGACGATAGGAGGCAGCTGCCTGGACCTGCACCAAGCCCCACTTCTCTACCACTGCCCAGCAGTTCCTTCACTCCGTTCGGGAGTACAGTTACAGTTTGGCCGTACAAAAACTATGGTTAGCTGCTCCCATAATGATTGCCACCTCATGAAAAGCCATCATAAAAATGCTTTCAAGAAGTGTGTTACACATTCACTTGTTACCATTTTTTTTGTAACATTTATTTTGTAACGGTTTACCTGTTACAATTTTTTCTTAGCCACCATTTTTGTAACAACCTTTTCTTTTTGAAATTCCTGCCGCTTCTTTTTCCAGCATAGGAAACTCAATGCTACTTATGCACCGCCATTAAGACAGTTTACTGTAGCCAGTTGCAAACTGGCTTTCATTGGAAATCCGTAGATAGCTTGGCACTTGGCTACCGCTCAGCATCTAAGGATAGCGCTCCGATTGGGTAAGCAATCTTGCGGGAACAAGGTATCATCACCCATTTGTTAATGGCCGTTCTGCAAACCATATACTTCTTGGCCAATTGCCAGTAACCAGTTTCCTTCATTAAATACTAGGTGGTGCATTGTTGTTTGATGCCTACTCAATTCTTCTCCTCCGTCCCTAACTTCCAACCTGCTCCTTCCAACTTCCAACCACCTCGTCCCCGCTCCGCTCCACAATCAAAAACAGTGTCACAAAGTGTGTTTTACCGAACGTTGTTCGGTCCTTGTTCGGTCCTCCTTCGGTCCATGTTCGGTACCGCTTCGGTAACGACCGAAGCCCTACCGAAGGGCCACCGAAGAAGGGGCGAAGGAGACACGAAAGAGAAGCGAAGGAAGGCAAAGGAATTTCTGATTGTCTTGTACTGAAAAAACTGCTTTTCCGGTTATTTGCCATCTCCCCCTTTCGGCGGCCTATCAATTAGCCCATCGCCCATTTAGCTAATTCACATAATTTGCACTATGCCTTTTCAAATAGAATCACACTACCAACCAGCAGGCGACCAGCCTTCTGCCATAGCACAACTGACCGATAATATCAATGCTGGTGAACAGTACCAGACCCTATTGGGGGTAACGGGAAGCGGCAAGACCTTTACCATGGCCAATGTGATACAGAACGTGCAGCGCCCCACGCTGGTGCTCACGCACAACAAAACATTGGTGGCACAGTTGTACGGTGAGTTCAAGCAGTTCTTCCCCAACAATGCCGTGGGCTATTTTGTGAGCTACTACGATTACTACCAGCCCGAAGCCTATATGCCCGTGAGCGATGTGTACATAGAGAAGGACCTGAGCATCAATGAGGAGCTGGACAAACTACGCCTGCAGGCCACCAGTGAACTGCTCAGCGGCAGGCGAGACATCATTGTGGTGGCCAGCGTAAGCTGCATCTACGGTATGGGCAACCCCACGGAGTTTGAAAACGGCATTGTGCGGATACACAAGGGGCAGGTCATTTCCCGGCAGGGCTTCCTGCACTCCCTCGTGAACAGTTTGTACAACAGGAGCCAGGGGGATTTTGCCAGGGGCACCTTCAGGGTGAAAGGGGATACGGTGGACATCAACCTGCCCTATGTGGACTATGGCTACCGCATCACTTTCTTTGGAGATGAAATTGAGGAGATAGAAAGCCTGGAGAAGTCAACCGCCAAAAGGATCTCCACCTTGGAAAATGCAGCCATCTTCCCTGCCAACCTCTATTTGGCGCCCAAGGATATCATGCACCAGGTAATGGTGGAAATACAGGATGAAATGATGGCACAGGTGGAGTATTTCAAGGCCACGGGCAAGTTCATAGAAGCACAGCGCATCAAGGAACGGGTGGAATACGACCTGGAAATGATACGGGAACTGGGTTACTGCAATGGTATTGAAAACTACTCCCGTTTCTTTGATAGGCGGAAGCCGGGTACCAGGCCCTTCTGCCTGCTGGACTATTTCCCCAAGGACTTCCTCTGCGTGATAGATGAAAGCCACCAGACCATTCCCCAAATAGCGGGCATGTACGGTGGTGACAGGAGCAGGAAGCTGATACTGGTGGACTATGGTTTCCGCCTGCCCAGTGCCATAGACAACAGGCCATTGAACTTCTACGAGTTTGAGGAGCTGATCGGCCAAACGGTATTCGTAAGCGCCACTCCGGGCGACTACGAACTGGAAAAAACAGGGGGCGTGGTGGTGGAGCAGGTGGTGCGCCCTACGGGCCTGCTGGAGCCGCCCATTGAAGTGCGCCCGAGCGTGAACCAGATAGATGACCTGCTGGATGAAATAGACAAAACCGTCAAAAAAGGCGACCGGGTACTGGTTACCACGCTTACCAAAAGGATGGCGGAGGAAATGGACAAGTACCTGGGCAGGATCAACATCAAGTCCAAATACATACACAGTGAGGTGGACACACTGGAACGCATAGAGATACTGCGTGAACTGCGACTGGGCACCATTGATGTGCTGGTGGGCGTGAACCTATTGAGGGAGGGGCTGGACCTGCCCGAAGTATCGCTGGTGGCCATTCTGGATGCTGATAAGGAGGGCTTCCTGCGTAACGAAAGGAGCCTTACCCAAACGGCTGGGCGTGCGGCAAGGAACGTAGATGGCAAAGTGATCTTCTATGCGGACAAGATGACGGAAAGCATGCAGCGCACCATTGATGAAACCAATAGGCGCAGGGACAAGCAAGTGGCCTACAATACCCTGTACGGCATTACGCCCACCACGGTGAAGAAGAGCATTGAACAGATCATGAAACAGGGCTCCGTGCTGGACATCAAGGGCTTTGACCCCAATAAACCCTATGCCCTACAAAATGAGGAGGGCCTGCTGACCCTGGCTGCGGAGGAACAGGAAACCTACAAGACCATACCCCAAGCGGAGAAGGCCATTACCAAGATCAAGAAGGAAATGGAGAAAGCTGCCAGGGACCTGGATTTTATAGAAGCTGCCCGCTTAAGGGA
>JAHEZD010000157.1 GCA_023251255.1 Chitinophagaceae bacterium
CATTTCCTTATTGGCATGGCTATGGAACAGGTCGCCAACAGCAATCAATTGTTGGGGCTTAAAATGACTGATAGCACTGATCAGTCTTTGTAGGTCTTCCTTGAAGATGCTCTGTGGAACACCAATGCCGTTTTTCCTGAAATGGCCGGTTTTGCCAAAATGCAGATCGGAAACAATGATGGCATTTTGCTGCTGCCAATAGATGCACCTGCTATTTGTTAACCAGAAATCATGGTTGTTTAACGAATGGAGAACCTGTTGCTGCATAGCAGCAAATATAAAAAGGTATCAGTGAGAAGAAGTGATTAGTGTATCGGGGTTGAGTGCCTTCAAGCTATCGTTCTGTATAATTGTTCTCAACTCCAATGCCCAATGCGAAATGGCAGTCCGCTGCTTTTCTGTAAGGTTCGCATCATTATTGTACCATTTGTAAGCTTTGAGCGGCATCCGGTTGGTTTTCATCACATCATCAATCAGGGTCAATTTTTTAAGCGCCTGCTCCTTGGTAAGGCTACCAAACTCGGAGAAGTTTAAATGCTTTTTGCCCCTTTCCACCTTGCTCTGCATGTACCAGCCAACTGGCTGCACATTGATGAACCATGGATAATCGGTATTGTTACTGTGGCAATCATAGCAAACAGTGTTCAGCACATTTTCTACTGTGTCAGGGATTTTGTAGTGGTTGGCAAGGTCGGTTTTGAAGTTCTCAGATGAAGTGTTCCTATCGGGTTGGAATAACTGCATAACAAAGAACACCACCAATAAACCGTAAAAAATAATTTTTGCCATGCACTAAATTTCGGGAAAAAGGGGTATCAACCAAAAATCATTTTTCCAGCACCTGCTGCATCCGCTTGATCCGGTCTTCAATTTTTTCTGTAGAAAGGTTGTTGCGGCTCAAACCATCAACAATAATGGGGAAGGAGAGGGGCGTTAAACGCTGTGGAAAAGTAAGTACAATTGCACTATTGTATATCCTGCTAAAAGAGGCGCGTAACCTTGTTTCTTCCATTTGCTGTTCCAGTACTTCGTTGTATGCCTGGCGGAGCAATAAATTGTTTGGTTCATACTCCTGGAAAACATTGAACAGTAATGAAGCCGATGACTGAAGGTGCCTTGCTTTTTTTTTCTCCCCGGGCATGCCCTGAAAAATAAGCCCACCAATAACAGCAATATCCCTGAACTTCCTTCTGGCCATTTCCGTACTGTTCACACTTTTCTGTATGTCTAGCAATAAATCCTTGCTGGTAAAAAGTTCCTGTACATTACTGTCGTCAACAGGGATGGGCACATCGCTCAGCAATTCAAAACCATAATCGTTCATGGCAATGGAAAAGCTGATGGGCATGATGAGGCCAATTCTATAGGCCAGAATTGCACTCATGGCTTCATGTACCTGCCTGCCTTCAAAAGGATAGACCATCAGGTGGTACCCATCTTTATCTTCCAATTGTTCAATCAATGTTTCGTTGTCAGTGGGAATATGGGAGAGGTATTTCTGCAGTTCGAACAAATGATGGAGGCTTTTCAGTTCTATATCACTTTCGTCGGTCAATGCCTTGTTGAATGTTTGCCTGAGTATATGGCTGAGGTTTGCTGTCAAGCTCATCCTTCCGCCCATCCAACTTGGTACAATCGATTTTTTGGAGGCTGACTTCCGTACAAATGCTGTCATGTCTTTTATGAGTACCAGTTCCACATTCCTGCCCGCCAATGTGAATACATCTCCAGTCTCCAATCTACTGATGAACCATTCTTCAATTACGCCAATATAGCCTCCACTCATGAACTTCACTTTCATCATCACATCGCTAACAATGGTGCCAATATGCATACGGTGCCGCATGGCCAAACGGCGGCCCTTTATTTTATAGATACCATTGTCCACTTCTACTTTCTTGTATTCATCGTATTGCTGCAGGGCAATGCCTCCTTGGGTAATGTGCAGTAGCACTTCCTGCCATTCTTCCATGGTTATATCAGCATAACAGAAAGTATTTTTTATTTCACGGTAAATTTGTGCTGGTTCAAAACCATCACCAACTGCCAATGTGCACAGGTATTGGATCAGTACATCAAAACAAAGCATCAGTGGCGGCTTGCTCTCGATTATCCCTTCTTTGATAGCTTGCTTCAGTGCAGCGGCTTCAATAAGTTCCAATGAATGGGTGGGAAGGAAATAGATCTTGCTGATATCCCCAGGGCGGTGCCCGCTCCTCCCTGCACGTTGCAGGAACCTTGCAACACCTTTGGGCGAACCTACTTGGATAACAGTATCCACGGGACGGAAGTCAACACCCAGATCAAGGCTGGCCGTGCACACCACTGCTTTCAGTTTTTCAGTATGCAAAGCATCCTCTACCCAAAGACGCAGTTCCTGTTCTATGCTGCCATGATGCAAGGCAATGGCCCCAGCCAATTGCGGGGCCACATCCAACAAGGTTTGGTACCATCTTTCGCTCATGCCCCTTGTATTGATGAAGATGAGTGTTGTGGTGCTCTGTTCAATAATCGGGATGATCTTTTCAGCAAGCTTGATACCCAAATGCCCTGCCCAGGGATAGTTTTCTATCTCATCAGGAATGATGGATGTTACCTGTATTTGCTTGTTGAGTTTGGCTTTTACAATTACCCCATTTGTTTGCAGGGATGATAGCAGCACTTCTTTTGCTTCTTCCAAATTGCCGATGGTGGCGGAAATACCCCAAATGGAAACCGATTGCTGATTACTGATTGCTGATGTATGGTTTATGGAGCCTTCATTATATTCCCCATCATCTTTATTCCGTATCCAATGTTCATTTGTTATATTAACAATTCTACTGATGGCGAGTTCCACTTGTACGCCGCGTTTGCTTCCCAGTAATTCATGCCATTCATCCACTGCAATGATTTTAAGGTCCTTGAAGTAGGTGGCATTGCCTTTTTGCGCTAGTAGCAAGTGCAGGCTTTCGGGCGTGATGATCAGCACTTCAGACATATTGCGTTTCTGCTTCTGCCTTTCCGCTGTATTCGTATCGCCGTTTCTGATGGCCACTTTCCAGTTCATGCCAAGTTCTGCAATGGCTTCTTCCATTGCCCTGCCAATATCTTTTGCCAAGGCCCTTAAAGGAGTCAGCCATAAAAGCTGCAGCCCATTATTGCTTTTTGTTTTGTAGGAAGAAGGATATTCATTAATAAACTGGATAATGCTGCCGAGGAATACGGAATAGGTTTTGCCACAGCCTGTAGGAGCATTGACCAATCCGCTTTTGCCATCAATAATATGTTCCCATGCTTCTTCTTGAAAAGCAAATGGATGGAAGCCTTTGTTTGAAAGCCATTGATAAACTGTTTGGTAACCTTTTGATTGATGCAATGCCATGCACAACAAAAATACCACATAGGAGCTGAATTGTTGGGTATATAACGCAGGGTTGCAGACAATAGGAATGCCTTGTGTTTTCCCAGTTGGTTAAATCTGCTAACTAGCCACAAAGCCCCCTACGTCAATATGCAATTGGTAAACCATCTATTGGAAGTATTGTCGACCTGGCGTTCGAAATAGTTCCGAACAAAAATGTGTCAAAAAAAATGTGTCAAATTAAATTGACACAAAAAAAATTGACACAAAAAGAATGGCGTAAAAATGTGTCAAAATAAATTCCCGGGTTTAAAATGACACATTTCTACGAAACCGCTGGTAAAAGGAAATTTTAAACTCGCTCTGCTATGGTCCCAAATGGTCGCAGCAAACAAATTTGAACTATACAAATAGCCGAACCGTCGATAATCAACCTCTCTTTAACAACCCTTTATCAGGTCAGGGCAAACATTGGTAGCATATTTGGTATCTGAAGTTTTATCACTTCATAAACTCCCGACTATGAATATAAGTGTACGCTAAACACTACAACTATGCTACACTCAAAATCCCTTTCCCAAGGCATGCTGATAGGCATGCTGCTCGTTTCGTTTTTTGCAAACTCGCAAACCTTTACAGAGAAATTATTACAGCGTACTTCAGTAAACCTGACCCTTGGTATTGCCAATTATGGTGGCGACCTACAGGAGAAAAATCTAACATTGAAGGAAGCCAAGTTGGCTACAGGACTTGGACTGACTTATGCCCTCAATTCAAGATTTAAATTAAGGGGCGAATACCTGTTTTCAAAAATTGGTGCTGATGATAAATTGAACAATAAAGCGGTGTTGCAAGCAAGGAACCTGAACTTTAAAGCCAATTTATTTGAAACGTCTTTAACGCTTCAATATGACCTGTTTGATATTGAGGACAGGAGATTGACACCTTATGTATTTGCTGGTGTTGCTTACTTCAAGGCCAGCCCTTATACGTACGATGTGAATGGCAACAAAGTATTCCTTGCTGGATTGGGGACAGAGGGGCAGGGGGAATACAGCACCAAACATATTTCCATACCTTTTGGCGCAGGTGTACGTTTGATGCTAACTGATATAATAGGTATAAGTTTTGAAGCTGGCTTCAGGAAAACCTTCACTGACTATATTGATGATGTTAGTGGCAATTATGCTGATTATAATACCTTGGCTGCCTACAATCCTTTGTCTGCTCAACTAGCCTTTCGGGGAAATGAAATTAACAAGGATGCTACTTATCCTGCAGCAGGATCCATTAGGGGCAACTCAAACAACAAGGATTACTATTATTATGGCTTGATAAAACTCCACGCCAATTTGAAATTTCTGGTAAAGGACCATGATAATGTTCCCTGTCCGAAAAATGTTTTATGAGCAAGGTTCTTTGCTGAACAGAATGACGGCCTAGGAGACTGCAGCGCTACTGCATCCTATTGCTATGTACTGCTGATAGCAAAAATAAATGCCTGTTTGATGAAGATCAAACAGGCATTAAAAATAAAGTAATCAGTTGTTATTTTTTAGGAGCAGTTGTGCTAGGAAGTTTATTCAAATCAATGGATGTTGAACCTGCTTTGAAGAAGATGCTGGATACTATTGCCAATACAGCAATGATGCCTGCAAACAACCATGTGCCTTTTTCCAGTACATCCGTGGTTTGTTTTACGCCCATGAACTGGTTGCTGAAGCCACCAACACTACCTGAAAGTCCGCCACCCTTTGGATTTTGAACCAATACGATGAAGCCAAGTGCTACACTTGCCAATACCACTAAAACTAGAAATAGAATAGCCATAATCAGATTCCTTTTAATTTTTGAATTTTCGAGGCAAAATAAGCGGATTTATCAGGATTTAAAAAACTTAATTTAATATAGAGCTGAATGGCCTTGTCCAGCTTGCCCTGCTTTTCCAATACTTCGGCCATTGTTTCGGTAACAATTTCCTTTGCTTCATTGGATGTTTTGGCAATTGACTGTATGGCTGTCTCCAGTTCAGGGTCCGTTCCAAGATCATTGGGATCCACCTCCACCTGTTTCATGTGCTTGAGCCAATCCGTGAACTTGCGTAACTGCTTTGAGAGCTTGTCCTGTGAACCATTGTCCGTACCTACTTTTATGCCTTGTGAAGCAAAATAGTCAACTGTATGGTAAGGTTCCGTTTCGCTGGGCAATTTTGTATCTTCAGTAACAGGTTTTTTGAACTCTTCCAGTTGTTGGTTGAGTATGCTTGCAATTTTATCGGGTGTCAAATTTGATTCTGCTTCAATTGGCTGCTCCTCATTGTCCAAAGGCTCTTCAGGAATTTGATCAAGGGAAACCGTTTCAGCAGGGGATACATCCTGAACAGCCGACTGCGGAGATACTTCACTTTCTATTTCTTCAACAATGTCGTTTGAGGGTAAAACATGCTCAGCAATTTCTATTGTGGATGCTTCCGCAGGGGCAGTTTCCTGAACGGGGTTACCAAATGGGTACTCCTCGGTGGCTTCCAATGCGAAAGAAGTAATCGATGGGGATTCTTCCATTGCAATAATCCCCTCTTGTACGTCAATTTCCCTTGGTAATACTTCTTGAATAGGTGGCTGTATATTGTTCATCATTTCCCTAACAGATTCCATTGTGGGGATATGCATGGTGAAAGCAGGTGTTTCTTCCTTTATTTCTTCCAAAGCATGGTCCTCTTCGGAAGGGTTTTCCTCAAATCTCGTAGCAATGGTATATGCTGGCACTTGTTCGGGTTGGGGCTTCTTATCAGGTGCAACTTCTTCAGGAAGAATTTTTGCTACTGGGAGTTGCTGATTTGTTTCCTGCAGAAAGGCCGTTACAGCTTCGTTGTGGTTTGCCGAGGCTGTTTGCTGTTGTTCAATTTCTTCTTGGATAACATGATTGAGAAGGGGCTTCGTTTCTTCTTCCTCATAATTCTTGTGCAATATTTTTATCTCACTTTTTTTGTGGAGCAGTTGATAATGCAGCCATTGCGGGCTGTTGAAAAACAACACTGTTTTCTGTAGCTGCGCCAAGAAGGCCTGATGGTTTTCCTGCTTCAATTTATAGGAAAGGAAATACTGGGCAGCAGAAAAATAGGGGTGTTCATTGGTCAACTTGAAAAGTTCGGCAACAGGGGTATTGTCAATACTGTTTCCGGCAAGTTGAAAGAATGTTTTTTCCTGCATTGTGTTCATAAGGTGAAGATATGGGTTGGCTACCAGTTGGAGAAAAGCCTGTTGAAAATTTCGTCTGTAAGGCCGCGCACCATTTCTTCCTGCAATTGTGCCTGCGCTTGGTCTAGGGACAATGTTGCAGCAAAATCGAAATTGCGGCTGATATCAAATTCCTGGTCCTTATTTTCAACCGTATTTTTCAATTTGATGTGGACACCCACTGTTAAACGGTTGGTGGCAGCCTGCTGTGCATTAACACCAGAAGTACTTAAAGAATAGTCTGATATATAGCCTGTAACCTGAAAGTGGGCATCATCATTATTCGTTCTCGTTAGCCTTGTTTGGTTCACTATTTTTTGCTGTAACTTATCAGTCAGTTGTGAACTTAATTGTGGGTTCACAATCCTGGCTTTGTTCTCAATGAAGCCAATCTTGATGGTCTTGTACTTGGTATAATCAATGCTTACGTCCCTGAATGTGTAGATATGGCAAGAAGGGGCAATAGCCATTAGCCAACAGCCAATCATCATTACCAATAACTTTTTGCTCCGCATTGTAAACTTCATGCTCATCGGTTTTAGAGGTCATCAATATCGTATTCCTTCAGCTTCCTGTACAATGTCCTTTCGCTGATGCCCAAGTCTGCACTGGCATCCTTACGTTTGCTTTTGTGTTTCTTCAAAGCCTTAATGATCAGTTCCTTTTCCTTGTCCATGATGTTCAATGATTCCTCTACTTCCTCATGTTGCTGAATGTCATCATTGAATATAACGGGTTGGTGCTGTTGATGGCCATTAACGTTTACCGGTTGCATCAATGCTGGTTGCATGTTCTGCTGTTGGTGAACATAGGCAGGTTGTATATCATTGGCACTGGTTGCATGGAAATCGTTCAGTAAGCTTTCCTTTGTGAAATTGGCTGCATTGCCTGCCAAGGAAGGGTTCTGCAGTATTTCCAGGAACATTTTCTTCAATTCCGTTACATCCTTCTTCATATCGAAAAATAACTTGTACAGTATTTCACGTTCATTCGCAAATTCACCTTGGGGGTTCTGGCTGGCCAGTGCAGGCAAGCGGTTGCCCCTATTTTTTTCCGGAAGGAAGGCGTTCAACTGGTTGCCATTCAGGACCTGTGTCTTGCTCAGCACAGAAACCTGCTCTGCAAGGTTCTTTAACTCCCGCACATTTCCGGGAAAAGGATGGTTAATTAACAGGTTCCTTGCTTCATC
>JAHEZD010000094.1:0-2122 GCA_023251255.1 Chitinophagaceae bacterium
GTTGATATGACCAGTGCCAGTTATAACTATGCCGTGGACAAAGTGAACTATTCAAGGAATATTGGAGGGGTACATTTTGTTTTCCTTACTATTTGGCCAGATTCCCTGCAGCGGATATGGATGGAGCAGGACCTTGCCATGGTGGGCAGTGCAATGCCTGTCATCATCTTTGCCCATGACCCACCCGAGGGCGATGCCAAACATTTTACCAACCCCGTTGCACCTTGCAGCATCAATGCAAAGGACAGGTTCGAGAACCTCGTGGCTGAAAAGTACAAGGAACCAATAACAGCCATTGAAAGTGGCAGTGTGCCTACTGTAATGGAACAGCGTGGTTTTGTGGCCTTCCTGAAAAAGCATCCCAATATCAGGGCCTACTTCCATGGGCATTCGAACTACAATGAGTTCTACGAGTACAAGGGACCTGACAATGATGTTGACCTGCCTACCTTCCGTGCAGATTCACCCATGAAGGGCAAACTGTCTTCCAAGGACGAGACAGCACTTTCCTTCCAGTTAATTTCATTGGATACCGTAACTGGAACAATGACCGTAAGGGAATGTTTGTGGAACAGTAACCCCACTGAACCTTCTGCTGCCATTGTTTTTGGGGCAACCAAAACATTGCAGCTTCAGTAGATGGGTGAGCAATATCTTTTTCCATCCAAAAAGTTCAACGCCGCAGCATCAGTCATTCCAGATTGCAGCTTTTGGTAAAGTATGGGTTCAAGTAAAGCCATGCTGCAGTTAGCTTTGACCCTAACTACAAAATAGCTACAGAATTATGTTTTTTGTTTGCAGCTTATATCAACAAGTTCTACAAATGAAGTTCTCCTTACTGGCTATGCTAATTTCAATTCCTTTTTGTTCCCTACTGGCCCAACAGAAAACAACCGTTGCCGATTATATCAAGGTATCCGGGAAAGTAATGGATGCAGTTAACAAGCAGCCCATTGAATATGCTACTATTTCCCTGGTCGATGAAAGCAACAAGAAAACGGTTAACGGTGGCATTACAGATAAAAAGGGAAGCTTCACTTTGCAGAAGGTACAGGCCGGCAATTATATAATCCTATTGCAGTTCATAGGCTATGCAGATTTCAGCAAAAGGGTTTCCATTACTGCCGATGCTGTTCTGGAAGATATCCTGCTCTCCAAGAAGAGTGTGGAACTGGATGCAGTAACGGTAAGCAGTAAACGGCAGGCCATTGATTACAAGCTGGATAAAATGGTGTACAACCTTGATAAGGATATTACATCGCAAGGGGGTGTAGCTACAGAGGCCTTGAAGAAGATCCCTGGTGTTACGGTTGATATTGATGGCAATGTGGAACTGCTGGGCAACCCCAGTGTCAAGTTCCTGATTGATGGAAAACCCTCGGCCATATTTGGCAACAGCGTAGCCGATGCCCTGCAATCCATTCCCAACAGCCAGATACAGAGCATTGAAGTAATTACCAGCCCTTCTGCTAAATACGAGGCTTCTGGTACGGGAGGCATCATCAATATTATCCTGAAGAAAAGCAAAGTTGAGGGGGTCAACGGCAATATCAATTTGGCTGCGGGCACCAGGTTGGAGAATGCCAGTTTGAACACCAGTTACAAGCATGGCCGTATTGGGCTGAATGCTTATTTCAGTGGCAATGCACAATTAACTTCCAGCACGCCCAATGGGCTGGACAGGATTACTGCAACCAATGCCAAACGTTTGTTGCAGGAAAGTACTACCGATGTTAACCGCAATGGCTATAAGGGCGGGATGAGCATGGATTGGACGTTATCCAAAACGGAAACCGTTACTGCTTCGTTTGGTTTTGACCATTTTGGTACCAACAGCCATGGCACTACTAGCCAACATGATATTGCCTACGATGCTGCTGGCAGTGAACTGTCCAATATTGTTACCAATAGATATGCTGACAACAAGTTAAGCGTTACGGATTTTGAGAACAGCGTGTCGTACAGGAAGAAACTCAAGAGGGAAGGGGAAGAACTGGAAATAAGCTACAATGGGAGCTTTGGAAAGAATACTACCTCCTACAACCAGTTGCAGTACAATACAGGCAGCAGTATTGCCTTTGCAGGTTCCAATAGTTTAAATCCAGGCAAGGAAAACGAGGTG
>JAHEZD010000094.1:2132-20118 GCA_023251255.1 Chitinophagaceae bacterium
TATGTGCGCCCCATTAGTAAGGAGGTGGAACTGGAAACAGGTTTAAGGACAACGTTCCAATCCATCATCAGCAATGCAGATGTGTTTACCCTGAATGCTGCTACAGGCAGTTTTGCAAGGGACAATGCACAGTCCTATGCTTCTGATTACAAAAGGACTGTTTATGCAGGATATGTTTCTGCCAACTTTCCGCTGTTCGACTTTTTGGAGGTGAAAGCTGGTGCCCGTTATGAGTACACGGTAAACAAGGCAGATTATTCCACTGCACATAATGTAGCCATACCTAGTTATTCCAACTTGGCACCATCACTGATTATTGGCCACAAGTTTGCCAACCAGCAGAGCGTGAAGCTTGCCTATTCCTACAGGATTGAACGACCCGATTTCCGTGACCTCAATCCCTTCATGAACCTTGCGGACCCGCACAATATTACTACGGGCAACCCCAACCTGCAACCGGAGATTGGCAACAAAATTGAACTTGGATACAACAAGGCATACGGATCCGGTGCCAACATCAACATCATTGTTTATTACCAGCGTAACAGCCCTGATATAAAACCCTATGTTAGCTATTATTCCACTTATAAGATTGGCGACTCTACCTATAACGATGTTACCTTGACCACAAGGGCTACCATTAGTGCGGAAGTGAGGGCAGGGGTGAATATATCCGGCTCATTGCCTATTGGTAAAAGCCTGACGCTACGGCCCAACTTCCAATTGTTCGATAGGCACCTGAGGAATGACAACGCTGTGCCTGCCGTTACGGACGCTTTTGGTATGCGGCTTAACCTGAATACTGCTTACCAGTTTTCCAAAACATTGGCTGCCGAAGTTTTTGGCAATTACAATATGGGCATGCATTGGCAGGGCAGGCAGGCAGATGTCTATTCCTATACCTTGGCAATACGCAAGCAGTTCAGCAACAACAAAGCAAGCTTGGGTCTTATTGCCGTGAACCCCTTCAACAAATACATTAACCAAAAGAGCTTGCAATTGACACAGGACTTTACATCCAATATTTATCGGGATGTGCCTTACCGTTCTTTTGGCATCACCTTTACCTACAAGTTCGGCAAGCTGAAAATTACCAAGGTAAAGGAGCCTGAAACATTTAACTATACACCGCCTTCGGAGAATTAAACTGGAGTTCACGGTCATACCGCAAATGTGTTATCTCTTGTTATGTTGCGATGTCCTGCTCCCTGATTTTTTTGTTCTTGTTTGCCCATGACCCTGCCTATTCTCACTTGGATTTGTTGATAGCAGGAATATAGAAGCTGGCAATATCATCAATGTATTTTTGCGGCCCGGAGAAGATTAGGTTGGTTAATACTATCACGGTGAGGTCACCATTCCGGTAGATGGAGAAGGCGGCCCTGCCACCACCGGTTGGGCCAGCTACGGGATGTTCCGCTCTTGGGGCAATTGGCCAGCCAAGCCCATAGCCGTTCAGTACAGGCCCAAAGCCTTCGTGTGTGCCATCATTCAATAAGCCGGGTGTCCAAAGTGTTTGCAGGCTCTTTTTTGATGAGTTTGCCATCCTGTAAGTGAATGGTCCAATTGGTCAGTTCTTCAGCGGATGTATTCACTCCTACTGCTGTCCAAAGATATTTGGGTCAGTCCCGTATAGCCTTGCAAACTGGCTTTTACAAGCAATGTATAGTTAGCTTGGCGTAAAGCCTTGACATCAAGCTACGGAAACCTGCTTCGATTTAGTTTTTACAGCAAATTACAAAGATCGGGGGCATACACCCTGCTGCCAACTATTGTTCCTAATGATACTTTGAGCACTTTTTTAACCTATTAAGGAAAACAATACAGCAGAAAGCATAGATTACAGTATCGTTGCTTAACCTGATACAATCACTAAGCCCCGTTGAACATGAAAAACCTAACCAGCTACCTGTTCCGGTCCTCCCGATGCATTGCCGTCCTCCTTATTGCAATGGCCCTATCCTGTAACAAAACGGAAAGGGAATATGGTCACCCCGAATATTTTGATACAGTATTCAACAGGGCAGAACATATTAGTAGCCTGTATCCGGGACACACGTTGGGGTTCGTTGACTCTGCTTTTGATGCCTTCCCTCGTCCAGACATCCAGGACCTGTATAGGAAATATATTTTCAAGGCCCACTATTTTATAGATGTTGACAAGCGTGAGGCAATGGCCCTACTGTATGCTGATAGTGCCCTGTGGGCTATCCGTGACCATGTTGACGAAGCGGAGTTCAGCAATAACTATGGAAAGGCACTTAGTTTCAAAGCGTTCCTTTTAACCTTGAAGAAGGAGTTTGAGGCTGCCTTCGAATGCTGTTACAGGGCAAGGCAGGTGGTTGAAAGGACCCATGATACCTGCCTGTTGAGCGACTATACGTTCATGCTCGGGGCTGTCAGTAATGGGCAGCGGAAATACTTGGATGCGGCCAGGTACCTCAAGCAGGGGATTGTGGAACTGTCGCATTGCAGCATCAGTTATGGGAAGTTCAGGCTCATGCAGGCAAAACTGGACGATATCGGCATCTACTACAGCAAGGGTGGTATGCCCGACAGTGCCCTGTACTATTACAAGGCCGCCCTGGATTACCTGGAGCAGCACAGGAAGGACTTCCCCAATATTGCGAACAGTGGATGGTTCGTCGAAATGGCCGAAGCAGTGGTACATGGTAACATGGGCGATGTCTACTATAAAAAGGGGGACACTGTCACGGCAGAAAACCTGTACAGGGAGAGTATCCGTGTCAATACGCAGGAAGGCTATGACGAAGGGGATGCACAGCACACACGGATAAAACTTGCCGGTCTGTACATTGCGAAGGGGAGACTGGCCGACGCACAGTGGGTACTGCAGGGTATACGGCATTCATTGGATAGGTTCCCTGACCAGCAGATGGAACTGAAATGGTACCGCTTGCAATTCAGTTACCTAGAGAGGGCCGGGCGGGCAAGCGATGCATGGCCCTATGTGCCTGCCTACCTGAAACTGAAGGATTCACTCGAGAATGCCAAGCAGCAGGAGCCACAGTTTGACATGAACGAAGGGTATGGGTACATGAAGTCCCAATATGACCTTTCCCTTTTGAAGAAGGACGGGGAACTGAAGACCCTGTACCTCATGGTGGCACTTGTGTTCCTGGTCATGGCTGCTGGTATAGCAGCAACGGTCTGGCAACATGGGAAGCGCCTGAAAAGGCTCAATGCAAGGATCATTGCACAGAATGCAGAAATGCAGAAAGCGCTTCATGCACTGGAACAGAGCCAGGAAGAGAATACGAGGATGATGAAGATTGTGGCCCATGACCTTAGGACCCCTATAGGGGGCATTATCGGATTAGCATCAATAGTACTTGAAGGGCAACTGCTTGACGGGCAGGAGCAATTAGTAGGCATGATCAAGACTTCGGGCTCGAACGCACTGGAATTCATCAACGACCTACTGCATGTCAATTCAGCCCTGAAAGACATGAAGAAGGAACCTGTGGAGGTAGCCGCATTGCTGCGGCACTGCGTGGGCCTGCTGCAGTTCAAGGCAGATGGCAAGGGGCAGCAGCTTGTGTTGGAAACTGTACCTGTTGTGCTTCCTATCAATCAGGAAAAGGTATGGCGGGTGATAAGTAACCTGATAACAAATGCCATCAAGTTCAGCCCGGATGGGGCAACAATCAACGTGTCAATGGAGCAGGTTCCCGGCAAGGTCCGGATAGCAGTGGAGGACCATGGTATCGGTATTCCCGACAGTTTGAAAAACGGTATGTTCAAAATGTTCACGGAAGCTAAGAGGCCTGGCACTGCTGGCGAGGAATCATTTGGCCTCGGGCTTGCCATCTCCAAACAGATTATCGAGGCACATGGCGGGCAGATATGGTTCGAGAGCAGCATTGGTAAAGGGACCACTTTTTTTATTGAACTCCCCTTAACCGAAAGCAGTTGCTAATACGTTTGTGGCGCTCTTCTCCATAATTGTCGGTGGTATTGGTAAAGAGGCCATGGATACTGGCCTGATATTGACCAGTGGCAAGTTTGCACTATTGCCTTTTGCCACTTTCCCTATTGATTACATCAAAGGCCAGCGGGAACTATATTCTTATATCGGGATAGAAACACTTCGATTTAGTCTTTATTGGAAATTACAAGGAGCTAGGAAGTCTGATAGAATTGGTGATGCTGATGGAGAGTAGGGGGCAAGTTCTAATAATATCAGACTCAAGTTAGTTGTAGCTAGGTAATTGTTTGTATTCCTTCTTCCAGAATTTCTTATTATCAAAGTAATGATCGGTATCAGTACTTATAGGTTTGGGCAGCTTGTATGTTTTTATTTCCTTAAGGTTTTCCAAGTTGCCATCCGTGCATGTTGACAGTATCAACTTCGTTATTCTTGAATGCTCCTCATCGTCACAGTTATACAGTTCCAGCTTGTACAAATAGTATTTCTGGTAGTTTTGGTAAGTATAAAGTGTGGAGAAGATGCTACCGCAACCTCCTCTGTATTCCTGGAAGTCGCAATAGATATGGTGCATGCTGTCAATTAGGAACACATCATAATTCAGGTCGCCACAAACCGTATCAATGAAGTTGTTAATGGAGGGGTTAAATAGATAGATGTCACTTGAAAACCTCGATTCACGGAGCATGTCCTTGTAGCCGTCGTTATTCACATCGGCCGAATGTGTGATCTCCCCAGCCCCATTGGACTTCTCAAATTCAATTCTCCTTCTCCATTGGCCGTTGACCAGTTTTTCCAAAGTGGCCTTGTTAGCTGGGTCAAAGCTTTTGTAAATTAACCTGAAGGCACTTCCTACCTGTGAAAAGGTATCGATATAATAGGAGGGGCTGTCTTTCTGCACTGCCTCTTCCCTGCTGGAATAAGAAGTATTTGCGGTGGAGTAAGTGATGGTATCAAGATAGGGCACTTTGGTAACCGTATTGATATATTGGGAACTGTCCAGGATGGTGCTTGCTGCAATGGTTGTTTGTCTATTTGTTTGCTGCGTTGCAGGTTTGTTGTTGCAGCAGCAAAGAACTGACAGAATTAGAATGGCGATGGTATTTTGTTTGAAGACCTGCATATTGTATTTGGTTACAGCTAATACAAAGATTGAAGCTATTACCTGCAACTCCAAAAATAACCCTTTGCTTATCATCAATACGTTAGTGTTATGCTTTTTGTACCTGCCTACTGATAGGCAAGTTGCCGTTAGCACAATCCTGCATTCCCGCCGGTAGCTTTTAAATTAACCGCCCATAAATGTTCCATTTTCCGCCCAATAATGCAACAATAATCGCCCATTAATCTATCAGATTTCGCCCATAGTATCTGAATTTATGTTCGGTAAATCATTATAGCTATACTGCAAGGCCGCAGGGCATTTGACTTTTTCAGCACGACCTCCTTCGCTTCTCCTTCGCCCCTTGTTCGGTACTCCTTCGGTGGTCCTTCGGTAGGGCTTCGGTCGTTACCGAACAGGTACCGAACATGGACCGAAGAAGTACCGAAGGAGTACCGAACAACGTTCGGTAAAACACCCTCTGTTTTGCATTGGAAAGCACTAGGGCCGCAGTTTGGGTAATAGGCAATCGCTTATCCCCTTGGCACAAAAAAAGGCCACCCAATTGGGTAGCCTTCCACCGTGGGGGATGGGGGGTTTTGCTCACAGTAATATTTTATGGCACCTGCAATGGGTGGTTCAGCCTTCCGGTTCCGATGCTTACCTTGGTGGTGGCGCCGCTGATGGTGAGGAATATGCTTTCGGCGGCATTGTTATCATCAAACTTCAGTTCCTCGCCGCTTAGCTGGCCAATGCCAAGCAGGTTTAGTCGGTAACAATGGGCGGGTGCTTGTAACATAGTATATGTTTATGTGAATAAATATAGCTATGAAAATGGAAGGATGCAAGGGGTTGCGACTATTTTATGTTTTTATTAGGATTTGAGGGATGCTGGTTGATGGGGGATAGGAGGGAATGGTATGGCATGGTGTGGTATGTGGTGTAAGGTATAGGGTATGGAGTGATAGGCATTGGGTGGTGGGTAAATGACGTGCAGCATGGGGGAGGGTGGAGCAAAGGTCTGTTTTAGTTATGGATGTATTGGCTACTTTTGGCTTTGGGAAGAAAACGTCCTATAATCACTCCTTAATACTTGCTGTATGATAAAACCATTGAACATGAAATGTAGTTTGGGCTGCCTGTTATTGGTAGCTATTACTGCCCTGTCTTTTGTGCATTTGCAAAAGCGTACAAGGGTGGTATTTTTTGGTGATTCCATTACACAGGGCGGTATTGGCCCCAAGGGCTATATTGCCAAGCTGGACAGCATGATCAAGCAGCAGGGACTGGGCAGCAATTATGAACTGGTAGGCGCAGGTATCAGTGGCAATAAGGTGTACGACCTGTACCTGCGCATGGAAACGGATGTGCTGGAAAGGAACCCGGACATAGTGGTAATTTATGTGGGCGTGAATGATGTGTGGCATAAGGCTACCAGTGGCACAGGAACGGACCTGGACAAGTTTGAGAAGTTTTACAGGGCGATTATTAAGAAGCTGACGGACAGGAAGATCAAGGTCATTGTTTGCACACCGGCAGTGATTGGTGAAAGGTACGATAACAGTAACCAGCAGGACGGCGACCTGAACAGATACAGTTCCTCTATCCGGGGCATTGCCAAGGAACTGTCACTGACCGTATGCGATCTGCGGAAGGACTTTATGGCCTACCTGCAAACGAACAATGCAACTAATGCCGAAAAGGGCATACTTACATTGGACAGGGTACACCCCAACGATGCGGGGAGCCTGTTCCTTGCCAATGAAATGTGGCAGGCCATAAAATCAACGCAATAATATTTTGGTGCGCTGCTTGAACCGCAAAGCAAATATTGGTTACTGCCCACGGCAGATGATTTTACCGGTAAGTCGGGAAGACGGTAATTCCAGTTCCCCCGACGTACTGACCCTGCTTGCTGGTAGGCAAGTTCCCGGCAAAGAGGGAGATGGCGAAGCAATCATTTGTATTTTCTCTTTTAATAACTGATGTCAGGTTGAGCCTGCCTTTGCCGGCAGGCAGGCTTGTCGAAACCTGTGTGGAAACCAGATTGCCTTCGAGGGCCTCAGGCTGACATCATACTTACTAATCTTTGCGTAACATCAGTTAATAACAACGGCTTTAGCTATTGGTGGAGGACTCCCTTATGGTTAGGGTGGAGGGTATAACAAGGCTTTCATTCTTCAGGATGAAATTCTTTTTCTCAAGTGCCTTGAACAGTATGCTTGCTGCAGCTTTGCCCATATCGAAAGCGGGCTGTGTAATGGTGGTGAGCGATGGGTTGAGTATATTGGCAGATGCCTGATTGGAAAAGCTAATGACCTTAATCTGGTTGGGTATATTCAATTGTAGCTCCTTGCAAACGAGGTAAATGGCAGTGGTGAGCTTTTCAACGGTGGCAATGACGCCATCGGGCCTTTTCTTCCGCAGCAGTATCTTCTTGATTTCTTCATTGTTCTTCAGTACATCATTGCTGCAAAGCAAATGGTTGGCGGCGTCGTACTCAATACCGTTGTCCTTCAATGCCTGCTGGTAACCCTCCATTCTTTTGTTGCTGATGGCGAGGCTGTTTGATATGGACAGCAGGGCTATGTTGCGGCAACCATTATCAATTAAATGTTGGGTAGCTGCGTAACCGCTTTCATAATCGTTGGTGGTAATTTTTGCAGTGGGTATATCGTTGCATACACGGTCAAAAAAGACCAATGGTACGTCCTTGTTACACAGGTCCTGGATATGTTGGATATCATTTGTTTCGGCCGATATGGAAAGCAGCACACCATCCACACGCCCACTTTGGAAATCTTTGAGTATGGCCTTTTCACGGATGAAATTTTCATGGCTCAGGTAGATGAGTACATGGTAGCCTTTTTCAATGGCCACTTCTTCAATACCGTTAATGGCCAATGAAAAAAAACTGTCTGCTACCTCTGGCAGTACCACTGCAATGGTCTTGCTTTTCTTGCGCCTCAAGCTTCCAGCATAGGGGTTGGGTGTATAATCCAGCTTGGCTGCCAATGCCAGAACACGCTGCTTTGTAACGGCGCTGATATCGTGACTGTCACGCAAGGCTTTTGAAATGGCAGCAGTAGAAAGGTTCAGTTCTTTCGCTAATAGTTTAATAGTGATGTTGCCCATTTCTACCTGTGTTTCTAGTTTTAAAGAGTCAGTGATTAATGCTTGTTTACTTAAACGGTTAAGGAAATAAATAGCAGCAAAAGTGAAAAAACCATTGTCAATTACTGCACTTTAGTACCGCCAAACATTATCAAATCTAACTCAATTGCTTGTTATGTCAGTAAAGACTTCTGTAGATACCAATACACCACTAACACACTTGGATGAATGGGAAAACGACGTACTTGAACGTTATCCCGACCCATCTGCTATTGCACAAGAAAAAGCCACTGAAGAATTCAGGAATTACAGTGCTACCGAGAAGGATAGTGTGCGGGAATTCTACCGCCTCAACCATAAATACCAGACCTATGATTATGTGCTTCAGAAGAAGGCGGATTACTTGGCATTCAATAAAAAGGAAATGCCCGTATGGTCGGCCTTTGACTTCCTGAACGAATTGGTAGATGATTCCGACCCCGATACTGACCTTGACCAGATGCAGCACTTGCTGCAAACTTCAGAAGCCATTAGGAATGATGGGCATCCTGATTGGATGGTGCTGGTGGGCCTGATACATGATATGGGCAAAGTGCTGTGCCTGTTTGGCGAACCGCAGTGGGGCGTGGTGGGTGATACCTTCCCCGTGGGCTGTGCCTTCTCGGACAAAATTGTTTACCCTGAATTCTTTAAGGACAACCCGGATATACACAACGAGGTGTACAGTACCAAATACGGGGTTTACCAGCCCAACTGCGGGCTGAACAATGTACACCTTTCCTGGGGCCATGATGAGTATGTGTACCACATGATGAAGGACTATATTCCTGAACCGGGCCTGTACATGCTGCGTTACCACTCTTTCTATTCACAGCACCGGGAAAAGGCCTATAATCATTTGATGGATGAACATGACCAGGAAATGTTCAAGTGGGTGGACCTGTTCAATCCTTATGACCTGTATTCCAAGAACCCGAACCAAAAAAGTTGGGATGAACTGAAGCCCTATTATCAGGAGCTGGTGGCAAAATATTTACCTGTAACACTTAAATTTTAAATACTGCTTTTCTACTAGTACAAGGATAGTCTTAACCCTTTCATTAAAACAAAACACACGATTATGAGATTGCTTAGCCAAACGTTACAAAAGAGTAGCTGCCTACTGCTGCTGCTCCTATTTTTACTGCAGCCATTCCATGGCCTCTTTGCCCAGTCGCTACAAAAAATTAAAGGGGTTGTTGCCAGTACCAATGGCAAGCCCGCTGCTGGTATCACGGTAAATGTAAAAGGAACTACCCGTGCCAGCGTTACAGCAGAAGATGGCTCCTTTACCATTGATGCCAAGGAGGGTGAAGTGCTGGTGCTTACCGGGGTTTCTTTTGAGAAGAAGGAAATCAAGGTAACCAAAGAATCGTCCTACAATATTGTATTGACGGAACTGACCAACAATATTGGCGATGTGGTGGTAGTGGGTTATGGTAAAAGCTCAAGGAAAACATTGAGCAGTTCCATCACCACCATCAAACCGGAAGAAATGAACAAGGGCGCCATTGGCGATGTTGGCCAATTATTGCAGGGCAAAGTGCCAGGTTTGAACATTACTGCTAGCGGCGACCCCAACAAACCTGCTGCCGTTATCCTGCGTGGTGCATCTACCTTGAACAGTTCACAAGGACCTTTTTATGTAATTGATGGAATTCCTGGTGCGGACATTGCAACTGTTGCCCCAGATGATATTGCATCAATAGATATTTTAAAGGATGCTGCTGCAACAGCTATCTATGGTAACCGTGCAGCCAATGGTGTAATCATCATTACTACCAAAAAGGGGAAGAAGGGGCAATCACAGGTTACCTACAGTGGTTATGTGGGTGCAGAATCCGTATCCAGCCAATTGAAAATGATGGATGCCAATCAACTAAGGGCCTTTGTTACAAAGAACAGCCTTGCTTTTACACCTGCTGATGATAAAGGGGCCAATACCAATTGGCAGAAAGAAATAGAAAGGAGCACCGCTATCTCCCACAACCATAACCTTTCTTTCAGCAGCGGCACCGAACATGGTAGCTATATTGCCAGTATCAACTATTTTGATAAACAGGGTATTATCCAGAACAGTGAACTGAACCGTGTGATTGCACGTTTGGGCGTTGAGCAGTTTGCCCTGAACGATAAGGTTAAGTTTGGTATTAATGTAACCAATTCAGTAAGTGTGGCAGATGATGTGCCTTACCGCAATACCATCTTGTTGCAGTCTGCCCTGTACTTACCAGTATCACCCATCAAGAATGCGGATGGCTCGTACTTTGAAAATTTTGTGAAGACCAATTATTACAATCCAGTGGCCATGTTGAACAATGGGCAAATGAAAACAAAGTACAATCTTTTAATAGGCAGCTTTACCACGCAGGTTAAACTTCCTTTTGGATTGACCTATGATATTGCCCTTTCTTACCAGAAATCAACTTACTTGTTTGGGTCCTACCTAACAAGGTACTTCACCAATAAGTATAACAGTATGTACGATAACCCGGATCCCGGTTATGCTGGCCATACCTTGCAGGCTTTTGGTGTAAATGGTCAAGCTACAAGGAGTTCCTATGAAGACACTAGGAAAGTACTGGAAACTTTCTTTACCTGGGACAGGAAGTTTGGGGCCCATTCCATCAATGCGGTAGTGGGTTATTCATGGCAGGACAATATAATAGGAGATGGCTTCTTGGTAACAACCAGCAACTTCCCTGTGGATAATATTGGCTATAATAATTTGACATTAAGTAGCCCAACTACTTATGGTAGCGGTTTATCTTTTGGTGGCAACCGCACCTATCAACAAACAAGGCTGATTTCTGATTTTGCCCGTTTGAAATACAATTACAAAGAGAAATACCTGTTGCAGGCTTCCATAAGGAGGGACGGTAGTTCAGTATTCGGTGCCAACCACCAATGGGGCTATTTCCCTTCTATAGGTGCAGCTTGGAGAATCAATGAAGAAAGCTTCATGCAGAACCAGCACTTGGTGGGCGACCTGAAACTGAGGGCCAGCTATGGTGTGGCGGGAAATGCTTCTGGCTTTGATGCCTATACTGCCCAGTTCATTTCAGGCAACTTGGGTACTTATTATTACAATGGCGTGCTTACACCGGCCAACGGCCCCGTGCAAGCTGCCAATCCAGATTTGCAATGGGAAAAAACAGCTACAACGAATATCGGACTTGATTTCAGTGTGCTGAAGGGTAAGCTGAACGTATCATTTGACTGGTACAATAAGAATACAACGGGAATGATCTATGGTTATGCAGTGGATCCCATTCTTGTACCTACAGGCAGTATTACTGCCAATGGTGGAAGCATTAACAACAAGGGGATTGAACTGACCCTAAGCGGTACACCTATCCAGAACAAGAACTTTACTTGGACTTCCAATTTGAACCTTGCGCACAACAAGAACATGATTACCAAATTGACCAACCCATTATTTGCAGGTGGCGATTCAGTAGGTGTTAGCAAGCCAGAAGGTGGTGGGCAATCCGGTAGCACTTTGCAACTGTTGAAAGAAGGCCATCCATTGGGCCAGTTCTATACACTGCAATATGCTGGCAAGAATGCTGCTGGTGTTTCCCAATACTATAAGAAAGACGGTACATTGACCACTTCACCTGTTAACGGTACGGATTACAATTATGCTGGGGATGCACAACCAAAATTGATCCTGGGCTTCAGCAATACATTCAAGTACAAGAACCTTGATCTGAACATATTTATAAGGGGCGTATTCGGCAATAAGATTTTCAATGCTACAAGGGCCGACCTGTTCAGGCCAAGTACAGCGATGAGTACCAACATATTGGTGGATGCTGCGGATGAATCCCCTGCCGATGGCAATGCATACAGGTATTCTACACGTTTTATAGAAAGTGGCAGCTATGTTAGGTTTGATAATGCAACGTTGGGTTACAACTTCAAGAATGTGAAATACATCAAATCATTGAGGGTGTATGTTTCATCCAATAACCTTTTTGTTATTACGAAGTTCAAGGGAGTTGATCCCGAAGTAAACCAAGGTGGCATTGCACCTGGAGTGGATTACAATAATTTCTATCCCAAAACAAGGACCTTCTTGTTAGGTGCCAACGTATCCTTCTAATTAAAAACGATAAACAAACGATTATGAAAAAGTTATTAAAATATACCATCCTTTCAGCCCTGATCATAGGTTCTGTAAGTTCATGCCATAAACTGGACGTACCCATCAGTACCCAGTTAACCCCCGATGTGTTCCCGCAGGATTCTGCCACTTTCATCCAGGCATCGGGACCAGTATATGTTGCTTTTAGGGGCAATCTTGCTACTGAATATTTCTTCCAACAATGCTACAGCACAGATGAGGGCATCATGCCAGCAAGGGGCGGTAACTGGTTCGATGGTTCCCAGAACAAGGACATGCACTACCATAGCTGGACAAAGGACAATCCTTATGTAGCCAGTAACTGGACATGGTTGTCAACCACCATTGGGGTAGCCAATCAAACACTGTCCATTTTAAATACAACGGAACCCGAAGGTGCTGCCAAGCAAACCAATATGGCCGAAATCAAGATGATGCGTGCCATTGCCTATTTCATGATGATGGACAATTATGGTAGTGTACCATTGGATACTGTGTATGGTGATTTTACACCACATGCTAATTTGCCAAGGGCCCAGGTTTTTGCATTTATTGAGAATGATATAAAGAATTGCATACCCTCTTTAAGTACCACAGTCAATACAACTACTTATGGTAGGCCAACGCTTTATACAGCGTATGCACTATTGGCCAAAATGTATTTGAATGCCGAGTACTATACTGGTACGCCCCGTTATAACGAGTGTATTGCAGCATGTGACAATATCATTAGCTCCGGTAAATTTGGATTGGCATCCATTGCCAATTACCTGCAAATGTTCTATCCAACCAACGGACCTACCTCAGTGGGCAGCAAGGATGAATTTATTTTTGCAGTGCCTTTTAATTCAACTTCAACAGGCTTTTTGGGCAGGTCGGCAAATTATAAAGCACGGTACGATGTGCCACGTTCCATGGGCCTGGTTGCTGCAGGTGCAGGCTATAATTATTTCAATATTCCCTATACTCCGGGTGGTCCCGCCAGCACCTTGCCAGAATACTATGCTAACTTTAATGACCCCAACGATATCAGGAACAAACAATGGTTAACCGGTTTGCAGTTCCGTCCTGATGGTGTTACACCCATTACGATTACTACCACGCTCAAGGGTTATGACCAAACCTATACAGGTACGGATGCTCCCTATACCTTCCAATTGAACCTGACACCCAATATTGTGTTGAGGCAATCAGTTCCATTGTTTGATTGTGGCAATGACGAGATAGCATGGAACATGGGCTACAGGAACATCAAGTTTTATCCGGATGCTACTTCCACCAGCAGGAACCAGAACAATGACATCCCTATTTTCCGCTATTCAGATATTATTTTGATGAAGGCAGAAGCCATTCAACGTGGTGGTACAGGTACATTGGGTGCAACAGCATTGTCATTAGTGAACCAGTTAAGGGCGGTGCGGACCACTTCTGTAGCTTTGGCCACTGTAACCTTAAGCGATATTTACGCTGAAAGGAACCGTGAGTTTGCATGGGAAGGGTGGCATAGGAATGATATGATACGTTTTGGAAAATACGAGTCATCTTATGGGTTCAAAACAGATGCCAATACGTATAAAAGGATTTTCCCCATTCCAGCAAGTGCCTTGGTGCTGAACCCTGCACTTGTCCAGAATCCAGGATATTAATTTTTTTTCAGCAGCAAGAACAATCGGTAGCGGTTCAAACCCGGAATTGTCTAATTCCGGGTTTCTTTTAAAATTTGTTTTATGATAAAAAGATACCTAGCCATATTGCCCATTGTTTTTTGCTTGTTCAGGCCCAGTGCCTTATTGGCCCAGGTCTATATAAAAGACTCCACCAATGTTCCCAAAGAGGTGGCATTGTTAATCAAAGACACCAAGGCCCTGAACTTTATAGCTATGGGTGATTGGGGAAGGGTTGGTGCAGACCATCAAAAACAGGTAGCAGCCCAAATGGGCAAAACAGCTTCGGAGGTAAAGGCGCAGTTTGTAATAGCCACAGGTGATAATTTCTATCCAAGTGGTGTTACCAGTGAGTTTGACCCTTTGTTCAAATATTCCTTTGAAGATATTTATACGGCCTTCTCCTTGCAGTGGGACTGGTACCCCGTATTGGGCAATCATGATTACAAAAGCAACCCGGATGCACAAGTGGCCTATTCAAAGATCAGCAGGCGATGGAAAATGCCCGCACGTTATTATTCAAAAAAAATACCCATTAATGGCGATACCACCAAGCAGGTACTGATTGCATTTATGGACACCAATCCTTTTATACCGGAGTATTACAGCAACAGTGAATACGGCCCCAATGTAAAAGGGCAGGATACAGCAAGGCAGAAACGTTGGCTGCAGAAAGTATTGAGCGATACCTCGTCCA
Source organism: Chitinophagaceae bacterium (assembly GCA_023251255.1). Classification (GTDB taxonomy): domain Bacteria; phylum Bacteroidota; class Bacteroidia; order Chitinophagales; family Chitinophagaceae; genus UBA1930. Next base: position 16,827 of record JAHEZD010000094.1, read on the forward strand.
ATGTCCAATGGAAAATGGTAGTGGCGCATCATCCCATGTACACAGGTGGCAGCAGAACGGATGGCTACGATACCAAGGCCATCAGGAATTCATTGAAGCCCATATTTGATAAATATGGTGTGGATGTGTTCCTAACGGGACATGAGCACAGTTTGCAACATTTGGTTGCAGGTAGGACACAGCACTTCATCAGTGGTGCAGCTTCAGAGAAGACAACCGTTCACCTGGTGCCAGAAAGTAAAATGGCAGCATCTGAATATGGCTTCATGTTGTTTTCCGTAACCGAAAAAAAAGTGTTGGTGCAAACCATAGATGATAACGGAAAGATTATTTATACAACTGAAATCAATAAGTGATGCTACACAAAATGTCAAATACTAATGTCAGGTTGAGCCTGTCGAAACCTGTTTGGATACCAAATCGCCTTCGAGGGCCTCAGGCTGACATCATTCCCACAATCTTTTGCGTAACATCAGTCAATAAGTGATCATTGCCCTTAATTACAAGAAATACCATACCCCCCACAAAGCCCCAACGCCTCCAGTCACTGGATGCGTTGCGAGGCTTTGATATGTTCTGGATTATCAGTGGGGAAGGTATCTTCCATGGCCTTGCCAATGTGGTACTGGCAAAGCATTCGCTGTACCGGAACCCCAGTGACTGGCAAATTGCTGCAACCAGCGATTTGAACATTTGGGAACGGCTTGCGGTAGGTGCCAGCAACCAATTGCACCATACGGTATGGAACGGCTTCACGTTCTATGATATGATTTTCCCGCTGTTCATTTTTATAGCTGGCGTATCCATGCCCTATTCCTATAGCGGTAAACTTGAAATGGGCGGTATCAATCAATCAGTTATAAAAAAGGGCATTTATGCATCGCTGATAAAACGCACCATCATACTGATGGTATTGGGAATGGTGGTAAATGGTTTGCTGCAATGGCAGGGCTATGCCAATACAAGGTTTGCCAGTGTGCTGGGGAGGATTGCCCTGTCCTGTTTCTTTGCAGCCATCATCTTCCTGAACAACAACCTGCGTGGGCAGATCCTATGGTTCATTGGTATTCTATTAGGCTACTGGGCAGCCATGAAGTTGATACCCGTTCCCAGTTTTGGTGCGGGTAACCTAACACCAGAAGGGAGCCTGTCAGCCTATATGGACCAACTTTTACTGCCCGGCAAACTGCACAGGAAAGTGTACGACCCAGAAGGTTTGCTGTCAACCATCCCGGCCATTGGTTCAACTTTGCTCGGCATATTTACAGGCACTTTTTTACGGTGGCAGTCAAGCAGCTTCACCATGCTGAAAAAAGCCAGTAGCTTATTCATAGCGGGTATTGCGATTATTGCAACCGGCTGGTTATGGGGGCTTGCCTTCCCCATCAACAAGAATATGTGGACCAGTTCCTTTGTCTTGTTTGCAGGCGGATGGAGCTTATTGTTATTGGCCGTTTTTTACTTGATCATAGATGTATTGGGCTACAGGAAATGGGCCATGCCCTTTGTATGGATAGGTACAAACTCCATCCTTATCTACATGGCAGCACATGGTATGGTAAACTTTGAATCAACGTCACAGTTCCTCTTTGGCGGTCTGATCAATTTTACTGCCCCGATATGGCACCCTCCATTGTTATGGATAGGTGTAGCGTTCATACAGTTCACGTTATTGTATTTCCTATATAGAAAAAAATGGTTCCTGAAAATATGACCAAAATAAAAACCTAGGTGATGGTATCCCCTTGACTTTATACCCTATATCTTTCACCTTCCTAACAAAACGATTTGCCAAATGAACAAACTTCAAACAGCCGACTACATTGTATTTTTTGTCTACTTTGTTTTGGTGTCGTCCTATGGCTACTATATTTTCCGTAAAAAGAAATCAGCCAGTACCAGTTCAAAGGATTATTTCCTTGCAGAAGGTTCCTTAACCTGGTGGGCAATCGGGGCATCCCTTATCGCTTCCAATATTTCAGCCGAACATTTTATTGGCATGAGCGGCTCGGGCTTTGCATTGGGACTGGCCATTTCCACTTACGAATGGATGGCAGCGGCTACTTTGATTGTGGTGGCAGTGTTCATTATCCCACTCTATTTGAAGAACAAGATTTTTACCATGCCACAGTTCCTGGCAAAACGGTACAACGATACTGTAAGTACCATTATGGCCGTTATCTGGCTGCTGTTGTATGTTTTTGTAAACCTGACTTCCATTATCTATTTGGGAGCATTGGCCATTTCTTCCATTTCAACCATCAGTTTCGAATGGTGCGTTGTTGGGCTAAGTGTGTTCTCCGTGCTGGTGACCTTGGGCGGTATGAAAGTAATAGGCTATACCGATGTTTTCCAGGTACTGGTACTTATCATTGGCGGTTTGGTCACCACCTATCTTGCACTTACATTGTTGTCTGAGCAATTTGGTTTTGGTAAGGATATTTTTAAGGGGCTGTCCATTTTGCGGAAAGCAGCACCCGAGCATTTCCATATGATATTCGATAAATCCAGTCCCCATTACAGGGAACTGCCCGGTATCTCCGTACTGATTGGTGGTATGGTCATCAACAACCTGGCCTACTGGGGCTGCAACCAGTACATTGTACAAAGGGCCTTGGGGGCCGATTTGAAAACAGCCAGAAAAGGGATCCTGTTCGCTGCATTCCTAAAGATGCTGGTACCCGTTATTGCTGTGCTGCCCGGTATTACTATGTATGTGCTGCACCAAAAAGGACTGTTCCAGCAGGAAATGTCAGATGCAGCAGGGATTGTTAAACCAGACCATGCTTACCCCACTTTAATTAACCTACTGCCGGCAGGTTTGAAAGGGGTAGCTTTTGCAGCTTTGACCGCAGCCATTGTAGCATCATTGGCGGGTAAGGCCAATAGTATCTCCACTATCTTCTCACTGGATATTTACCGCAAATATTTCAACAAACAAGCTTCGGAGAAAAGCTTGGTGCGTACCGGTAGGTGGGCTGTAATCATTGCCATGTTGATTGGTGCCATTGTTGCCCCAGCTTTGAAGTCATTGGAACAGGCCTACCAGTTCATTCAGGAATATTCGGGCTTCTTTTCACCCGGCGTGCTCGCCATCTTCCTGCTCGGCATGTTCTGGAAGAAGACCACCGCCAATGCGGGCCTCGCAGGGGCGTTGCTCACCGTGCCCATTTCAACGGTACTGAAATTCCTGCCCTCATGGACAAATGGTGCATTCCCTGATTTCCCGTTCCTCGACAGGATGACCATTGCCTTTTTTATTATTGTTATTATGATGGTGATCATCAGCCTA
>JAHEZD010000158.1 GCA_023251255.1 Chitinophagaceae bacterium
AAACCCTTGTCTATGCAGAACAACCTAAATAAACTTTTATCCGCATTGGTGATGCTGTTATTATCACTATGCAGTATGGCTCAAGCCAGGCCGAAGGAGGAGCTATCAGTTAAACTTACGAGCCCGGATAAACCTTTCAGGTTAAGTATTGGCTTGATAGAGGGAAATATAAAAATAATAACACACGCCGGAAAGGAGGTTTTAATAGAAGCCGAGATAAACCCGGAAAAAAAGAAAGCGGAGCCGAATGCAAACCCCAACCCTCAGTCGAACCCAAACTCCAATACCAATAATAACCTGAATACGGATATAAGCAGCTTACACCCAAAAAAGGAAACCACCACCGTTACCGGCAAATATGTAACGGTTATGGAAAATGATAATACTGTAAGAATAAGCCCAGTTAATACATATAGTAGCTTAAATGTTACGATAACGGTCCCAACCAATACGGTAAAGCTGAATCTTGTGATTGCTCAAAGCGGTGAGGTTTCCGTGAAGGGTATAAGCGGCGAAACAGAAGTTGTCAATGCCACTGGCTCTATTGCTTTAACGAATGTTTCCGGCTCGGTAGTGGCCACAACCGTCACTGGAAATATCACGGTCACATTTGCTTCGGTTACTGAAAAATCGCCAATGGCCTTCTCTACCCTGATTGGAAAAATTGATGTCACCTTTCCTCCTTCCTTCAGGGCAAATATGAAAATGCAATCCGACGCAGGTACACTTTATAGCGACTACGATATTCTTTTTGATGGAACGCCCCCTAAAATAAATAAGGTGAATACTCCAACCCTTTACCGCACAAACATAAGCGGGAAATTAAGTGGCAAGATAAATGGCGGAGGAGCTGAAATATTGATGAAAAACATGAACGGCAACATCTACATGCGAAAATCAAAGTAACCCGACATCCCCCGCCTAGGTTCAACAACAAAAGCTTAAAGAAATGAAAAAGGCAACACTGGTCATATTGACCATATGGGCAAGCTTTGCCTTTACTGAAGCAAATTCGCAAGCAAACCAATGTAAAATTGCGGGGAAAATAGTTACTCCTGATAACAGACCGGCAGCCACTGCAGCAATTGTATTAAGCAGGGCTGCTGATTCATCCATTGTAAAAATAAACGAGGCTGATGTGAATGGCGGATTCTTGTTTGAACCTGTTCACCCCAGTGATTACAAACTATCAGTAACCTTGATCGGGTTTCAGGAGTACCGAAGTGCAATAATTCATGTGGACTCACTAATACAGGCAATAGAATTGCCGCTTATTATTCTCCAACCCAATGGCAAGGCATTGCAAGAAGTGAAAGTTGTAAGTAAAAAACCATTCCTTGAACAAAAAATTGACCGTACGGTGGTAAATGTAGGTACGATGATCTCCGCTACAGGAAACAATGCGCTGGAAGTATTGGAAAAATTACCAGGTGTGATTGTAGATCAAAATGGCAATATTTTATTGAAGGGGAAGTCCGGAGTTATGGTATTGATTGACGGCAAGCAAACGTATCTTTCGGGTGACAACCTTGCCAGCTATTTAAAGTCCTTACAGGCATCACAGTTTGACCAGATAGAATTAATGCCCAACCCGCCTGCAAAGTATGAAGCTGCCGGGAATGCCGGCGTCATTAACATCAAAACGAAAAGATCAAAAGTAAAAGGTTTGAATGGCAGCATGGCTGCAAGCATTGGCAAGTCAAGGGTGTGGAGAACGAATGAAAGCTTTGCAATAAACTATCGTAATGGAAAGGTAAATTTATTTGCGAATGCCGGTTATAGCATTCAGAATAGTTATCGCAAACTGAATTTGCAACGTAATTATTTAGATGCAGGCGGAAATTTAACGTCCGTATATAAATCGCTTACTTATTTCAGGCCGACAACCTATAACCGAAACATAAAAACAGGAATAGATTATTATCTGTCACCTAGAAAAACGCTTGGGCTTGTAGTTACCAGCTCATGGTCATCCGGTCCTGTTCATAATCCCGGCAACAGCACTTTATATAATGGTGCAGGAACGATTGATTCATCAATTGTTGCCGATAATAACAGCAAAAATAAATTTAAGAATGGAGGTATTAACCTGAATTACAGTCAGCAGTTGGATAGTTTAGGTAAATCAATATCATTCGATGTTGATTATATAAAGTATAAAGCGAACAGCGACCAGTCCTTTTTAAACAATATATTTTATCCGGATGGCGCTTTGAAAAGCACTCAATTAATTACTGACAACCTGCCGGCCTCTGTTATAATCCATTCCGGAAAAACCGATTTTACTCAACCCCTCAGAAATAAAGGACAATTGGAAGCAGGTTTAAAAGTCAGTTATGTCAGCACTGACAATTCAGCCAATTACTATACGAATCAGGTTATTGACTACAATTTTACTAACCATTTTTTATACAGGGAGAACATTAATGCAGCCTATCTGAATTTCAGAAAGGAATTAAAGCGAATTTCTTTTCAAGCTGGTTTACGCTTGGAGAATACCAATGTAAAAGGGCACCAATTGGGAAATCCCTTACACACTGATTCAAGCTTTACCCAGCACTATACTGATTTATTTCCCACTGCTTTCCTTTCTTATAAGTTAGATACAGCCGGCCTGCATTTGCTAAGGCTATCTTACGGAAAACGCATTGACCGACCGTATTACAAAGACCTGAACCCATTTGTAACAATAGTAGATAAGTTTACCAATTTCTCCGGCAATCCATACTTGAAACCACAACACTCTTCTAATTATGAGTTAACCTATAGTTACAAAAGCATTTTATCTTTATCACTTGCATATAGTCATACAAATAATTACCAGGTAGAAACTATCCGGCAGCAGGGAGACATTTTTATTAGTTCAACATCAAACCTGGGAGCCCGGACATACAAAGCAATCAATGCAAGTGTAACTTTCGACCCTGCAAAATGGTGGAACTGCAATATCTACACCGAAGCAGTGAATCTAGGTTTTAAAAGCGTGTTATACGATACACACCTGAACGCTCAAAAAACCTATTACTATATCGAAGCCAATAACCAGTTTAACTTACCAAACAATTGGGGCATACAATTAAGCGGTTTTTATATTACACGCAGGATCTCCGGTCAGTTTAACCTGGACGCCAAAGGCGTAATGAATATTGGAGTTCAGAAAAGAGTATTGAAGAATAAGGTCTCCATTAGATTGTCTGCCTCAGATATTCTGCAAACTAATTTTTCAAGTGGAAGTATTTCCAACATAACAGGAGCCACATCCACTTACCATAATGATTTTGACAACCGCATGGTATCACTCGGCTTTTCCTACAACTTCGGAAAGTCAGTAAACAATGTTAAAAAGAGAAATACGGGCAGCTCGCAAAGCGAACAAAATAGGATAAAGAATTAAGCATCATTTTTTGTCTTGCAAAGGGCAAAATGTCTATAAAATCGTCTGTTATGGGAGCTATAAGGGGGCTGTTAGCAGGGCGGCTAACGAGAGTTTGTGAAAAAACTAAGATCTATTTAAATTAATCAAGACACCTGTCGAAGAAAGATTGTCATATACGCGATTCTTAGCGTTCTTTTTTAGTTTTTTCACAGTCTGACGAGCAGGGCTTTATGCAGGTTGGGAATTAGTCAACCTATTTCAGGACAAGACAAACAAATGTTGAGGCAATATTCGACAAGCCCCAATAATGCCAAACCTACTGTTGCCTGCAGTTAAGTCTACCATTCTCGCCATTCTTCTGTCAAGTCAATACTGTCTTCAATTACAAGTCCTGTCGTTCTAACAATATTGTTGATAAAATCACATAATTCCTCTCTTTCCATTGTGTCTATAAATGAGGCATTTTTGTCATTAATTTTATTTAGAGCAGTTACTATTTTCTTTATAGAATTATAAATATTTGAAGCCTTTTTTTGCTCTGTAAATGCAGTTAAAGTTTGAAGATATTTTGTCAATAATTGCTCAACTTCATTTATTCCTTTGTCTGTAAAAATATCATCACCATCCGCTTTTCTTTTTCTCCATTCAGCCGTAGGTAATTTGTCTGAAAACGCTAGAATTCTACCAACAAATTCTGGTTTAATATTCTTGTTTTGTAGACTTAAATATTTTTTCAGTTGTATTTTTTCTTTTTCATCTAAAGTATGTTTCATAATCCGCACCCAAATTAGGTTAGACTGTGGGCTTAGAGCAGTCAAAATTCTAAACTCGTCAAATTGTGTCCACCAACAAAAGCCATAAGAATTTGGGCTTTTTTCATAAGGCTTTTTACCAAGTTTTTGCAAAACGGTCCCTTGGTCGTCGCCTAATAAAAGTCCAAACGGAAGTTCAACAACAGACGCTTTTTTATTTTTCAAAAATTCATTGTCAATTGTAATTTCATTGAGAATAAGTTCGTCGTTTGTGGTGTCAAGTATGATTATTGGTTCTCCATACTCAAGTCTATAACGTTTGTAGCCATTAAATTCTAAATAAATCCCCAACTTTTTATTTTCTGATTCTGTGTCATATGAATTGCCTTGATAATCCAATTGCCGTTTTGGATTTGTCGGCAAATCAAACTTTTTCATAAAAGCTTTAAGGTCTTCTGATAAAATTGATTTTCCAAGTAAGTCTGTCAAAGATGTTGGAGTCATTGAAGTGTCATTTAAAATTGCAGGCTAACGTAAAGCATTGGCGCAGTAGCGGTATTGATGTTGTGTCCGCCTGTTGGCAATGCCAGTTTAGTTTGTGAACATGAAACTAATGAAAACTTCTGATTAAGAATCCACCCGGTGACCGAAGCCCAATGATGAACTGAAGCCGAAGTTTTAAAGTCCAGCCACTATTGCGCCAATGCACTCTTAGCTGTAGTTTTTTTCAGTTATGTGTACATTATGCAACGATAAGGTAGATCTTGAGTCAGCGTCATATAATTGGCCTATGATTTCAAGCCCTCTAATTGGATAAGGGTCAAATTTACCATCCCCATAAAAAATATTCACTTTACGCTTTCTTCCTTTATAAACAATGGTGGTTTCAATGCAGCTATAATCTATATCGTCCTTATCGTCGTAATTGTAGATAAACCGATAATCAGAAACCTCTACTTTAAAATTATAAGTGACCCTTTCGAAAGCACTCCACTGCTCTTCAAACCATTCTTTGCTTACGTCGCTTTGGTCGAAAGAAGCTTTAAAATCAGTTACAAGTAAATTGTTCAGTGCCCATCCATTGCCTACTTTTCTGTTCTTAAGTCTGGCAATAAATTTCCCTGATTGATCATATAAGACTTCCCGATTGGGAATGCCTGTTGCGCAATCAAATTCTATAAGCCAAAAGCTGACCCTTTGATTTTGCTCGTTAAATGCTGGATATGTGAGAAGGATATTGTCATTCATTACTTTTTGAAATACCTTCTTTAAGGGGCTGTTGGCACCTTTGTTTTTGGTCAGATTAAATTGCAGATAGCAGAGGCTCATAAAAATTACAGCTAACACAAAGATTGACGCTATTGGCTGCAATACCAAAAATAATTGGTCTTTAACAATCAACAAGTTAACGTTATACATGTTGTACCAGCCTGCCGGTAGGCAAGTTATGGTTAGTATAATCCACTTTTTAACTTTACCAATCTATCTGTTCGTTCCACTGCAAATCCCTACTATTCCCAGTTTCTTGGCGGTACCAAAAATGCCGGATGCAGCAGGGCAAACTGTTTTTATTGAACATCCTTAGTTAGCCATGCACAGGCCTGCACAAAACTAAGGATAGCCGCTTCGATTGAAGGTTTATAGTCATTAATGAGATGAAGAGTATAAACTACGGAAAGAAATCTGGGGGGCTGCAAAAGCGATGTTTGCTTACTGCTTCGTCAAAACAACGTTGGTCGGTATATTAAAATCTGGTTCTGCTGGATTGCCAAGCCCATAATCTTTTTTTACTGTCCACTGTGCCTGTAAGGAACACGCATTGGTGGGTGGAGTATAGCAATTTGGGTTTAAAATTTTCATTACAAAACTGCCTTCTATAAATCCCCCTGCATTCGGCGTATTGGTAACAGTATTGTCATCAATTGGTCCGCCAATACTATAATACTGGGATATATTTCCTGAATTGATAACGTAAGGCCAGTTTGTGGTTGAATGGCCAATCGGTTTGTTTGAATTGTATATTTCAGCAACTTGGTTGCCACAGGCATCGACCGTTATTTTTTTATAGTGGCCTCTGTAGCCGTCTCCATCGAGGTCACGCCAAAGGGTAACAATAAACACGTCATTACCATTTTGGTATTTCCATGTACCTCCAAACATATCTTGCAGTAGCAACGAATGGTTCGCTTTTATATGCGTAGGGTTCCTAAAAGAAGTCAGGCCTATTGTTGCCAATACTATAACTACAATTCGTTTCATTGTGCTTTGATTTTATGGCCAGATCGGAGAATGAATGAAACCATCGAAATCAATCAGTATTCCAATTAGCTCATAGAAACGGACATTTTAGAAATGCAACATTGTAAGCAATGTTTGTTTACTGCTTCGTCAAAATGATATTCTTTGGTATATCAAAATCTGGTTCTGCTGGATTACCAAGCCCTGAATCCTTTTTTACCGTCCATTGTGCCTGTAATGGACACGCATTGGCGGGCGGGGTAAAACAACTGGGATTTAAAATTGTCATTTCCAAAACCCCATGAATAAATCCTCCTCCGTTTGTTGGATTCGCAACGGTATTGTCATCAATAATCGCTCTAATCTCATAATTGGCAGAGATGTTGCCTGAATAAATGACGTATGGCCAATTCGTGGTTGTGTTGCCTATCGGTTTGTCCGAATTGTATATTTCAGCAACTTGGTTGCCGTTGGCATCTACCGTTATTTTCTTGTAATGTCCCCTGTATCCATCCACGACATGCAACAGGCTTACGATAAACACTTCATTCCCGCTTTGATACTTCCAAATACCTCCAAGAATATCCTGAGGAGGCTTCGGGTAGTTTGCTTTTATAGACGCAGAATTTCTAAAAGAAGTCATGCATATCGCCGCAAGTAATATAATTATAATTTGTTTCATTGTTGAAATGATTTTAAAGATAGGAAATTAGTTGCAATTGGTTCGCCGGATTGTTCCGCTCTGGTCTTTTTCGACTTTGGTGAAAGAATTGAAGCTGGCATTGGTTTCAAAAAGTGTGACCCCCAAATCGGCTTCCTTCATGAAGTCCAAAAACTTATCCAGAACATTGCTGTTGTTGGTGTCCGTTTCCTTTATTAGGGCATCCGTCTTATGCTGAAAGTATTTGACTTGAATTGTATTGGCCTTGGTTTGCGAGTTTATCCATTGAATGATATTCCCCTGTGAAGCATTGCCATCGGTATTGAAATAGTAGAAAAAATCATCGAACTTGGTTGCATTATCAATGGTGAGCGCATAGTAAGTGCCTTTATAGGTGCTTAAAAAAATCACAAACTGGCTGGCATCCAACTGTCCGCTGTGCTTTAAAGAAGACATCCTGAGCAAGTCGCCAAAAGAGAATATGGAGTAAGTTCCCCCTGTCGTATTGGGGTGTGTATGTGCAAGGGCTTTGTATTTTTGGCCACTAGGTAAATCAAGTATCTTCACATTTGCAACAGCCGTTGTTCCACTGTCTTCCTTTATGTTCGGGGTGGCACCGTCAATCAGTGCAACGCTTTTTTCATAC
>JAHEZD010000034.1 GCA_023251255.1 Chitinophagaceae bacterium
GTTCCACCAGGATGACTTCACTTTCAGCATGATGTATTTCTATGACGAGAATTTCATGATGCCATTGAGCCACGATGAAGTGGTGCATGGAAAAAGCCCCATGGTATACAAAATGCCGGGCGATACCTGGCAGAAATTTGCCAACCTGCGCCTGCTCTATACTTATATGTTCACGCATCCCGGTGCAAAACTCCTGTTCATGGGCAATGAATTTGCCCAAACATCCGAATGGAATTACAAAGGTGAACTTTCTTGGGGGCTGCTTGATTTTGTTAGCCATGGTGGAATGAAATATTGCGTGCAGAAACTGAATGAAATGTACAGGCGGTTCCCAGCTTTCTATGAGAAACAATTTTCAAATGATGGGTTTGAATGGATTGATTTACAGCATAGAACAGAAGCTGTAGTGGTATATAAAAGAAAAGGGAACAAGCCCAAAGATGATGTACTGGTAATATTGAACATGTTGCCCATCGTACATAATGACTGGACGGTTTCGGTGATAGGGAAAAGTAAGTGGAAAGAAATCTTCAACAGCGATAGCAAGGAATTTTGGGGTACTGGTGATGTATTCAATCCTGAAATCAGGTCCAAACTCATTGACAAAAAAAATAAACAGTACCAACTTTCCGTGCATTTGCCAGCTTTGGGAGCTGTTGTATTGGGATAAATCGGTTCAGGCCCCCAATGATGCCTTTCGTAAACGGATTTATCCATTTGATAAAAAAAGCTTTCTTGCAACTGGGCCAGCTAATTATTTTTAAACCCTGAACCGGCATTTTGAGCGTAGCACACAGTAATGGCCTTTTAACATATTGGCTTGTGTATTTTAAGGGGCTTTTGTTTCTTTTATGAACTGAATGAACAAAATATAGGTTTTACCCGAAAATATAAAACCGTGTACTTGCGTTTAAGGAATGTTGCGTATTGATAAAAAATCCTTTGAAGCCATTTAATACCCTCTTTAGGGGATGAGCTTGGGATGGGAATAATCTAAATTTGCGGAACCGTACCTGGAATTTTGTATTGAACCAATGCATTTCAGGAAACACCATACAAAATTGTTGCATGAAAAAAATGTACATCACCCTATTAGCTGCCGGGATTGGTTTTAGTTGTTTTGCAAATGACAATGCGGACAGTTCTTCATTCTATCTCCAAAGAGCGAAGGAGCAAAAAGAGGCCCGCAAAATATGGGAAGCCGAAAAAAGCTTCCAGAAAGCAGTTGCCCTTAATCCGGAAAATGAACAGGCCAGACTTGAATTTGCTTCCTACTATTGCGAACAGCGCAAATATTCTTTGGCATCCCAACAGTACAATGCACTCCTGCAAAAAAATCCCAATCATCCAATTGTACTCCCCAAAATGGTAGACATCAATTTCCTTTTGCGGAATTGGAAGGAAGTAATCAACTTGGGTGACAGGGCCACAAAAGCCAATATCAAAATCGATAAGCTGAACTATATGGTAGGCAAGTCGCACTACGAAGAGGAAAATTACGGATTGGCAAAGAAGCATTTACTGCTGCAAATGGCTGAAGATCCCAGTCATAAGGAAACGATTACGCTATTGGGCAAGGTTTATATAGAACTTAGCAATTACACCGAAGCCATCGCCATTTACCTTAAATGTTTGGAAACATCTCCCAATAATGCAGATTTGATGTACGAGCTGGCTTTGTTGTACAGTGCACAGAAAAGGGACCGGGATGCAGCGAAGTATTTTGAAATGGCTGCGGCCAATGGTATCAAGCAGGATATTGCCTTCCTTGAAAACATGGCCTTAAGCTATTTAGAGTTCGATTTGGCAAAGGGCGTGGAAGTAATGAACAAGGTGCTGGAGAAAAAGCCCAATGATCCTGAAATACTCACGCAAATTGCGCAGGCATATTACCGCAAGGAAAATTATGCAGTGGCCTTTGATTATTTCTATAAGGTTTACCTGAATGACAACAGAAATGCGAAGGCACTTTATATGAGTGGCGTTTCCATGATACGCAAGGGCGACAAAACAAAAGGAGCCTATATATGCGATCAAGCTATTGCTATTGACCCGTCTTTGGCGCAATTGAAAAGTTCCAAATCCATGTTGTAGATTGCTTTTTAGGCTAAACAATAGAAAAAGGCGCAATGTTCAACTGCACCTTTTTCTATTGCTCACTCTTCCAACTCGTTGATGCAGGTCTGCAATTGCTGGAGGTAATTACCATACAATTTCTTCAGGTACCATTTGGTAAAATAATATACGCCAATGGTGAGCAGTACCATATACACGCCTAAAAAAAGATATACTTTTTGCGGAGAGGACAAGTGCCTTGATAAAAAGCCCTCCGTAAAGTGTATTTCGTCTGACGGATCCTTGTACCCCAACCAAAAGGAATAAATCATGCATATCGGTATAAGTGCCATTGTAAATTGGAAAGACCTTTTTACATACTCCTTGATAATGGAATGGATCAGTTGCAAGTTGTTTTTTATGGGCAAACTGGTATTGCTTAATTGCCTTATCCTCGTTAACAGATAATATAGCACCAATAAAAAAATCAGGCATACAATGGTAAATGTGGAGAAATAGACCCTCAGGCTCCAATGTTTGCTAAAAAGGCCAACAAAAGCAAAAGAAGCAATGAAGATGATGCAGCAAATAATCTCGATCCATAAACTTTTTTTCAATTTACAGATTACGGATTGTGTATTCTTCTTTAGCATGCCACCAATGTCCAGTTCGGATTTGGTTGTTGGTACCTCATCCAGCTTCTGCAGTAATTGTGATTTCAGTTCGTCTAGTTCCATAGTTGTTGTTTATTTATGAGAACTGATAATGTTTTTGAGTGTTTTCTTTCAGCTTGACCTTTATCCTGTTCAGTTTGACCGCTACATTGTTTGGCGATATGCCGAGCATTTCACCAATAATGTTGTAGTTGTAATCTTCCAGATAAAGCATTACTAGTGCTTTGTCAATCTTGCTTAGGTCACCAATGGCCTTGTACATAGCTTTTACTTGTTCCTCAATAGGGTTATGGTAATCGGTTGTATCCGGAAAGATTTCTGTACTGAAAGTGGGTACCTGCTTTTTTTCCTTCCTGAAGAAAGTGATGGCGGTGTTCAGCGCCACACGGTAAAGCCAAGTGGAAAATTTTGCGTCACCCCGGAAGCTTGGGTAGGCCTTCCATGCCTGCAGGGTCACTTCCTGGAACAGGTCTTCCCTGTCTGCAGTAGTATCCATGTAAATACTGCACACTTTATGTATGATGTTCTGGTGCTTGTTCAAGAGTTGTATGAATTCCTGTTCGTTGGGCATTAGCCTAGAGTGAAATCTATGTTTTAAAAGTTTGCGATTGAAAACCGGTACATATTATTATTAAGCGACCATTAATTGTTCATTGCCTTGGATACTAATACATCACAGGAGTTACTTTATAGCCCTGTTTCCGCAGTAAACTGATTACACCATTTTTCCCTCCTAAATGTCCAGCCCCCACAGCAATAAAAGTAGGCTTTTCCGCAACGGTCCTTGAAATTACAGGGATCCAGTTACTGTTCCTTTTGTCCAGCAATAAAGTTTCATACTTGCCCAGTTCCGTATCGCCAGAAACATCGTCATGCAGTGCCGCCACATTTTTAGTCTTGTACAGCGCTACCATTTCATTGAACTGCTTTTTCCCCTTATCCATTTCATGCAAACTTTTCACCAGCATTTTAGCTTGGGCCTTATAGGGTACTTCGTCAAAAACGGCCAACTGGTCCTCAATGGTTTCCAGTCCCTTGATGTCCATGGAATCGGCCTTGGCCATCTTTTCAAATTCCTTTTCAAAAGCGATGGGTTCGCAGCCAATCATGCTGGGGTAGAGCATGGATGTTAACATGAAAGGCTTGTAACTGGCCATCATGCCCAATGGCATGCCCGTTTTCTCCTTGAAGATCCTTGCGCAGGTATCGTATTCCTTTTCGGAGATGTATTCCTTGAGTGTATGACCATCCTTCATCGTGATGCCCTTCATCATTTTGGCCATCATGCTGGGGTCGTCCAGGTCAATTTCAAGATAAAGTTGCTTGGTCTGGCGGAAGGCCCTTTGGACCGTGTCCGGCATGGAGAAGTCATCAGGGCAGAGCAAATGGAATGTACCATATAGATAGGAGGGCGCTTGCACATCTTTCCCGGTAATCTTCCAGAGCAGGGTTTTTTCTTTGGGCGCTTGCGCGCCTGCACCAAATGCCGCCACGGTGGCCAATAAAAATGCCAGGAACTTCTTCATGGTAGTGGTTTGACGTATTGGTAGCAATAAGGCAATGATTATTACAATGGGATTGACAATTTGAACAGCCGGAAAGCAACAATCAGATATGTACCAATTTTTTTGTACCAATTTAAATTGGTACAAAAAAATTGGTACACTTTCAAGATAGGATTTCTGGCCCATCAAAAAGCCGGCATATGCTCCACAAAAAAGCCCCGGGTAGAAACCCAGGGCGTTAACCAAAACTAACTGCTTATGAAAAATAGTTGAGGATCTGTCAACTTAAGCCGTTGGGACCAATCACTTTGGTTCCCAAATGCTCCAAGCTGAGGTTCTCCATTTAATTAATGGTAATTTGCTTAGCGGCCACTTTCACTTCTTCCTTTTTGGGGATGAACAATTGCAGTACGCCATTTTCATATTTTGCTTGGATAGCGTCAGCATTTACTTTATCATCCAATGAAAAGCTGCGCTTGAAGCTCTTGCTACCGAATTCACGACGGATAGTCTTGAATTCCTTGTTTTCTGTTTGCTCCTGTTTTTCAAAACTGATGGTGAGCAAATTGTTTTCCACGTTTACCTTGAAGTCTTCCTTGTTGCGGCCAGGCGCACTTAACTCCACATGGTAACCATCGGTGGTTTCATGGATGTTCACAGGTGGCACATTGAAATTGTTTGCTTGAGCATCCCTGCCCCACGATTGAGGGTAATTGAAAAAGAAGTCTTCAAACAGGTTGTTGAATGTTTTTGGGTTCTGTTTTACAAGTGTCATTGTTATCAGTTTTAATTTTTTTTGAAATTTTGTTTGTTTGGATAGGCTTGTTCAAATGCTGTTCCAATGGATATTTTACAGTCATTGTGTCTTGATTATGGAATTTAAAAAGACATTATGTCTGTTTCGATAGCCGAAAAAAGGCAGATTGTCCTTTTCCGTTCATTTCAAGCAACAACTATTTCCTCTACTTTTGTGTTTTAATAAATCTAAATCAACAAACAATATGTATCCAGCAGAAATAGTATTGCCAATGAAGGCTGAACTGACAGAAGGTGGTTTTGATGAAATGGTAACGGCAGATGAAGTGGATAGCACTTTGAAAAAACAGGGAACAACATTGGTGGTAGTGAATTCTGTATGTGGATGTGCAGCAGGCACCTGCCGCCCGGGTGTTTTGATGGCAGTGCATAACGCCACCAAGAAGCCTGATAATTTGGTTACCAGCTTTGCGGGTTTTGATGTGGAAGCAGTGAACAAGGTGCGTGAACATTTATTGCCTTACCCCCCTTCTTCACCGGCCATAGCCCTGTTCAAGGACGGGCAGTTGGTAAGCATGGTGGAACGCCACCAAATTGAAGGAAGGCCAGCACAGGTCATTGCCCAGCATTTGATCAGTGAATTCGATAAATATTGCAACTAGTTTTTGTTTGTTTTAATGGTTGTGTTAGTAAGTATCAATCCCGTCAATCTTTATTGATGGGATTTTTGTTGTAGGAAAGTAGACGGTGGAGCGTGGACCATAGACCGTTTCTGTTCACCCTTCACCATTTTAATTTACTTCAACTTCATCAATGAACATCCACGCTTCCTTGCCGGCACCGGGATTGCCTTCGGGGATTTTTTCAAGGGCTGCCAGTTTCAGTTTGATGAACCTAGTGGGGAATTCCAGGTTCGGGTTCTCGGACAATTTACGCTTCATCCATTTCATGGGATTCTCATTTGCATATTGATCAAAGTCGAGGAAACCATGGTGCGGGTCCTCGAAATTTATTCCATCCTTGCTGAGTTCAATGTCGAAACTTTTGGGAGCATATATCCAACTGGATGGTTGCGAAAGTATATGGAGGTTGACTTCCTTGATGTCCATCTCCTTGCCCAGGTCAATCAGCAGTTCCACTTGCTTGCCGCTCCAGCCACACCATTCATTCGAGTTGATGCCCCTTTCACTTTTTACACCGTTTACCAAACTGAACAGGCCGCCATTGCCAGGGTAGGATGGGGACGGTTCTATATTCGAAGTTATTTTTCTGCCCGTGGCCTTGTTGAAGTTAAAAGTCCTAACAACTTTATTGGCAAGTCTTCCTTTTTCATCAACAGATGCATATTGATAAACTACTACTGATTGTGGATCATCTTCAAAAGGAAGTAACGCAATGGTTGTATCAGAAATCTGGGTTTTGACGGACTCATATGAAGGCCTAACCAATCGTATCAATAACTTTTGAGGCCGTTTTGGTATTAATCTCCAAATGAGTTGAGCACTAGTATCACTACTTGGAAATATTTCTTCTTTCACCGCATAATACGCCTTACTGTAATTCGCTTTCCACAATTCATACCTCTTCATTTGTGTTGGCAAGCGCTTTTCAAAACTTTCCCAGTTCCTTTTCTCCTTGCTGCTCCATAGCACTTCACTCAATGCACTCATACGTGGAAAAAGCATGTATTCCACTTTGCTTGGATAGGCTATGTACTCTGTCCAGAGATTGGCCTGTGCACCCAGTATGTATTTGGCTTCGTCCAGGCCAAGCTCTGCTGGTACGGGTTCATAGCCATATACTTTTTCCAATGGTAAATAGCTGCCAATGGTAACACTGTCTTCATTATTGGTTTGGCTATGGTCAAAGTAGCACCAACCACCGGGGGTCATCACCACATTGTGCTTTTCCTTGGCAGCATGTATGCCACCCTTCTCCCCAGTCCAGCTCATGACAGATGCATTGGGCGCCAGTCCGCCTTCCAGTATCTCGTCCCAACCAATGATTTTCCTGCCCTTGCTGTTCACGAACTTCTCCATGCGCTGTATGAAATAGCTCTGCAGTTCATCTTCATCCTTCAGTCCCTTCTCCCTCATCAACCGTTGGCTGGCACTGTCTTTCTTCCACCAGATCTTGCTGCACTCGTCACCGCCAATATGGATCATCTGGCTGGGGAAGAGCTGCATCACTTCTGTTAGTACATCTTCCAGGAAACCGAATGTTTTTTCAGTGGGGGCAAACACATTGTTCACCACCCCGTTCAGCCCCCAGGTCATGGCCACTTTTGTTTTGATGTCGGGTGTGGTGCCCAGTTCGGGATAGGCAGCCAGTGCAGCCATGCTATGGCCGGGCATTTCAATTTCAGGCAGCACGGTTATGTACCTATTGGCTGCATACTGTACAATTTCCCTGATCTGTTCCTGTGTGTAGAAACCGCCATAATGTATGCTGTCATTGCCCGTACCGGGGAAGCGCCCAATGATGGTACCGTCCCTCCAGGCCCCCACGGATGTGAGCTTGGGATATTTCTTTATTTCGATCCTCCATCCTTGGTCATCGGTTAAATGCCAATGGAAATAGTTCATTTTATGCAGGGCTATATAGTCAATGTATTTCTTCACATAGCTCACTGGGAAGAAATGGCGGCTAACATCCAGGTGCATGCCACGGTAGGGGAAACGGGGTTGGTCCTCAACTAGTATACAGGGAATTGGGAATTTGTAATTGGTTATTGGGCGTTTGGTGCTTGGTGGTATTGGGAGCAATTGGATGAGTGTTTGCATCCCATAAAAAGTACCTGCTTTGCTATCGCCTTGGATGCTGATGGAGGTTGGTGAAACGTTGAGCGTATAGCGTTCCTCATTGTCCGGTTTGCGGATGAAGGTGGGCGTAGTGAGGTTAATGGAATTCTTGGTGGCCTGTGCTACCAACTTCAACCTGAAGCCATAGAACTGCTGCAAATAATCATTGAGGAAATTGGCTGAAGCCTGTTCGCCCTTGTTGTTTAACACAATAACAGTTGAAGGGGAAAGGAGGAAGGTTCCCTGCTGCATGTCCACTTTGGCGGGTGCAGGAATAATATGGACGGTGTTTTGTGAAGGGGCGGCAAAGGAAACTAATATGGCAAGTGCGAAAAAGATTCTTTTCATTTCAGTGATTGAAATGGCAAGATAAAATAAACGGGAGAACTTTAAGGGACTGTCTAAAAACAGTTCAGCATAATTTGTATAGCGGATAAATGTACAATCGCCACACTTGTATTATTTAGGCGTTCATAGTGCCTGCGTTCCACTGGTTTCCCGTCAAATATTGAACATTCGTTCCCCTCCATTCACCAAACTGCCCATGGCAGGCCTCCATCCCTGTCAAGCGGAATGAACCGCATTATAAAAACGATGGGCTGGGCATTGCAAAAAAAATACAACGAAAAAATGCGATGAAAAAATGCGACACAAAAAAATGCGACATTTTAAAATGTCGCAAAAAAAAGTGTCGCATTTTTTTGATTTTTTTTAATGGCTTTCCATGCAAAAAAACAAACCAATATGCGCATCAGTCAGATCAGGAAGTAAATGGGTTCCCAGCCTTGCTGGTTGGTGTTCGGGCTCTTCAGCAAAACGCAAAAAAAGAACGAACGCCACCGGTCAATGTTTGAAACAGGGCGGAGCCGATAGCCATCGGCTTTGCAGGAGTAGCCGATGCCTATGACGAAAATCCGGTCCCGCAAAAATGCAGGACAGCCGAAAAGCGGCACATGCTAACCAGTGAAATGATTTTGGACAGTTTCTAGAAAAGAGAAAAATGGTTACTGCATCCATTGGGTAGGCTATATCGTCTACGGATGGATTTATCTAAGCGTAGGACATAGCACAAAACGTTCCTAACGGAACGAAGGTTCACGATGTGCTAGCCTGCAAATCCATTTGATTGCAAGGAGCTTTGAAAAGAAGGGATTCATTCAGCACTGTTATCAAGAAGACAAGGTAGATATCATGAAGTCGATTTATTTAGTTGCAGCAAAGACAGGCTCAACCTAGGCTCTGATACAAAATGCAAAATGATGCGCTACCTCTTTCTACCTCCATTCACCAATCAATACAAATGCACTCCAGAAAAAGGGATGGTTGTATTTCGGGTTTTGGCTCACCACTTCCTGTGCATGGCGCAATGCCTCCACTTTGGTCATTGATTTTGTTCGGATGTTCTTGTAGAATTCGGAGAGCAACAGGTTCATGGTTTCGTCGGGCACTTTCCATAGGGAGGCCACTACTGCATCCACCCTGTTGGTAAGGAATGCATTGGCAGGGGAGATGTACCAGCCCTTCACTTCTTCCTTGCTAACGGCAGTTTCACAGGCAGACAGTATGACCATGGAATTGGTCTGCTTGGTTAATCCATTGATTTCCTTGATGGTGAGCTTGCCGTCATCATCCTTGCCATTATCGGAAGCAAACAATAAATAGGAGTCTTCAAAATGTACATAGTCCAGCACACCATGGGTGGCAAAGTGTACATAATTGTATTTCTGCAGGCTTTCCTTTGCTTTGCCCTCTGTGGCCTGTTCCTCCAGGTAAACAGTAGCTGTTGGCACAATCTGTCCAATGCTCTTGGCCTCATCGGTGGCTCCCGGTAAGCTCTTGTCGGGATTGCCGAATACTGCCAGTGAGGATTCCATGGGCCTGTTCTTGTAGGCCTTCCGGAAGATATCGATCTTGCTGGTGTAGAAGATACCGTAATCTTCTATGAGGAAATGGAAACTATTGTCCTCCTCATTCCTGCCAAGGCATTGGAACGGTATGCTGCCCAGCTTTCCATTGGTGATGACGCAGATATTCTTCTTGTCCTTCAACTGGTCTGCAATGGGAGTGATGAGCAGGTTGTATAAATCAGTTGCTTCCGATTTGAAATCGCCACGGATATCATCAATGGGATTGAGGGTGCTCCTCAATTTGATGCCCTCTGTTCCGGTAGCGTTCTTGGGGTTCCTCAACACGCCTAGGAAATGTGCAGCCTGTTTATTGATGTCCTGTTTCAGGTCAATGGTCTTGATGGCCGTTTCCTTATTGGTAACAGTGAAGATGAGCAACTGGTTATCGTTCACTACATATAGTGCCACAATGGTACTGTCCGGAATATCTTCAATATAGTTCCTGAAATCCTTGGGGTTGGTGTTGGAGAAATATGCTTGGAGGTCTGGGTACTGTTTCTGCAGGCCTTCAATGAAATTGGTATAGTCGGCCTCCGTTACGCTTTTCACCGTTTCCAGGGAAGCAATCAGTTTCTTGTTCTGTTCCTTTTCCGGCTTTGATTTTTCCTTCAGTATGGACTGCTCCACCGAACTTTTCTTCTGCAGCAGTTCGCTTCCTTTCTTGAGCGCATCGGATTTCTCCTTATCGTTTGTTACGAGGCCCGCTTTTTCCATCTGTTCCTTTACGGCCTGTGTATTGGTCTTGTTGGCATAGTACAGGGCATCATCTGCCTTGTTGGATTTGGCAAGGCTTGCCACCAGCTTGTTGTACAGGTCCACCTTCCTTGCATCCGCATTGTACAGCTTCTTTGCTTCGGCACCACCAAACAAATTCTGTGAGGCGTTTTCCACTATCTGCACGGCCTGTTTGAAATAGGCCGTGGCACTGTCGTAATTCTTCTGGTTGTAGAAGAAGATGCCATACTCGTACAGGATTTCCCATGAGTACTTGGTGTTCTCAATCTGCTTGGTGTACTCCACTGTTCTGCTTAGGTAATCCTTACCCTTCTCAATATTGTTCTGGGCTACGTACAAGCGGCCGAGGCTCATACCGGCCTGTATCACCATATCGCTTTCGTTCATCTGCTGCGATAGCTTATAACTTTCCAGAAGGTATTTTTCGGCCTCCTGATATTTCTTGGTTTCATAATAGGTCATGCCCAGGAAATTGGAGGAGATGTTGATGATCCTGTTCACCTTTTTCGCAGTGGATTTCTTGTAGCCATCCAATAGGTACTGTTCTGCTTTTGCATAATCCTTTTTGTAATAGTAGGCAGCGCCGATATTGGTAGGGGCCAGTAAGTGTGCCTCTGTTACATTGTTGATGGTGGACAGGATACTATCCGTGACCTTGAAGTACTTGAGTGCATTGTCAAAATCCGCTTGGTAATAGAAGATGCAGCCGAGGTTTGTTTGGCAGGTGCTATGACTGAAATTATCCTTCTCCTTTATGTAGATACTGTCGGCCATGGAATAATACCTGAAGGCCGTAACATTGCTGCTCCTTGCTTCTGCCACGGTAGCCTTGTTGAAATAGGTATCGGCCATCTGCCAACTATTGTTCAGGTCCTTGAAAATATTGTAGGCACTGTCTGTGGCGGCTTCGGCCTTGGTCAGCTCACCCTGTATGGTATGGAGGAACACGATGGCATTGTAGGAGTAGCCAGCTTCTGCACGGCTGTTGATGGAGGTGGCAAATTGGATGGACTTTTCAAACCACTTCTTTGCTTCATTGAAATCGCCCTTAGTATATAGTGTGTTGCCAATACTCCTGTACAGTTCCGGCAGCAGCGATTTCTCGCCCAGGGAATCATAAATGACAATGGCTTTCTGGAAATAGAGCAGGGCCTTGTCAAAGTCGAGCTTGCCGGAGTTGGCACCGGCTATCAATCTATAGCAATTGGCTTCCTGTGATTTGTTCTTCTCCGACTTTGCCACTGTTAATGATGCATTGAAATAGTTTTCGCCCTTGGTATAATCATACTCCTTGAAGCAGAGGTAGCCCAAATTGATACCTGCGTACAGTTCATTGGTTTTGTCGCCAATTTCCTTTGCCAGCGTATAACAGTTGGTGAAGTATTTCTTTGAAGTGTCGTTGTTGAAATAGAAAGACGCATTGGCCAATTGGTAGAAGCTGCTTACCAAATCAGCTTTTACTTTTGCCTTTACATTAATGTCGTGTACCTCACTGTACAGTGCAAAGGCTTTCTGGTACTGCTTATCGTTGAAGTACACATCGCCCACATCGTTCAGCAGGTCCTTCAGGCCACTATTGTCCTTTGCTAATTTGTAATGCACGGCAGCACTGTCATAAGCAACAAGGGCCTTTGATTTTTCACCTGTTAATTTATAGAGACCACCCAGCTTCTGCCATGAATAGGCCTGCCCTGCGTCTGAACCATCTGTTCTTCTGTACCCCAAGGCAATATTGTGTGCACCGATGGCGGAATCATATTTGCCGAGGTTCCAATAAGCCTGACCAATGTTTGATTGGGAGTAGCCTGCGTTGTAGAAATTCCTGAAGCCAAGGTATATGTCCCTTGCAGTGGAATAGTTGTTTATGCTTGTGCGGTAATTGCCCAAGCTGAACTGTACGGAACCGATATTGTCCAGCACATCTGCTTCGTTCTTGCTGTCATTCAGTTTCCGGTAGAGCGTTAATTGTTCTGAATATATTTGGTATGCCTTTGTGAGTTCTCCTTGTTTCTTATAGATTTTTGCCAATGATTTCTGTATGGCAATGGCCGAATTGATGTTATCGTAATCACCAATGGCCTTGAGCATTTCAATGGCCTTCAAGTAGTTTTCGATTGCCTTTTTATAATCTTCCTTATCAAGCCAGGAAAGGCCCAATCCTTTGTAATAGGATGCCGATAAACCTTGTACCTGTTGTTTGCTTAAAAGGGTATCGTTTTTTTGCATCCAGGCAAACCCCTTTTCATAGGACTTTATCGCTTCATCGGGTTTTGAAAGCCACCTGTAGTTATCGCCTTGGTAATAGTAGCTGCTGACTGAGAGATTGACCATACCAACCCTGTCAAAGTACTTGATGGCAGAATCCGAAGCGCTGATTGATTTTGTATAATTGTCCTTGTATTTATAGTGATTGGCTTCCGAATAAAAATACAGGCCATTACTGTAGTTGTCCAATAAGTAAGGTAGTGCCAACTTGGCCACCTCCATCATGCTGTTGTACCTTTCATCATCTTCTTTTGTGGTTGCATCAATTGCTTCAATAATCCATTCCCTTACAAATTCTTCCCTCACCAGTTCTTCCCTGTTCTTTTGAACGAACTGTTTTAGCAATAGTGGTTTGCTCTTGTAAGCAATGATGGTATCATATACTTCCTTGCTACTGAATGGGGCATTATCAAAAATCCAATTGGCAAACTTAACGACTACCTGAACGGTATTTCCAAGATAGCTATTCTTCCTGTTCTTTGCATAATTGATAAAGGTGAACACATCCTTATTGGTGCAGCTGGCCAGCACATTAAATACTGACCTGCCTTTATAGCGCCCTTCTTTTAAAGGCAGTTTGTACACATCGAAGGTACTGTCCGTCCTGTTTTTTACCCTATTATAGGTATCCTGTATATCTGCTGTGCAACTGGAAAGGATGCTGTCTTCCAAACGCTTGCTATCGTTCTTGAGCAGGTAGTCAAAAGCGTATAATGGTTGACCGTCTATATTGGTGAGTTCCACATTGGCCAGGGCCATATCAAAGAACACACTGTGGTAAGTCAGTTTGGGAACTTCGATATTGAGTTTTATGTAGTCACCTTTCCTTGTTTCATATAAACTGTTAGTGGCAGCTTCGGCTACGGGGCGGATGAGCAATACTGCAAAGGAGTCCGTGACCCTTATGATGCTGGCAAAGCCTATTTCCACCAAGCGCCTATTGCTGGTAAGGTCGTTTTGTGTAATGATGGAACCAGTTGCTCCGAGTTGGACACCAATGTTGTAGCCGCCGCCGATACTTGCATAAACGGAATCATTGTTCCTCTTTTCCACTTCGAGGATGCGTAGGTAGATTTCCTTGGTTTCCGTGGATGCTTGGCCATAGGATGCAGGTGGGACAAGGAAAAGGAAGGTACAGCATGCATATATTAAAAGCCTGATGACAGAACTGGGCATAATACTACAATTAAGCTGTAATGTTAAGTTGCATTGCGCAGCGCTGCAATAAGTGCTATTGGGTATTATCTATTTCACCACCGGCAGTATAACCTTTGAACCATTGTGGTAAATCCTAATAGTAGCTTTTTTGAAGTCGCTATCCTTTGCATGGTAGATGTCCATGAACTGTTGCGGGTTCCTGTCCACCAGTGGGAACCAACTGCTCTGTACCTGCACCATGATACGGTGACCTTTTTTGAAAGTATGGGCCACGTCGGGCAGTGCATATTTTACCTGCGTTGGCTTATTGGGCATAAATGGTTCCGGCTTTTCAAAACTGTTGCGGAACTTGCCACGCATGATTTCCCCACGCACCAGCATTTGGTAACCGTTCATGAGATAGGCTTCGTTGTTTTTTTCCTTGTACTCGTCATAATAGAAGTTGTCCGGGAACACATCAATCAGTTTTACCACAAAATCTGCATCAGTGGCGGAAATGCTTACCAGTAGGTCTGCAGTTAAGGTACCTGCCAATGTGATATCCTCGGTTAGGGTATCGGTTGCATAAACCAGTACATCGGGCCTTGTAGAAGCAAAACGCTGGTCATCTGTCATGTATTCCCTGGTCCGCTCCGCATGTATGCCATCGGTGTAGGGAACGGGATTGGCCGGGTCGCTCACGTATTCATCGTAACTGCTCGCTGCTGGAACAGGGGGAACTGCATTTGATAGGGAACCTCTTTTGCCCAATGACCAGGTTTGCAGTTGCACATTCTTTGGTGGCCATGTTTCCAATTGGTGCCATTTGTTTTCGCCCGTAAAAAAGATATTGGCCTCTGCAATTTTATCGATGCTGCCCTTGCCTTTGAGGTAGAAATTGAAGAAGGGTATTTCCATGTTCTGCTGGTACCATAGGGCAGTTTCGCTGCCAAACTGCACATTGCCCAAAAAGCTGCCATTGCCCTGGCCACGGCCTGCCCATTGCCCATGGAACCATGGCCCCATCACAATTTTGCTATTGGTGGCCGGACTTTGTTTTTCTATGGCCTTATAGGTGTTCCAAGCGCCAAAGCAATCCTCTGCATCAAATAAGCCTCCTACCACCAGCATAGCGGGCTTTACATTGGCAATGCCTGTTCTGGCATTCCTTGCTTTCCACCAATCATCCCTATTTGGATGGGCCATCAGTTCCTTCCAGAAGGCGATGGTATCGGCGGTTATTTTGGTAAGGTTCTGCAGGGCTCCGGTACGCAGGTAAAAATCATATTTGTCATTGGTAAATGGTTGGTAGCCTTTGGCTGCCACCATGGTAGGTTTTGGATGGGGGGCACCGAATCCCCAGCCCACATAGAACTCAAAGGCATCCATGGCCATGAATGCTCCATTGTGGTGGAAGTCATCACCTTGGAACCAGTCGGTTACCGGTGCCTGCGGGCTTACCGCTTTCAGGGCCGGGTGGTTGCTCAGGGATGCCATGGTGGAGTAGAAGCCGGGGTAGGAAATGCCGAACACGCCTGCATTGCCATTGTTGCCATCAATATTCCTGATAAGCCAGTCAATGGTATCATAGGTATCACTGGCTTCATCAATATCCGTTGCTGCTTTCTTGTTCTTATTGAAGGGCCGTACATCCACAAACTGGCCCCCGCTCATCCAGCGGCCACGCACATCCTGTAATACCATGATGTAATTTTCCTTGAAGTACTGCTTCTGGTAGCTATGCCATGCATCGGCAAAATTGTTTTCTCCATAAGGTGCACAGGAGTAAGGTGTGCGCTTCATCAGCAGGGGATGCTTCTCCGTTTTGTCCTTGGGTATATAAATGGCCGTGAAAAGCTTGATACCGTCCCGCATGGGTATGGTTACTTCCTTCTTGGTATAATTGTTCACAATCCAGGTGGAATCCGGGTCCTGTGCAGCAGCAATGAATGGGCAGGCCAGCAATAGCAGTATGAATTTTCTCATGGAGTCAGTATTGTAATTGCTGAAAATAGAAAAGTTCCCTGAAGTGCAAGGAAGTTTTTTATGGGCGATATAGATGCATGCCACTTCTCAATCAATGTTTCCCATTATTAAATTGGATACTGAACTCGGTGCCTTTATTGACCTCACTGTAAATGCATATTTTGCCGCCTAATATCTCTACCTGTGCTTTTACCATGTACAAACCAATTCCCTTGCCTTCCACATGTGTATGGAAGCGCCTGTACAAACCAAATAGTTGCTTTTTCTGTGTTTCTGTATCAATGCCCAGGCCATTGTCTTTGAACAACAGCATTGTTTTGTTGCCTACGGCTTTACTGCTTATTTCTATTACCGGATGCTCATGGGGCTTCCTGTATTTGATGCTGTTGGAGATAAGGTTGAAAAAAATACTGTGGAGGTAGCTTTTTAGTGTCTTCATCTCATCAATTTCCGTGAAATCAGTGATGAATGTTACCCCTTCTTTTTGTATGAGGCTGCTGATACTGATTCTTATATCTGTTATCAATCCGGAAAAGGATACCGTTTCCTTTTGCTCCATCAATACATCATGGCGTACCTGCAAAATCTGGTTGAGGTCCATGATCACATCGTCCATTTTTTTTGCTGAGGTAACAAGGTGCTCCATCATCTCCATCCTGTCTTTGTTATTAAGCTCCATGGAGTTGATGGCACTGGTGATACCGATAATATTGGCAACAGGGGCACGTAGGTTATGTGAAACAATATAGGTGAAATGTTGAAGGTCATTGTTCCGTTCAATCAGGTCCTTGGTAATTTTGGTCCGCTCAAGTTCAGCAAGCTTGGGTTCGGTAACATCCTGAAGGATGCCATAGAGACGGATGGGTTTATTGTTCCTGTCAAATTCAAATTTTGTTTCAATATAACCATACCGCTGGCTTCCGTCTGTGCGTATGAAACGGAAACTGTAGGATGCATTTTTTAAGGAGTCAAAAGACGCCTGTATATTGGTCAATGCAAAGGGGGCCTCTTCTGGATTCATGAAAGACAGGAACAATTCGGTTGAAGGCAGCACATCTTCTTTATGGATTCCATATATATGGTACAGTTCATCTGACCATGTATGGGTCCCGTTCACGAGGTTAATTTCCCAGTTGCCGGTATGCCCTATTGCCTGTGCTTCTTTTAACCTTGCTTCGCTCCTTACTACTGTTTCCTCTGCCAGTTTCCGCTCCGTTATGTTCTGGTGCGCTACTACGATCATGGGGGCATCGCTTTCAAACTTAATGATACGCACACCAAACCAACGCTTTGTATTAGGTGAGTGGCATGGATACTCAAGATAAAAGGAGGATTTTTTTTCAGTCATCACTTCTTTCATGCCTTGCAGGAGTTCTAAAGACACTGCTTGACCCTCTTTGTTTGAATTGCCACAGGCTTCGTAATAATTGCTTCCTACATTGGTACTGAGCAATATGGCCCCGCTATTTTCCAATGCAAAACGTTTCCATGTCTCATTTGCTGCAACAATAACGCCTGAAGCATCCACAACTGCAATATGTGAATTCAAGGAATCAAGGATACCGCGACTGAAAGCTTCGCTTTTCTTCAATTGTTCTTCGGCAGCTTTCCTATGGGTAATGTCATGGCTGATGCCAATCAATCCAATAATGCTGTGCTCCTTGTTCCTGAGCGGTATTTTGGATTTCAGGAACCAGGTTTCCCCGCCATCTTTTTTTATGCGTAGCTCTTCCTTGTTGAAAATGGGCTGTCCTGTATTGAATACCCTACGATCTTCCTGTTTTGTACTGTTTACCAAATTGGCAGGAAGGAAAACGGTATCGTCCTTTCCCAATACTTCTTCTTCCAATTGGGCACCCAAATATTCATAATCCGCTTTGTTTGAAAGGGTCTTTATGGAATTGGTGTCCTTTGTATACACAAGTGCAGGAATATTATCGATTAGTGTCCTCAAAAGTATGCGCTCGTCCTCAATGGTTTTTTCGCTCACCTTGCTTTGGGTAATGTCATGGGAATAACAGGCGGTCCCTATAATTCCCTTCCCATTATGGATAGGGTAGAAGGAAAATTCAGTCCATACTTCGAATGGCTGTGTAGTATGTTCTTTTTCAGTGAATGTTTCCCCCGAAAACGCACGTTCATAAAGTGCAGTGTATTTTTCTGCTTGCCCGGG
Source organism: Chitinophagaceae bacterium (assembly GCA_023251255.1). GTDB lineage: Bacteria > Bacteroidota > Bacteroidia > Chitinophagales > Chitinophagaceae > UBA1930. The sequence goes on from JAHEZD010000034.1 coordinate 17,995, forward strand.
AAGTGTCATTTTAATTACATTATCGCCTCTTTCCGGTTTTTTGCCGAACATGCCGAGCATGATGTCATCAAAAGATTTGTTGGAAGTGATCAACCTGAAATCCCTGTCTACACTCCACATCAGGTCCTTTGTATTGTTGATTAATGCTTCTAGATTGTGCCTGTCAAATTCCTGCCGCAGTTTTGCTTCTTTCTTTTCGGAAATATCCCTGAAGTTTGCCACCAATGCATGGATACCAGGTTCATGGAGCCTATTGGACATGGTAGACTCGCACCATATCCAATTCCCTTTTTTGTGTAGCAGCCTCTGCTGCTGGTAAAAGGAGGCACCTGGTGTTTGCAGTATTTGCTTCCTTTTTTCCACAAACTGGACCAGGTCGGTAGGATGGATAAAGTTGAATGCGTATGTATGCAGCATTTCTTCCATCGAATACCCGAATACTTTGACAATAGAAGGACTGCAGTAGAGTATTTCGCCACTTTCAGAAGAAAGGGTCACCATGTCCCTGCTGTTTTCAATCAATGCACGGAAGCGCTGTTCATTCTGTACAATACGTTCTTCCGTTTCTTTTTGCTTTTTTATGTTTTCAAAAACATCCAGGGCATAGGAAATATCGCTGGCTACTTCTACCAGCAATTCAATTTCTGCCTTATCAAAAAAATGGGGCTCGGTTGAGTAAAGGTTGAACGTTCCTACTATGGCACCTGATCTTTTAATGGGAAGTACCATGCATGAATGTATGCCATGCTTTGCTGCGTAAGGTTTCCAGCTTTCCAGTTCAAAAGTATCTTGGACTTCATTGCTTATATAATAGGTTCCTTTTTGCAAGACCTGGTCCTGTGGCCCATTGTCTTGATAAGGAGCATTGTTGATGAGGCTTATCTCTTCATCGGGAATGCCCTGCTGACCTGCAATGGTCATCTTTTTACCTGAGATATCAAACATGCCAATCCATGCTATCTTGAATTTCCCGAATTCAAGTGCTATGGTGCAACAGTCGAGAATCAGTTCGTTTTCATCCTTCACTTGGACAATACTTTGATTGATCTGACTGATGAAGGCATAAAGGCGGTTCTTCTTCAAAAGCTTCTCGTTCGCTTTTTTCTGTTCCGTCCTGTCAACCGACAAAATGGAAAGCCCTTCTGCAATGGGTTCTATGCTTAGTTCGAAATGGGCTTTGGAACCATCGGGAAAAACAAATCCGGATTCAATGTGTTCCGGCACCCTTTCATCCATACAGCGTTTCATGGTCTGGAAAAGGGCAGTCCCTTCTATCCCCGGATACCTCTCCATTATTGTGTATCCCAGCAGTTCTTCCCTCGTATAGGTACTGTACTTGACCAATGCATCATTTACATAAACGTACCGCCAGTTGAAATCGTGTATCTGAATGCCTTCCAGCATATTGTCCAGTGTATGGCGGAATTTTTTTTCGTTTTGAGTAATGGTGGCAAGGGTTTCCTTGTGGGCATTGTCAGTACGGGTTTTCTCCATAGCATTTACAACAGCAAGGGGCAGCCTCTGCAACCTGTCCTTGAGAATATAGTCACATGCTCCCAGTTTCATTACTTCAACAGCATATTCTTCTGACACTGTAGCGGTAACAAGTATGAAGGGAATGGTTAGGCCTGCATCCTTCACTAGCTGCAATGCAAGCAGCGAATCGAAGTTGGGCAGTGTGTGATCGGAAAGGATAACATCCGGTGCAAACTCCTTCAATGCTTTTTCAAAGTTGGCTTTATTGTCAACCACCAAGCTGTCAAAATGGATATTTGCTTTTCTTAAAGACCTCTTAACCAATTCCGCATCAGGAGGAAAGTCTTCCAGATGGAGTATTTTTATGTGCATGGAACCTTCTGTATTCATTAAACGGGATATTGATTGTAAAGCAGCCAGTAGGAGCCGATTTCTGAAACGGCCCTTATGAACCCATCAAATTCTACTGGCTTTACTATGTAACTGTTTGCACCTAATGCATAGGCACGTTCTATGTCGGGGTTTTCCTTTGATGAGGTAAGTACCACTACAGGGATCTTTTTGGTAAGCTCATTGTCCTTGATGATGGTCAATACTTCAATGCCGTCCATTTTTGGCATTTTCAGGTCAAGGAGTATCAGCTTGGGCCTGTTGTTAATGTTCCTTCCTGCAAAAAGACCTTTGCCAAATAGGAAATCAATGGCACTGGAACCATCTTTTACATGAACCAGGTTACTGCCTATTTTGCTTTTGGAGAGCGCACGAATGGCGAGTTCTGCATCGTTCATGTTGTCTTCCACTAAAAGGACTTCTATTTCGGTATTGTTCATGTTATAACTATTTTGATTTTACTCAAGTAGGCATGCTGAAAAAAAAAGTGGCCCCTGCGCCTTCTTTTCCTTCGGCCCATATCCTTCCTTCATGTTTGTGGACGATACGCTGCACAATTGCCAAACCGACTCCAGTGCCTGGGAATTCTTCTGTGGAGTGTAGCCTTTGGAACACACCAAACAGTTTATGGCCATACTGCATATCGAACCCCACGCCATTATCCTTGATGGAGTATATAATCTGGTCGCCTTCTTTTTTGGAGACAATTTCTACTGCAGGGTATTCTTTTTTTGATGAATACTTAATGGCATTCGAAAGAAGATTGGTCATTACCCTTTCCATCAATGCATGATCTGCTTTTAAGGGTAATAGGTGACCGAACTTTATTGTAGCATGGTGCGGGACTGCCTGACCGATTTCAATTAGCACAGCTTCAGTGAGGACATTCATGTCAACGTTGGTCTTTTTGATTTCCTTCCGGCCAAGCCTTGAAAAACTTAACAGGTCATCAATAAGGGTACCCATTTTTTTGGCATTGTTCTGCACCTCTCCCAGTAACCTTTTTCCTTCAGCATCAAACAGGCTATTGTAGTCTTCTTCCAATATTCTTGCGTAGCCATTAACTGCCCTCAATGGTGCACGTAAATCATGCGAAACGGAATAGGAAAATGATTCCAGTTCCCTATTGGCAGACTCCAATTGGGTTGTGCGTTCAACTACTTCCTTGCTGGCAGCAATCAGTTCTTCGGCCTGTGCTTCCTTTTCCCTGTTTTGAAAAATGAGTTCCTTATTCGCTATGATCAGTTCTTCGGTCCTTTTTTCCTTCTCCACATTTTGAATGAGCAGTTCCTTATTGGCAATAATCAATTCTGTAATCCTCTTTTCCATTTCTTCGTATTGAAAAGCGAGTTGCTGATTTGCAATAAGCAATTCGTTTGGTTCCTTTTCCTTGTCTATTGGGTGTTTAAACAAAATCTTCTGGCTTTATTTATGGTACGAATGAACGGTACTGTAATCAAATTTCTACTGGCAGAAAGGTGTAGCAGCCCCATGTTCCGATTTAACGGACATAGTGCCTATTGGACAATATGCAAAAATGTATAATGGAAGAATGCTTAGGTTATGCGGATTCAGTTGGTGTCTATGATTTTGTTACAGGCTGTAACTGAACGATTCTGTGGAAAGGTAGTCTTTTAGGAACGAATGTGCGATAAGATTCATATTCCATCTAAATCGTACAACTTCCCCCTTTTTTCAAGTATGCAGGAAATGATGGACTGTTAGCTTCTTACATATCCTGAACAAGCTGAATATAACCTTGTGGGCGGGGTATTTCACACCTCTTTTTCCAAGGTGGCAGTAGTTCAATAGGTGGCCAGTACCATATTAATCCGTATCATAGTGGTAGAATTGGGTTTTATACGGGCGTAATGTGTAGTTGTAATGTTACGAAGCCCTACAAACTGGTCCGCAATCTATTGTTATAAGCGATAGGAGAAGTGGTGCTGTTTTAGGTGAATGGTTTTTACGGGAAACAAGATTGTTGCTGTTGGTACTTTATCATTGTAAATCTGATTCTTGCAGGATACAACAGGATAGTTAACATTGCCGATTGATCTAAAATTGTGCTAAGATTTAGATAGTGTCTTTTACGCGAGACTATTAAACCAAACGATTGCTATGTTACTTAATTGCCAGCCGACCTTCTTATGCTTAGGAGGGATCCCACTCAATTTGTTTTGCAATGTTTGTTTGACCAATAGTTGTCCCAGTAAAGAGCCATTTCTGTCCAAAACAAAGAACTGATTATAACGATTCATATGAAGAAAGTTTTAAGAAAATCCCTCTTGTTTGCATTGGTTATCCTTTCATTGTCCTCATGCAGGAAAAAAGCATTTGATGATTTCTACGGCCGCCCTGATGGGCTAGCAGATCCCATTTACCAACAGTTGCAGGCCAAAGGCAATTTCACCAATCTTCTGGCTTGTATAGATAAGGCAGGGTACAAGGCCACTTTAAGCGGTGCAGGGTACTATACCATGTTTGCGCCGAATGACGCTGCTTTCCAGGCGTTTTTCACCAGTAGGGGCATCACAAGCGTGGCCCAACTGGACTCAGGCACCTGCAGCAAAATTGTAACGTTTGCATTAGTGTACAATGCATTCAGCAGCACACGGTTACCGGATTACCAGGCAACTGCGGGATGGGTTACCAATAATGCCTTCAAGCGTAGGACCGCCAACTATACGGGCTACTATAATGATACCACATTTGCTGGTCAGCCTGTCAAGGCGTTGGGCTCAAACAGGAACCCCGGTTTTATTCTGGGGGATAACAACAATAAGTATATCACCTATTTCATGAGCAATTACATGACCGCAAAGGGGCTCGGTGCATCAGATTATAATTTCTTCTATCCCACAAGCACTTATACAGGCTTCAATGTAGGGCCGGCCAAAGTGGTAACGCCCGATATCGTTGCGGAGAATGGTTTCATACATGAAACGGACCAGGTGCTGCTGCCTTTTGCAAGCTTGGACCAATACCTTGCTTCCAATGCCCAGTACAAGGAGTTCAAGAAATTGTATGATAAGTACATGGTCTCCTTTATCCTTAATGCAGATGCTACGAACAAGTACAGATTGGTAACCGGACTTGGCGATAATATCTATATTAAGTCGTTCACTAGTGGATTGGCCTTTTCTCCCAACAACGAAAATTTTGTGAAGCTGCAGGACAACGATGGGCAAGCAGACGGTTATACCATGATGGTTCCGAAGAATGACAAGGTGCTGGATTATATCAATACTGTTTTATTGGAGAAATATACTTCATTGGATGCGGTGCCGCCACAGGTGATTGTGGACTTCCTGAACTCACATATGTGGGCAACAACGGTTTGGCCAAGCAGGTTTGCCAATTCCAGCAACTCCCAGGGCGAGGCCCCAACGTTTACCAATAGTAACGTGATAGACAAGCAGGTTTGCAGTAACGGCTTTTTTTATGGTACGGACAAGGTACAGGAAGCAAACGTGTTCAGGACCGTTTATGGCAGGGCCTATTTGGATCCCAGTTACCTGTTGATGACAAGGGCATTGGACCAGAACCTTCGGTATATTATTACCATACCGAATGTGAAATATACCGTCATTATGATGAGTGACCAGGCCATCAAAGCAAGGGGCTTTGATTTCAGCACGGTGCAGAATGCATGGTCATATGTGGCTCCGGGTACCAGTGCCGCACCAACCTATGGCAATACGCCAAGGGATATGCTGCAGCGCATATTGGCACAGCATATTGTAAAAACGCCCAATGGCGAACTGGACAACCTTGCAGGTTCGGGCATTATTGAAACCTTGAATGGGGAATACATTAAATGGAATAATGGGGCTTTTTCTTCTGCTGGAACCATTGACAGCAACTATGTGGTAACGACATCCGGATTCAAGACATCTTTTAACGGACGTGTTTACTATGCCAATAATTTGCTGATCAACAGCACCACCACTTTGGGAAACAATATCAAGAAGTTGGGAACGGCTACCACATCACCTTTTTACTATTTCTACCAGTACCTATCCAATGCTACCATATTCAATCCTACTACGGGTGACATTACAGGGGTACTGCTGGGCAATTTCCATACAGCCTTCATACCCAATAAAGCAGCTATTGAGCAGGCTGTTATAGATGGTTACCTGCCGGGAACAGTTGCAGGTTCTGTGGTAACACCCAATTTTGCGCCTACGGTATTTGCAGACAAGGTGAAAGTGAACAATTTTATCCTCTACCATTTGATTGTGAAAAATACCGTGGTGCCCGGGGATGGCAAGAGCGGAACATTTGAAACCCTGTACAAGAATTCATTGGGCGACCCTGGCAATTTGTATGTGACCAACCCAAGTTCAAGCTCCTTGATTGTTAGGGACAATAATAGCAGGAATTCGAATGTAATTGTAGCGAATAGTAATAATTTGGCCGATAGGTGCGTGATCCATTTAATTGATAACTATTTAAAGTACTAGCCTGCTTTTAGCATTAACCAAAACGATTGATTCAAGTAAGAATAAACTGCATATGAAAACTTCAAATAAAATAAGGTTCTGTTTGTTTCTAACTGGTGTATGGTGCATGGTAGGCCTAGGACTTTTTGCCCAAACTGCTGCAACAGGTGAAAATAGAGTGGTAAGGGGCAAGGTGACCAACAAGAAGGACAAAGCGGCAATGGAGCATGTATCCGTTACCGAAGTGGATGCCGAGGGGCGTATAGTTAAGGGGACCAATACGGATATTGATGGTAACTATGCCCTGAAATTTTCGAACCTGTCGAACAAGATATCCTTTTCCTATATTGGCTACAAAACAGTTACACAGGATGTAAAAGGGAAAGGCACCATTAATGTAACAATGGAGCAGGGCGGACCTGATCTGGATGAAGTGGTCATCATTTCCGGTAAAAGAACGGATAATGGCAATATGAGCGTGGCCGATAAGGACCTTACGGTTTCTGCTGCGAAAATCAGTGCGAAGGACCTGGAGGAAATGAGTTCAGCATCCATTGACCAAGCTTTGCAGGGCCGTTTGGCCGGTGTGGACATTACTTCAACTTCTGGCGACCCAGGAGCGGGCATGTCTATCAGGATCAGGGGCACATCATCTATCAATGCCAACACCAATCCCTTGATTGTGGTGGATGGCATGCCTTATGAAACCACCATACCTTCCGATTTCAATTTTGGTACTGCTGATGACCAAGGCTATGCACAGTTATTGAATATAGCCCCTTCGGATATTAAGGAAATCACCGTATTGAAAGACGCTGCTGCAACTGCTATGTGGGGTTCAAGGGCTGCCAATGGAGTGCTGCTGATTACCACCAAACGGGGGGTTATTGGTAAGCCAGTCCTTACTTATACGTTCAGGACGGTTATCCAGCACCAGCCATCAGCCATACCATTACTTAATGGTAACCAGTATTCCAACCTGATCCCAGAAATGGTGATGAACAAAACGGGTACGCCTTTGAACACGCTCACTGTAAAGGAATTTGCCTACGACCCAAGCGATCCATATTACTATAACAATTACAGCCAGAATACTGACTGGCTGGCTGCTGTTACCAGAACGGGTTTCCAACAGGACCATAACCTGTCCATGACCGGGGGTGGTACCAAAGCAAAATACTTTGCATCATTGGGATACCTCAATATAAAGGGTACTACAATTGGTACTGACCTGACCCGTATTTCAACACGTATCAATCTGGATTATGTTGTTTCGGACAGGATCAAGTTCAGGTCGGATTTTGCCTATACTTATACGGACAATCCTACGAACTTCCGCCCCAATACAAGCTCTTCAACAGCGCAGGATATAAGGAACGTAGCGATGAACAAAATGCCCAATATGAGCATTTATGAATACAATGAGCAGGGCGTGATGACACCCAATTTCTTTTCACCTGCTTCCAATATACAAGGCCAGTACCCCAATACTTACAACCCTGTAGCATTGGCTACTACTGCTTCCAACAGGACCATCACCAATCGTATCACGCCCCATTTCAATCTGCAGTATGATATCATACCAAGGGTGCTGATTGCAAATGCCGATGTTCAATTTGACATCAGCAATACCAAGAACAAAACATTCCTGCCACAGATAGCTACTGGTAGGCCAGTAACCGAGACTGTGGTAAACAGGGCCTATGATGGGGATTATGATGGATACAATGTACAGACAAAAACGAATTTGATCTTTACGCCGCATATGCCTGTTAACCATACATTGACTTCGTTGTTGTCCATCCAGACTTATGATAATAAGGGGATTACCTTACAGGAACTTACTTCCAATACTGCTTCTTCATTTTTGCAGGATGCTTCCAGCCCCTCCAGGACCCAGAACCAGGAATTGAATGTTGGTTCTTCCTTTGCTCAAACGCGTACCATTGGTGTATTATTAAATGCACAGTACAGTTACAAGGGAAGGTATATTATCAATGCTGGTGTACGTGGCGATGGCAATTCAAGGTTGGCCCCATCTTCAAGGTACGGGGCATTCCCTTCCATTTCCACACGTTGGAGGCTGTCTGACGAGAAGTTCATGAAATCATTCAAGTTCCTGAATGATTTGAGCATCAGGGCCAGCTATGGCCAAACAGGTAACCCGCCAAAATATGATTATGCCTTCTACAACCAGTACAGCAGCTTTGGCTGGACCTATCAAGGGCAATCGGCAGTTTACCCTTCGTCCATCGAATTGAAGAACCTGAAATGGGAAGTGCTAAACGGGTCCAATGTTGGTTTCAACTTGATCATGCTGAAAAGGAGGGTGAACATTGATGTTGATATATATAGGAACAGGACAAAGAACCTGATTACTTATGGTTTGCAGATACCAACTTATACCGGTTATTCATCAGTTGACATGAACGTGGGCACTATGGATAACCAGGGCTGGGAGCTGAACGTAATGACCACCCCAGTTAAAACCAAGAACTGGACAATAGATTTCAATTTCAACATTGCCCAAAATGAAAATGTCATCCGTGAAATTTCACCTTACTACCCAGCAAAAGCTGGTGATGTAACCACCAATGGCAGTTACTTGACATTATTGCAGGTGAACAATCCTTTCGGTTCAATATATGGGTACAGGTACAAAGGCGTTTATAGTGACGTGGCTTCAACCATAGCAACGGATTTTAAGGGCCAGCCAATTATTGGCCCCAATGGCCAGCCAATTTACATGAGGTTCAATTATCCCAAAACAGATTACCAGTTCCAGCCGGGCGATGCTAAGTATGAAGACATCAACCATGACGGCAACATCGATTATAAGGATGTTGTTTACCTGGGCAATAGCAACCCGAAATTTGTGGGTGGTTTCGGTTCAACAATCAGTTACAAAAGGAATTTCAAGATCAGTTTCTTCTTCAACTTCAAATCGAGCTATGATGTGGTGAACGGTACCATGATGACCACCACCAATATGTACGGCTTCAATAACCAAAGCACTGCTGTTTTAAGAAGGTGGAGAAATCCGGGTGATGTTACGGATATCCCAAGGGCATTGTGGAATGCTGGTTATAACTGGTTGGGAAGTGATAGGTACGTGCAGGATGCATCCTTCTTGAGGCTGAGAACAGTAACAGCACGTTACACTTTCGATAACCAGTTTGTGAAGAAAATAAACTTCAAGAGTTTAAGTGCTTACCTAACACTGGAAAACCTATTGACTTTCACGAACTACTTGGGGCAGGATCCCGAAGTGGCACCAAGGGGTGTATCGGGGCCATTTACCGTGGTTACTGATAATTCCACCACACCACCCGTGAAATCCATTACCATTGGTTTAACTGCATCATTCTAAATACTACCAAGAAAAAGAGCCATAATGAAAAAAAGAATTCTCTATACAGTCTTAAGTCTCCTAATTGTTTCATGCTTCTCTTCCTGCAAGAAATATTTGGACCTTCAGCCACAGGACGGTATCGTAAGACCGGAATACTGGAAAACGAAAGAAAATATCAATGCTGCCTTGATGGGCTGTTACGCTTCTTTATTGGCAGACCCTGCAAACAAGGACAGGCAGTTATCCGAATACCTGTTCATGTGGGGGGAAACGAAGGGCGACATGATTGCAACTGGTATAGGCATTACGAATGATGAACTGGATGTCATCAATGTAAATACGCTGAGCACCAACACCGTTGCCAAATGGACCGCTGTTTACAGGACCATTAATTACTGCAATACGGTTATAGACTTTGCGCCGGGCGTCCTGTCTTTGGACAATACGTTAACACAGACACAATTGAACGCCTATTTGGGGGAAGCAAGGGCATTAAGGGCATTGATGTACTTCTATTTGGTAAGGAGCTTCAGGGAAGTGCCGCTGAAATTGAATTCTACCAGTAGTGACGAGGACCTGCAGCAATTGGCCAAGACCTCTGCCGACAGTGTGCTGAACCAAATTGAGGCTGACCTGAACTATGCAGACAGTAATGTGGTAAGGACACATGGCAATACACAATACGATAAAGGGCAAATAACCAAGTACACAGTGAAGGCTATAAAGGCTGATGTGTATTTGTGGAGGGACAAATACCAGGATGCAGTTGATGCCTGCGATTATGTAATCAATTCCGGGCAGTTTGGCTTGATCAGTGGCAATAGTGATTGGTTCAATACCATGTATTATAAGGGCAATTCAAACGAGACCATTTTCGAATTCCAGTACGATGCACAGAAACTGAACAATTTCTTCAACATGTTTGCTACGTCAAAGGTGAGGTACGTTGCCTCCCAGCATGTAATGGATGATGTCTTTACTATTGATTACGTAAATGACAATAATTATGATTTAAGGGGTGATGGTGCTTCTGTAAGGACCAGTAACAATGCCATCTGGAAATACCTTGGGGTTACTTCCAATCAGCAAAGGACCGCAGATGCTTCCTATGCACATTGGTTTGTGTACAGGTATGCAGACATCCTGTTGATGAAGGCCGAAGCACTCAATCAAATTGGAGGCAATGGTGCACAAGCATTGGCATTGGTAAACCAAATACGCAACAGGGCCCATGCTTTATCGCAGACCAATACCAATCCTGATCCCAATGATCCCATTGCCTTGGGTGACTACATCCTGCAGGAAAGGGCAAGGGAGTTTGCTTTTGAAGGGAAGCGCTGGTACGATGTATTGAGGAATGCCAAACGCAATAACTATGCAAGGTTCGATTTGTTGGTGAGCATGCTTACCAAGTCCGTCCCTGCCAATAGGCTGCAATCTGCCATCAATAAATACCATGACTATAACAGTCATTATTTCCCGATTTACTTCTATGAGATACAAGTAAACCCCAATCTTGTTCAAAACCCATTTTATCAATAAACAATCAATAGCTGTCACATGAAAAAAATTCAACGTTTCATTCAACTAACTGGCTTGTGGCTACTGCTTATCATGATTGTAGCAGGCTGCAAAAAGCAGCACTACACGCAAACCACCACGGATGATGTGAACATTGTGGACTATATGCGTAGGTATCCTGAACAATTTTCCGAGTACGTGAAAATACTGGACAGGACCAATATAAGCCCATTTCTGAATGCTTATGGGGCCTATACGGCATTTGCCCCAACCAATGATGCCATTAAGGCTTACTTGGTGGAGATAGGCAAGAGTTCAACCGATGAACTGGATGTGCCCACTTTGACCAATATCTGCAAGCTGCACATTATTCAGGATACCATCAGCACGCCATCTTTTATTGATGGTAAATTGTATGCCCCAACCATGTATGGCCAGTTTCTGGTAACTGGTGTGAACAGTGCAGGTTTCATTATCATTAATAGGAGGGCCATTGTTACCAAGCCAAACGTATTAACCGGTAATGGGTATATACACGTGATAGATAAAGTACTGATACCTGCCAATTTAACCGTAGCGCAGATGGTGGAACAGAACCCTAGGTATTCCATCTTCACACAGGCATTGAAAGCCACTGGCTTTTATGATTCATTGAACATTGTGAACAATCCGGACACCACACGCCGTTGGCGTTCATTACTGGCTGAGTCGGATTCCATTTTAAACGTAGGCGGCATAGCTAGTTACGCAGCTTTGAAAACCAGGTACAATAATACGGGCAATCCTAAAAATCCCAATGATAGCCTGTACCTATATGTGGCCTACCATATATTGCCAGGGCTTAAATATATTGCAGATATCGTTGGGCAGCAATCACACCTCACCATGGCCCCATTGGAAGTGGTAACGGTAACATTGGATGGGCAAACCGTATTGCTGAACCAAGCAGTTTTCAATGGCGTTTTAGAAGCAGGCGTTCCAATTAACAGGCCAAGAAGCGACAATTCCTGCAACAATGGAGTGCTGCATGAATTATATGGTAATATCTTATTGAAGATAAGGTCGCCTTATAGGGTAGATTTTGATTTGGGAGCACAACCAGAAATTATCAAGCTAACATCTTTGTATAGAAAAGCAGGTAAGTCACAAGCATTTAGTCTTGGGCAATTGGCAGATGTAACCTGGCAGAACACCAACCTGCAGGCGGTGAACTATTATGCCAATGCAGCTACAAGTACCGATAACTATTGGTGGGATGATGGCTTCGGGGTAAACCTGCGGTATGGCAATTCCGCTGCAAACAGTTGGGTGGAATTTAAAACACCTTTATTGGTAAAAGGAAAGTATGTAATCTGGTTCATGTACAGAAGGGCCAATATGGGTGCCTATACACAGGTTTCTTTTGATGGGGTACCCACTGGTAAAATTGTTGACTTTACACAAAGTTTGCCAAGTACCACCGCCACAGATGCAGCTTTAATTGCCCAAGGGTTCAAACGTTATGCATGGAATAGTCCCAATAGCAACAATGTATCCCAAAGTGGTGGAACCATTACTGTTGCCACTACAGACAGGCATATTCTCCGGTTGCAAGCAGTTAGGGACAATGGCTCGGGAGCTGCGCCAAGTGTTACACTTGACTTTATCCAGTTTGTGCCAATATCGGATGATCCTACAAGGCCTTGGTATAAAAGGGATGGCACAATTGTGCCCTAGTATATATTATTGGGAACAGTTTAGTATTAGACTTATAAAGAAAAACAATAACGATGCTTCTTAAAAAACGAATTCAAATTTTTGCGGGACTTGTTGTATCGGCTTTGGCCTTTACTACCTGCAATAAAAAATGGGACGACCACAATGCAATCACCGATGCTGCTGTTGCCAATAACCTGTACCAGAACATCAGTAAGACTGCTGGACTGAGCAAATTCTCCCAATACCTTGTGGCAACAGGTTATGACAAAATCATTGCTGGTTCAAAAACATATACTGTTTGGGCCCCCAATGATGCGGCACTGGCTTCATTGGACCCGGCGATTGTATTGGATACAGCCAAACTGAAACTCTTTGTGGGCAACCATATTTCCAACCAGTCCTATTTGTCTGGTGGAGCGGACCAAAGAGTGGCAATGCTGAATGGCAAATACAACCGGATTGGTGGCAGCACTTTTGATTCGGCCAATATTGTTACGGCCAATCTATATGCAGCCAATGGTATTTACCACGTAATTGACAAGTTCATTCCACGTTATGACAATTGCTGGGAGTTCATGAAAAACAGTTCAGCATCACCCTTACAGAAAGCATATTTCCTTTCACAGGACTATAATTTCTTCGATGCTTCCATTGCTACCCAAACCGGCGTGAATTCCCTAGGATTCCCTGTGTATGATACGGCTAGCGGTACAGTAAAAAAGAACCATTTCCTTGAAGATGTACTTGATGTAAACGATGAGAAGAACCAGTACACGCTTATTTTAATGAACGATGCTTCCTTTACTACAGAATACAATAAACTATCGCCCTGGTTCAAAACAGGAACAGTGGACAGTACCAATAAATTGACTTCCTTTTGGTTGACCAAGGATTTGGTATTCAAGGGCGCTTTTGCTTTTGCACAGTTGCCAGACACCTTGTTGTCAGTTTCCGGTGTCAAAGTGCCTATTAACAAGCCGTCCATTATTGCTTCTTATAAAACAAGCAATGGTTGGGTGCATGTGATGAGCAAAGTGGACTTTACCTTGACTTACAAGTTTCCTCCAATTTACATTCAAGGGGAAACACCTACTTCTTTTGCAACAACAGACCGGAGTGCAAATACTTTTTACCGTGTAAGGTACAATCCGGTTACTGCACAGAATTTCAGTGATATTTTGATGCAGAACTATAACTACGCCAATTACTTCATCAAATACCTGGTAAGGAACGTAGCATCCATGAGGTACAATGCTTTTTGGGTGGCCGTAAATGATGTGCAAACAACACCCTTATGGCAGCAGCGTTTGGCCATAGATAGCAGCAATAGCGCCGCAACGAATTTGCCTTTTGTTACGGTGGCCTACCAGAACTATAATGAAGTGTCATTGGGCCAGTTGAACATCACGAACTACAGGAACGTGAACCTCTTTGTGATGGGGCCAACAACTGCCTCATCTAGTGGTGGCAACAATTCAATAGTAGTGGATTACATCAAACTTGTTCCTGCATTTTAAGACCGATTTGAAAATAATAAGACCAATTTCTGAGTACCATGGAATTATCAAAGAATATATACCGAGCCTTTTTGATTGCTGGAATAACCGCTGCATTAGCAACGAGTGTGCATGGGCAGAAACAGAAGTCAGCAGCACCGAAAAAGAACAAAGCAGCAGATGCCAAAGCTGTGCTTTATGCAACAGGTGCAATAAAGGATGCTGTAACGGGCAAGCCTTTGGCTGCTGTGAATGTTAGTGTACCTAATTTTTCATCGGCCAACACGGATGATAACGGAAAGTTCAAAATCAAAGTGCCCTCCTACAACACTACGCTGCTGGTGGCAGTAGAGGGTTTCCAAACAAAGGAAATTGCTTTAAGGGGCCAGAAGCATGTAACGGCCTCGTTGATGGAAGAGGCTGCAGCATCCATTTATGATGTGGTGCCATTTCTTGCTGGGCCAAAACCGCAGAGCCAAACAGTGAATGCGCTTTCGTCCATCAATACCAATGGGAATTGGAACAGGAGCACCGAAACACCAGATGGCTTCTTGCAGGGCAAAGCCCCTGGCCTTTCTGCCAACATGCGTTCGGGTACCCCCAATACCGGCGCCTATTTAACACTTAGGGGCATCAATTCACTTTACACCAATAACCAGCCCTTGATTGTTGTGGACGGTATGATATACGATATCAATGATTACGGTAGTTCCATTATTTCGAGCCATTACACCAATGCCTTGGCAAATATTGACGTGAGGGATATTGAGAACGTTACAATCATAAAGGATGGGGTTACCAATTATGGAACAAAGGGGGCCAATGGGGTCATACTCATCACAACAAACCATGCTTCCAGATTGGCCACCAAAATTGATTTTGCTGCCTATACCGGTATCAATTTCAGCCCCAAGCAATTACCAGTGATGCAAGCAGGGGATTACAGGAGTTTTTTATCGGATGTGTTCAAATCCAAGGGCATGACAGATGCCCAGATACAGGCACATCCTGCATTTGATGACAATACATCCAATCCTTTGTACTACAATTACCACAACAATACCAATTGGCAGGATGAAGTGTTCAAGAATTCTGTGAGCAGTAACTATTTCCTCAAAATAGCAGGTGGCGACAATATTGCCAAGTACGCCCTGACCATGGGCTATATGAAAAATGCAGGTGTTACCAAGAATACGGATGCCACCAAATACAATGTACGTTTCAACGCAGACCTTAATTTGAGCACGAGGCTAACGGCTTCGGCTAACCTTGCCTATTCATTCTATGAACAGAACCTGAAGAACCAGGGCTTTGCTTATAAAACCAATCCCATTTTATTGGCCCTGACAAAATCGCCCTTATTGAGCAAGAACTCCATTGACAGTAAGGGGAATGTTTCCCCCAACCTGGCAGATAGGGATACGTTTGGCGTGAGCAATCCCGCAGCCATTATCGAGAACATGCTGGGCAATAGCAAAGTGTACCGTTTCTTTGGCTCCATAAGCTTGAAGTACAAACTATCAAATAATTTCACGCTATTTACTTTAGCAGGGATCACCACTGATAAGGTACGTGAACAATCGTTTATACCCGGCAAGGGCGTTGCTAGCGATACATTGGCCAACGCCATTGCGGTAAATAGATCAGCCAGCCAAACCAAGAGGATCTTTGCAGTATATAGTGAGTCCTATATTGACTACAGTAAAACATTCAGCCATATACACAAATTGGATGTGAAAGCCGGTATGCGTTTATTGAACAGCACCAGCGAACAGGATGTTGTTTATGGCTACAACTCTGCCACGGATGATTTCATCAGCGTGGGAACGGGTTCCTCTGCCTTGAGGAAGGTAAATGGCGACATAGGTAAAAATGGTTGGATAAACAGTTTCCTAAGCGCAGATTACGCATTGCAGAGCAAATACTTTTTCCTGTTCAATTTAACTGCCGACGGTTCATCACGTTTTGGGGACAATGTTTCCAACGCATTGACCATTGGTAAAAACAAGTATGCTTTGCTGCCTTCTTTTGGCGCATCGTGGTTAATTTCTTCTGAAAGGTTCATGGCAAAAGCAAAGAAGATTGACGTACTTAAACTGCGTGCATCCATTGCCAAAACCGGCAATGATGATATCGGCAACTTCTCTGCACAGCAATCATATATTTCCCAGAACCTGCTGGGTGTTCAGGGGCTGGTTAGGGGCAATATTGCCAATCCCGCTTTGCAGTGGGAAAGCAATACCAAAGCAAACCTTGGCCTGGATGTTTCCTTTTTCAATGAAAGGCTGAACATAAGCATCGACGTTTACCGTAACAAGACCACCAACATGATTACCTATGAAGCATTGCCTGCTGCTGCTGGTTATGATTATGCCATTACGAATGGTGGCGCCATGAAAACAAAGGGCATTGAATACAGTGTTTCTGGTAGGATACTTAACAAGAAGCAATTGAAATGGGATATGGGTGTCGTTATATCAGCCTACACCAACAGGTTGACCCAATTGCCCAACAGTTCCGCTACCTATAATTACGGTGGTGCCACTATCATATCACAAGTAGGATTGCCTGCAGGCCTGTTTTACGGCTACAAAACCAATGGAGTTTATGCATCCGATGCAGAAGCTGCTGCAAGTGGGTTGACCAGGAGGCAAATGGATGCTTCTTATGCTGCCTATAAAGGTGGGGACATGCGGTTCGTGGATTTGAACGGTGATAAAATCATTGATGATAACGACAGGCAGGTAATTGGAAATCCCAATCCTGATTTTGTGGGTGGCTTCACCAATAAAGTATCCTATAAATCATTTGCATTGGAAGTGCTCTGCACTTTCAGCAAAGGAAACGATGTGTACAATGGTGTAAGGGCCGCATTGGAGTCACAGGCAAGTGCCAACAATCAATTGTTAAGTGTGGTGAACAGGTGGAGGGCACCGGGCCAAATAACTTCAATGCCAAAAGCTTCTTGGGGAGACCCCATGGGCAACAGTAGCTTCTCCGACAGGTGGATTGAAGATGGGTCCTACTTCAGGTTCAAGACCATTTCATTAAGCTACGACCTGCCAGTGAAGGGCAAGAAATCAATCAAGAATGCAACCTTGTATGTTACAGGCAATAACCTGATCACCATCAGCAAATACCTGGGTTACGATCCTGAATTCTATTCATCTGAAAGCATTTTGGCAAAAGGGATAGACGTTGGGCTGGAGCCACAGTTCAAATCATTGATTTTTGGTGTGCGCATTGGGCTGTAATCATTTTATTATTCAAAAGTTATTAGTGGAATATATGAAAGCTATAAAAATTAAGAAGGTTAGGGTTGCTTTACTGTGTTTGTTGACAGGTACGGCCATTTTCTCCTGCAACAAGATTTTAGACAAGACGCCGGAAACTGCGCTGACCACGGATCAGGTTTACCGCAATGTGTACGATGCCGATGCAGCCATTGTAGGCGTTTACGGGAAGTTCATGGGGCTGGCAAAACAGTACATTGTTCTAAATGAGCTAAGGGCCGACTTAATGGATGTTACCTTGAATGCCAATGCTGATTTAAGGGACCTGAACGAGCACAATGTAAAAGCTGATAACCCTTATGCAGACCCACGTCCTTTTTATGCGGTAATCAATAACTGCAACGACATACTCAAGAACTTCAAGATCATGTTGGCCGATAAAAAGTTTACTGATGCGGAGTTCCAACAACGCTACTCGGATGTTGGTGCCCTCCGTTGCTGGTTGTACCTGCAACTCGGTATCCATTGGGGCAATGTTCCTTATGTAACAGATGCACTTGAAACCATTGATGCGGTAAAGGACCAATCCAAATTTCCCGTGCTTCCTTTCAATCAGTTACTGGATTCATTGGTTGCTTTTGCCAATACCCTTCCATACAATAAGCCTTATCCTTCTGGGGCCACAATCAATACTGGACTGGTAACATCCTACGATGGGTTCAATACCAAAAGGTTCTTCATTGATAAATATTCCCTACTGGGCGACCTGAACTTATGGAAAGGAAATTATGCACAGGCTGCCACCTACTATAGGAAGCTAATGGACCATGATGGGTATGACCTGGATTCACCCAATGGGCTGTACACAGGCGGCGAACAATTTTTCAAGGAATTCAAAATGAACTTTGCCGATGTGGCAAGCAACAATGATTTATGTGTGGGCTATATCAGGTTCAAGGAATCCGACATCAATTCATTGATTGATAACAATGGGCAGGGATGGCGTTCCATATTTGCAAGGTCACAGGATAACCTGTGGTTGCAGCAGTGGCTTTGGTCCATTCCCTTCAGCAGCAACTTCAATCCGGAAAACCCCTTTGTTAATTTGTTTTCCAACAATGGAGGCAGCTATTTGCTGAAACCTTCCCAGGCAGCCATGGACAATTGGAATACACAGACCCAAGCAAATGGTTTCCCTTTTGATGCAAGGGGCAATTTTTCATGGAGAATGTTGAATGGGCAGCCCGTTATCATGAAATACCTGTACAACTACTTGGATGGAACCTCCTTCCTCCCCATAAACCCCCTGAAAAAAGAAGGGCGGTTATTCCTGGAAAGGGCGGCTGATGTGCACCTGCATTTTGCTGAAGCGGCAAACCGTGATGGCAGGGGAAAGATTGCCTATGCGTTCCTGAATAATGGACTGGGCACTACTTATGACCCAACACCAGGTGTAACAGGTAGGGATGTTACCAACATCATGAATACATTGAACCTGCCATACCCTTACAGCTTTGATGCAAGAAATGGGGAAGTGCCAAGGTATAGGGGCGATTGGTACCAGAACGTGGGCCTAAGGGGTGTAGCAAGGGTGAACCCGGTTGCGGTTGACAGCACAAACGCCATTGCGGTGGAAAATGCGCTGATTGCCGAAAATGCTTTGGAACTTGCCTTTGAGGGCCACCGTTGGGGAGAACTGGTACGTGTGGCATTGAGAAGGAACGACCCAGCTTTCCTTGCGGATAAAGTGTACAACAAATTATTGAAAGCAGGTAATGGTCAGGCTGCCACCGTAAGGGCAAAACTGATGAACAAGAACAACTGGTACCTGCCTTTTAAAATGTAACTGATATTTACGCAAAGTTCTAAATACCGATGTCTGGTTGAGCGTGTCGAAACCTATTTGGAAACGGAAACCGCCTTCGGGTAGTTCGGTAAGCTCACTACGACAAGGCTGATAGTGTCCCCACAATCTTTGCGTAACATCAGGTGTAAGATATTTTTTAACCCTGCATACCTTTAAGAGCAACTATTATTTATGGTTGCTCTTTTTTTCAGGATAGGACAGGATGAACAGCGATGCCATGCAAGCTACTTTCATCTCCAATTAAGGACAGCCTCTGTTGGCTGTTCACCAATAGAACGATATGCTCCATAAATTAACCCCACTTTGTTTGGCTATTATGCTTTGTATGGCGCCCAGGGCCCAAAGCAACCACTTCAAATTTGATTTTGGTACGGATAAACCTGCCACTGGTTATGTGAAAGTAACGCCGGAAACAATCTTCAATTACCAAACAGGTTATGGGCTGGACAGGAACAGCTCGGTGGAAGCCGTTAAGCGGAAGGGCAAGAATATGCTCACCAATGATTTCATCACCTCCAGCAAACCCTTCTTCTTTTCCGTGAAGTTGCCCGAAGGGAACTACACTGTGAAACTAATATTGGGAGATGTGGATGGCACTTCGGCCACCACGGTCCGTGCAGAGTGCAGGAGGCTTTTCCTGCAGAATGTACAAACAAAAAAGGGGCAGCTTGTTACCAAGGTTTTCACCGTTCATGTAAAGGACAGCATCATCAGGGATGCCAGCGGCAAGGCCATCAATAAGGTCAGGCTGAAACCGCGTGAGTTTGCCTATTTGCACTGGGACAATTTATTGACATTGGAGTTCAATGACAGTGCAGCAAAAGTCTGTGCGGTGGAGATAACGCCCAATACCACAGCTACAACCATCTTCTTGGCGGGCAACTCAACCGTGGTGGACCAGGACAGGGAGCCTTGGGCAGCATGGGGGCAGATGTTCCCGTCATTCTTTGAAGCAGATCATATTGCCATTGCCAACTATGCAGAAAGTGGCGAAACCTTAAAGGCGTTTAAAGGGGAGCGGAGGCTGGACAAAATTTGGAGCATGGCCAAACCCGGCGATTACCTCTTCATTGAGTTTGCCCATAATGACCAGAAAAAAGGCGGCAATTACCTTGACCCATTCACCACCTATTCCTCCACCATCAAGGAATGGATTGCCGAAGCAAGGAAAAGAAATATTACGCCCGTACTCGTCACCTCCATGCACCGCAGGAATTTTGATTCGGCCGGGCATATCAACAATACCTTATCGGATTATCCCGAAGCCATGCGCCAAGTGGCCAAGGCAGAAAATGTGGCCTTGATTGACCTGAACGCCATGAGCAGGACCCTATACGAAGCTTGGGGACCCGTCGCCTCCTTAAAAGCATTTGTACATTACCCTGCCAATACCTTTCCGGGGCAGGACAAGGAACTGAGGGACGATACCCATTTCAGTCCATACGGCGCTTATGAACTGGCCAGGTGCATGGTGCAGTCGATCAAGGACCAGCAACTGCCCTTTGCCCAATACCTCAAAAAGGATATCCCTGCTTTCAATCCGGCACGGCCAGACAGTTTTGAAAAATGGTACTGGCCGCAAAGTGTTTTATTGGAAGCCGTGAAGCCCGATGGGAATTGATATCCATTATTAATTGTGCCATGAAAAAAGCCTACTACATATTTTTCCTTTTTATTGCTTGCTTGAATACCATGGGCGTTATTGCCCAGTCCCCCGTACATATTGCTGTGGACCTAGGTAAAACCACCACGGATATACAGCCCATTTGGGCCTGGTTCGGCTACGATGAGCCCAACTACACTTATATGAAGGATGGCAGGAAATTGCTTTCCGAAATTGCAGCGTTCAGTAAGCCCCTGCCCGTATATGTAAGGACACATAATTTAATGACCAGTGGGGATGGTACGCCGGCCCTGAAATGGGGATCCACCAATATGTACACGGAAGATGCCCATGGCAACCCCGTTTACAATTGGGCAATCATTGACAGCATCTTTGATACCTACATCAAACGCGGCATGAAACCACTGGCACAGATAGGCTTCATGCCGGAAGCCCTGTCAACCCATCCGCAGCCATACCAGCACCAGTGGAAGCCCGGCGTGGCCTATGCAGCAATAGAAACAGGCTGGGCCTATCCGCCAAAGGATTACAAGAAGTGGTCAGAACTCGTGTACCAATGGGCAGCACATTGTGTGCAGCGTTACGGCAAAGCAGCAGTGGAAAGCTGGTACTGGGAAGTATGGAACGAACCCAATGGAGCTTATTGGAAAGGGACACAGCAGGAGTTTTTCAAATTGTATGATTATGCCGCCGATGGATTGAAGCGGGCCCTGCCCACCGCCAAAATTGGCGGCTGCAATGTTACGGGCGGCGGCATGAAATATTTGGATGCCTTCATCCGGCATTGCCTGTACGATACCAATTATGCCACCCAAAAAATAGGCTCCCCCTTGGATGCGGTGCTGTTCCATGCAAAAGGCTCGCCCAAAGTAGTGAACGGAACAGTGCGGATGAACATGGGCAACCAGTTAAAAAACATAGCCAACAATTTCAAGGTAATTGCAGCCTACCCCCAACTCAAGAACATCCCCGTGATATTGGGTGAATCGGACCCAGAAGGCTGTGCAGCCTGTGGCATGGCCACCAATCCGGAAAATGCCTATAGAAACGGCACCATGTTTTCCAGTTACACGGCTGCCGTGTTTGCAAGGAAGCACCTACTGATGGATGCATACAACATGAACCTGATAGGGGCCGTTACCTGGTCCTTTGAATTTGAGGGCCAGCCATGGTTTGCCGGTTTCAGGGACCTGGCCACCAATGGCGTGGACAAGCCCGTGCTGAACGTGTTCCGTATGTTTGCCATGATGAAGGGCAAACATGCAGCGGCAGTTTCAGATAGGATGTACCCGCTGCAATTGGTGGTGGATTCAAGTGTGCGCAGCCAGCCGGATATTGGCGCATCCGCATCCATCGATAAGAAGAGTGCTGCTGTGATGTTGTGGAACTACCACGATGATGATATAAAGGGGCAAGCAGACAGCATCCAGTTAATCGTTGACCATATCCCCTCAAAACAGGTAAGCCTCATAGAGTACAGGATTGATGGTGAACACAGCAATGCGTATGAAGCATGGAAAAAGATGGGCTCACCGCAGCAGCCCAGCAATGAACAAATAAGCATCCTGGAAAAAGCCGGGAAATTGCAGGCAATGGATAAAACAGTGACAAAAAAAATAATAGGGGGGAAGCTTCAATTGAACCTATCATTGCCAAGGCAGGGCGTTTCACTGATTAAAATGGATTGGCAATAAAGAACAAAGGATTGCTCCGCCATCACTTTTTTACTTGGAACTTGCCTACCGGCAGGCAGGGTTTAAAAAGCTCCGCTTTTTCCTTCGTGTCTTCGTGACTTTGTGGTAGATAAAAATCATTTGCTTGCAAATGATTCCAATCTGTCAATGGTGCCCTGTGTTGAATTGATTACATAATATGTAAAGTCTAAATAACTGTAACATGAAAAAACTGGCCTCCTTATTATCCTGCTGTTTTTCATTGGCACTGGCCAATGCACAACAAAGCAAGGACACCACCTTCAGGTCCAATGGAAACCCCATCATTACGCACAAGTACACAGCCGACCCAGCCGCCATGGTGTACAAGGATACCTTCTATTTGTACACAGGCCATGATGTGGCCCCCAAGAACAGGAACGGATATGAAATGCACGACTGGCTCTGCTTCTCCACCACGGATATGGTCAACTGGACAGAATATCCCTCACCCTTGAACGTAAAGGATTTTACCTGGGCCAAAGATGATGCATGGGCCAGCCAGGTCATAGAACGCAAGGGCAAGTTCTATTGGTATGTGGCCATTTCACATGCCGCCATTCATGGCAAAGCCATTGGGGTAGCTGTAGCCGACAATCCCAGAGGTCCCTTCAAGGATGCACTGGGCAAGGCCCTGATCACCAACGACATGACCACCGAAACAAAAATCAGTTGGGACGATATAGACCCCACCATTTTTATTGATGACAACCAGCAGGCCTATCTTTTTTGGGGAAACACTACCCTGCATTATGTGAAGCTGAAAGAGAACATGATTGAAATGGAGGGGGAAATCAAAACCGTTCAATTGCCCAACTTTACAGAAGCCCCCTGGGTACACAAACACAATGGATGGTACTATCTTTCCTATGCCTACCAGTTCCCCGAAAAAATTGCGTATGCCATGAGCAGGAACATAGAAGGGCCCTGGGAATACAAGGGCATACTGAACGAGATTGCAGGCAACTCCAATACCAACCACCAGGCCATCCTGGAGTTCAGGGGCAAAAACTATTTTGTGTACCACAACGGTGCACTCGCTGCCGATGCAGGCAGTTTCCACCGTTCCGTTTGTATAGATGAACTCTTCTATAATAAAGATGGCACCATGAAAAGGGTAGTGATGACGAGCGAAGGGGTGAAGGCGGTGAAATGAAGATATGGTCTATCTCCGCACACAGACCTATAAGGTTTCTAAAACCTTATAGGTCTTCTAAAGAATGGCACCATGAAAAGGGTAGTGATGACGAGCGAAGGGGTGAAGGCGGTGAAATGAAGATATGGTCTATCTCCGCACACAGACCTATAAGGTTTCTAAAACCTTATAGGTCTTTTAAAGGATGGCACCATGAAAAGGGTAGTGATGACGAGTGAAGGGGTAAAGGCGGTGAAATGAATCTATGGGCCATCTCCGCATACAGACCTATAACGTTTCTAAAACCTTATAGGTCTTTTAAAGGATGGCTCCATGAAAGGTAGTGATGACGAGTGAAGGGGTGAAGGCGGTGAAATGAATCTATGGGCCATCTCCGCACACAGACCTATAAGGTTTCTAAAACCTTATCGATTTTGTATAAAAAATGATCAGTAAAGTGCTTAATAAAATTATTTTCCAGACCAACCGCTGACGAGGTCAAAACCGTCGTCAGGGTTTACCGTTCGTTATCTAGAAACTCCCGGTTCCACCCTGTCAGCGGCTAAAAGCCCTGACAGCGGTTATATAAAACGGTTCTACCCTGTCAGCGGCTAAAAGCCCTGACAGCGGTTATGTAAAACGGTTCACCCTGTCAGCGGCTAAAGAGCCCTGACAGCGGTTATGTAAAACGGTTCACCTTGTTAGCGGCCAAAAGCCCTGTCAGCGGTTATATAAAACGGTTCTACCCAGTCAGCAGCCAAAAGCCCTGACAGCGGTTATATAAAACGGTTCTACCCTGCCAGCGGCTAAAGAGCCCTGACAGCGGTTATATAAAACGGTTCACCCTGTCAGCGGCTAAAAGCCCTGACAGTGGTTATATAAAACGGTTCACCCCGACAGCGGTTATATCCACGGCCTCACTTTGTGTACTTTGTAATCAAATAAAAACCAACATGAAAAAACTCCTCCTTCTCCCCATATTATTAGCGGTAGCATCCCTTGCCCAATCCCAAGATTACCTCATTACCAACTATGGCGTTCATGAGGACAGTACAAGGCCCAATACCATTGCCATCCAGCAGGTCATTGACAGGGCCCATGCAAACGGTGGCGGCACCATTGTCATTCCCAAAGGCGTTTTCCTTACAGGGGCACTCTTCTTCAGGCCCCATACAAAGTTGAGCTTGATGGAAGGGGCGGTACTCAAAGGTTCGGATAATATTGACGACTACCCCCTGATCCCATCACGTATGGAGGGCAGGAGCCAACTCTATTATGCAGCATTGATCAATGCCTATTATGTGGACAGTTTCAGCATAGCAGGCCCAGGCATTATCAATGGCAATGGACTGAAGTTCTGGAAATATTTTTGGGCCTACCGCGATTCCATGAAAGCCATCAAGCAGTCCGCCACCAACCTGGAAGTACACCGTCCACGCTTGCTGTTCATTTGGGGATGCAATAAGGTGAGCATCAAAAATGTAAGCCTGCACAATGCAGGTTTCTGGACCACCCATTTGTACCAGTGCAATGAGGTAACCATTGAAAACTGTGATATCCGTTCACCATACAGGCCAGTGCCGGCACCAAGCACAGACGGCATTGATATTGATGTGTGCAAAAAAGTGACCGTGCGCAATTGTTACATCTCCGTAAACGATGATGCGGTCTGCATCAAAGGGGGCAAGGGCCCTGATGCACATACACGTGCAGAAAACGGCATGGTAGAAGACATCCTAGTGGAGCACTGCAATTTTGGCGACTCCCATGGCGTGCTAACATTGGGCAGTGAAAGTATCCATGCCAAAAACATTACCGTCAGGGACTGCAAGGTAGAAAGCAATACGCCCATCTTGAGGTTGAAAATGCGGCCCGATACCTATCAGGTATTTGAGCACATTACCATTGACCATATCACGGGCACATGCGGCACCATTATCAGTCTCAGTCCTTGGAAGCAGTTTTTCAATATGGAAGGCAGCATGGAGAAGCCTTATGGCATTGTCCGTAATATCACCATCAGCAATATCAATGTAACCTGTAAGAAATTTGGGGAAATAGAAGGCAATCCCGCTGACCTTGTTTCCAATATCCTTTTCAAGAATATCAATGCCACTGCCGAAACTGCTGGTTTGAAAACCAAGTACACAGGTATCCAATTGGAGAATGTAATGGTGAACGGTGCGCCATTGGTGATGCAATAATGGGATGCTGCCGTATTTATTAGTTACCGTCTGGTTTGAAACAGCCATGCCGATTTCTCTTATCGTATGGACACATCTTTGCAAAGATTTATTCTTCCAATTGATAACAACTGGAATCAGTGGTCTTGCTATTAATTCACCTGCTATTCGAACCCCACTAGAGTATTATCCTTCTAAGCACCTCAGCCATTCCGTTTCCGATGCAATCGGAATTTGTTCCGTCCGTAGGTTACGGGATCAAAAGGAATGGGTGCAGTGCTGGAAGATGTACTCCATTCATCCATGTGTGTAAACAATCCGAAAAGCTCACCCATCCAGCAATAAAAACCAGTGGGCTACACTTGTGGTAGCGCTGGTGGACAAACGGGCGGAGCTATTCGGGTTGTCCTTGGGCTTTTGTTTCTTTTGGGCCCAAGCCAAAAGAAAAGGAAAGAAAAGAAGCCTGTTGGTACCACACTGTCTTTCGCTTAAACACTGGCTAAATGGAATGGCTGGCCAAACCAATTAACCCGTACCGCATCAATCAGTTACTTAAGAACAAAAAAGAAGAAGTACCCACAAGCGCAATCGACGATTACTCACCTATGAAATGTGTCCACATGATTGTATGAAATTGAATTTATCCCATCTGTAGGTTACTAGAATAAACAAATGGGCGATAAAAAGTAAGAAGCCCTTTTGGATAGACTTGCTCATTTACCAGAAACCCAATACTATTCGAAAAACCCGACTCAATTATTATTCAAAAAAAATCCCCACTGTAAAAAACAGTGGGGAACATATTAGCAAGAGTTAGAGATTCAGAACATTAAGCCAGTTCCGCTTTGCGGGCAACCACAGCGGCCAGGAAGTCAACGATCGCTTCCAGTTCCTTTTCGCAGCGGGCCAGCTCCGCTTCTTTCTGCAGCAGCGTCTGGACATTGTAATTGGCATTCCTGTTTTCCAGTGCCAATTTCTTCACGTCAAGCCTTTCCTTGCGGATCAGGTTTTCGCGCCTGCTTTCCGATTCTGCTGGCAGGGTGGGCAGGAATGCCGCAATGGCGGCCAGTTCCAAATTTACCGCATCCAGTTCGGCGGTGGTTTCCACCGAGTTGGTGGCGTGGTTCTTCTGCTGCTGGGTAAGGTTTGCCTTACGCAGTTCCAGCAGTTCTTTGTCTTTTGTGGCCATTGCTATGGCCACGTCGCAGTCTGCTACAGTGAGCAGTGCGCTGAGCGAGTAACTCATAAAAAACATTTTTAAGGTTAAAAAATAAAATTACCAATCGAATATATTATATGTATGTCTTAAATAAAATATAAAAACATGCATTGGATACTTTTTAAATATCCATTAACAAATACACATTTTGTAAATATGGGGGCGTACATTTTTTGGTTTGCGTTAATATGCTGGAACCATTGAATGGAAAGGCTTTCAAGGAAATTACATGATTGAAACTGTAGCAAAAAATGGAGCCGGATATGGATTGCTACATTTTTGTAGCAATCTAATTTTCACTTTTTTTTTTGCTACAGAAATGTAGCATTTTCATTTCCCCTTTTTATTTTGCTACAAACTAAACCCACATGAAAGACATACGCCAAAAACTCAACCTGAGCCAGGGCATGCTGGCCAGCTTCATGCGCATTAGCCGCAGCCTTTTATCGCTCGTTGAAAAGGCTGAGCGCAGCCTGCCGCCAGCCGCACTGAAACGGGCCAACCTATTGCTCAAAGTAATCTATGACAGCAACAAGCCCGCGCCGCCGCAGGAAGCCGAGCAGCGGGCCCTGCAAACAATAGCACTGAACAAGCAACTGCAAAAAAGATGGGACCGCTGCCAGGTGAAACTGGCCAATGCCCATGTAAAGCTGAAAGCCTTACAGGCCAACTACGATACCTGCATGGCCAAACTGCAACTGGTAAACGAACTGCTGCCCACCCTTAGCGATGGCCTCCAAGGCAGGAGGGACAGGAACTGGCTGAAAGTGCAGGAAACGCAAGCCGAGCACCAGTTGAAAACCTGCGGCTTCAAGGCCCAGCAAACCTTACTGCTGCAGATGGAAATACTGGAACTGGAAATGGGGGCGGTGGAAAGGAGGATGGTGGGGCAGGGTGTTTGAAATTCGGTTTTACTACCTGATGTTAAGCGATGGCACAAGATGCAGTTTCGCAAATCGCCCCTTTGTTGGGGATAAAAGCGAAACAAAAGATAGTTTTGATATGGGTAGGGGTTTAGTCTATTTTTGAGTTAGCGGCTATTCTATGCCGACAGTACTAAAGTTCAAGCAAAAGGTAGACATCAAATAAGTAAACGACAAAGATGAATATTCAAAAAGTACTAATTCAGAACTTCAAAACACTTCAAAATTTTGAAATCAGTCTGAATAAAGAGTTAAACATTATTGTCGGTGACAATGAAGCAGGGAAATCTACATTGTTGGAAGCAATAAATTTAGTGCTAACTGGACAACTCAACGGTCGAAATATCAATTATGAAATTTCACCGTTCCTTTTTAGCAAATCTGTAGTTGACGAATATCTAACAAAATTGAAAACTGGTTCAAATCCTGCTTTACCGACAATCTTAATAGAAATTTACCTTCATAATAAACCAGAGTTTGTAAAACTAAAAGGGTCAAACAATTCAAAAAATGAAGACACCTATGGTGTTTCTTTAAAAATTGAATTTAACGAAGATTACAAAGACGAATATTCTAAATATATCTCAGACCCAACAAATATCACAACCCTACCAACAGAGTATTATGGTGCAAAACTTTATGACTTTGCAAACAAACTAATAACACCCCGAAGTGTTGAACTTTATTCTACCTTAATTGACACAACCACAATAAAACTTCAAAACGGGGCAGACTATTATCTACAAAAAATAATTGAGGAGAGCTTAGATATAAAAGAAAGAACAGGTCTATCGTTGGCTTTCAGAAACCTTAAAGAATCCTTCAAAGAACAAGATTCTCTAAAAGCCATCAATTCAAAACTAAAAAGCAATAAAGGAGAAATTACCAACAAAGACCTTTCTGTTTCAATTGACATATCACAAAAATCAAGTTGGGAAAATAATCTTACATCTTACATAGACGATATTCCATTTCAATTTTCAGGTAAAGGAGAACAGAACTTTATTAAAATGCTATTGGCATTGGACAAGAATATTACGAAGAGCGATGTTATTTTAATCGAAGAGCCTGAAAACCATCTTTCATTTTCGACTATGAATGCCTTAATTAAAAAAATGGCAGAAAAGTGTAAGGACAAGCAAATAATAATTACAACTCATAGCACTTTCGTATTAAATAAATTAGGGCTTGACAATCTCATTTTGTGGGGTGAAGACAAAAAAACTATGAGCCTGAAGGATTTAAAACCTGACACACAGGACTACTTCAAAAAGTTAGCTGGTTACGATACTTTGCGACTGGTTCTTTCTAAAAAATCAATTTTAGTTGAAGGTCCTTCTGATGAATTAATTGTGCAAAAGGCTTATTATATTTCCAAAGGAAAGTTACCTATTGAAGATGGTATAGACACAATTTCGGTAAAAGGATTATCATTTAAAAGATTTTTAGAAATTGCCAAGTTATTAAAAAAAGAAGTTTGTGTAGTGACCGATAATGATGGCGATTACAAAAAGAAGGTAGAAAACAAGTATATAGATTATATTGGAGTTGCGAACATAAAAATTTATTATGACAAGGATGATACTCTGAAAACTTTAGAGCCACAACTTGTTGCTTGCAACGATTTAGCAACACTTAATAAAATCTTCAAAACAAGTTTGCCAGACAAACAAGCAATTGTTGATTTTATGATTGATAACAAAACAGAATGTGCTTTATCTATCTTTAACACTACCGAAACATTTGAATTTCCAAGCTATGTCAAGCAATCATTCCAATAAAATAATTGTTGCTTCCGCTGGTTCAAGAAAGACGACTTACATAGTTAAAGAGGCTCTTTCAAACCATACAGACAATATACTCATACTCACATACACGATTGACAATATAAATCAAATTCGGAACTACATTATTCGAGAGAATGGTTTCATCCCGACTAATATCACAATTCTTAGCTGGTTTTCATTTCTACTGCAAGAGTGTGTAAGACCATATCAAAACTTTGTATATTCTGACAAAAGGATTGAAACCGTTTATTTTCCACCTGATATTGGAAAGTTCAAAGCCGACAGGCGATTTATAAAGAAAGCAAATGTTAAAAACTATTTTCTCGTTGGTGGCAAATTCATAATAAATGAACACATCTCTGAATTTTCTTGCCTTTGTAATGACAAATCAAATGGTAAAGTAATCGGACGATTGGAAGAAATTTATTCAAAAATATTTATTGATGAAGTTCAAGACATTTCAGGCTATGACTTTGATATTGTTGACCTTTTATTGAAATCTAAAATCGAATGCTATTTAGTTGGCGATTGCAGACAAGCAACTTATTTTACAACTTGCTCACCCAAGTATAAAAAGTATAAAGGGAAAAATATAATTAACCTTTTTAACGATTGGCAAAAAAAAGGGTTGTGCTCTGTCGAAGAAAAAAACGACTGCTACCGTAGCAATCAAACAATTTGCGATTTTGCAGACGGCTTTTATCCTCACTTAACAAAAACTGTATCGTTTAATACTGACAATACTGGACACGATGGTTTGTTTATAATAAATGAAAATCAGGTTTTGAACTACATTGAGAAACATAAGCCGACACTTTTAAGGTGGGACAAGACCGCTGACACATTTGGACTGGAAGCAAAAAATTTTGGCACGACAAAGGGGCAAACTTTTGAAAGAGTTTTGATTTTTCCTACAGAAGGGTTTAAGAAATATCTATCAGACGGCAACCTCACAAAAGTGACAAAAAAAAAGAATAAGAAAACACAAGTAGTGACAGAAGAAATAAAGGATTCATTTCATTTGGCTAAATTTTATGTGGCGACAACAAGGGCAAAACATAGTGTAGCCTTTGTATTTGAGGGCAACAGTATTTTCGACAAACTGATTCAATACCAAGAGTAAAAGAACATCCGCTAACTTGGGTTTGCTGGACGTTGGAGCAATGCTCAATTCACTATCAACTTTTGTTCCGGCAGAGTGTGTCACGAATGGAAAGGATGAGAGTTCTTTTCAATGCTGTATAAGAGATGAGGGAAGGCCCCTCATATACGCCTTGCGGGAGGAGTATATAAACCGCTTCATGGTGCTGTAATCAAAAGTTATGGTATTGAGCGATGAAGAAAAGGCATCATAAAGGTGTCAGGTGAGTGTAAGGGAACTGAACGAAAGTGAACCGTACGATGAGGTCTCGAAAGGAACTAAGTTGTTGACGAAACTATTGGATTTCTGCCTCTGATAGAAAGGACTGTAACGGACAAACCGCATACTGGTTACGGGTCAACCGGGATTGAGGCGGCAGGAACCTTACACAGGCTTTTATAGGGAACGTGAGAAACTGTCATTACGATGCGCCAAGCACCTCTCGACAAGTCGGGATTCAAGGTATTCCAAAGGAAGCCGAAGCGTAATGAAGTGGCGGACTGAACCGTAGTAGTGAAGAAGTTTCTGTAATGGAAGTGGAGCGAAGGGTTCAGCTCATTAATTTGCACTATGAAAGACAACACAGAGGAATCTGTGGATGATCAAGTTTAGTTCAATTATTTGTAAGAATCTTCTTATGATGAATGAGAAAAGCTCTGAGGTGAAAATCTCAAGCACGGTTTTGTGGAGGGCTTGGGCTGAAATGCCCTTGCCTATCCAACCGAATATCTATTTGACTTTTTGTTGTTAACTTCAACTTTATATTTTCAATTGGGCAGCGGGTCCAGGCTGGACGTTATTAAATATCCAACCTGCAGCGATAACTGCCCGTTATGCGAAACTCTTTGGCGACAGTGCAACCTCAAACGGATCGCAAGAAATGAATGAAATTATCTCTTTATTCTGACGACATGAAAACGAGAAAACCAATTCCTCAAAAGATAAAAGCTGTCCTTCAAAAGGAGATTGGTTCAGTTTGCCCTTTTTGTCAAAATAAAGATGTTGACCATTTTGAGTTTCACCACATAGACGAAAATCCCGAAAACAATGAAGTATCAAATCTCTTGATGCTTTGTCCAACTTGCCATTCAAAAATTACTAAGGGAGATATTACAAAGGAGGAAGTAATCAAAGTAAAACAAAGGGTTAGTGGAGAGCTAAAACCTAAATTACCAAAAGATATTGAGGAGCTACTTAAAAAGGCAAAGGATGTTAGAAATGACAGCAAGTTTAGCGAGGCAAAGGAAATTTATGTAGAGGCGTTAAAATTATCAGAAAAATTAAACGACGGTTATTCAATCGCAAAATGTAAACTTGCTCTTGCAGATACTCTAAGTATTGTCAAGGAATCTTCAGAAGAAATTCTTCAATATCTTAATGATAGTGAAAAATATTTTAGAGAGAATAATCTTGATGAAAATCTTGCAGATACATTATTTCAATTGTCTTTAACTAAATTAAGGCAAGAGCAATTTGATGATGCCCGAATAAATTTATTTGAAGCATTAGAAATCAATCAACGGTTGAATGACAAACTTGGAGAAGCTGAATGTTATTTTCAAATTGGGTGGATGGAGCATGGTCAAGGACATCTTGATAAATCAAAAGAATATTACAAAAAATCAATTGAGATTTATGAGCAGGAATACACCAAACACGAGAAGAAAGTTATTACCAATAGAATTGCTGAAAGTTGTATTCAACTCGCAATTGTAAATGAAGCCGAAGGAAATATTTCGGAAGCTGATATTAATCTTACCAAAGGATTAAAGTATTGCAGAGAATCGGAGTTCAAATATTCAACGGGTCGTGCTCTTTTTCATCTTGCAGAATTGAAATTACGAACTCAACAAATTGAAATTGGATTAGAGTATCTAAATGAATCGCTGAACATATTTAGTGAAATAGACGAGTTTAGATTTCTTGCAAAAGGATTAGACCTGTTAGGATTATTTCATTACAATTTCGGTGACAAAAAAGTAGGTGTTGAACTTTTTTATTATGCTATTGCTGCAATTGAAAAGACGGATGATGTTAGAGGCAAATTAGAATATTACACAAAACTCGCTGAACTCTTTAAAATAGAAAAAAAATATGACGATGCAGAGAAACTTTATCTGCAAATAATTGATGTTGCAGAGCAAGAGAGTGATGATGAATACTTTCATGTTATAGTGGGTTTAGTAACCCTCAACAAAAAACAAGACAAGAAAAAAGATGCAATTTCATTTGCAAAAAGGGGAATTAAGAAACTCAAAGAAATTCATATCAAGACACAAAGAGAATCTAAGAGAGCAGAAACATTAGGAAATATTGGGGCACTTTATTTAGAATCTGAAAATTGTATTGAAGCAAAGAAATATTTTCTCTTATCTAAAGACGCTTACACTACAATTGCGAGTAAAAACGGCATTTCAAAATGTGTCGGATCATTAGCTTACATCTATAGATTAGAGGGTGATTTCAAGAGCGAAGCAGAAGCATATAAGGAACTAAAGCAACTTACAGAAGGCACTCATTATTATTACGAGCAAGCAGTAGCTGCATTCAATTTATGCATGTTTGAAATTAGTAACAAGAACTTTGAACAAGCAAAAAAATATTTTGATGAAGCGGAATACTTAAATTATTGTTACGAATTAAATCTTGATGAAAAGTTAGATGAATTAGACCATCGGCTTGATGTATTTATTGAGTCACATCAGAAACCAGACAGAAGCATTCAAGAATTAATAACCGATATGTATTCCCTTGTGAACTATTACCCCAAAGAACGAATTCATTTGCTCCGATTTTGGCTATTCATGCACGGCAATGAACTATTTACAGCAATTCGTTATGAGGAAGGAGTTAAATTTTTTATTGTAACAGACGATACTGATAAATTTATAAATGTTTGTTCTTCGTTAAACGCTTACTCAAACTTCTTCATTCAATCCAACAATAATGAAGGATTCTCAAATGGTGAATCCATTATTTTTCATTATCCTGATGAAAGATTGATTCCTAAGGGACTTCAATTTTTAATGGTTCCTAAAGACCAAAAGCTACCCGATGATTTGACTAATGTGGAATTTTCTATAAGCAAACTTTCAAGAAAAGAATTTGAAGAAAACAGAGAGGACAAATCAATGTTTAGGCAAAGGAGCAGTGGGAAGCTTGGTAGATATACAATCTTCTTCGTAGAAAAGGGAGAAAAAAAAACATATGTAGAAGTTGCGAAGAAAAGAGGAATCATTATAGAGCCATATGATGGGCATATAATTTTAGGTTACCCAATTACTTTCCCTAAACAATTTGAGACATTGTTGCTAAAGTCAACAGCGGATGAAATTCTAAAGAAAAAAGTATTTTTTGACTTAACTGATAGAAGCGATTATAAAGATAAATTTTATTCTGATTTGAGTTTTAGTAAACAACTTGGTTGCATTCCCATTTTTGAAAACCAACTTCCAAAATCTAATAGAGTATCTGTGATTGAATCAATCTCTTTGGAATTTCCTATTTATAGTAACAATGGAATAAATGGTAATATGCCAGAGGTAAGAAAAATTAGAAATTTTATTCTAAAGCATACAAAGGACATAAACAAAAATACTTCTGTTCTTCAAAATCTGAAAATTAGTATTGAAGAACTTGCTGAACAAAATGGATTACCCAAATTTTATTTTGATGCTTATATCTTAGAACTTGAATCGTTTGATGAAAATGAAAAGGAGAAACAAGTTGCATTTGTTTTCAAAGGACATTAAAATATTTGACGACTTTGGAGAATAATAATCGCAGATTTCTATCTGTAGTTCGTGCTTAGCTAAGTACTTCGCCAACTATAGATGCCAATAACAGCTAGTTTGCAACTAGCTAAATCTACACCCGCAAATGAACCCGTAATGAGCGGATCTGCGAATGTTTTAGATGGAAAGTTTCGTCTATTTTTGAGTTAGCAGTCATTGTAAAGCGAGACCCTACAAACTTTGAACAGACAAAATGCAAGAAACAAAAGGACTTCTTAACGACATAAAACAGCACGACAAGATTGCGATTAGAGTGAGCTCTAATTCAAATAATAATTTGCCTGAAGAGGTTATGAAAATGCTCATTCAACCTCACAGAAAAGCTAATTATTTTTTTGTTTTCATTGAAAATGGTTCATTAACACATAAGGTTGACTTAAACGATTTGACAATTACAAATGGGCAATTGTTTTTTGTTTTGCCTAATCAAATTCATTCTGTACCTGCACAGAAGAAAGATGACATTGAATGTTTCAAAATGAGTTTTGACCAAAACTGCTTGTCTTTACTTCCGAAACAATTTTCTTTTTTAATCAATCCATTAAATTCACAAATCGTTTCATTTGAAAGTGATTCAAGACAAAGAGTAAAAATGCTTTTTGAAATACTCAACAAAATTTTGCATTCAGACAACGACCAAAAAGATGCTGAAATTATTTTGGCTCATCTTAATTCACTTTTGACAGAATTTGACATCGCATATTTTAAAAGTGTGGCAAAAGAAAAAGCTGAACCAAACAAAATTCAAAAATACGTTGAGTTTAAAATTGCAGTTGAAACTCATTTGACCGAACAACATTCTATAAATACAATTGCCGACAATCTTTCTATAACTACAAACCATCTTTACAACATTGTCAAAGAATTTTCAGGGGTTTCGCCAAAAGAATTTATAACCAATCGGCTAATGTTGGAAGCACAAAGAAAACTACATTATTCAAAACCAACTATCAAAGAGTTAGCTTACGACCTTGGTTTTAACGACCCAGATTATTTTTCACGGCTCTTCAAAAAGAGTACAGGAAAAAGCATCAGCAAATATTTAACAGACATTCAAGATTTGTCAGGCAATTAAAGTGATTAGTCCTGCCATATCAAATATATCCAACCGACTTTTGCATTCATAAAATTTAAAAAATGAAATCAGCATTAGTAACAGGAGCAAACAAAGGCATCGGTTTTGAAACCGCTAAACAATTGGCCGAACTTGGATATTTCGTTTACATCGGAAGTCGGGACAAAGACAAAGGACTTGAAGCCATCGGGAAATTAAAAGCATTAGGTTACACAAATGTGGACTGCATAGAATTAAATGTAACTGACATTAATTCTATCAAATCAGCAAGACAAGAACTTGAAGTAAAAACTAAAAAGTTGGACATCTTAATTAACAACGCAGGTATTAGTGGTGGTTTTCCACAACCAGCGACAAAAGTTTCTTATGACACTTTGCGACTTGTATTTGAAACTAATTTTTTTGGAGCCGTTCAAATAACACAAGCGTTTATGGACTTGCTAAAAAAAGCAGACCAACCACGAATTGTAAATGTAACCACCGAATTGTCTTCATTAACAAATCACAGCGACCCAAATTGGAAATTTGCACAATTCAAACCTGCTGCTTATGGTCCATCAAAGACCGCTTTGAATGCATACACTGTAATGTTAGCGGTTGAACTCAAAGACACGAACTTCAAAGTGAATTGTGTATGCCCTGGGTTTACTGCTACAGACTTTAATAATCACCAAGGAACAAAAACAGTTGAACAAGGTGCAAGTGTTATCGTAAAATATGCAACGCTTGACAAAGACGGTACGACAGGAAAATTTTTCAGCGAAGATGGAGAGACAGCTTGGTAACAGAAGAAACAACGAACCGCAGCGCAGATTTCTATGTAGTTTCCTGCTTGGCTAAGTGCGCCGCTAACTACAGATGCCAATAACAGCTAGTTTGCAACTAGCTAAACCTATACCAGCAAATGAACCCGTAATGAGCGGATTTGCGAGTGTTTCAGATGCCAAGTTTCGCCTATTTTTGAGTTAGCAGTAACCATTGTCAACAGCCTGTAATTGGAAAATGAAAGAATACAATCTCTATAAATCCCGAAGGAAAGCGGTCAAGCTTCTTTTGCCGAGTTCCTTGTTTGTTGTTGCCGGTGTTTTTTTGCTTAACCAGCCTAACACATCGAAATTTATGGCCTGGTCGTGCATCTTGTTTTTTGGCATGGGCATTCCCCTTGGACTGTTTCAAATCCTGGATAGGCGACCGCAAATTATCATAAATGAATTGGGCATCTTTGACAGGACCATTCACAAAGACTTCATCAACTGGGAAATTATTCATGATGCTTATATGATCAGTGTCCACAAGCAGAAATTTATTTGCCTGGTTGTTGACGAGCGGTTCGAACCTTCAAGAGCAAAAGGTAAATTTGGACAGAAGATGGCAAGTCTCTCAAAAGCAATGGGATTTCAGGAGTTGAACGTTAATGTGGGGAATGTTCAGGTGGATGTAGAAAGGCTCCTGGAGTTGATACTTGCCATGCGGTCCGCCGATAAACCAAACAGGGAAGCACTCATTAGAAAGAAGTTGTCAAGTGCTGGGTAAGGTAACAATAAATAATTTGGTTACCGCTATACCTTCCCCACAGGTCCTACTCCAAGCTGAGGGATGACAGGACAATGCAGTTTAAGGATGGAAATCCAACACCTCAATGCGGCCCCCCGTTTTACAGTGAGCAACCCTAAGAAGATTACAAAGGTGGAACCAGTGAATGAAGTGAAGAAGATGCCGACGTGGATTTTATATAGAAATAGGGAGAAGGCCTGCTGGATAACTTCCAGCAGGTCTTTTTTGTGGCTTCCAGCTAAATGAAATGATTGGCAGTAACAGTAAACACCCGCAAATGAACCCGTAATGAGCGGATTTGCGAATGTCTCAGATGGGAAGTTTCGTCTATTTTTGAGTTGGGCGTAATGAAAGCGACAATCACAAACAAACAAACCAATTAATGAAAAAAATAATCATTTCAATTGCACTTTTTTTTACTTTTTTTAACTTGTATGCTCAAGTTGACAAATCATCAGAACTTTTCAAAACATTAAAAACCAAAGACAGTCTACTGTTTAATGTAGGCTTTAACACCTGCGACATAAGCCAATTTGAAAATTTAGTAAGCGACAATTTCGAATTTTACCACGACAAAGCAGGAATGACCCTTTCAAAATCTGCTTTTATTGCAAGCATCAAGGACGGGCTTTGTAAATTATCTTATAAACCAAGAAGGGAATTGGTAGAAAATACTTTACAAGTTTATCCATTGAAAAAAAATGGCATTTTGTATGGAGCTATTCAAATGGGAACACATCGTTTCTATGCTATTGAAAAAGACAAACCAGAATATCTTACCGATGTTGCGAAATTTACCGCTGTTTGGCTTCTTGAAAACGGGAATTGGAAAGTAAGCAGAGAGTTAAGCTACGACCATGAAGGAGATAAAACCAAAGACACAATTAATGAAAACCTTTTATTTTCAGATAAAGAAGAAACTGAAAAATGGTTGGCAAAAAAGAAAATTCCAGCTTTGGGTATTGGCTATATTAAAGATGGAAAAATGGAGGAAGCAAAGGTTTATGGAGAACTGGAGAAAGGCAGACCAGCACCCAATAATGCTATTTTTTCCATTGCATCTTTAACAAAGCCAGTTACAGCAATGACGGTTTTGAAATTGGTAGATGCAGGTAAGTGGAATTTAGATGAACCGCTTTATAAATATTGGATTGACCCTGATGTTGCAAATGACCCACTACTAAAGAAATTAACCACGAGATTTGTTCTTGGCCATAGTTCTGGCTTCCCAAATTGGCGTAGGGAAAATGCCAACAATAAATTATCTTTTCAATTTGAGCCAGGAACAGAATATCATTATTCAGGTGAAGGTTTTGAGTATTTGAGAAAAGCTATTGAAAGCAAGTTTCATAAAACATTGGACCAATTGGCAAGCGAACTAATTTTTAAACCGCTGCAAATGAATGATACAAAATTTTTCTGGGGCAGCGGCATTAACGAAACAAGGTTTGCCAAACCACACGATAAAGACGGCAAACTTTATAATGATGCCACAATTAGTAATACCAGTGCAAGTTCCGCATTTGGTGTATTGACAACCGTTGAAGACTATTCAAAATTTTTAATTTATGTAATGAATGGAGCAGGATTGAAAAAGGAACTGTATAACGAAATGGTTGCCAATCAAACACAAATAAAAGCTCATCAACATTATGGATTAGGTTGGATGGTTGACGAAATTGATGGGGAAAATGTAATTACTCACGGCGGAGTTGGCCCTGGCACACAAACCATTGTTTTCATATTGCCAAAATCAAAAAGCGCATTGGTTATATTTACCAATTGTGGTAATGGTGGAGATGCTTATATACCCGTTATTCAAAAATATTTAGGAAAAGAAGGACAAGAGATTATTGATGTGGAGACAAAATAACTACGCCCAACGGGGTTTTGTGCAAGCCCCGCTCTTAGTAGCTTGCTTAATCTCAAACCGGAGCAGCTATCTGTAGTTTTGTGTTAAGCTAAGTGCGCCGCTAACTACAGATGCCAATAACAGCTAGTTTGCAACTAGCTAAACCTGCACCCGCAAATGAACCCGTAGTGAACGGATTTGCGAGTGTTTTAGATGGAAAGTTTCGTCTATTTTCGAGTTGGCAGCAATTATGTAAACCCTAAATAATCCGCATCTTCGAACTATGCTAAGACTATTCTTCATTTTTTTAAGCTGCTTCTTTTCTGACCAGGTTTTCTCACAAAGCAAACCAGAAACAATTGAATACAGTAAACTAGTAAAGTACAAGGTTGACGAAGACCGTTTTGAGTTTGGGTGGCTTGCAAACGTTTTTAGTGGAATCCCTTGTTTTAGGAATTATACAAAAAATAAAATTCAAAGCCAACTCGTTGACCCAAAAACAGATTCTATCATTTACACTTCTACTGATCCGGAAATAAACGGTTTAAAAATCGTATCAAGTAAAATCACATTAGATAAGAAAAGTAGGCTCTTGCAAATCAATGGACAAATAACAGGAGCATGGGAGGATGTAATTCCAGACGAATTTGAAATTTATATTGGACACAGAATTGATACAATTTCCAACATTACGTTATCCCCAAGTTTAGAAGCGACAGTCTATTATAACGGAGCAAAACTTGACAGTGCGGTTATTGTTGACAGAGTGCCGGCATTTTATTTGACCGGCCTAAAAAAATTCAACGCATATAGAGGGCCAAAAAACTTGACAAATTCTAAGTATAAGGAAATGCTTTTCGAGATTAACTCGACAATAGACGACAAGAGCATACTTGTATTTGGACTGTCATCCAGATACGCAGAAATCTTTGAAGTAGGCAGACTGTTAACTCAATAAAACATCTGCTAGGAGGCGGTTTGGCAATATGGCGGGGCGACGAATATATTCTCAACTTTTTGTTCGCTATTCGGCTTCAGTTCCAGTCGACGAATAAAGCCGAGCAATAGATTAAACAATCAACATTTAGTTATAAATTTAGCTGCGGTTACGGACGATTTTCAAATACCGCCTCATCGCCAAGCCGTAGCCGTTAGCGGCAATTATTTTGGGTCTACAGCAATAAAGGAACTTAATCTTCAAATCTTCAATTATGACAGAAATAGCGAACCAATCAAACAAAGAACTGCTTGACGAACTCACAAAGAAAATTAAGCATCGTAGAAAATTTGAAGTAATGGATTTTAGGTTAGCACATATTTTTCTATGGCTATCAATAATTGCGAGTTTTGCGTCTTCAATCACAATCGCCTCTGGTATCCCGACAGGCAAGAACATTCTTTTTGCAACTATTGCTGGAGTTCCAGGATTGATAATTCTTATAGACAAGACATTTGACTTTAAAAGAAGAGCAATTTGGGGAGCAATGTTTAGGATTGCACTTGAAGATATTAAAGATGATTTGGTTTTTAGGAGTGGAGAACCTTCAATGATAGTTAAACACCTTCGAGAAACTGAAAGAGACTTTGAAAATAAATATGCTGAAATAGGATTTTTTTTACAAAAGAAAGACACTATATAATTTGAAAAAGATAAAAACGATATTAGCATTTTCATTTACGATATTTTGTTTTAGTATTTTGACAAGTTGTAATGACAAAAAACAAAAAGACTCCACAAAAAAATCTACCAAAAAGGCTTTTGACATTAAAAATGAGTTTGCTTATCTTGACAATATTAATGACCCTAATTACCTTGTTTCCTTATTAGACAACTCAAACGAACTTGAAAGTGCAGGAATTGGAATTGAAGGAAGACGAAGTCAATCATATCCAATTTTTGAAAGATTTTGTGCTATTGTAAGTGACACAACTTTAGTTAGACTCACAAAACATACAAATCCAAAAATTAGAGTTTATAGTATGTGGGCTTTGACCAATAAAAATAAGCAACTTGCCTTGACACAAATGAAGCTACTAAAGAACGACAAAGCAAACGTGGTTTATACATCTGGTTGTAGCAGTATGACAGAGAAAGTTTGTTGGCTTATTGCATCAAAGTTTGACAGTTCAGAAGTTGTTTTAATACCAAAGAAGAATACAAAATATTTGGACTACGACATTGTGATAAAATAGCTACAGCCAACAAAAGCATTACCACAAGTCGGGCTGGCAGTCATATGCTCAGCATTATTTCACCTGCTCTTTGTAGCTTGCTAAA
>JAHEZD010000095.1 GCA_023251255.1 Chitinophagaceae bacterium
CATGAAATAACTCTTTTCAATTTTATCTAGATGTATGATGGTAGACATTTGATTACTGATTTGAGATTTGAAAAGTTCTGATTTGTTCCAATTATTTGCCTCCAGCTATTTTCTTAATTTCTTCTTTGATTTATAGAACCCCATCTAATTACTCCCCATTAACTAACAAACCACTCCTCGCTCACTTCTTAATGACTTTTGGTACCATAAAAAACTGTTCATCTTTTATGGGTGCATTCAACAAAGCTTCTTCCCGGCTGATACTGCCCCTTATTTCGTCTTCACGGAGCACATTTACAGCATCGCCCATATGCAGTAAAGGTTCCACACCAGTTGTGTCCACTTCTTTCAGTTTTTCCACAAAAACAATCATGTGCTGCAAATCGGATTTAATGGCAGGTTTTTCTTCCTCAGTAAAGCTCAATCTTGATAAGTGGGCCAGTTTATCTACCAGTTCGTTCGTTACTTCCATATAAACAAAAATAACCCAAATAGGTGTACAAGAGGATTGTAAATGGAAATCCTGTCCTTAAAAGGTTGTGCACAAAACAATAATGCAGCGATACTTTCCCATATGTCGTCTATTTATTAACACCACTCCATTTTATGGAAAAAAGTTCCCATTGAGCAGCCTATGTACAATTTTGAGAATAAAGTAGCGTTTAAGGAAGTATATCCAACGTCCAATTTTATGAAAGGCCATAATAATGCTTTCCGCATCTTCATCGTTGAGGATGACCTCTGGTACAGCACCATGCTTGAGTACAATCTAAGCTTGAATCCTGATTATCAGGTAAAAAAATTCGATTCGGCCAAATCTTTCCTTGCAAGCATACATGAAAAGCCTGATGCGGTTTCCTTGGATTATTCGTTGCCGGATATGAATGGGGATGAACTGATGGAACGTATCAGGGAACAGAGCCCCGATACCAAAATTGTTATTTTATCCGGTCAGGAAGATGTAAAAGTGGCCATCAATCTGCTCAAAAAGGGTGCTTACGATTATATTGTTAAGGATGCGGATGCTAAGGACAGGTTGTGGAATGCCATTCAGCACATGCGTGAAAATGCAGCCCTGAAAAAGGAAATCGAAGTGCTGAAAGATGAAGTTGGCCGTAAATACGATTTTACCAAAACAATTATTGGGAACAGTATTGCCATAAAACGTGTTTTTGCTTTGATGGAAAAGGCTGCAAAGACAAATATCACTGTTTCGGTAACCGGGGAAACGGGTACAGGTAAGGAGGTTGTTGCAAAATGCATCCATTATAACTCTGAAAGGAAGAACCAACCCTTTGTTGCAGTGAATGTCGCCGCCATTCCTAAGGATTTATTGGAAAGCGAATTGTTTGGTCATGAGAAAGGAGCTTTTACAGGAGCCGTTGCAAGAAGGATAGGCAAGTTTGAGGAAGCTACCAAAGGAACTCTGTTCCTAGATGAAATAGGGGAAATGGACCTGAACATGCAGTCAAAATTGCTACGTGCTTTACAGGAAAGGGAAATTACAAGGATTGGTAGTAATGAGCTGGTGAAAATTGATGTTAGGATAATTGTGGCAACGCATAGGAACCTGATGGAAGAAGTGAAGAAAAATAATTTCCGGGAGGATTTGTATTACCGTTTGCTTGGGTTGCCAGTTCATTTACCGCCATTGAGGGACAGGGAGAATGATGTGCTATTGATTGCAAAGCACTATATGGACCAGTTTTGCAGGGAAAATAAAATGCCAGCGAAGAGTTTCTCCACAGAAGCCAAAAAGAAGATGCTTAACCATGCTTTCCCTGGTAATATCCGTGAACTGAAATCTGTGATTGAACTTGCAACTGTGATGTCTGAAGGAGAAGAAATTGAAGCGGAACATTTGAATATTGTTTCACAGAACGTGCTGGAAAGTTTTGCTGTGAAAGATGCTACGTTGAAGGAATTCAATATAAAGTTGCTACAGTATTATCTTGACCTTTATAATTCGGACGTTATGAAAGTGGCCAAGAAACTGGATGTTGGCAAATCCACTATATACAGGATGATCCAGAACAAGGAACTTTACATCAATAAGAAATATTATGAGGCTGCGATATTCAATTAGCGCATTGCAGGATGCCTAAAGTTATTTCGATGTCTGCCAAATTAGTTTTAGTTTTAGCGCATCTCGTATTCAATAAAGAATAACCTTGAACAATACCTTAGGTAATATAAGAATCTTACTGGCAGAAGACAACGAAGTGAACAAACTTCTTGCAAAAAGCATATTGCAGCATTGGGGTATTGAATCCAAAACAGCACATACGGGCTACGAAGCGCTCGCTTTGCTACAGCAGGAAGATTTTGATATTGTGCTGATGGATATACAAATGCCCGAAAGGAATGGGATAGAGGCCACACAGGATATAAGGAGCCTTTTGGATGAAAAAAAGAGGAATGTTCCTATTATAGCACTTACAGCAAATGCTCTTCGTGGGGAGGAGAAAAAATATCTGGCTGCCGGCATGAATGATTATCTTACCAAGCCTTTTAAGGAAAAGGAACTCTACGAAGTAATACAAAGGGTCTTAAGTCAGCAGAATGCCTTTGGTGGCCGTTACCAAAGTTTTGCAGCTACCGATAATTTCGAGCTCCCACCTGCGTCGGAAA
Organism: Chitinophagaceae bacterium; assembly: GCA_023251255.1. Taxonomy (GTDB): domain Bacteria; phylum Bacteroidota; class Bacteroidia; order Chitinophagales; family Chitinophagaceae; genus UBA1930. The sequence continues at coordinate 2,632 of JAHEZD010000095.1, forward strand.
AATTGTATGACCTTGCATTGGTTGACGATCTGGCCCAGGGCAATGCTGATTTTATCAAGAGCCTGGTAGAGATTTTTATTGATACCATCCCTCCAACTTCAAAGGAAATGGTAGAAGCTTGTGAGCTGAAGAACTGGGAACAAACTGGCAAGCTAGCCCATAAACTTAAATCCACTATAGATACCATGCAGATTATTTCTGCAAAAGATGATATCAGGACTATTGAAATGAACGGTAAGAATGCACAACAAACGGACACCCTGCTCTACCTTACCAAGCGCATCGATGCTATTATTCAAAGGACCACGGAACAGTTGAAAGAAGAATTTAGTTTGTAAACACTCCTATACTATTGCGTGATTGCTGTACGCTAATGAATAAATAATAGGTGTGCATTTCCTATCTCTTACCACTTACATACTTGTTCCCAGCAACAACAAAACGATAGGGTAATAGGGCATCGTTGCCTGCATAATCAACGCCAATTCTTGGTGTGGCAATGATTTCATTTTTCTTCAGTTTGAACCCGTCATCAACAATGTAGATTTGATTTTCAAGCAGGCTTGAATTGGTATGGTGGGTTGCAATGCCCAATGCTTTCGAAACATTGCCAGGCCCCTTCGTTAAAGTGTAATCCAATTTTTCTTTGTTCGTTCTTGCTAGCATTTCGTCAATGCCTATTAAGGGTTCAACTGCGCGGACCAGTACTGCGTGTGGAACCCCTTTTACATTCGTAACAATATTGAATAAATGGTGTATGCCATAACAAAGGTAAACGTAGGCTGTGCTGCCATGAGCAAACATCACCTCTGTCCTGTTTGTCCTTCTGTTGTTGTAAGCATGGGAAGCCTTGTCAACTGCACCGTTGTATGCTTCTGTTTCCACAATCCGCCCTGCAGTAACAATGCTATCAAAATTTGTGACCAAGATTTTACCTAGCAGTTCTTTTGCTATCAACAGCACATTTTTTCTTTCATAGAATGAAAGGGGAAGCTTGCCCCAATGATTATTAGTTGCTTGATGTTCGGCTCTTTGCATCATGAAGTGTATCTTAGCAACTGCAAAATTAACACCCAAATTGTTAAAGGAAATTATTATAGCTATTGAGGCTTATTTCAAGGCCCATCAGTTTATTCGCAAGCATAATTTATGGCGGTGGATTGTTTTGCCCGGTATGATTTATATGGTGCTCTTCAGTGTGAGCATGTACTATTTTGCCCATACCTGCAACAGCTTTATTGGCTGGCTTAACCAGGCCACTGGTTTGAAGGGTTGGCTCGATAAACAGCATAGCGGTATATTGGGGTTCTTTTTTGCTTTGGGGAGCCTAATGCTTTGGTTGGCCATGATGCTTTTCTATTTTTCCCTTTTCAAATTTTTCTTTTTAATAGTAGGCTCACCAGTTTTTGCATATTTAAGCGAAAAAACGGAAGCCATTATTGAAGGGAAGGATTACCCTTTCAGTTTATCACAGTTGGCAAAGGACATTATCAGGGGCATACGCATTGCCCTGCGGAATGCCCTGTGGCAAACCGTTTACGCAATTTCCTTTTTATTATTGAGCCTTATACCTGTTCTTGGATGGGCAACCCCTGTTATTGCCTTAATGGTGGAGTTTTATTACTATGGATTTTCCATGCTGGACTACAGTATGGAGCGCCACAAAAAATCCGCTGCGGAGAGCATTGATTATATAGGCGACAATAAAGGATTGGCAATTGGCAATGGGTTTGGCTTTTATGCAATGCATTTGCTGCCTTTTGTGGGATGGATGCTGGCACCTGCCTATGCTGTAGTAGCTGCCACGTTGAGCATGTATCCATTGAAGGAAGAGGGAAAGCCTTTAGGAATAGTAATTGATGGATAAGAATATTTAGTCAATAAGGATCTAGCCCTATACTTTAACCCTAAATTTAAACCTGCTCACCATGGACATTAGCATTAATACTCCAGCCCTTCTCTTTCCGGCAATCAGTTTGATCATGCTGGCATATACCAACCGTTTCTTGGCGTTGAGCAACCGTGTAAGGAGCCTGCATGATAAATACGATGCAGGCAATGCGCAGAAGCATATCATACATGGGCAGATTAAAAACCTTCGTTACCGCTTGAAGCTCATCAAGAATATGCAGGCATTGGGGGTGGTTACTTTTTTAAGCTGTATCCTTTGCATGTATTTTATCTATGCACAATGGCTGAGAATGGCCCATTGGGTATTTGCTTTTAGCTTGATCACCTTTGCCGCATCGCTTGCCTTGTCCTTATTGGAAATCCAGCTTAGCACAAAGGCGCTTGAAATAGAACTTAGTGATATGGATGATTTGGAAGACCCTTCTGTTATAGAGTATTTGAAGAAGAAGTTTGAAAGGGACTAGAGGTCGGAGGGGAATAGATAGCGTAAAAAAGGTAGAAAGAGCAAATAAAGTGAAGGTGTTATAGTTTCCGTACTTTATTTGCTCTTCCTACCTTTATATATTCTGTACCTATACCTTGAGTAATTAGACGCTTGCAAGCATTTTCCGCTCACCAATCTGCTGCCTCCACATGGCATAGTACAGGCCTTTTTCTTCTATGAGTTGCTGGTGTGTGCCCACTTCTGCTACTTGTCCCTTTTCCAGCACGTAGATCCTATCTGCATGCATAATGGTACTCAACCTATGTGCAATCATTACGGTAATCTGGTTCTTCGAGGATGATATGCCCCTGATGGTATTGGTAATGGCTTCTTCTGTCAATGAATCCAATGCAGAAGTAGCCTCATCAAAAATCAATAAATGTGGGTGGCGTATCAATGCCCTTGCAATAGATAAACGTTGCTTTTCGCCCCCGCTTAATTTTAGGCCACCTTCGCCAATCATAGTATCCAGACCTTTCTCCGCCCTTGCCAATAAATTCTCGCAACTGGATTTATGCAATGCTTCCAGCAAATCATCATCAGATGCCTGTGGCGAAGCAAATAACAGGTTTTCCTTGATGGTTCCACTAAAAAGCTGCGTATCCTGTGTTACAAAACCAATTTGGCTGCGCAGTTCATCAAAATCTATATGGTCGCCTTCCTTACCATTGTATAAAATATGACCAGTTTGTGGTCGGTACAGGCCAACCAGTAACTTCACCAATGTGCTTTTGCCTGCACCACTGGGCCCAACAAAAGCAATAGTTTCACCTTGATGCACACTGAAACTGATGTTTTCCAAGGCCTTGTACTGAGCGGTTAAGTGCTGGAAGGAAATATCATTGAAATCCAATTGCTGTATGGTACCTACATGAACGGGTGTATCAGGTTTCTTATCAACAGGTTTCTTCATCAGCTTATCGAAATTGTTAATGGAGGTTTCTGCTTCCCTATAGGAAGTAATAATGGTACCTAATTCCTGCATGGGGCCAAATATGAAAAAACTGTAAAACTGCATGGAAATCAGTTCGCCAATAGAAAGCTTACTGCCAAATATGAGCCATGACAATACAAAAAGGATACATAGCCTTATGAAGTTAACAATAGTTCCCTGTAGGAAGGAAATGCTTCTTACACGTTTAACTTTTGACAGTTCAAGCCCTAATATTTTGAAGGTATTGTTGTTCAAACGTTTTACCTCCTGCTGGGTCAGGCCGAGACTTTTGATCAGCTCAATATTGCGTAAACTTTCTGTAGTACTTCCTGCCAATGAAGCTGTTTCCTTTACAATTTTTCCTTGAATCAGTTTTATTTTCTTGCTCAGAATACCTACTGTTATGCCAAGCACAGCTATGCCAACTGCATATACAACAAGTAACATGGTTTCGATCTTGACGGCATAAATAACCAGGAAAACAATACCTATCAATATTGGAAAAAGCACATTGATGAAGTACCCAATGAACTGTGAACAGTCCTGCCTCACTTTTTGAAGTATGGACAGTGTTTCCCCGCTGCGTTGGTCTGCAAAATCTTCGTAAGGCAAACGCATACTATGTTTAAGACCATCTGTAAAAACGCTGGCACCAAATTTTTGCACCACCACGTTTACCACATAATCTTGGAAGGCTTTTGCTATCCTCGAAATCATGGCCACACTAAAAGAAGCAACTAATAGCCATACCAAAGTTGAAATAAACTGGTGGTCAGTCATCAATTTCTTGATAAGCAGGCTTTTTTCCCTACCTGCTTTACCAAAATCCCCGGCAGTATTCACAAAGTCAATGATCTTTCCGAAGATAAAGGGGTCAAGTAAAGAAAAGGTTTGATTGATGGCTGCCAAAAGCATCGCGAGGGCCAATCGCCATCTATAGGGTTTAAGGTAGGAGAACAATAATTTCATAAATCTGAATTGAAGTTGACGCTTGCAAAAACAGTGCAACTGTCTTTAAGATGACAAGATTACACTTTCTGCTTTTATTTGCCGCCAAATACTACTTTTACAAAAACGGAAATTTCGTTATTGGTAACCTGCATTGATAAATGGCGTTGGAATATTTATGGAAGAAAATAAACAGTTGGTATCTATTGCAATGGCCACTTATAATGGTGCAAGGTATATTGGTGAACAGTTGGATTCTATTATCAATCAGACCTATAAAAATATTGAATTGGTAATTGTGGATGACTGTTCAAAGGATGGCACGGTTGAAATTGTGAGGCAGTACCAAATCAAGTATCCCTTCATCCGCCTGTTCCAGAATGAAAGTAACCGTGGAGTTACAAAAACATTCCAAACTGCAATTGAGCATGCAAACGGAACATTTATAGCTATTTCCGATCAGGATGATATTTGGGTGAAAGACAAAATTGACATACTGGTAAGCGAAATCGGGCAACATGATGCAGTGTATGCCAACTCATTATTGGTAGATGCCAATGGAAATTCTTTGGGCAAATCTTTTACCACCATCATGAACATGAAAAGCTACTATTCCGGCGCCCCTTTTTTATTGTCCAACTCTGTTCCTGGCCATGCTATTTTAATGAAGAAAGAATTTGTGCAGAAAATATTGCCCTTCCCGGAAAAAATGCTGTTCGATTTATGGATTGGCTTCTGTGCTGCCGGAAACAACGGGATAAAGTTTGTCAACAAGGAACTGGTGCATTACCGGCAACATGAAACCAATACCATTGGTACAAGGGATTCGAAGAACAAGAAGAAAAAGGAAACGGTAGCAGCTCAATTTGCTTTCAAGTTGAATGAACTGAAAACATTGGCCACTGCACCCATCAAAGATGAAAGGACGAAGATGGTCCTTGCCAAAATGATTGCATTGTTCCACAGGAAATGGAGCTTCCAGCGTAGTGCTTTTTTCTTCAAGTATTACAATGATATTTTGGTGAGCAAGAAGAAACCAACCTTCCGCAAGAAACTGTTCTGCATCAAAATGTTTTTCAAACCCAATTTCTAGTAGTCAAGCCCCAATAAATTTTTGCATGGAAGAAATGCCCCTGATATCTGTTGTGATGTGTACCTACAATGGTGAACATTTTTTGAGGCAGCAGATTGATTCAATTCTATCGCAGACCTACCCAAATATTGAGCTGGTTATTTCTGACGATGCATCAACTGATTCAACAGTTGGTATACTTAATGAGTATAGGAGCAATCCTAAGGTAAGCATCTACACTACTGAAAGGAACAGGGGCTACATGGACAATTTTGTTTACGCATTTTCCATGGCCAAAGGCCGGTATCTTTCTTTAAGTGACCAGGATGATATTTGGCTGCCGCAAAAAGTGGAAACCTTGTACAGGAACATTGGCAATAAAATGCTCAGCTACAGCAATAGTTTAATGATTGATGAACATGGAAATAGTCTCGATAGAAAATTATCGGACACCAGCATCATGTACACTGGCGATGATACAAGGGGCTTTATATTCTGGAGCGTCATTTGGGGCCATACTATTTTAATCAAGAAGGAACTACTGGATTTCTCCTTGCCCATACCTGCTAATACACCCCATGATATCTGGCTGGGTTTCAGGGCATGTACGCTTGGTGGTATTGTGTACGTGGACGAAGTGCTGACTCATTATAGGAGGCACAGCAACAATGTTTCCGTAACACCCATTACCAAATCACAAAATACCAAGACCAGGAAACGTGATGAAAGAATGGAAGAGTATTACACGAAGCTTAATTGGATTGAACTTGGCTTGAAGTACGATACCAAACGAAAAGATTTTTATGCAACATTGCACCACCTATATACCAAACGTTTGGATGGCAGGTTTGTTTGGCGTTTGTTTTTCTTTATGCTGTGGCACCATAAGGCCTTCTTCCTGTTCAGGAGAAAGAAATTGCTGAGCCAGGTTATAGAGCTAAGGAAACAATGCAGGGGGCAAAAGGTTAACTAGCTTATTTGATTAACCTGTAATTCCTGTAAATAAAAACCTGCTTTCCACTTACATCTTCCACAAACTTCAGTAGCTTTTCTTTCAGGTTCATATTGTGCTTGGAAGGTTCATATTTGAATTCCCACACCTGATTGGTAATCCTTTCTTTCATTAAGGCTGGATGCGTGCCTGTGAATTTTTTCAAATAATCAAATTCCCTGTAATTGTAAAGATCGGCAAGGCCTTCGTTTGCATAGTCAACAGGTTCACCAGTGCCAAAATACCTGTTTCCGAATTCCATCCGTTTGGCCTGTTGGAATTTTGGTGGTTTTGCCCAACTATAATGGTAAATGGCAGGTTCTATTTTTCTTACTTTCAATTTCCTCCCTTTTTCCTGCAATTGATTGGCAGGGTTCTCAAACCACCTGAATCCCTGTGAGTCCTTATAACTCCTATAATGTGGGTTGTTCCGCAGTATCCTTATCTCATGTTGGTGGAACCTTCTTGATGGGGCGTAATGCCAATAATCGCCAAAGAAATTGATGAAAGGGAAAAGGAAGCCTTCTGTTTGCTCGTCATGCAGGTAATCCTGCATGGCTTTTTGAATGGTGCCCAAATCTTTTTCATGTATCAGTTCATCTGCCTGTATATGGAAAACCCAATCTGAATCCTTGCTGATATTGTTCAAGCCAATGTTGGCCTGCTCGGCAAAAACCAGCCCACCACTGAGCATGTTGGGATCCCAAATGGTATCCACAATCCTGATGCGTTCGTCATGTATGGCTTCCACTGCTTCACGCGTGCCATCCGTACTGTCGCCCACCACCACAATAAATTCGTTTACCAATGGCAGTACACTTTTGATGGCCTCTATAAAAGGGTAGTCAAAACGTAAACCATTGCGTACATAAGTAAAGGCACTTACTTTCATGTGGGGAGGAGTTTATCGGGAGTTAATCTGCTTTTACCAATTCATTGTTGTACAGTATCAAATTTTCGCCACTTAGCTCCAAGGAGAAATCATATTTGCCAATCGTGTTGAAAACCGCTTTGCTCGTGCCTTTCTTGTACCTGTCGTGTGTTTCGGCAATCATCATTTTTGTGTGGGGAACCCAGTCTTCGAAACCAGTTTCAAAGATTTCCTTCTCCGCACCTTCGATATCTATCTTCAGGATATCCACTTGCTGTATTCCCATCAGGTCCATGATTTCCTTTATGGTATAGGCCCTTACCGTATTTGCACCCTCGCCACTCTGTATCATGAAGCCTGCTTCGCCAAAACCATTGTCCACCACGTTGATCAGTTCGGGTTTGTGCCAAACAGCACCTTTAACCAAAGTGATATTTTTGTAGGGGGCAGTATTCTTCACTGCAACCTGGTGGTTGTTTTCTTCGGGCTCCACTGCAAAAATCTTTGCATCAGGAAACCTGTTGGCAAAATAGATACTTGCATAGCCCACGTTGGCACCAAGGTCAATAATTGTTGCGGGGGAAAAATTTACTGGAACATTGTATTCCTTGTTCAGGAAAATCTGCTCAAACATCGTCCTGTCTGCATAGATATTGCGAAGGTAAACGGGGTGCTGCAAGAAGGAAAGCTTAACTGATGTATCAGCCTTGCCCGCCTTAACGTATTTGTACAGCCTGAACCCATCGGAGAATCCAAGTTTATTGGTATATAGCGATAGTCTGCTGGGCATGGTTTGTTATTGTAAGCCGCAAACTTAATTATTTATAGGTTATAGCAACGTTTAGTTGCCAAGCCCAAGCAGCCATCATTCCAGTTCGGTGCAGCAATACCATTGAATAGGAGTCCAACTATCACGTCAATAAGCAACCTTTTTACCCATGATAATCAAATGGAAAGGTGATGCGAAGTCTGTATAAAGGAACTCAATATTAAAGAAACTGAATATCTGCCTCAGCAACTGTTCATCAAATACATGGTGGTGAAGGCACCTGTTCTCAAAATTTTTCAGGGAACGGTTATAGAATTCCTTGTCATTTATTTCCGGTGAGAGCAAAAAATCATGCAGTTCCAGTATTTCATTCAGGTGTGTAAGGTCATCCTCCTGCATGTTGCTGTCGTAATCACTTTTGATATGTGCAAAACTGGTAACCTGGCGCTTATTGTCAAACGTAAAACGTTTGTCTGGCAGAACCAGCAAAATAGTGCCATCCGGTTTCAATACCCTCAACCATTCCTCCACCGCCTTCAGCGGGTTGGCAAAATGTTCCAAATTATGGCTGGACAGTACGAAATCATAAGAACCGCTTTCCACCGGTTCCAGATTGCTTCCCTCACAGATAAACTGGTACCCTTTTGGTTTCCCCTCTTGGTAGCTATAATTGTTTCCCTCCTTGATGGAACCCTCCCAAACTGTATTGGTGGAAAAATTGCAGCCATCTACGGTGTCAGCCAAATTGTACAGTGCCAGTCGGTTCCTTTTCTTGAATATGCCACTAGGGCCACCAATTTCCAGTCCCTTCTTCTTTTCAAATAAATGGTGGAATTGTTTGAAACCCGATAGTTCCAGTCCGTTGATCTTTTCGTTGATCTTCCTGAAAACTCTTTGCATAATGTTCATGGTAATCGGTTTTTATAGTTGCACAATAATGCTAAATCAGTTTGTAATTATTGTAGATGCAAAACTGCTTGATTGTGCTTGGCTAGGTTGAGTAATTTGTTTTTCGCTAACATGTTTTTCTTGGAGGGACATATATTTCATCTGTGGAGGAATTATTAGCCCTCCCCGCTTTCTATCATAAAACCAGCTTCGCCAAAACCATTGTCCACCACGTTGATCAGTTCGGGTTTGTGCCAAACAGCACCTTTAACCAAAGTGATATTTTTGTAGGGGGCAGTATTCTTCACTGCAACCTGGTGGTTGTTTTCTTCGGGCTCCACTGCAAAAATCTTTGCATCAGGAAACCTGTTGGCAAAATAGATACTTGCATAGCCTACGTTGGCACCAAGGTCAATAATTGTTGCGGGGGAAAAATTTATGGGGACTTCGTATTCCTTGTTCAGGAAAATCTGCTCAAACATCGTCCTGTCCGAATAGGTATTGCGGAGGTAAACAGGGGGTTGCAGGAAAGAGATCTTAACGGCATCAGCCTTGCCAGACTTCACACACCTGTATAATTTAAATCCGTCAGAAAAACCAAGTTTGTTGATGTATAACGATAGTCTGCTTGGCATGTTTTGTTATTGTAAGCCGCAAACTTAATTATTTATAGGTTATAGCAATGTTTACTTGCTGAAGCAGCGCATCATTCCAGTTCGGTGCAGAAATATCCGGCCCTTTGTACCACCATTTCTATATAGCTGGGTGTTAGGTCATCCGTTACCACCCGCAGCACTTTGTCTACATCATGCAGGTCGATATCCCATTTTTGGATGCCATCAATGCCCTTGATATGCGGTGAAACCCTTTTTACATGCTTTGCATCTATGATATTGGTTTTGAAAACGAGAATGCTCATAAGAATTGATTTGTTGGTTAGACAACCATGCTTTGAAATTCATTGCATGGGCATTACACGAACTTATTCAGCACCAGCAGTAGGCTCATTACCGTTCCTGCCCCAGGTCCTGCATTTATTGCGCCAGTTCTGCTTGAACTGCTCCTTTTCTTCAGGTGTCATGTTCTGCCATTTTTCTTTCATCTCAGCATTCCAGTGACCACCATGGTTCCCCCATTTTTTATGGAGGCCGCCAAATAGGATCTTGCTCAGTAACAATATGCCCAATGCCTGCCAAAACGTGATCAGTTTTACTCCAAGCACTGCTACCAGTACACAGTTCCATAAACTCATCACTATCCAGCCCAATAGGGCTGCTATTGCAAGACCACAAATAGTGAAGCCTACAATTTTCTTGAACCAAAAATTTCTGTTGCCCATAATATTTTCATTTTAATAATTGTTCTTTAAAAAGACCCCTTTCTAACTCCCCAGCACCTCCGCATGACAGGGAACTGTCAGCGTAAGGTTCACCTAGGCAATTTAATAAGTCAATAATTCATCACGTAGCGTTTGCAGCCTTGACCTTAGGTGCAGTACAGCATAACGTTTCCTAGACAGCAATGTGTTCATGGATTCACCGGTTTGTGCAGCAATTTCCTTGAAAGGAACGCCATCCAGTTCATTCAGCACAAAAACATTGCGTTGCTCCTTTGGAAGTTCATCCAATGCAGTATTCAATGTTTCCCAGAAAATATTCCGCAGGTATTCCGTTTCAGGATTATCATCTTTTGCATAAAAAAGCTCTGTCCATGAAAGCATATTGTCATCATCGCCACCATAAATATCTTCCAGCAGTTCAGGTTTGTGTTTCCTGCTCCTGTCAATGATTTTGTTGCGTGCCACGGTAAAAAGCCAGCCAGTCAATTGCTCAATGGGCTGGGTATTGCCCACCAATTGGTAAAACACATCCTGCAGGATGTCTTCGGCATCGGCCTCATTGTTCACACGTTTGCGTATGAAGCCAAACAGGCGCTTGCTGTAATCGTTGATGATTGCCGTAATGTTTCTTTCCTTGCTTGGCATTGTTGCCGCTAAGGTAACTACTCTCTCCATCTTGCTATAGGTTGACGGACCAAGGAAAGGGATATTGTAGCACTGAGGAAAATTTTTTGACTGCGAATAAGGGTTGAACTAAAAATTGATGGTTGAAAAGGCAGCAAAGAAATTGGTGGCAAGAAGATCTGTGGCAAAATAAATGACCACAGGGAAAGTTGCCACAGTTTTGTGGCAGAAAGAATTGTGGCAGAATAGATTGCCACAAAAAAGTTGCCACAAAAATGATGAGCACTATTCGGAGAACGTAAAACAATAGCGCTAATATAGATTAGGGCAAAACCATCAATAGCACCTGATTGTCAATATGGTTAATAAGGGAATGACTCATTTTGAATGGTGATTTGCCTGCTTGGCCCTGTCGAAGAAGATTTTCTATCATAACTCCAATTTGCCTCGACTGGTTCCTGACAATAGTTCAAAATGAGTCACTGCCCTTAATAGTACTTGAAACCAAATCACGTATTTTTATTGATGCTTACAGTTCAACAATTGGTGGCACAGCACAATATGCAGCCACATCCAGAAGGTGGTTACTATAAAGAAACCTACCGTTCGGAAGAAACAATACACCAAGCTGCCTTATCTGGAAGGTTTTCGGGTGACAGGAGCTTTTCAACAGCCATTTATTTTTTATTGGAGCAGGGAAATTTTTCGGCTTTCCATAAAATCAAGAGCGATGAATGCTGGCATTTTTATGCTGGACAAACTTTGGAAGTATATATTATTCACCGCAGCGGTGAATTGGAAATAGTGAAACTTGGTAGCGATATTGGTAATGAAGAAACCTTTCAGCATGTAGTACCGGCAGGATGCTGGTTTGCAAGCAGACCAGCAAAACATGCTGACTTCTGTTTTGTGGGGTGCACCGTTTCACCGGGTTTTGATTTTGCAGATTTTGAACTGGCCAAAGCGGATGAACTGATGGCTGCTTATCCTGAACATGCTCCCACAATTGGGTCTTTATGCCGGCAGTAATCTTCTTCAACAACCGCCATGGCTTATGTACAACATGAAAACAACAATCATCAGTATAATGGGCGATATGCTTAAAATAAATGCTGCCCAGTTTAAGGCCGTTGCATACTTTGTCTTTTTGCCGTAGTACAATAAACAGAGGATACCGCCATAGAATAGGTAGCCAACCAGTAAGAACCCTATCAGGTCAAACCCCTCACTTGCCGAAAGTTCCTTAAATGTGATGAAGGTAACAATGGAAATTGCAATCACTGAAATAATGGTGGCTATGTTCCTGATCAGCTTCATGTTTTTTTTATTCTACTAAACTAGAGATAATTTAGTAGTGCTGCTTCAACTTTATTGCTGGTCAGTGGGAACTACAGTTTCCAATCTACCACTTCGTTTGCCCACTCCTGCCTATGTGGTGTTACAATTCGCAGGTAATTATCTGTGTAACCTTCCATCATGCCATTTTTATTGAACGCTTCAAACAATACCTTCCTCGTTTGCCCAGTGAACTGCTGGGTGAAATATTGCATTTTCATGTAGCTCAGGTTACGAAGGGTTTTGTTCCTTTCATTCCTTACATGAATCGGTACAATTGGTTTTAGTTCCAAAGCCTGTGTATTGGCCCTTTCGGAGTAAGTGAATACATGTAAATAGGAAATGTCCAACGAATGCAGAAAATCAAATGTTTCCTTGAATTCCTCATCTGTCTCACCCGGAAAGCCAACAATCACATCCACACCAATGGCACAATGCGGCATCAAGGTCTTTATCAATGCCACACGTTCTGCATACAGTTCACGTTTGTACCTCCTGCGCATCAGTTTCAGGATGCTGTTGCTACCACTTTGTAGGGGGATGTGGAAATGGGGCATGAACTTTTTGCTGTTGGCAACAAATGCAATGATGTCGTTCGTTAGCAGATTGGGTTCAATGGAAGAGATACGGTACCGTTCAATACCGTTCACTTTGTCCAAAGCTTGGGCCAGTTCATAAAAATTCTCCTCGCGTTGATTGATGCCAATGGTTGCACCGGCACCGTCCGGGCCCTTGCCAAAATCGCCAAGATTGATGCCTGTCAGCACAACTTCCTTCACACCCTTGGTAGCAATCCCCTCAACTGTTTTGATGACATTTTCAATACTGTCACTCCTGCTTTTACCCCTTGCCATGGGTATGGTACAGAAACTGCAATTGTAATCGCAGCCATCCTGCACTTTCAAAAACGTCCTTGTTCTATCATTGGCAGAAAAAGTGGCCGTGAAACCGGTCACATCCTCAATATCGCAACTGCATATTTTTGCACTGTCCCCTTTGGAAAATTCTTTCAGGTGCTGAGCAATATTGAATTTTTCAGCAGCACCCAGCACTAGGTCCACGCCCGGGATTTCAGAAATTTCCTTGGGCTTCAATTGTGCATAGCAGCCAGTAATCACCACCAAGCTTTCAGGAGCTTTCTTCTGGATTTTCCTCACCAGATACCTGCATTCCTTATCTGCATTGTCCGTAACGGAGCAGGTATTGATTACATATACATCGGCATGTTCATCAAAATCCCTTTTCGCAAAACCCTCCATTTCCAGCATACGTGAAAGTGTGGAAGTTTCGGAAAAATTGAGCTTGCAGCCCAGGGTATGAAATGCCACCGAACGCTTCTTTTCCATGGCGGCAAAGATAATGGTTCCGATAGTTTCAGGATGCTGGCTGCAAATTGACAGGCGGTGTGGTCTTTTTGGAGCGGGCGGTAATATTTTATGGCGATAAAAAAATGTACTTTGGCTTCTTAATCAACCACAGCATCATGAATACTAGGAGAGCTGTTCCTTATGTATGGCTTCTTATTTTAGCGATGACAGCCTTGGCCCTAAAAGGGTGCAATCCATCGTCCCCCCAACAAAAAACAGGCACCAGTGGTTCAACGGGAAATACTGGTGCCAATAAGGATGGACTGAATAGGAATCCGTCGAACATACACTATAGTAAACATGCTAGGTGCAGAATGGCCTGCAGGCATATTGACGAAACGGAAGTGAAGGATTTACTGGCAAACGGCATTATCAATTACCGTAAAAGTGATTTGAACGGTGATGATTGCCACAGGAAATATGCAGTGGAAGGAACGAGCAAGGACAATCAAAGACTACGCATCATCTTTGCTCCATGTCAGCGAGATGTGACCGTTGTAACCTGCATAGATATTGGCGAAGAATGGCATTGCCACTGCGAAGGGGATAAGAATAGGTAACTATTTACCAACTAGTACGTTCCATTCCTGAAAAGGCTCTTGTATTAATCAAAATCCTTTTCTACTTTACTTTCTCATCTAAAACAAAACTATTGCTCATGAAACATTTTTGGTCCATTGCAGTTATTGCAATGATTGGATTGGCTGGCTGCAAGTCAAACACAGCAGAAAAAGAGATGCCTGCACCATTGTTGGACATGAAATCATTTTTCAAGAATGGCGAAAAAAGCACTTTCCGCATATCACCAGATGGTAACTATTTTAGCTACCGTGCAGACTACAAAGGCAAGATGAACATTTTTGTTCAGAAAGCGAACGATACTGTAGCACTCAGGGTAACCAACGATACATCAAGGAGCATTGGGGCATATTTCTGGAAAGGCAGCAGGATTGTGTACATACAGGACATTGGTGGTGATGAGAATTTCCAATTGTTTTCGGTAAAACCTGACGGAACGGATACGAAAGCACTCACGCCGTTCCCGGGGATAAGGACAGATGTGATTGATGGCCTCAATGAAATCCCGGGTAAGGAGAAGGAACTGATTGTGGGCATCAATAAAAGGGTGAAGGAATATTTTGATCCATACCTCATTAACATAGAAACCGGCGCGTTGACATTGTTGTTTGACAACAAGAAAAACTATGATGCTTGGATAACGGATAATGCAGGCGTGATAAGGCTTGCATCAAAAACGGATGGCGTAAATATTACATGGAATTATAGGAACAGCGATAAGGATACGTTTACTGCGTTGGTAACCACTTCCTTCAAGGAATCTTTTTCCGCAGCATCATTTGATAAGGACAATAAGCATATTTACGCCCTTACAAATATTGGTAGGGATAAAGTGGCATTGGTAGAGTATGACCCTATTGCCAAAAAGGAGGTGAAGGAGCTTTACAGCAACAAGGATTATGATCTGTCCAATATTTTTTACGACCGTAAGAAACAAGCTTTAGTAAATGTTACTTGGGATGCAGAAAAAAGGGAATCGCATTTTTTTGACAAGGAGTGGGAAGAGGTCCAACAAGTTCTTGATAAAAAGTTTGAAGGCTACCAAGCAGATATTGTTGCTTACGACGATGCAAGAACAAAAGCAATTGTGTGGGCAGGCAATGACCGAAGCCCAGCAAGATATTACCTCTATGATTTCAAAACAAAGGAATCAAAAGAAGCGGCCAATCCTTATCCTTGGATCAATGAAAAACAGATGAGCCACATGAAACCCATTACCTACACTACAAGGGACGGGCTAACCATCCATGCTTACCTGACGTTGCCTGTAGGTGTGGATGCAAAGAACCTTCCTGTTGTGGTTAATCCACATGGTGGCCCATGGGCCAGGGACAGTTGGTACTTCAACAATGAAGTACAGTTCCTTGCCAATCGGGGTTATGCGGTGCTGCAAATGAACTACAGGGGCAGTACTGGTTATGGAAGGAAATTCTGGGAATCATCTTTCAAAGAGTGGGGCAAGAAAATGCAGGATGATATAACTGATGGCGTTGAATATTTGAAGAAAGAAGGAATTGCCGATTCCAAAAGAATTGCCATTTATGGTGGTAGCTATGGAGGTTATGCAACATTGGCAGGCATAACTTTTACACCGGACCTGTATGCAGCGGCTGTTGATTATGTTGGTGTAAGCAATATGTTCACTTTTATGAACACTATACCACCATATTGGAAACCTTATTTGGACCAGTTCCATGAAATGGTTGGTGATCCCAAGAAAGATAGTGTATTGTTAGCCGATGCATCACCGGCCTTACATGCGGATAAAATAAAAACGCCATTATTTGTGGCACAGGGAGCCAATGATCCAAGGGTGAACAAAGCAGAGAGCGACCAAATGGTTGCGGCCCTGAAAAAACGTGGTGTGGATGTGGAATACATGGTCAAGGACGATGAGGGGCATGGCTTCCATAACCAGGACAATCAATATGATTTTTATGGTGCCATGGAAAAATTTCTTGATAAGCATTTAAAACAGAAAAAACAGTAGCCCAATGTTCAGGTTGGATTTGTCGGAACCGGTTTATAAAAACTCACTTGCATGCCTTCAATGAATCCGGGCTGACAGTAATTTCTTACACAAGGCTAACAATATTTTCAGGCGGAAGAATTATCTTCCGCCTGTTTTGCAACCCCACAGCATGGATATATTTTTAGATGACCTTATTTTTTCCCTTCAGCGAGCTGGTGGTATTTCCGTGTACTGGAGTGAATTGATGAAAAGAATGAATATGGTGAATGACGGGCATACCGTTACCCGCATCCAAACAAAAAGCAATGCCAATATGCTTGCCGCTAAAATAAATTGGCGGCAAACCACCGCAACAGACAACCATTTGCCATTATTGGCTAAACGTTTCCTGCCCCTACTAAAAGCATTGCCTCCCAAAAGTATTTTCCATTCAAGTTATCTGCGGTGGAGCAATCAAAAGAATGTGGTAAATATCCTTACCATCCATGACCTTGCACCGGAGATGGGATTAATAGAGGGCAAGAGGAAATACATTAGGCAATGGCAACAACGGAAGGCTTTGCAACATGCAGACGGGATTCTATGTGTTTCTGGAACCATCAGAAAAGATTTGCTTGCATATTATTCTTTTCTCCAACCAGAAAAGGTAAAAGCAGTTTACCATGGTGTAAACGGTTCGTTTTTTTCAATGGAGAAAAAACGGGAGCATCAACCTTTCATTTTATTTGTTGGTCACCGTTCAGGCTACAAGAATTTTGAGCTGGCGGTTGATGTGGTAGCAGCATTGCCCAATATGAAATTGATGGTTGTTGGAGGCAAGGAACTAACTTCAGAAGAACAAGCGTTGATTGCTACAAGAATAAATAACCGGTTTGAGTTCAAAGCGGTAGTTGCGGAAGAAGAATTGAACAGTCTTTACAATGAAGCCTTCTGTTTACTGTACCCATCAGCTTATGAAGGCTTTGGATTGCCCATTGCAGAGGCAATGAAAGTAGGCTGTCCGGTTGTGACTACCAACAAGGCCGCCATACCGGAAATTGCTGGCAATGGGGCATTGTTGGTAAACAGTTTTGAAGTGGATGATTTTGTTTTGGGCATTCAGTCATTGTATGAGGAAAACAAGAGGCAGCAACTGATTGAAGAAGGGAAAAGACAGGCCCGGAATTTCTCATGGGATAAATGCTTTGAAGAAACAATCAACTTTT
>JAHEZD010000182.1 GCA_023251255.1 Chitinophagaceae bacterium
AGCACCAATAATGTACTGAGCCCTGCCTTGTAATTGGCCTGGATGTTCAATATGTCCAAGCCCTGACCAATGTTCAGCCAGATATTGCCAAACACAAACATGGACATTAGCAGCAGGTTAATGGACGATCGGGAGTAGATCCTTTCAATCTCCTTCATGTCCTTGTCCTTCCATGCCCTTGATAGTAGCCCTGCGGATATGGACTGTATGCTTCTTTGCGGAACCTGTATTAAATTGGAGATATACTGCGCCAGCGTAAACACACCTACAGAAGCCAACCCCAGCTGGGTAAAGCTTGCAATAACGATACTGTCTATGGTGCCTGCCAATGAAACGATCCATGTGCCACTGTATATCAGCAACTGCATGGAAACAATTTTCTTGAAAAATTTTTTGGTTACCCTGCTCACCTTAAAAGTGAAATGCAGTTTCCCGATTCTTATCAGGTAAACGAGTAGCACAAAAAATATCAGCAGGTACAAAAAAGAAAACAAGTAAATAAACTGGCTGAAAGTAATGACCTTGAAATAGAACAGGAGTATAAAAGCGGTTGTAATCAATCGCATAAATGTTTCCCGCAGGAAATTAGGAATAACCGTTTTCTGCGTGGCCCAGCAGAGGCTTTCCAGAACGGAAAAAAATAGTATGCCCAATGCAAACGGAAATATCCAATAATAATAATCCGCAACAAGGCTCGATGTGTTTACATAGTTCTTTACAATAAAGGGCTTGAGATAAATACCCGCTATCATTACAAGAACAAAACCTACCAGTGAGGTAATCATGGCCCATGTTACCAAGTCTATCTTTTTTTCCTCGAGATTGTCCTTATAGTAAGGATAGAACTTATAAATAATCGGAATGACACCCAAGCTGGAAAAGGCATAAATGTTCTGCCCAAAATCCAGGAATATCTTGGTAAGCCCAAATTGCTCCTGTGTAAAGGAACCATTGCGTACATAGAAATAGGTATTGATCAGCCCAACAAGGAAACCGAAATAGACCAGTGCACTTGAAATTAAAGTTTGCTTCCGTAAAGTACCCATAATGCGCTAGGCTAATTGTCAAATGTAAGTGGATGCTACTATCCAAGCCACCCTGATCAAACTATACAGTAGTTTCCACTTTTCGTTTCTTGATAGCAAAGACTACTGATGCAATTAGCAACAGCCATATCAATGCAGAAGCCCCTATGGCCAATTTGTTGCTGCTATAGAAAGAAGCTGGCTTGAATTCAAAAACAATGGTATGTTGTCCTGCGGGCACAGACAGCCCTCTTAATACATAATTGGTACAAACAATAGGCGACTCCTTCCCATCAATCTTGGCAATCCAGCCCGCATCATAATAAACCTCACTGAAAACGGCAAACTGGTTGCTGCTACTGGAAGACTGGTATTCCAGCAAATCGTTTTCATGTTTGGTAAGCTTAATGGAAGCGGTGCTGTCAAAATTGGTAGCAATATTTATTTTTGCCTTATCTGCTTCACTTGCTACTGCAGTATCCTTTGGATGGAAACTGGTTAATGCTGCCATGATGGAAGCTGCATCTTTTTCATAGCGCACAGCCTTTACAAACCAGCATGGCCCAAGCGCATCGGGGTTCTGCTGGACCATGGGGGCCCTTGTCTGGTCATTGGGCATGATTACGTATTTCGTGTTCAGCATGTTTATCACGGGCATGCAGTTGGGGAAATTGTACAGCTGCTTTTCTATCAGGTCCTGGTAAATGCTCAATTTGGCAGGATGGTAACCGCCAATGGATTTATGGAAATAGGAATTGATGGCACCTGCATTGAAGGCACTTGATGGCCCCTGCCTCAAATCAAATACCCTGTAGTAACCTGTGTCCTTCAATATTTGACTGTCTGCTGGCGATGGATTGAATGCAGCGTCATTGTCCGATTGGTCCAGATAGTTTTCAGCTTTCAGGTACTTGGTATCAATGGAGAAAATATCTATGATGGCCACCAGTCCAATGATGCTAATTAGTAGCATAACATTGGTCAGTTTTCTTTTAAGGTACATAGCCACCAGTACGCCAATAATGGCACAGATGCCCAAGCTCCTGAAGATATCTCCCAGCATCAGGCTCTTGCGGTCCTGTTTCAAACCGGTTACGAAGGTCTTCACAGGTTGGCTAATGGCCGCTTGCTGCTGAGGATCCTGTATGCTGCTTATTTGTTTGTTTAGCATCCTATCCGCTTCACCTGAAAAATCCGCACTTAGGTACACCATGAATGCTACCAAGAATACGCCCGCAACAACGATAAGTCCTTTCTTGTACTGTTTCCATAATGCTTCCTTATCTGCCACAATGATTTTCTCCAATGACAGGGCAGCCATCAAACAAAGCAGAAAAGTAGGCACCACCAATATCATGCTCGGTGCCCTGAACTTGTTGTACATGGGCAGGTATTTGAGCAGGGCCACATTGAACCCTTCAAAGTACTTGCCCC
>JAHEZD010000035.1 GCA_023251255.1 Chitinophagaceae bacterium
CTGTTTCTTCTGGCGTAACAATGCAGCCACCGGAGGAAGTGGTGGTGCTCGAAGTTGTTGCCACATCTGTTTTTTTGCATGCTTCCATCACGATAGCACCTGCTCCTAAAAAGCCCAAACTGGTTCTTAAAAAATCTTTGCGTTCCATGTGTGATAGTTTTAGGAATGATAGAATAGGGGTTTATATTTTTCCGGTTGCATCATTGCTTTCAAACAAAATGTGCATAAACAGAAAAGCCATTAATGCAGCCAGGGAAGTGAGCCCTTTTAATATGCCTGATAAGAAATTCATGGGAAAGATGTAGAAGCTATTTGAGTTAATTGTTCAATGCCCCATTATCAATCCAACAGAGGATGATGTTCTTCTGGGAAGTGGGGAGGCTGGCGTTTTTAGGCATGCTTCCGTTGGCCACAGAACTTCTAATATCCACACGGGCATTGTACACTTGCTGGTAGGTGGTTAAAGCTCCCGGACCATTGCTGCTCCCAGACGCATGGCAACTGCTGCTGGTGGCACAAGTGGATTGAAGGATAGGGCTTACATCTGTGGAATACGATTTTGTTGCAGTGCCACAGTCAACAGTTGTGGTACTGTCTGAACTGCTTTTGCTACAAGCAGTAACTATTGCAAGCAAACCTGTACCAACGGCCATAATTCTTTTCATAACCAAATTTTAGCGTGAAAAATAGGGTGACCTTTTTTCTCCCGAGCAGCGTATTGGTGGAGCCTTCCGATAGCGCCTAATCCTTGATGAATTTTATGACCGCTTTCTCATTTACTGATGTTACCACTAATAAGTAAACACCTTTGGCAACAATATTGTTTACGTTCATGCTGGTAGATGTTGCACCGGCCTGTAGTTTGCCTGCAGCAATATTCCTTCCATCCAAACTGGTAATGGTAACTGTTGTATTTGCATCAGCTACAGCATGGTTCAATACCAGTTTATCCTTTACGGGATTTGGGTAAATGGAAATGCTCTGCAAAGTTTTCTTGTTCACCATCACAATGCCGCTATAGGTATATTTCCCATCCTTGTCCACCATTTTCAAACGGTAATAGGATTTATCAGTGATGCTGCCATCAATGAAGGAATAACTGTTGATGTTAACTGTGTTCTTTGCAGCCATGGAACCAATATTTATGAAGGTTGCAGCATCTGTGCTTCTTTCAATTTCAAAATGGCTGGCATTGATTTCATTGCTGGTGCTCCACCATAAACTTGCTTTCCCATTATCCAGCCCTGCACTAAAGGACAGCAGTTCCAAAGTCAGTGCATAGGTAATGGTGAACGTATGGCTTGCTGCATAACCTGCTGCAATGCTTCCTGTAACAGTTAAAAGCTGATTGGTAACACCATCTGCATCCGAAAAAACCGAATCGGTACTATTGGTAACAGTATTGGTTCCATGTGGCGTATAGAATGCTGATGTTGTATAAAGTGTGTTGTTTAAACTATCAGGAAATGCAAATTGGGATGTACGTTGCAACACACTGTTGATGTACACTTCAGCATGGATATGCGTTACCCTACTTGTGTACCAGCCAGGATAGATGGTAGTGAATGTTACCTGTCCGTTGCTATCTGTTGTTTGGCTGCCCCTTAACCATGTGGCACCAACATAACTTAATGTTCCCAAATAGCCAGGCTGGCTTGCATAAGCTGAGTAATAACCATCCTTGTCGCAATGCCAAATATCAACCCTTGCACCAGCAATGGGCAAGCAATCTGTGTTTTGAACCGTAATGGTGAAAGTAAGCAGCACACCGGTTTTTGTTTCCCTAATGTCCGATCTTGTAATAGCAGAAACTGCTGTGCTAGTTGGCAATGGGTAGGGGCCCCTTGTTTCTGATGGGATCAATGTACAGGTAGAAACCCTTTCTCCATCTTCAATAATTGCACTTGTGGTTTTCTTGAATGGCAAAATGCTTGCTACGCCTGCAATGCCAACGCCTTTTAAAAAGTCTTTGCGTTCCATGGTGGTCTATGTTTTAGGTTTGGTTACAATTAATAAGTTGATACTTCGGTAATATTTCTTGTTGCTCTTCTGAACCTAGTGTGCCGATGAATCGCCACTTTGTGTCGATGATTTTTTATGGCCCAAGCAGAAGGAACTTTGTTCAACTCCAATTGCGTCGCATACTTGTACGATATAACATGGCTGAACTTTTTTACAAATGAATGCTGTACTTCGATAAAAGATGATCCGTATTTTTCAGAACAAGTGTGCACTACAATAGCAGCTTAATTCTTGCTTTGCTGCTTGTTTCATAAAAATACCTGTACTAAATCCCTGAAAGAAATTTGTGCCGTTCAAATGGAAGAATGTGCCGAAGAATGTTTTGTTAACGGGGCATGTTCATCCACTCGTTAATGAAGCTAACGTAGGTATCGCTAATGCCAAGTTCAACGCCAGATGCAAGCGTTATTTTTTTGTTGAGGATGGATTTTACTTTGTTCACAGGAACAATATAGCTGCGATGGATTCTTTTGAACTTGTCTGCCGGAAGCTTCTCGAGCACAGCTTTTAAAGTCATTAAGGTAAGTATTGGCCTGCCATTGGTCAAGTGGATTTTAATGTAGTCTTCCAGCCCTTCGATGTAGTCAATGTCGTTCAGTTCAATCTTGATCATCTTGTATTCCGAACGAACAAAAAGGCTTTCGCCCAATAGGTCTTTCTTGCTCGTTTTGTAGGCATGGAATTCAATGGCTTTGGTAGCAGCTTTCTTGAAACGCTCAAAATCTATTGGTTTCAACAGGTAATCAATGGCATCCAGTTCAAAACCATCAAAGGCAAATTTCTTGTATGCGGTGGTGAAGATGGTCATCGGCTTCTGCTGCAGGCTGCGGACCAGCTCAATACCTGTAATGTCAGGCATGTTAATGTCTATAAAGAGCAGGTCTATTTGGTTCTGGCGCAGGAACTCGCCACCGCTTATGGCATCATCAAATGTTTGCATTAGCTGCAGCTCGGGCACCTGCTTGGCAAACTCTTTTATAAGTTCCAGCGCAAAAGGTTCATCGTCTATGGCAATACATTTAAGCATTGGTGCCTTGTTTTAAGTCATTCAAAATTAATTGCACGGTAAATAAACTATTTTCCCTCGTAATGTTCAGTACATATGTACCGGGATATAGATGTTCCAATCTTTTCTTTGTGTTGCCAATACCAATACCGGTTCTTTCTACCTTGCGAAGAACAGTGAATATTTTGTTCTGCGTTACAAAAGTGATGCTTTTTTCTTCAGCAAAAAGTTTAATGGTAACGGTGGATTCTTCATGGTTGCTTAATCCATATTTAAAAACATTCTCTATAAAGGTCATCAAGATTAAAGGAGCGATTTTTTTATCATCAAGGATACCTGTAACCGTAAAATCGAGCCTCACTTTCTTGCCAAGCCTTAACCGTTGCAATTCTATGTAATCATTGATGCAGTCCACCTCACTTTGTAGGGAAACAAACTCCTCGTTCACCTCATCCGTTACATAGCGCATGATATTGGAAAGTTTCATGATGGAGTTGGCAGTTTCATTGTTCTTGGTAACGGCCATTGAGTAGATATTGTTCAAGGTATTGAACAGGAAATGCGGGTTTATCTGTGCTTTCAAAAAAGAAAGTTCGGCATTGGCCTTATCTGTTTCTGCTTGTGCAGCTTGACGTACGGCAGCCTTCCATTGTTTGGCCATTACTGTTGCAAAGCTCACCGCAATGAGCATGATGAAGAGGAAAATGCTTACAATATCTATGACTGGTCCCCTTCTTGGACCACCGTTATTCATTCTTGGTGGCGGGTTGCCATTTCCTGGGAAGTTGGGTGATAGGCTGTTTGGTGGTGGATTGAACCTTTTGCTTGGGCCATGGCCATCCAAAGGCCTACCAACTGCTTCGGCCAATTTGTCAAAAGGCCTTACGAAATGGATACTTGTAACCAATAGCAGCAATGAAAAAAAGTATAGCAGATATTTTTTCCTGAAGAAAAGTTGGGAAGCCAAAAAATAAGTGTGGAAATAAAAAATGAAAAGGTAAACACCTAGGAACAGCCAATAATAGGAGGAAGTAAATAGCGAAAGAATGTTCCCATTTTGCATCATACCTGCAATGAACATTAATGGAAGGCTAATAAAGAAAAGCCAGCCAAGTACATGCAACAGGGCAATATGTTTTTTGGGTAATGGCATTTGCAAATTAAAGTTACCTGTAATGGAAGGGAAACTATTTATCGGTAGTATCGAAAGATGTGCGGATGAAAATGTTATTCACTTAGTCTTATATCAATCACTTTCATTTGAAGGTTCTTTTCACCGTTCCATTCGTTCATGTCCAAAGTAAAAACAATATCCAGTGGCCTGTTCATTTGCAGTAGCCCGAATTTGTCTGCCATATTGAAACCAATGCCCGTTAAATGGATGTCTTTTTGCTTAACAGAAAAACGCAGGTGCAGTTCCTTTACAATTTTGCTGAACCCAGTTTCCCTCACCTTTTTTGCAATGAAAACGGGCCGCATGTTTTCTGGACCAAATGGCTCCATCTGGCAGAGGATATTATAAAAGGAAGGGGTCAGTTCGCTAAACAGGACTTCTGCATCAATCACTATTTCAGGGACCAATGATTCAGGCGTTATGCTTGCACTGACTGCTTGTTCAAAAGCTTCGGCAAACAGTTCCACATTCTCTACGGGCAAGGTCATGCCTGCTGCTGCAAAATGCCCGCCGTAGCCTAGGAGGTGTTCCCTGCATGCATGAATGGCTTCATATAAATTGAAGCCAGCCACGCTTCTGGCACTACCTGCTGCGTAGTCGCCACTTCTGGTCAAGACAATCGTTGGACGGTAATATTTTTCGATCAACCTGCTGGCCACAATTCCTATCACACCCTTATGCCAATGTTCTTGATAAACAACGGTTGTTTTCTTTGTAGCATGCATGGTATCCTGCTCGATGATGAACAAAGCTTCCTCTGTAATGCTATTATCTGCTTCCTTTCGGTCGGCGTTATCGCTATGCAGCATTTCAGCAAATTCCATAGCTTTGGTTTCGTCCTGTTCAATAAACAATTGGACCGCTTTTTTAGCGTCATCCATCCTGCCTGCGGCATTGACCCTTGGTGCAATAAGGAAGACCAGATTGGTAACCTGCATTTCTTTCTGAACGGAAGCCAGCTTCATTAATGCCTTGATACCAGGGCAAGGGTTTTCGTTCACCTTTTTCAGGCCATAAAAAGCAAGTACGCGATTTTCCCCGGTTATAGGGACTATGTCTGCTGCAATGGCCGTTGCTACCAGGTCCAGGTATTGCAGGTAGCTTTTGTCAGGTAGCTGCAATCGCTCACTTAATGCCTGCATCAATTTGAATCCAACGCCACAACCGCAGAGTTCCTTATATGGGTAATTGCAATCAACTTGCTTTGTATTCAGTATGGCAACAGCAACGGGAAGTTCCTTATCAGGCAAATGGTGGTCGCAAATAATGAAATCGATGCCCAATGTTTGTGCATAAGCAACAAGGTCAACACTTTTGATTCCACAGTCCAATGAAATGATTAAAGTAAAGCCATTATCCTTTGCAAAATCAATCCCCATCTTGCTTATTCCATAGCCTTCCCTATAACGGTGAGGGATATAGAAATCAACTTCGGTATAGATATTTTTCAGGAATTGGTACATACTGGCAACACTTGTGGTACCATCTACATCATAATCACCAAATACCAGCATTTTTTCCTGATTGGCTATAGCTGTGGAAATGCGATGAACCGCTTTGTCCATATCTTTCATCAGCCATGGACTGTGCAAATCACTCAATTGTGGGCGGAAGAATTCTTTAGTCTTATCAAAGGTATCAAAACCACGTTCCACCAATATGCTGCAGAGGGTCCTGTTTACTTTCAGAACCTTATGCAAGGTATCAGTTTTGACTTCATCGGCAGTCAGTATGTTCCATCTTTTCTGCATGAAATAGGATTTAGGTGTAGCGGGTTTCATGAAACCACGATAGGACAATACATGGAAGCTGTTATTTGTATATAAGGCAACATACTGAGCAGTTTTTTGTGCCTTAAGCCTTGCTTATTTCCTCATTAATAGTTCCTGTCAGTAGTATACCTTACCAATTCTTCCAGTGCATCCCTTACATCACTTTTGGGGAACTCATGCAATAAAGCAAGTGCCTCATCCCTGTAAGCAAACATTTTTTTAGTGGCATAATCGATACCACCGGCCTTTTTTACTTCATCAATCACAAATTGCACTTTATCCTTTTCGGTGTTCTCGTTTTTGACTATGTAAATAATTTTTCTTTTGGTTGCCTTGTCACAATTGTTCAAGGCATAAATAATGGGCAGTGTAAGTTTCTTTTCCCTAATATCATTGCCTGTCGGTTTGCCTACATCTGCCGTTCCATAATCAAATAGATCATCCTTTATTTGAAAGGCCATACCTGTTTTTTCACCGAACAAACGCATTTTCTCCACCATGGATTCGTCTTCAAAAGTAGAGGAGGCACCGGCAGCGCAAGCAGAAGCTAGGAGGGAAGCTGTTTTGCCCTTAATGATTTCGTAGTACACATCTTCTTTTAAGTTTAGGTTCCTAGCTTTTTCCATTTGCAATAATTCTCCTTCACTCATCTCCTTTACAGCTTCTGAAAGGATCTGAAGGGCCCTGTAATCCTTATTGTTCAATGAAAGCAACAAGCCCCGTGTCAATAAATAATCCCCCACCAGCACAGCAATCTTGTTTTTCCAAAGCGCATTGATGGAGAAGAAGCCGCGTCTTTCCATGGCATCGTCCACCACGTCATCATGTACCAAGGTAGCCGTATGCAAAAGCTCCACTAGTGACGCTGCCCTATAACTTGTATCATTTATTGGACCACCCAATTTGGCACTTAAAAGGACAAACATTGGCCTTAATTGCTTGCCTTTACGTTTTACCACGTACTGCATGATCCTGTCCAAAAAGGCAACCTTGCTCTTCAGGGCTTCCTTGAAATGGGATTCAAATTCCGTAAGTTCTTGTGATATGATTTTGCGGGCTAGATTCATGCTCAAAAATATTTTTGCAATATAGCTTATAAAATAAAGTAGGTGCAACATATTAGAATAAGCAGTTGTCCTATTTTATGGAGATAAAAAAAAATCTAAAGTTTGAAGTTTTATTAGCTTTAGTTACTTTTGTCTCCGTTTTGGTATTGACCAATTATTTATCCATTCATTTCAAATCATACTTATGGCAAGCAAAAAGTACATTTTATTAGCAATCCTGGCGGTTACATTGCAACTTACCAGTTTTGCACAAGGCACGGATTGGGGCTGGGACTGGAAAGACAGTTCCAAGATTTCATCCAAGAACATGCCGCAGCACAATGAGTTCCTCAACAACAACTATCCTTACCCAGCTCAACCACGTAACCAATGGGAACTTGGTTTTGCAGCGGGAACATCCATGATTATTGGGGATGTGAAATCTAAAGTTGGTTTCGGTGGAGGCATTAGTTTGCGGAAATCACTTAACCACATTTTTTCTGTAAGAGGAAGCTATTTTGGTTCCTTGAACTCAGGTTCCCCTACGACTTACGGTGCAAGTATTGGACAAAAAGATTACAAGACTCAAACGCATTCAGGTAATTTGGATGTAATTGCATCTTTAAACACACTTAGTAATTATAGGGGCAATCCTAAAACCAATGTTTATGTTTTAGCTGGTTATACGTTTATCGCTAGCCAGATAAAAACAAAAGATGCCTCTGGTAATTATCATATTTTTTACGGTCAAGGAATACCTAATACGCAATCTGGCTTAGTGGGAACGACGGCTGGGGCTACTGTAAATGGTCGTAAGGGATGGGCCTTGATGCAAGGATTTTCAATTGGTGGTGGCATAGCTTTTAAACTTTCCAATAAAGTCAACCTTGGTCTGGAAAACAAAGCAACCTTTATTTCTCCAGGATATGACTATTCCGAAGGTTTTAAAGCTGGCAACAGTAATGACTTCTACAATGCAACTACTGTAAGGGTAAATGTTAATATCGGAAACACTGCTAAACGTGTTCAACCATTGTACTGGATCAATCCAAACAATTTCGTTTACAATGAGCTTAACAAACCAGCTCACATGAAAATGCCTAAAGTTAAATTGGATGATGCTGATGGCGATGGTGTTACAGACCAATTTGACTTGGAGCCAAATACACCTGCAGGTGCTAAAGTGGATAGCCATGGCCGTGCAGTTGATACTGATGGCGATGGTATACCTGATTTCAAGGACAAGGAAATATTGACTTCCCAAAAATGTTTCCCTGTTAACAATGATGGCGTAGGTACATGCCCTGAACCATCTTGCTGCAAGGAAGTGAAAGAAGAACTTTCTAAAATAAAGGATGATTTAGCAAATGGTAAGTATGGCAAAACTGGTGGTGATTGTGCAATCACTAACTTGCCAAGCATTCAGTTTAAAGGCAATGCAAAATTAACGAAAGATGCCCAAGCACTTTTAGCTAGCGTAGCCCAACAAATCAATGCTAACCCAACTTGTAAGATTAAGGTTGTTGGTTATGGAGCTTCTGATAAGAAAGCCCAACAAACAAGCTGGGAAAGGGTTAATGCTGTCATCAAATACTTGGTTGAAAAGCAAGGTATTGCCGAAAGCAGATTTGTATTCTCTTATGGTCAAGAAGGGGATGCCAATACAGTAGATTTACAAGGAACCACTGAAGATGGTCCCAATACTGTCCCTGCTCCGCACCCAAACTTAAAAACTAAGAACTAAAAAAGTTATCAACATTATAGTAATGCCCCTTCGTATAATTACGAAGGGGCATTGTTTTATGCACCTGTGTGGAATAAAAAATCTCATAATCGCCTTAGATGCAACTATTTCTCACAATTAGTAATCATATTATTGCGTTATTTGAACATTATTATTTTATCCGTTTTTTATCTCGTCCCTGTGATTTATTAACATTTTCATTATGTTGAAAAGTAAAATCTTTCTTTTTGCCATTTTAATGGCCATTGCAGCCAATTGTTTTGCCCAATTGGGTGGAACACATAATTATTCTGATACCTCCTATATTGCCCCTCGCGATATGACACAGCAAGGCGATTTCCTTAATAACAAAGGAAGTTTTCCAGCAAAACCTAGGGATCAGTACCAGGTAGGTTTTTTTGTAGGCTACCCTTATGTTGATGGGGATTGCCCAACTGCACTTCATGGGTTGGGGAAAGGGTTGGAAAGTTACAGTTATGGGTTTGGTGTGCATGTCCGCAAGGCGATGGGCTATGTTATGTCAGTAAGGACATCTTTTGCATATTACAACATGCTCGGTTTGGATTACCAACCGAACTCCAATTTGAATAATTCACCTAAAATTCTTGAATTATATACCCCTGCTCCCAAAGGCTATGTTCACAATCATAGGACAATGGCTTTTGTGCCCTCTATTGAAGCTTTGATTTCCTTGAACAACATTATGTTCCATACAAAGCAGCAAAGGTGGAACCTTTATGGTTTATTGGGCTATACAGCTTTGTTGTACCAAACAAAGATGAATATTATGGACGGGGCAGGCCAGCGCTATCCTTTTGAAGATATTAGTAGGTATTACAGTAATGGATGGACAAGGCAACAATTAAGGTCAGCATTGCGCGACATGGCGGACAACTCTTATGAAACGACTGCAGAAGTAAATGACAGAAGAGCAAAAGTATTTGGTTATAATTTGAGGCATTGTTTCAGTTCCGGTTTGGGAATCGAATACAGAATGGGCAAAGCTTGGTCCTTGAACTTTGAGTATAAAAGAATTCAAACAAGGGATGATTATGTCGATGGCTGGTTTAGGCAAAGTGGTGACTTACGTTATGCTGTATTTACTTCGGAATGGGACAATATTGCTTTTGGGCAAATTGGTGCGAATTTCAATGTTGGCAATTCCAAAAAGAAAGTTCCGCCATTATGGTGGCTGAACCCTTTGGAGTTTGCTTATGCAGATTTAGCCAAGGATAGAGGGCTCCTTTCAACCAGGTTTAAGGTTCAGGATGATGATAAGGATGGGGTGATGAATGAACTTGATCTGGAACCCAATACACCAGAAGGTTGCCCTGTTGATACACATGGGGTTACTGCTGATACTGACGGCGACGGGGTCCCTGATTGTAAGGATAAGGAAAAGCTTACGCTGCAAAAATGTTTCCCAGTTGATGCCGATGGCGTAGGTAACTGCCCAGAACCTAAATGTTGTGACTCTTTGGCCAGTGAAATTGCCAAAATTAAAGTTTGTTCAAAATGCGGCGGTCCTGATTCTACTTGCTCGATTGGGGATTTACCAGCGCTCGTGTTCAAGCCAGATGTGTATGAGCTAACCTCCGATTTGGAAGCTATTTTATCAGCTTCTGTAGCTGATAAAATCAGGAGCAATCCTCAGTGCCGTGTAAAGATTGTTGGCTACGTATTGAATGCAAAGGACAAATCGGAAATGTTCCTCAGTTGGAACAGGGTTGATCAAGTGAGGAAATATTTGATTGACAGCGCCGGAATTTCAGAAGACAGGTTAATATTCCAGTTTGGTACAATAGCCGCTAATGCAGATGCTGTTGATACAGTGGAACTGTTTGGGACAACTGAAACTGGACCTAACACTGTTCCAAGACCGGTAGCCCCAGCAGGCAAGAAAGCAAAGCCACATGCTAAAAAACAAAAAAGCGGAATGTTCAGGGTTAAATAAATACACCATTCAGATAATTGCAGAAAATCCCGGAATTTTATTCTGGGATTTTTTGTATAAATCTTAACTAGGTTAAATGCCGATCTAACTTATCTGGTTCTAAATTGCCAGCAAAACCTTATTTTTGCAAACTTCCATGAAAAGAATACTTACATTATTGCTCGTAACTGCACTGCTTATTACGTCCTGTACATCCAAATTTGCTAAGATCCAAAAAAGCAAAGATGTTGATTACAAGTTAAAAATGGCGGAACAGTTTTACGCAAAAAAGAAATACAATTTTGCCCAGCAGCTTTTTGAAGATGTATTCCCCTTTATTAAAGGGACGGACAAATTTGAAGATGTCTATTACAAATTTGCCTATTGCTCCTACTATGATAAGGATTACTTGAATGCGGAAAACCTTTTCAAGACTTTTGTGGAAACATTCCCCAATAGTAAGAAAGCTGAGGAGTGCGAGTACCAACGGGCTTATTGTTATTACAAGCAATCGCCTAAAGTGGACCTGGACCAGACAAATACCAATAAAACCATTGGACTGATGCAGGCATTCATCAATACACATCCAACTTCACCAAGGGTCAAGGAAGCGACCGATATCATGGACCTGTGTCGTGAAAAATTGGAAGCCAAAGAGTTCAAGAGTGCTGAACTGTATTATAATCTAGGATATTACAAGGCTGCCGCTATCAATTTTACTACTGTTTCAGAGAACTTCCCAGATTCCAAGAAATCTGACGAATACAAGCTCCAAGTTATAAAATCCTACTTCAAGTATGCTGAAATGAGCATAGAGGAGAAGCAGGTGGAGCGTTATGAAAAGGTGCTTACTGAGTGTGCCGATTTCTTGGAAAGGTTCAAGGACAGTAAATATTTTGCGGAAGCAGAGCGATACAAAAATTTATCAAATAACTTTATCAAAAACCTCAAGCATGAGCAAGTTAAGAAGACAGCTTAGTTCCAATACCGCCAGTGTTGTTGAAACAAAGAACCTAATTGATATAAAGGCTAAAACAGGCAACCTTTACGAATCGATAGCTATTGTGGCAAAACGTGCCAATCAAATCAATATCTCTTTAAGGGAAGAACTCCATAACAAGTTGGAAGAATTTGCAAGCCATACCGATAGCTTGGAAGAAATCCATGAAAATAAGGAGCAGATTGAAATTTCAAAAGCATACGAAAAAATGCCAAACCCTGCTATCCTTGCAACACAGGAATTTATGGATGATAAGGTTTACTACAGGAAGAATGATGAGGATTTGTTCAGATAATATAAGGCTATCTTAAAGATGTGAAACGACAGTATGATTACTGTCGTTTTTGTTTATTTTCAACCTTTCATTGATATTATGCTCAAAGGCAAAAAAATATTGATCGGTATTACCGGCAGCATTGCGGCATACAAATCAATTTTATTGATAAGGTTGCTCATAAAAGCGGGAGCGGAAGTGAAAGTGGTGATGACCCCATCCGCAAAGGATTTTGTTTCGCCGCTTGTACTTTCAACGCTTTCAAAAAATGAGGTTATTGTTGATCTGACCAATGAGCATGTTTGGGCAAACCATGTGATGCTTGGTCGTTGGGCAGATGTAATGCTTATTGCACCATTAAGCTGCAATACGCTGGCCAAAATGGCTAATGGTTTTTGCGACAACCTTTTATCGGCAGTTTACCTGTCTGCAACTTGCCCTGTGGCAGTGGCCCCTGCTATGGATGAAGATATGTGGCACCACCCCTCGACTAATAGGAACCTTGAATTGATCAAGAGCTATGGCAACAAAATTATTGCTGTAGAAAAAGGGGAACTGGCGAGTGGGCTATTTGGTGATGGGCGGATGGCAGAGCCTGAAACCATCTTGAATTACCTAGTTGAAAACTTTTTCAGGGGAAATGAATTGGAAGGCAAGAAAGTGCTGGTGACTGCTGGCCCAACGTATGAAGCAATGGACCCGGTACGTTTTATTGGAAACCATTCAACTGGTAAAATGGGTTTTGCCATTGCAGAGGAAATGTATTTGGAAGGGGCAGATGTAACCTTGGTTACAGGTCCAACCAATCAACAAGTGAATTATAAAAACATCAACGTTATCCATATAACCTCATCTGATGAAATGTTTGATGCCTGTAGCAAACATTTCATCAATGCAGATATAGCTGTGATGAGTGCTGCGGTTGCAGATTATAGACCTATCGAGACATCCCTTCAAAAAATAAAGAAGCAGGAGCAGGAGTTCAATTTGCAGTTGACCAGAACAAAGGACATATTGGCCCATCTTGGAAAGGAAAAGAAGCAAAACCAGTTCCTTGTTGGCTTTGCCTTGGAAACAAACAATGAGAAGCAAAATGCGATGGGCAAATTGAAAAATAAGAATGCCGATTGCATTATCCTGAATTCATTGAATGATAAGGAGGCTGGCTTTGGTTTCGATACCAATAAAATTTCTATTTTGTATAGAGACGGCTCAGAAACTAACTTCGATTTGAAATCAAAAAAAGAAGTAGCAAAAGATATTGTTTCATTCGTTATATCTCATGTAAATGAAAAATAAGTTCATTTCCTTTATCCTGCTGTTCGGAATTGCCATTACTGCAGGTGCACAGGAATTCCAAGCGAAGGTTACCGTTATTTCCAATCGTGTGCCATCTACCGTTGACAAGAAAATATTCACCACGCTGCAAACTCAATTGACCAATTTGCTCAACAATAGGAAGTGGAGCAATGAGACGTTCAAGCAAACGGAAAAAATTGAATGCAGTTTTTTATTGAACATTGAGAGTGTGGTGGAAACGAATGTTTACAAAGCTTCCTTGACCGTTCAGGCGGCGAGACCTGTTTACAACGCTGCTTACCAAGCTGCATTGGTGAACTTCATGGATGCGGATGTATCGTTTAAATACATCGAATACCAACCTGTAGAATTCAATGAAAGCAGGGTACAGGGTTCAGACGCCCTAGCTGCAAACCTCACTGCGGTGTTTGCTTATTATGCCTATACCATTTTAGGTTTGGACTTCGATTCATTTACACCAAAAGGTGGTGATATCTATTTTCAGAAGGCACAGAATATTGTGAACAATGCACCCGAAGGAAAGAACATTACTGGTTGGCGCGTGTTTGATGGGCTTCGTAACCGCTATTTCCTTATTGAGAACTTAATGAATACCAGGTACAATATTGTACATGATGTTTTCTATTCCTACTACCGCTCCGGTTTGGATAAAATGTATGACGCAGAAGCAGAAGCCCGTTCAAATATCCTCCAGTCACTGACCCAATTGCAAGCTTTCAATAAGGAAAACCCGAACACGATGATTGTACAGTTCTTCATGCAGAGCAAATCCGCAGAACTGATCGGTATTTTCAAGAAAGGAACGCCGCAGGAAAAAATGGCAGCATTGGAAGTATTGAACCTACTGGATATTGCCAACGCATCACATTACAAACAGGAACTTCGCTGATGAAAAGGACATTGTTATTGTTTGCTTCAACAGTTATCTTTCTTGTTTCCTGCAGGAACTCAGGTAGGAAGATACCCGTTGATGAAATGAAGACAATCATGTGGGACATGGTCTGTGCAGATGAGCTCTATGCCGAATCATCCACAAGGGACTCAACGCTGAAAATCAAGAAAGATAATTTCAGGTTATACGAGCAGGTTTTTGCTGCTCACAAAATCTCAAAGGAAACCTTCTATAATAGCTTGAACTATTACCAGTCCCACCCAGATGATTTCAAGACATTGATGGATTCCCTTCAAACTTATAGTTCCATGCAAAGGAACAGGCCCATCAAGCCTGCGCCTAAGCCACTTCCTCGATAAACGAGTGCTATATTTGTTGCTATTATTAATTGCTTGATATATGAATAAAGTTATAGCTAGTGCCGAAGAAGCCATAAAAGATATTCAGGATGGCAGTACCATTATGCTTGGCGGTTTTGGACTGAATGGTATTCCTGAAAATTGCATAGCGGCCTTGGTGAACAAAGGCGTGAAGAACCTTACCTGCATTTCCAACAATGCAGGTGTTGATGATTTTGGTTTGGGGCTGTTACTGCATACAAGGCAGATCAAAAAAATGATGAGCAGCTATGTTGGCGAAAATGCAGAATTTGAAAGGCAATTATTAAGTGGCGAACTGGAAGTTGACCTGATTCCTCAAGGTACATTGGCCACGCGGATACAGATGGCAGGCATGGGCATTCCGGCATTCTACACGCCGGCAGGGTATGGAACCGAAATTGCAGCAGGCAAGGAAATAAAGGAATTCAACGGTAAGATGCACTTAATGGAATATGCCCTGTATGCAGATTATGCCATTGTCAAAGCGTGGAAGGGCGATACCATGGGCAATCTTGTTTTCAGGAAATCGACAAGGAATTTTTCCACCTCCATGGCCAAAGCGGGCAATATTACCATTGTGGAAGTGGAGGAACTTGTTCAGCCTGGTGAACTGGATCCGGATAGGATAGATGTAGCAGGTGTTTATGTGCACCGCATTTTTCAAGGCAAGGATTACCAGAAAAGGATCGAGAAGAAAACAATTCAACTCACCAAATAAATAGTAGGATCATGTTCGTAAGCGCAGGCTTCCTAGCCATAAGATATGGTGTGCATGATGAAATTGCACAATTTTTTGCCGACCGAGAACCACCCGCCAATAATCTTTACTGGCACGAAAAATTAATGTACCTAAGGCCTTCGCCCGGCTACTTGTTCATTCCAGTGATGGTGGACATGCTCCACCGCATTGGGATAAACCGTGAAATTGTATTGGGTGATACTTATATCCATTTGATGGAAGCCATTGGGCATATTTCTGCCAAGCAGGAGGCAAATCTTGTAACCCATGAAGAAGCAATTGAGGAATGCATCAACTTGGTGAAGAACCAGCATGTAAACGAAAATTATTACAATGCTGTGGTAGATTACCTGCGCGGTAGCAACAATAATTTCATCTCACCCATGGTTACGCCATTCAAGGCATTGCATAGGGGTGATGTTTTCCTGCTTTCGGCCTGTGTACTGGACCTTACCGATGAACAAGCGAAGAAATTCGTGCGGTACTGGTTTGCCGTCATCTCCTCTTTTTTGCTGATGGACGATGCTGATGATATTGAAGTGGACAAACGGACCGGTGATGAAAATACTTTCCTTGAAAGTGGTATCAACAAGGAAGGCATTGAACGCATTAAGCAATTGATCATTACCAATCTTACCATCCTGCAACCTGTGAACAAGCCGTTGGCAAATTCATTGGATGCCAAGTTTATAGAAATAGCGGAACTGCCTTTCATCAAAGAATATCTAAACTGAATTTTATGGCACTGGATAAATACGGTATCGCAAAAAGGATTGCACAGGAACTAAAGGATGGCATGTACGTGAACCTTGGTATTGGCATACCCACTTTGGTGGCCAATTATATTCCCGAGGGCATTACCGTTATCCTGCAAAGCGAAAATGGGATCCTGGGAATGGGGCCTTATCCGGTGGAGGAGGAAGTGGATGCTGATTTGATCAATGCGGGAAAGGAAACCGTTACGCTTATTAAAGGAGCGGCGCTATTTGACAGTGCCGAAAGTTTTGGGATGATACGTGCGGGAAAAATAGACCTGACCGTTTTGGGCGCAATGGAAGTGAGCGATACAGGCGATATTGCCAATTGGAAAATACCAGGGAAAATGGTGAAGGGCATGGGCGGTGCTATGGATTTGGTGGCCAGTGCGAGGAACATTATTGTGGCCATGATGCACACCAATCCAAAGGGCGAAAGCAAATTATTGCCCCAATGTACCTTGCCATTAACAGGCGTCAACTGCGTTAAAAAAATAGTAACCGAACTGGCTGTACTTGATGTTACCCCAAATGGTTTTGTACTGCTGGAAAGGGCACCGGGCATAAGCGTGGAGGAAATAAAAAGCAAAACTGCTGGTCGTTTGATTGTAAACGGTGAAGTGCCCGAAATGGATTTCTCATAACCGGATTTGTTTTTTAGTTCCCTTATTGCATTTCTGTAGGGGTTTAGTTTTAAGCTAAAAATGCTACCAGTTATTTATGATGGATTGTGATTCTTATTTTGTCCAAACAAAGGAGGGAATTAGCAACAGGATTCCTTTAGCCAAGAGGAGAGTATCGTGTAGAAATAATGACGAGGAATTCGTAAAATCAAAACAGTTGTAAGCAAAATTAAAATAGGGTCTGCACGCCATGCTGTAACCTGAACTCATGTTGCAGCAACCATTTCTTGCGCCACATGCCACCAGAATAACCCACTAAACTTTTATCGCTTCCAATAACCCTGTGGCAGGGAACAATGATGGCAATATGGTTCTTGCCATTGCTGCTGGCTGCCGCACGGATGCACTTGGGATCGCCAAGGCGTTTGGCCATATCCAAATAGCTGATGGTTTTGCCAAAGGGAATTTCCATCAGTTCGCTCCACACACGTTTCTGGAAATCCGTTCCTTCCTGGTGAACAGGGATATTGAAACTTCTTCTCCTTCCCGCAAAATATTCAATCAACTGTTCCGTGCATTGGTGGATGATATCGCTAATGCCCGGCTGACCGTGAACAATTTGGTCCCTATTGTCCAGGAAGCTGAGTTCGGAAATATAATTGTCCGTGCCGCCAATCTGCAACAAACCAACAGGGCTTTCGTAATGTGTGTAGTACAGTTCACTCATGTTGATTTTTTTGGTACCCAGGTTTTCTTGGCGGCAATAAATATAAGAAAGTTAATCCTACAGTCAATTGGTCCAGCGGCTAGCCATCCGTCTTCGTTAACAATACAGTCTTGCGGTCACAATTATCAGGAACCAAGTTATAAAGTGTGGGTAAAGAATCTGTCAAATGAAACCCGGATTTTTTAAAGGGCACATTTTTAATAATAGTGCATGACGTACCATTTTCAAATGCGTATTCATTGTCCCACATTTATTTATCCAATTTGTTGCCCATTGCTTACCGGTTTGTCTGGCTGCAATAGAATTACCTGGTTGTTTTCATCGTACACGCCAAGTACCAAACATTCGCTGAAGAAGTTGGCTATTTGCTTTGGCGGGAAGTTGACAACGGCCACAATCTGCTTGCCTATCAGGTCCTCCTTTGAATAATGGTGCGTTACCTGTGCAGAGGACTGCTTGATGCCCAATGCGCCAAAATCAATTTTCAACTGATAGGCTGGTTTCTTTGCTTTTGCAAAGTCAACTGCCTCAATAATGGTACCTGTTCGTATTTCTATTTTTGAAAAGTCATCCCAAGTAATGGTCATAAAAAAGCCTTGAATTGTTTCAAGGCTTAAAGTAAATGAAAATTCTTACTTGAGGTAACTTCTTACAAACCATGCCCACTTTTCATGTTGCTTCATGAGGCCAGTCAAGAAGTCCGTATTGCCATCATCCTTGTACTCATCTGAAAAGTTCTTGATGTCCCTACGTAATGCCTGCACCATTGTTTCATGGTCGGACAACAGGTTTTCCAACTGTTGCTTTTGGTTGTTGCTATATTCAGGTTCCGTAAGGCTGGTGAGGCTCAGGAAATCCTTTAAACGCCCTTCTGAGTAATGTCCTAACATGCGTACACGTTCCGCAATTTCATCAATGGCCTCATCAATGCCGCTGTACATGTCCTCATAAAATTTGTGCATTTCCATAAAGTTGCTGCCTTCCACGTTCCAATGGTAGTTGCGGACCTTGGTATAGAGTACATATTCGTCTGCCAGGATTTGGTTGAGGCGGAGCGCCGCTGCTTGCAGGTTCTGTTCGGTTATTCCAATATTTGTTTTCATAAAAATTGTTTAAGTGTAAAGGTAACAAACCAATAATTGGATTATGGAACATCTTTGTACTGGCCCCATTATTTGTCAGCAACAATTTCTTTTGCAGTTCATTTTAACGCATTACTTTGCTGCAAAATCTATTTGAATGATCCTTCCTATTCTATTCATTGCGCCATCCCATAACAAGGGCAGGGGTGTTTATACAACAGAAAAAATAAAAGCAGGCACTACCATTGAAATTTCGCCTGTGATTGTACTGAGCCAGAAAGATAGGAAGAGCATCGAGGAAAGCCTTTTGTACCATTATATTTTTGAATGGGGCAACAATAAGAAGAAGGGTGCGCTGGGCATGGGCTATATATCCATGTACAACCATAATTACGATGCCAACTGTGCATATGAAATGGATTACGATGCATCTACCATGGAAATAAGAACAGTGAAGGATATACAGGCAGGGGAGGAACTGTACATTAACTACAATGCTGTTCCAGATGATAAGACAGCTTTGTGGTTTGATGCTATCTAGCCCTTGCTGTTCATCAAAAGATAGCATGGCCAACTAATAAATTCATTTACTTTTATTGAAAACGATTCAGGATATGAAAACAGTTTATTCCATTATTATAGCGGCGTTTATTTGTTACACGCCGATGAAGGCCAGTGCATGGGGAACCAACGGCCACCGGATTGTTGGTGAAATTGCGGAAAGCTATTTATCGCCAGCAGCCAGGAAAGCCGTACTCGATATTTTGGGCAATGAATCAATGGCCATGACCAGTAACTGGCCGGATTTTATTAAATCAGATACCAACTATAAATACCTGGATCCTTGGCATTACTGCAATTTTGAAGATGGGTTTACCATGGAAACATTCAAGGACTACCTGAAAAAAGATACCATTGTGGATGCCTATACCAAATTGAACTTCATCATCAAGGAACTGAAGGACAAACAACTACCAAAAGATAGGAAGCTGTTTTACCTACGTTTACTGATACATATCGTGGGCGATATCCACCAGCCCATGCACTTGGGCAAGGTGGGCGATTTGGGCGGCAACAAAATCAAGTTAAGTTGGTTCAATGAGCCAACCAACCTGCATGCCGTATGGGATGAGAAACTGGTAGAGAACCAGAAGCTAAGTTATACGGAGTATGCCAAAGCCATTAACCACGCAACCATAGCTGAGAGGACCAAGTGGCAGAAACAACCTTTAAGCGAATGGATGTTTGAATCATACACCATTAGCCGTGAACTGTATGCAGAAGTTAAGCCTGACCAGAAGCTGAGCTACAATTACAACTTTGCACATATTGCCCAAGTAAATGCCCAATTGCTGAAAGGTGGTGTGAGACTGGCCGGATTGCTGAACAGTATTTTTGCTTAGAAGCTGTTTAGATTGCATTGGTGGAATTTTTTGCAGCGATTCTTGCAAAACCGATGGCTATCGGTCGTGTTAGTAATGGCAAAAATGGGTATACCCAAGGCATCAGGCAAATTTCCCAACCATTCGAATAGTTGCCAAAGCAAGTGCGGTAGCAATGAAATTATACTTTCAGTTCATAGGCCTTGGCCAAACCTGCTTCCAGTTCAACAACACGAATCTTCAACTTCGCCAATTCCAGTTCCAGTGCCCGTTGCTTAACAACTGCCTTTTGTTTTAGCAATTGCAGTTGAAGCGCCACTAAGCTGTTCTCTTCCATGAAAAGTGGATGGATTTCCAATATAGCAGCCACTTGCTGCATAGCCTGAACCTGTTCAAGTTGGCTATAGGCCCTTTCCTTTTTCAGCAGGATTCTTTCCTTGGCAGCTTCACTTGCCCTGATGCGCTTATCCAGCCATTTATTTATATGGCTATTATCCAATTGCGCAGGTATGGCATTACTGGTTGCCTGCCTAGCGGCCACTTCCAACACAGATAGCAGCAAGTTGGATTTGGTCGGAAGTTCACGTTTGCCTATTTCCGTCATGCCTACCATACCAATCTTGCAATGGATAAGTGTAGCAAGTTCCTCTTGGGAAATACCCAGCTTGTTGCGTAATTCTTTTAAATCAGACATATATAGCGTTTAATGAACCAAGTTAAAAAGAATGTTATAAAAATTTTGTTATGATTTTTTTTAGCACAGAAAAAGTATAACAATTCTGTGATAAAAATTTGGGGATATATTTTTTTATAACAAAAAAATCATCACAAACTCATCAAGGGAAATTCGGCAGCGTTTTTTTCGCAGGAAAACTTTGCAGTTTTTGAATTTTTCCAGTAGGGGAAACTGTTTGGAAGTTGCTTGATTGAATTGGTGGAATTCCCTTTCAGTTATTTGCACACCTGAATAGTTGGGCAGGAACGGTACAGGGCGGATGCTGAAGTCATGAATAGTTGCCCTATGGAGAAAACCCCAATGAATCCGCGGCTCAAAGTTTATAGGCAGGAAACCAGCGAATGGATCCAGGCAGTTGATTAGGTACTTTAAAACATGGAGAGCTGCAATTGATGCTTCCTGTGTTTTTTCTTCAGCGGCAGTTGGATGGAAATTTTATGCCCAATGTGGTAAACAGGTGTTTCCTCATAGCGTGAAGCCACCACCATTTTTGTGGTACCAGCATGTTTGTCAAACAGGGCCTGTACAAGTTCCGGTGAATTGTTGTTCTTGGAAAGATGCGATAGAATTAGGTGGCTCAAATGCTGCGGCTTGTGTTTAAGGTAGAGTTCCAGGGCCTGTGCATTGGAGAGGTGACCAAACCCATCCGCAATCCTTTTCTTTAAATGGTAGGGATAATTGCCGTTCATGAGCATGTCCGTATCATAATTGGCTTCCAGAAAAGCGGCATGGCATTTTTTGAAATGGAACTGGACCTCGCTGCAAACAGCACCGATATCCGTGAATACCCCAACATGGATTTCCTGATGGGCAATTACAAAACTGTAAGGGTCAATGGCATCATGCTTTTTGGTAAAGGCAGTTACTTGCAGTTCCCCAATCTTGATGGTTTCATTGCTTTGGAAGGATCTCACTAAATGCTCTTCAATGGGGATTTTCGCATGCTGTAAGGTGGAACTGGTAATATATACGGGCAATTGGTGCTTCTTTGATAGTGCAGGTATGCCAGTAATATGGTCGCCATGTTCATGCGACACCAAAATGGCTTTTACCTTTCCCATGTCAAGCCCCAAACGTGCCATTCTTTTTTCTGTTTCCCTGCAGGAAATGCCAGCATCTACCAATACTGCTTCATGGGAATTACCCACATAATAGCAGTTACCATTGCTACCGGAATTCAAGGAAGTGATAAAGAGGGACATCGGTCAAAGTAACAGTATTCCCGAAGAATTTCCAGTTAGAGGGCTAGTTATTTTTTGAATGGGGAAATGTGGTTATTTTATTACCTCCTCAATCACTTTGCCAATGCAACCACTGGGCATTTGAATATGGAGCAATGCAGCCACTGTAGCGGAAATATCCGTCATATAGGTTTCCCTTTTCAAACTACCATGCTTGATTCCAAAGCCATAAAATAACAAGGGTATATGTGAGTCGTAAGTATTCCATACACCATGGCTCATGCCCAGTTTACCGGCATCCATCACACCGGTTTTTGCAATGATGATCAAATCGCCGCTGCGTTGTGGGTTATGGCCATTTACAATCATTTCACGGATTTTCGTGGGCACAATGCTTGTATTCTGCTTGTCAACCACGTTCAGGACCTCCTCTTTTTTCAGCAGGTATTGGGTAATGTTCTTTTTGATGGACCCTTCATCCAGTTTGGCGGAATCAATGGCAGTATGGTTCAAATAGATATCGAACTCATGCACGGCATTGATCAGTTTAGCGATGCCTGTTTGTTCCTTCAAATGGCTATTCAGTTCTTTCTTGATGTCGCCATCGTCCATCCTTCCACCGGGAATACCATGTTTGTCAAGAAATTCAGGAATGTGGGCACCCGCATGATCAGCCGTTAAAAAAACAGTGTACTGGTTCCTGCCAACAGTTTTATCCAAGTAATCGAACAGGCTGCCCAATGTTTCATCAAGCTTGGCATAGGTATCCATTAGCTCCCAGGAATTAGGACCAAAAGCATGGCCCACATAATCCGTGGAAGAAAAACTTACAGCCAGGAAATCCGTTGCTTCATGCCTGCCCATTTGCTCGCTGGCAATCGTTGTTTTCGCTAATTCACCCAAAATAGTATTACCGTAAGGTGTACTTAATATTTTAGTGTAATCCTTTCCTTTAAATTGTTGCATGTTATAGGGGAAAGTAACTGGCTCCTTGCCATATAGTTGCTTTACGTAAGCACTATAATTGGTGTCGCAGGATTGCTGGTAAATATTCCTGGGCAATGAGAGGTTCCAATTTTTGTCATACAATGAATCTGCTACTTTTTTGCTGTTGAACTGCTGCATCCATTGAGGCTCTTCCTTCATGTAATAAGTGCTGGTAATAAAGTTGCCACTCTTTCCATCGTACCAATAAGCTGCATTGGCTGCGTGGCCTGCCGGTAAAATGGCACCCCTGTCTTTCATGGAAATGCCAATGACCTTACTATGGAAATTGGACGATAAACGCAGCTCATCTGTAATGGTGGTAACCCAAAGGTTGTTGGGGCTCATCTGTCCATCATCGGATTTCCCGCCGATACTTTGCACGGATTTATCCTCCACGCAGTACACCTCTTTCTTAAGTTTATTGTCCCACCAGTTGTTTCCTGTAATACCATTAATGGCAGGAACGCTACCGGTATAAACGCAGGCATGCCCACAAGCTGTAACGGTTGGTAGGTAGGGGACAAAAGTATTGTCGCAAGAAAAGCCATCACCCAATAACCTTTTAAATCCGCCATCGGCCCTGTACGCATCATAGAAACGGTAGAGGTAGTCCCAACGCATTTGGTCTATGACGATACCAACAACCAATTTGGGCTTAAGGCTTGAGGTAGAGGGTTTAGGGTTATTGGATTGCTTGTTTTGGGCAAAACTGCTGATGGATATTAGCGCTATAATAAGGCAGGAATATTTCTTCATTGTTTGGTTTACTTGGGTAGGCAAAAGTACAGGTTGCCCGCTAGCAGTTCACGCAAATCGGTGATTAAGGAATTATGAACGTTGGGGTTTGCTTCATTGTTACCAAATGGTTACTTTTGCGGCCAACCAATTGGTACGAAGTATAGGGAGTACAATTTCAGGTTGCATGTTAACTAAGGGCCTGACCTATGGACCACAAGCAATAAACTACAAACTACAGATATGGCAGACATTTTTGAAAAGTTGGTGAAGAACTATGGACCGATTGGTCAGCACAGGGAAAGGGCACACGGCTATTTTGCCTTTCCGAAACTGGAGGGGCCAATCAACAGCAGGATGAAGTTCCGTGGTAAGGACGTAATTGTTTGGAGCCTGAACAACTATTTGGGCCTGGCCAACCATCCGGATGTGAGGAAGATTGATGCGGAGGCGAGTGCGGAATGGGGACTTGCCTACCCAATGGGCGCAAGGATGATGAGCGGCAACAGTAACAACCACGAACAATTGGAAGCCGAACTGGCTGCTTTTGAAAGCAAGGAAGATGCTATATTGTTGAATTTTGGTTACCAAGGCATCATGAGCACCATTGATGCAATATGTGGAAGGCACGATGTAATTGTGTACGATGCGGAAAGCCATGCATGCATTATTGACGGATTGCGTTTGCATCCGGGTCACCGCTATGTGTACAAACACAATGACCTCGAAGACTTTGAAAAGCAAATGGAACGTGCCACAGCCCTGATTGAAAAACAGAAGACCGGTGGCATATTGGTGATTACAGAGGGCGTGTTTGGTATGGCTGGCGACCAAGGCA
Organism: Chitinophagaceae bacterium; assembly: GCA_023251255.1. Classification (GTDB taxonomy): domain Bacteria; phylum Bacteroidota; class Bacteroidia; order Chitinophagales; family Chitinophagaceae; genus UBA1930. The sequence continues at coordinate 24,349 of JAHEZD010000035.1, forward strand.
AACTGAAAGAAATCATTGACCTGAAAAGTAAGTTTGATTTCCGCTTGTTGGTAGATGATGCACATGGTTTTGGTACATTGGGCAAAACAGGCGCTGGAGCAGGGGAGGAGCAGGGTTGCCAGGATGGTATTGACCTGTACTTTTCCACTTTCGCCAAGTCAATGGCCAGCATCGGTGCATTTTTGGCCGGTCCAAGGATTATCATTGATTACATCCGTTACAATATCCGCTCACAAATTTTTGCCAAGAGCCTGCCCATGCCAATTGTATTGGGCAACCTGAAGCGTTTGGACATGTTGCGTACCATGCCCGAACTGAAAGAAAAATTATGGGCCAATGCTTTACGTTTACAAGCAGGGTTGAAGGAGCGTGGTTTTGATATTGGTAACACCGATACACCCGTTACGCCTGTTTACATGAAAGGCGGTGTAGAAGAAGCCACCCAAATGGTGATGGACCTGAGGGAAAATTATGGTGTATTTGCATCCATTGTGGTATACCCTGTTATTCCTAAAGGGCATATTATTTACAGATTGATACCAAGTGCCGCACATAGTTTTGAGGATATTGATATCACGTTGAAAGCTTTCAGTGAAACCAAGGAAAAATTGGATGCTGGTTTGTATAAAGCAGAAGTGATCCCTGATATGGCAGAGGTGAAGTAGGAAAGTGCAAAGTTGATAAAATATATAGGTAAAAGAGCCTCCCTGATTTCAGGGAGGCTCTTGTTTTATTATATGTTCTGTAAATACTTATTATTTCATTGAGCTTTCACCATCACCACATCATCCACATAACAAAAAGCATTAGCCTTTCCTTCTGCCAAGAATCCAATCTCCACCTTTCCATCCTTGACAGGTATACGCTCAATACTAATGGTTTTCCATGATGGATTTTCTTCTTTGATACTGTATTTGAGCAGCTTGCCATTGCTCTTGGAATACATGTCCAATTGGGCAAAACCATGACTGTTCTTCACTTTGGCAGTCAGGTTGTAATATCCATCTTCCAATTGTACAAACGGCGTTGAAGTGATTGTCTGGGATACTTTCCGTTTGAAGTTTACCCTGTCATTGATGTTCAGGCTCTTTTCACCAATCACCATCTTGCGGTCAGTTTCAGTATTGAAATAGTTCAGGACTGGTGAGCTGTTACTGTCAAGAGAAACCTTATTGCCTTCCATAACAGAAGTGGCCCAACCCAATAGATATTCCTGCACAGGTTTAACACGGCTTGGAATCCTTCTCCTATCTGCTTCAAAGCTGCCGTTCCTTACATAGTTATTGTCAGCAGCCACCTTCCATTCTCCTGTTTTTGCATCCAGGTTCCATGAACCCAATGAATTGAAGTGGGGGATTTTGCCTTCAAATGACAGCGGGAACCATTGATTGTAACCCAATCCGTTGCCTGCAAAATCGGCCCATCTATCACCGCAATAAACAATGGTCTCCTGTTTGCTGCCCTTTAGATTGCAGAAAAATCCGGTCTGCGTTACATGTGCATAATCATCGGTACATCCATCCATCACCAACATATTGTTGGTCGGTTCATAAGGTCCTCGAATGTCATCTGCCACCAAGTAATACGCAAAGGAGGCATCCCAGCCATAGATATTGGATGCACACATATAATACCTGCTATTGTACTTGAACATGCAATTGCCTTCGCGGCTTTCACCTTGAAAAACCTGTTTGCAGTCCAACAGGTTTACCATGCCATCCTTAATGCCAATTTCGGAAACATAGATCTTGCTCCGGCCCTTGCCGTAGGAATAAATAAGGTATGACTTACCATTGTCCTCATCTGTGAACACTGTTTGGTCGCCAGTATTGGTAGTGCCAATCATATCCCTCATGCTAATTTGTTGGTGCCAGGTGAACTGGCCGGTGGGCGTATTGGAAACAGCAATCAGCACTTGGCTGCCGTGCTGCACAAACATGGCATAGTTGTTCAGTTCTTTTATATAGGCCACACCGAGACGACCAACCCAAGTTCTACGGTTGCCATCCTGCTTCCTTAGTTCTTCTTTGGTTAGAACATCCGCTTCAAAGGTCCAGTTCACTAAATCAATGGAGCTGTAACAGGTAACGGATTCAAATGTGGCATGGTCATGCGTTATGGATGGGTCGTTCCGGTAGGTTTCTGCTTCTTTGTAATGGACACCGTACCAGTAATATTTTTTTGTTCCTGTAGCTGGATCAGCGAAACTGAATATGCCGCCACCCTGACTGTAAATAGGCTTTCCGTCCTTGGTGTTCCAGAATACATCATTCTTGATATTGAGTGGCTGCGCCTTTATGGTATCATGTTGAATGAAAATAAAAATAGCTGCAATAGCGATTGATTGGATAAACGGTTTTCGTAAACAATCAGTAAATATTTTGAACATATGGCTGTTGAGGAAATTTGATGCTATAGAATATGACCTAAAAATATCCATTTACTACGAATGCCTGTCCTGTACATTAGGGGATGCATTTGTTCTGAGATTTGATGCGCCTTACAGCAACTGTTGCCAACTTAATCAATAAGATAGCCTAACAGTTTTTCCCCAACCACAATTTGTTTACATGCTGCTAATAGTTTGGTAACAATTAAGGTTGTACTTTATGGTTTCATTATTAACCTAACCAAACAAACATGAGAAACAACAAACGCCTTCTATCGATGGCTTTCCTGGCCATCATCTTCTTTTCTGCCTGTAAGAAAGAATCCCTCACTGATTTCTCCGCTGCTGAAAAAACTGCAAAGACAGTGACGGAATTGACTGCACTGGCAAGGACTGCGGCCATTACGGAGAACTTCGAGTCTGGAACAAAAACTGCTTATGCCATTGCCAATGTGACCTTGTCTTCTGGTTCATGGAGCCTTGATGATGCCTTGATTGGCAACTCCACATCCGACAGGAAAACAGGAACGCAATCAGCACGTATCCGCAACACGGGCATCCTCAACATGAACTTTGATGTGGACGGTGCATCCACTGTGACCATCAACCATGCGGTTTACGGGACTGACGGCAGCAGCACCTGGCAACTCTGGGTGTCAACCAATGCGGGCAGCAGCTATGCACAGGTTGGCAGCACGGTGACTACTTCTTCCACCACATTGCAGTCTGCCAGTTTCACCATCAACAATGCAGCGAACCTGCGTTTGTCCATCCGCAAGGTTTCTGGCGGCACCAACAGGATAAATATTGATGATATTGTGATCAATCCAGCAAGTGGTGGCGGCGGCGGAACCGTTCCGGGAGATGATGACAATATGCTGATGGGCAACCCGAGCAATGCTACTGTTGATATTGTGAACACGGGAAATTATTTGATGGACAAAACCTATTACAAGATGTCCTACCACCGTGACCGCGGTACACCCAACTGGACAAGCTGGCATATCAAGTCAACCGATCTGGGCAGCACAGCAAGGCAGGATGATTTCAGGGCGGATGCTACATTGCCTTCCGGCTGGTACCAAGTTGGTTCTACCAGTTACTCAGGAAGCGGGTTCGATAGGGGACATCAGTGCCCAAGTGCAGATAGGACTGCAAGTGTGGCAGCTAACTCCTCCACTTTCTTGATGACGAACATGATTCCGCAGGCACCCAACAACAACCAGCAAACTTGGGCAAACCTGGAGACCTATGAACGTTCGCTGGTTACCGCAGGCAATGAAGTGTATATTATTTGCGGTTCTTATGGTATAGGTGGAACAGGTAGCAGTGGCTCTGCCAATACAATCAATAGCGGGCACGTAACCGTGCCCAGCAATGTTTGGAAAGTGATTGTTGTTTTGTCAAATGGCAACAATGATTTGAGCCGTGTAACCACCAGCACAAGGGTCATTGCTGTGAACACGCCCAATATCAATACCATCAACAGCGATTGGAAAACCTATCGTGTATCCGTAAATTCCATTGAAGCAGCAACGGGCTATGATATTTTATCCAATGTGCCAACTGCTGTTCAGAATGTGATTGAGGCGGTGGTAGACAACCAATAATTAAGCAGCTAACCGTTGGTCAGCGTTAAGAACATTGTTAACCAGCTCACTGAGAAAATGTTCATTCATTGGCATTCAAATAAAAATGACACATTCTTTTCTTCGCACAAATAGCTCCATCTGGCCAGCAAATAAAAAGTGGCTGTCTTTCATAAGACAGCCACTTTTTATTCCGGATAGAATTGATGTTACAAATGCTTGATTTTTTCCAGGATGCCCGTTGTTGAAAAACCTTCGACAATCTTATTGATTACCACCCTGCCGCCATTGGCAATGGTTTCCTTTGCACCCACAATTTGTTCAATGGTATAATCGCCGCCTTTAACCATCACGTCAGGTTGCAGGTTCACAATGAGGTTCAAAGGGGTGTCTTCCTCAAAAATGATGACTGCATCCACGATGGCCAAGCTTGCCAGGAGCAATGCGCGGCTATGTTCATTGTTGATGGGGCGTTCAGTGCCTTTCAAGCGTTTGGTGCTGGCATCGCTGTTCACGCCAACAATCAAATAATCCGCCTCGGCCGCTGCCGCCGATAAGGATGCAATATGTCCTTCGTGCAGGATATCGAAACAGCCATTGGTAAAAGCAATTGTTTTGCTGTTGATTTTCCAACCAGCTATTTCCCGCTGCAATGGTTGCAGTTCAAAAATTTTCTTTGGTATGGCCTGTGCTTGTTTCATAAGTAATGATTTTGTTAAGTTGAATGGCCGGATAGAATCTTAAAACGTATGATACAGAAATGATGATACTTATCCAGCCATTGGTTATGCAATCGGTTCCTGTATTTTCTTTTTATTGTACCAAGGTAAAAGGATCATGCACACAAAACCAACAACCAGTACAATGATACATTGTGCAAACCATTGCAAGGTGCCGTTGGCATAACCAACTGCATTGGGGATGCTATTGTCCTGCAGTTCCAATGTTTTGGCCAGTAAGTAAGCATAAGCTCCAATGCCCCCGGGCGTAACGATCATGCCGATACTTGCGAAGGCAAGGCAACTGATTGCCTCAGTGAGGCCAAGCCCCGACGTGCCCGACGTGGCATAGAAACCAATCCATGTGCCGCCAAGGTAAAGGCACCAGATGGCAATTGAATAGAATGCAAATAGTCCTTTCTGTTTCAGCTTTCTTGCAGTGCTGAGGCCTTCCCAAACGCCCAGCAGCAATTTTTTCAGGTTCATCAAAAACTTCTGCAACCTTTTTGAAACGACCAACCAAACAAATAGAGCAACTAGCAGCACACCTATAACGATTAATACGATCCTTTTTGTTTCGCTCATGGCTTCCTTGGGGTTCCCTGCCATGAATTCCTTTAAATGATGGTAACTTTTGATGACCACATCAAACTGCAGTACCAATGCCAATAAGAATACGATTCCAAGGCTCAGCACATCAAAGGCACGTTCTGCCACAATGGTCCCCACAATTTTTTCGGCAGGTATCTTTTCATACTTGGCAAGTATGGTGCATTTCAGTACTTCCCCCAAACGGGGCACGGCCAAGTTCGCCATGTAGCCAATCATCACAGCAAAAAAAGTATTGGGGAAAGAGGGGGCATAGCCCATTGGCTGCAGCAGGATGCGCCAGCGCAGGGAACGGAGAATATGGCTCAACGTAAGTATGGCAAAAACAGGTACCAGCAACCAGTAACGGGCATTGGCAATGGCATATTTGAATTCGTTCCATTCCTTTTCATTGCTCATTATTTTGTGCAGGCTCAGCCAAATGAGAAATACGCCAATGCCAAGGAAGAACATATACTTAAATAAGTTGACCAGTTTTTTTTTCATGCAGGAGTATTCAACGGCAATTTAAGAAAGAATAAATGTAACGAACAATGATATATGCTATGCCTTCATCAACTTATTGTTTCCTTCAGGAAAAATGACCCATGGTTTGAAACTCCTGGCTTCATCAAAATCCATCAATGCATAGGAGATGATAATGACCACGTCTCCAACAGCAGCCTTACGGGCAGCAGGGCCATTTAAACAAACAACGCCACTGCCACGTGGCCCTTTGATGATATAGGTTTCAAGTCTTTCACCATTGTTCACGTTTACCACCTGCACCTTTTCATTTTCAATCATATTGCCCGCATCCATCAGGTCCTCATCAATGGTAATGCTGCCTACATAATTAAGGTTGGCTTCGGTTACGGTGGCCCTATGGATTTTCGATTTCAATACTTGTATCTGCATGGAATATTTTTTTAGAAGTTATTGGATACGGACCAGTTACTGTTCCTACTAAATTGCATGAAAATGTTGGATCAATTGAGCAGTTGATTGTCTATCAATCTTACGCCATGTAAAAAGGCAGCTACCAAGGCTACCAATTTCTCCCTTCCGTCCCATGTTTCAATAGGCTGCAAAGTTGAGGCATCACATATTGATATGTAGTCAATTTTTTCAAAACCTGCTTCCGATATTTTTTCACGGGCAATGGAAAGCAATGGCAATAATGGGCCATGTTGGATATGCTGTTCAATAAACTTGAGTGTCTGGTAGATGGCCGTGGCTTTTGCTTTGTCCTCATCGTTCAATCTCATGTTCCTGCTGCTCATGGCCAAGCCAGATGGTTCCCTTAAAATACCACCGATAACAATATCGGTTTCCGTCATGCCAATCAGTTCAACCAGCTTCTTGATAACCATGCACTGCTGGTAATCCTTCTGTCCAATAAAAACCGAGTTGGGGCGAACAATGTCCAACAGCCTATGTACTACTTGGCAGACACCCTGAAAATGGCCAGGGCGGAAACTTCCTTCCAATAAATTTTCGAGATAGCCCAGGTCATAATATTCCTTGGGAGCAGTTCCCTCCGGGTACATTTCATTCACGGAAGGCAGGAACAGTATATCGCATTGGTTCCTTTCCAATAACAACACATCCTGCTCAATGGTAATAGGGTACTTCGCAAAATCCTTGGGGTCATTGAACTGTGTGGGGTTCACAAAAATACTGCAAACAGTTAAGGAGCAATGTTTTTTGCTCAGGTCCACCAGCGATAGATGGCCTTGGTGCAAGGCCCCCATCGTAGGTACAAAACCAATGGTGGCCTTATTGTAAACAGGTGTTCCCAATACTTTATGGAGACTGTCAACCGTTTTGCAAATAATCATATTTTGTAGGTTAAAAGAGGCCAAGTTTAGTTGGGCGTTGCTTTTCGAGCTATTTTAGCTACTTTTGCCGCCTGTTAAAAAGACCCCTTAATTCAGCTTAACTGATGTCAAAGAAAAGAATTTTATTTATTGCCACTGAAATGTCTCCCTATTTAGAGTTGACAGAGTTTGCAGAGATCGTGAATAAGCTGGCAATAAAGAGCAACGATTCAGGCTTAGAAGTGAGATGCATCATGCCCCGTTTTGGTGTGATCAACGAACGCCGCCACCGCCTTCATGAAGTTGTGAGATTAAGTGGTATCAATGTCAGTGTTGATAATGACGATTATCCCTTGCAGATAAAAGTGGCTTCCTTGCCCAATGCACGTTTGCAGATTTATTTCCTGGAAAACGAGGATTTTTTCAAACGTAAGTTCATCTTCCATGACGAGGAGGAAAAATGGTTTGATGACAACGGTTTAAGGACCATTTTCTTTGCGAAGGGTGCCTTGGAAACAGTGAAGAAATTTGGATGGCCGCCGGATATCATTCATTGCAGCGGCTGGATGAGCAGTTTGGTACCAGCTTTTATCAAGACGGCCTACAAACGTGAACCCGTATTTGCCCATAGCAAAATCGTGTTCACCATTGGCCAGAATACCTTCAAGGAAAAATTGGGACCTGATTTTTTGAAGCAGGCGCTTATCAATAATAATATTACGCCCAAGGACCTTGAAATATTCAAGGATGTAAACAATACGGCACTGTTCAGGGGCGGGGCCACTTATGCCGATGCCATTACATTTGGTGCAGAAAAGCCGGATAAAAAATTAGTGGAAGAGTTTTCCAAGGTGAGGGGCAAGAAAGTGATTCCTTTCAAAGGCTGGGATACTGATTTAACAGAGTATTTAGAATTGTACAACGACCTTGCGAGCAAGTAATTACTAATCCTTATTTAATCTATTAACTATCGTGAAGAAGACTTTACTCTTTGCTCTTATTGGTGTTTTTTTTATTACTGCTTGTACACGCATCTCCACAACAGAAATCGGAACAGGGCTGATACCTGCAGTTGATGGCGTGAACACCTTCGATACTACTTTTGATGTTGTTGCAGATAATATTGCTGTTGATTCAATTAGAACATCAAAATACCAGGAGAATGCTTTGGGGTATATTTCCAACGACCCGATTTTTGGTAAAACGCAAGCTATCCTCAACCTGGAAATAAAGCCTACCTATTTCCCACATAGTTTTGAAGTAAGGGAAGACAGTGTGACCCTTGATTCTGCGGTGCTGGTATTGAAATACGTGAATGTTTGGGGCGACTCAACGATTCCCATGTCATTCAATGTATTTGAACTGGCAAGCAAGATGCGCACGGATTCCGTTTACCCTAATTACGCTTCATTTGCCACACAGGGTTCCCAGTTAAATAGTCCGCGCACATTTGATATCAGGCAATTCAATCATACGGACACTTTGGCTGCTTTCAAGGAACCTTCTACTAACCAGATCCGTATTCCATTAACAAGTGCTTTTGGCAATAAGCTCATCCATACATTTGATACCACCTCATCCGGCGCCAACAATGCCTATTATAGCGATAGCGTATTTTCGGAAAGGTTCCATGGGTTCTCCATTATACCCAATACAAGTTCGAATGCATTACTGAGGGTTTCCATACAGGACTCCAATACTAAAGTGGCATTGTACTATCATTATAAGAACAGGGCCGGTTCAAATGATACTACTGTAAGGTACTTCAGAACAGGCTTTACTTCGGGTTCGGCCAACAATATCACCAGAACAAGAACTGCCGAAGCTGGTGCGAATACTGGCCTGAACTTCAATAATCCAAAAGATAGCTTACTGTATTTGCAATCAGGACCCGGTAACCGGATAAGTATCAAGGTGCCAGGATTGGGAAACCTGTCCAATAGAGTGGTACACAGGGCAGAACTGTATATGGAACAGGCTGCAGGCAACACCGTTTCAGATGGATGGTTTACCCAGCCTAACCTATTCCTGACCACGTATAGCCAGGATTCTGCGAGAAGGTTCCATGTGCCCAATGATATTTCCTATGCAACCGATGGAACTGTTGCCAACATCTCCTCCTTTGGTGGGTATATTATTTACAAGACTGACGGCTTGGGCAATAGGGTGGCCACTTATGCCTTCAACCTCTCCAGGTATGTGCAGGGTATTGTTACCAGAAAGGAGAAAGTTTACGATTTGAACCTTTTTGCTCCAGTGTATGATTATGTTTATACCAGCGAAACCTCTTCCATATTGTACCCCATTTATTCGGATCAATTGAATCCTCCCGGTATGGGTAGGGTGAGACTGTACGGAGGCAGCATCAAGCATCCTAGTAAGATGAGGCTGCGGATTATTTATTCCAAACTCTGATAACTTCTTGCCAAGCCTTATATTTGCACACATTAAATTCAAAACAATAGACTCATGCCTTATTTATTTACTTCTGAAAGTGTTTCTGAGGGCCATCCAGACAAAGTAGCAGACCAAATTTCTGATGCATTGATTGATAACTTTTTAGCGTTTGACGCTCAAAGTAAGGTTGCCTGCGAAACACTTGTAACCACAGGACAGGTTGTTCTTGCTGGTGAGGTTAAATCCAAAGCCTATTTGGATGTTCAAGAAATTGCACGTGGTGTTATCCGTAAAATTGGGTACACAAAGAGTGAGTACATGTTTGAAGCAAATTCATGTGGCATTTTATCTGCCATCCATGAACAGTCTGCTGATATTAATCAAGGTGTTGACAGGAAGAAGAAAGAGGAGCAAGGTGCTGGTGACCAAGGTATGATGTTTGGTTATGCAACCAATGAAACAGAGGATTACATGCCGCTGGCATTGGACTTGGCCCATAAAATCTTGATAGAACTAGCTGCATTGCGCAGGGAAAACAAAGCGATTAAGTACTTGCGTCCCGATGCTAAGAGCCAGGTTACATTGGAATATGATGATAACAATGTTCCTGTAAGGATTGATGCAATTGTAGTATCAACCCAGCATGATGATTTTGACACAGAAGCTAAAATGTTGGCCAAAATCAATAAGGACATTGTTGAAATTTTGATTCCACGTGTTAAGGCCAAGTATAAAAAATATGCAAAGCTTTTTAACAACAATATCAAGTACCATATCAATCCAACCGGCAAGTTTGTAATTGGTGGCCCACATGGTGACACTGGCTTAACTGGCCGTAAAATAATCGTGGATACTTATGGTGGTAAGGGTGCACATGGTGGGGGGGCTTTCTCAGGAAAAGATCCAAGTAAGGTTGACCGTTCTGCAGCTTATGCTACACGTCACATTGCCAAGAACCTTGTAGCTGCTGGTGTTGCGGATGAAGTGCTGGTACAGGTTTCTTATGCAATTGGCGTTGCCCAACCAACTTCCATCAACGTGAACACTTATGGCACTGCCAAAGTGGGATTAACTGATGGCGAAATAAGCAAGGTGATAGAAAGTGTATTTGATATGAGGCCCTACTTCATTGAGCAACGTTTGAAATTGCGTACACCTATGTATAGCGAGACCGCTGCTTATGGTCATATGGGCCGTAAGAATGAAATAGTTGAAAAAACATTCAAGGGACCAGACGGCAAGGAGAAAAAAGTGAAAGTGGAATTGTTTACTTGGGAAAAATTGGATTATGTAAACAAAGTAAAAAAAGCGTTCGGCCTTAAATAGTTTTTAAGTAAAACTCAATAATAAAAACCTCTGCTTAGCAGGGGTTTTTTGTTTCTTTGCAACATGGGAAAAAAGATTTTAATGGCTGCATTGGCAACTGTTATTATGATTGTTGCCATGCGTTGGATGGCGGTTGGTTTGGAATCAAAATACAGTCCTCTTGGAATCATCAATTTTGAACTGGCCAAGAATTACGGTGAGGCAAAAGACATCATTGGCGAAGTTGGTGCGAAGAAAATGCAATGGAACACTGCGGTTGATTTCCTTTTTATTGTTGCCTATACGTCTTTCTTTCTATTAAGCTGCAAGGCCCTCATGGATAATTACCGGTCATCGGGATTGAAAACAATTGGATTGATATTCTTGGAATTGAGTGTGTTGGTTGGTGTGCTTGATCTGGTAGAAAATATTTCCATGCTAATTACCCTTGGAGGTTATGGCAGCAACACCTCTGTTACTATTAGCCATTGGTCGGCCATTTTGAAATTTTCATTGGCAGCATTGGTATTGTTTTATATCATCGTAGCTTCCATACTCATGTATTTTATTTCAAAGAAAAAAGTATAATGTACAATTCAAAGAAGAATATTATAGCAGGAAGGAACCCATTAATTGAAGCTTTAAAACAGGATCAATTAATTGACAAGATCCTTCTTTCAAAAAATGCAAGTGGGGATGCTATTAATGAAATAAGGACGTTGGCCAAGGAGAAGAATATTCCTGTGCAGTATGTGCCCATTGAGAAGATAAATTCATTGACCAATATCCAGCACCAAGGGGCATTGGCTTTTAAAGGTTCCGTGCTTTATCAGGACCTGCAGCAGGTAATTGATTTTGTAAATGGTCAGGGCCTTGTTCCATTGTTCCTGATCCTTGATGGTGTGACCGATGTAAGGAATATTGGTGCAATAGCCAGGACTGCTTTGTGCTGTGGCGTGCAGGCCATTATCATTCCGGATAAGGGTGTTGGTGCATTGAATGAGGATGCGGTGAAAACAAGTGCGGGTGCCCTAGAACAGATCAATATCTGCCGTGTAAACAGTTTGATGAAAGCGGTAGATGAACTTCATTTGAACGGGATAAAAGTATTTGCCAGTGAAATGACTGCTGCCACCAAACTCTTCGAGTTGCAAATGAACGAACCCTGTGCGGTAGTGATGGGCGGGGAGGAAAGGGGGGTGCATCCTGTCATGATGAAGATATGCGATGAAACGTTCAAGATACCCATGGCCAGTAATTTTGAAAGCCTCAATGTATCTGTAGCAGCAGGCATGATCCTGTATGAAGCCATGAAGCAGAGAATGGGTTAATTGCCTGCTTGGATGAATTCATTCGGACAGGGTTTATTCGGTAATTATTAATTGGTAGTTTATGCAGGAGTTTCCTATTCACCATTCACCACTCACCGCTCACTTGGTTGAATGCCCCCGTGATGCCATGCAGGGCTGGCCCCATTTCATCAGGACAGAAGATAAGGCCCGCTACATAAACTCCCTATTGAAGGTTGGTTTCGACACCATTGACTTTGGAAGCTTCGTTTCCCCCAAAGCTATACCGCAAATGGCAGATACAAAGGAGGTAATTGCCAAGTTGGAAATGGGGGATACAAAGTCAAAGCTACTTGCTATTATTGCTAATGTTCGCGGCGCTGAAGAAGCAGTTGTATATGATGAGGTTTCCTACTTGGGGTTCCCCTTTTCCATTTCGCCCACCTTCCAGCAACGTAATACAAACAGCACTATGGAAGCAAGTTTGGGCAGGGTAGAGGAGATACAGGAACTGTGCATAAAAACAAATAAGGAATTGGTGGTTTATCTAAGCATGGGCTTCGGCAACCCTTATGGGGATGCGTATAATGAAGGCATCTTATTACAGTGGGCAGACGAAATGGTCAACCGGGATATCAGCATTCTTTCATTGGCTGATACTGTTGGCCTCGCAACACCTGAACAAATAAGTTTTGCATTGAACACACTGCAACCAAAATACCCTGATACAACAATCGGTGTCCATTTGCATTCCACACCAACCAACTGGCGACATAAATTGGCTGCTGCTGTTGACGCAGGCTGCAAACGTTTCGACGGTGCGTTGAAAGGGATTGGTGGCTGTCCAATGGCGCAGGACGACCTAGTGGGCAATATGGATTCAGAGTTGATGATTAGCTATCTTGAAGAAAGGGGCTTCTTGCAAGGATTGAATAAAAATGCCCTGTATGCAAGCTTGCAGATGGCCAACGAAATATTTGTATAGTATCCCAACAGCTTTCCTTCCATCAAAAAAACATTGTATCAACTATTTTGAAAAGTTAGATTTACCTAACTAATTGCATCATCATGCCATCTCAAAAAAAAGGGTTGAATGCCATACTCCAAGCAGGGCTGTTAGCTGGGAGCCTCGATATCATCACAGCCTGTGTACAGTATTATGTTGTAACCGGGAAAAATCCGTTGAAAGTGCTGAATTTTATTGCCAGTGGACTATTGGGAAAAGAAGCATTGGGCAAAGGTGTATATGTGAATGAATGGTGGCTGCCAGTTACTGGATTGCTGCTACATTTTGTTATCGCATTTTCATTCACAGTATTTTTCTATTGGGTATATCCCTTAATAAGGGCAGTCGCAAAAAATAGGACCATTACGGGATTGCTTTACGGCATATTTGTTTGGTGCGTAATGAACCTTGCTGTATTGCCCTTGGTTATGGGTGCCAAATTCCCTTCCGATTGGTGGAAAGCAGCACAATCCATGCTTATATTGATGGTTATGATTGGCCTGCCCATTTCGTTTATCATTGGCAAATATTACGACAGGAAGTAAAGGCAATTATGTTGCTGCCATGGATTATTTGGTTGCAGTTTTTGTTTTGGCATAATCAAATACCAATTGGCAAAAGGTCTTTACGCCAACATCCAATTTACTGTCATCGATCATGAAATCAGGTGTATGGTGTGGTGGCGCATTTTTGGGGTCATTGCCAATGGGCATGCCACCAAAATAAAAAAAGAAGCTGGGCACTTTCTCACCGAAAAAAGAGAAATCTTCCGCACCCGTTACCCAGTTCATCTCACGCACATGTGCGGTGCCGGCAGCTTTCTCCAAAGAAGGGACCATCTGTTTTACCAGTTCAGGTGTATTGTAGGTTATCAACGTTTTGTTCTCGATCATTATATCAGCAGTGGCATGGTAAGTGGCCGCAATGCTTGTAGCAACATTCTTTACTTCTTCCAGCACTTTTGTACGGATATCCTTATCCAGGTTCCTGACGGTTCCCAATAGTTCCGCTTCTTCCGGAATGATATTGAAGCGCACGCCACTATGGATAGCACCAACTGTAATGACTACAGGGGCCTTGGTTAGGTCGCTCTCCCTACTTACAATGCCTTGTAGGGCGTTGATGATTTGTGCGGAAACATAAATTGGATCAACACCCAACCATGGCTGGCTACCATGGCTGCTTTTTCCATGCACTTTTATCTTGAAGAGGTCTGCACTGGCCATGAAGGCACCGCTCTTGTACTGGATATCGCCTGCTGGGATATTGCTTTCTATATGCATTCCAAAAGCCACTTCCACTTTGGGGTTCTCCAGTGCACCTTCCTTCACCATTAGGCTTGCACCACCTTCTTCCCCTTCGGGTGCACCTTCTTCACTTGGCTGGAAAAGGAAAACAACCGTACCGGGAATATCGGTTTTCAATTTGCTCAGTACTTCCGCTGCGCCCATCAGCATAGCGGTGTGGCTATCGTGGCCGCAGGCATGCATCACGCCCACTTTTTGCCCATTGTAATCAGCAGTTACAGTGGATTTATAAGGTAAATTATTTCTTTCAGTTACTGGCAGCGCATCCATATCTGCACGAAGTGCTACTACAGGGCCGGGTTTCCCACCTTTTAAAATGCCCACCACACCTGTTTTTGCTATACCAGTCCTCACTTCAATCCCAAGGCTCCTTAGATGGTCTGCCACTTTCTTTGCTGTATTGAACTCCCTATTGCTCAGTTCAGGATGTTCATGGAAGTCCCTACGCCAGGTGATTACTTTCTGTTTCACTTCCGCTACTTTGGCCTCCAAAGATGGGGGAGTGTTCTGCGCAAGAGCATTTGTGGAAATAATCAGCAACGTAACAAAGGAAACATATTTCATGTGGATTTTTATTAGGGTACTAAACTATGGAATTGGCGTTAAGCTTTGTGCAAGCTTTTTTCGTAAACAATTATGAATGACGATTTTTATTTGGTGCAAAAAAATGCAAATGATTTTTTGCCTTTGAAGAAGTTACAATTTGATTGATTAAAATTGCCCGTCGCATAATTTTCAAACGAAACAAAATGGAACAAATAGCTACCGATTTGCAGCCATAGCTGGTTATTTACCACGAAAAAATCCAAAAAATGCGGTCTAGCTGGGCTTTTCAGGCATACGGGAGACTATAAAATGCTGAATTGGTAAAAAAATGCACATAAAGTTTTGAATACCGGGAATTATGTGTATTTTGTTAATGGTTATTCCATACACTTTGCCATATGAGATACAGACTCCCATTAATCAATGGTTCCTGTTGTGCCGTTCGCCAAGGCAACTTGCTAAAACAGCAATTACTCCCCACTTTTCATTTCTTATCTTCTTCAATAATCATTTCTTAACCATTAACACAGCCAAATGAAAAAATTTAAAAAGGAGAACATTGTTATTGCATTGATCACTGTAATATTGGTGATTGCTATAACAGTAATGGTGACATTGCCGCAGGCATAACACTTTTTATTCCTCTGATTTTATTGGGCAATGTTGGCTCCGCAGGGTTGGACAATAGCGGAACCTTCTGTTGTTAATGGATTTTTCGCTTTTTTAGTCGAGGGCTCTTGGTGTGTTGAGTTTTAGTTGATGCAGCAGCATCCTATAAGGAACTTCTCATGGTCAAGTAGAAAGGTATTTCTACATGTTCGGTTGAATTCTCCAAAATTACCTGTGCTGTTTTTTCCCCCATCATTTGAAAATCCGTTGAAATGGTAGTGATTCCATTGAGGATTATTTTTTTCAGGGGCGTTTCATTGTAGGATATAACGCCTACATGCTTGCCCACTTTCATTTTGGTGGCCAGTATTTTTTCTATGAGTGTTACGAGGTCGTCTTCCATCAGATTAATATAAGCTTCCCCTTCCTTTATGGGTTCGTTGGCAATATTGTGTACCAGCTTGTAACTAAAAGCATATTGCTGGCAGAACCTTTTGAATCCTTTGATTATTTCCTGTGGGTGGTAAGTGTATGCGGGAACAATCATTTTTATGGTGTGGTAGTTGGACAGTTTTGGCAAGGCCTGTTCCAGTGCATGGTAAAGGTCCTTTTCGAAGTTTTCATATACCGCTGCGTATTCACCTGTTACATTGCTGATCAGTTTATCCAACAGGACCAATTTGTCTTTTGGTATCGTATTGATGATTTCATGGGCGTTATCGCCCCCTTCCAAAAAATGAGGAATGATGACATAGTGCGTGTAGTCATTTTGTTTGTCCTGGATCAAACGTTTGAAAAAATCGAAATCATTGTTGTAAATATAGAAGTCTATTAAGGCCATATCGCCGATGGCAGCTACAAATGCATCATAAATTATTTTTTTATGGGGGCTGAGCTTGTTGAACAGCAGGAAAATTTTCAATTGTTTCTTGACTGCTGTGTTCTTTACGAAATACCCCTTACCCGGCACCGAGCCTAGTATGCCAATTTTTTTTAAGTGCTTGTAGCCTTTCTCGGCAGTATCCCTAGAAATTTCAAATTCGAAACTCAATTCATTGATGGAAGGCAGGATCTCATCTTTCTTTATTTTTCCTTCGCTTATGGATTTGATAATGGAATTGG
Organism: Chitinophagaceae bacterium; assembly: GCA_023251255.1. Taxonomy (GTDB): domain Bacteria; phylum Bacteroidota; class Bacteroidia; order Chitinophagales; family Chitinophagaceae; genus UBA1930. The sequence goes on from JAHEZD010000035.1 coordinate 41,035, forward strand.
CAAGTTGCAGGTATTTTGGGGTGGCAGAATAATAATCTATAAACAAATGCTGGAAGATGCTGTTCTTTTTCATCTGGGCTACATTATTTGGCTAAAGTACACATCTTTGAACATTGTAGGGCTATCTCATTCCAAACCTTATTAATTGCCTCAATAACGTTTGCTTGATAAGTGATTGTTTTGCCAACCTCTTTTTTGAGATAGAGGAATAGGGCTGTGGACAACAAAAAACTTACATTTGTTGCCCAGCATTGTTTACCATTATAATGTCTTTACTAATAAGATTTACTTTTCGCAATTATGAAATATTCCCAGACTATTGGCGTTGTTGTGGCCCTTGCTTTGATAGCCGTTTGCTTCTTGCCCTGGATTTACCTGCCCAACCTCCAGTTGACATTAAGCGGGCTAAATGGACGTGTTAATGAGAACGGCACTTTTGGTACGCAATGGAAACCGCATACCCTCTTCTGCACCGTACTGATTATTTTTTTCTTGGTCCCAAAAATTTGGGCCAAAAGGACCAATCTGTTCATTGGTTTTTTGAATCTGGGTTGGGCCATCAAAAATTATATCATTTTTACCATGTGCAGGCCGGAATGCCCACAAGTTAAACCGGGCCTTTATCTGCTGGTTGCATTTGCTGTAGTACTGCAGCTATGCACTTTCTTGCCCAGAATGAAAATTGAGGAATAATTTTTTAATTGGATATATTCATAATGTAATTTCCCTTAAATTGTTTCCGGGTTGTGACAAAGCTGATTTTTACCAGCGGGCATCAACTGTCGAGGACAAAAGGATGCCCTGATAATGCCTTTCTATTTAGTAGAAGTTCTATTTGCTCCGTAATTACTGCAACTGCTTATCTGCATGTTTTACTCAATCCTATAAGTACCACAATAAAAGCAATCCATTTATAGTTTTAGTAAGTGAGAATTTTTCTCACAATCCAATCCAACATTCTATGAGGAAGTTTTACACTTGCCTTGTACTGCTATCGGCATTTTTGACCACCCTTGTAAAAAGCAATGCTCAGGTTAACTATGTTTTCAGTACCGCGCAATCTACCTACACGCCACTCGTTGCAGCCACAAGGCTGTCTATGAGTAGCCCTACTCCAACGGGTTATTACGAGGAAGATGAGGGCTTTGCCAATAACGTGCCCATCGGTTTTACCTTCAGTTTCAATAACCAGAGCTATTCAGCGCTCAATATCAACGTGAACGGTTTTGTAACTTTTGGTGCCCCCTTTACCATTAATGTAAATGATCGGTACAATACCAATAGCCTTGCACATGGACCCAAGCAGGCCAACGGAATATCCGGCATCATAGCCCCATTATGGGATGACCTCCGTTTGCAGGACACTTTCGGATTGAAATGCAAAACAGAAGGAACAGCTCCCAATAGGGTATTCATTGTTGAATGGAACCACGTATCATGGAACTACAATTCATTGGATTCAGCCATATCATTCCAGATGAAATTGTATGAAACTTCCAACGCTATTGATTTTACCTACCAACCAATGGCTGGTCAGGCAACCAATGCCAATGCCTCCATTGGAATAGCCACTTGTTCACAATGTACAGGTAGCTATCTTTCTGTTGGTGGCCCTGCCAATGCCATATCGGTGAGCGGCGTAAAGGAGTACGATGAAATAGGTGCCAAGCCAAGTGCTGGCCAAATATTCCATTTCGAACCGGGGACCTGCAGCATTGTGCAGTCATTGAACATTGGTAGTTACAGTTCACGCAGTGCATCTTTTTCGTGGAGTACTGCCAGTAGCAATGGGTATGATTATGCAGTGACCGATTCGCCCTTGCAACCCTTGACCTTTTCATCCACAGCAAACAACAACGTTACCATAAGCTCATTGCAGCCCGGTACAGAATATTATATGCATGTCCGGAGCAAATGTTCTGCTACAGGGAAGAGCGGTTGGTCAACTTATTCCTTCAAGACACCTTGCGAAATGGTATTGCCTTACAAGGAAACTTTTGAAAACGCTGCTGGCGGTAAGCTTCCTGCATGTATCATGACTGACAACCCAACAGGCGGTAACCCCTGGAAATTGGAAACTTTAGCACAATTACCCCCATACAACAACGCTATCGGTTATATAAGCGATAACCTGCAACAAGCAGATGCATGGTTTGTGTTACCAGCAGCCAACTTGGAAGGCGGCAAGAGCTACCGGATAAGGTTCAAGTATAAAGTGGGTGATAGCATGGGCATCAACCAGAAAATTGAAATCAAGATTGGTACGCTTGTGAATTCAGGCTTTGCAGGATGGTCAACCATTTATAGGAACATAAAAGTTAGTGACCTTAACTTCAAGGATACTTCATTGCTGTTTGCTCCGCCGACAGATAATATTTATTTTATTGCATTCAGGTGCTTCTCTGATAAGAATCCATCCAACCTTTCCATTGACGATATTGAACTTAGTAACGTAAAGCCGCTGCCTGTGAAACTTGTGTACTTTAAAGGGGACAGGGTTGGCGACAGGAATATGCTTGCTTGGAGAACAGCATCGGAACTGAAGAACAAGATGTTTGAAGTGCAGAGAGGGGTGGATGGCATCAATTTCACAACAATCAAATCAATTGCTTCCAAGGGGGTCAATGGCAATAGCACCGTGAACCTTGATTATGCAACTACTGACAGCTTGCCTTTTATGGGTTCCACTTATTACCGCCTGAAAATGATTGATATGGATGGCAACGAGTTCTACACACAAATTGTTCAGATAAAATCACCGTTGCCATACCAGATTAGTTTCAGCAAAATCTATCCCAATCCTGCAAGCGACGTTGTCACCGCCATTGTAACATCTCCTTACAATGCAAAAGGTTATTATGTAGTTGCGGATGCTTACGGAAAGGTAGTTGTTAACCTGCCGGTGACTATCACAAAAGGCGACAACATTATTAAAGTAGACGTGAGCAAGTTGGGAAGGGGCATTTACATGAGTAGGTTTACCTGCATACTGGGTGGCGAAACTGCCGCCAAGAGTTTTATGAAACAATAAATTCCAGGACCGAATTTTTAAAATACCGTTATGAAAAGCATTATCTTTTTTCTCACTGGTTTGTTCACATGCAGTTTGGCTGTGGATGCACAAATGCATTATTCACTGACATCAAGCAGCAACACATATACGCCATTGACTGGCGGCACCACACCATTTTTAAGTGGTAATGGTATTGACCTGCTGGCAGATGAGGGCTATGCCAATAATATCCTCATTGGCTTTCCCTTTAGTTACAATGGTGGTGGGACCTATACAGAACTATCTGTTTCCACAAACGGCTTTATCAGTTTCAACACGTTAAGCGACTCCTATCTTTTAAATAACCTTACTTCTGGTGCAATTGGCGAAAGGCCCATTATTGCGCCCTTGTGGGACGATATCAATTTGCAGTCCACCAATAACCTCCAGTATGCAACAACCGGTAGTGCGCCTAACAGGGTGTTTACTATGGAGTGGCTAAATGCAAGATGGGGTTTCGGGGCAAGTGCAGCTTGCATTTCTTTCCAAGTGAAACTGTACGAAACAACAAACTGGATCGAATTCAACTATAGGCAGGAAGGCGGTACGCCCAATGGACCAAGTGCATCAATCGGTTTGACTGCGTCGAGTACTGGAAGCAGTAATTTTATTTCCTTGCAAAGTGCATCCTCCTCACCTGCGGCGAGTGTTTCCAGTGAAATGGGCACCATTGCAAGCAAGCCTCCTACCAATCAATCCTATGTGTTCAAATCGGGTGTGCTGCCCGTATCCTTTGCATCTTTCAGTGTAACAAAAAACAATGGATGGCATAGCCTCAGTTGGCAAACATTCAATGAAACAAACAACAATGGCTTTGAAGTGGAACGTTCTGCTAATGGCACAAACTTCAGCAAGATACTTTTTGTGGAAAGCAAGGCTGTAAATGGCAGCAGTGCTTCTTCATTGAACTACGCAGTGAATGATGCCAAACCAATAGATGGCACCAACTATTACCGGTTGAAGCAGATTGACAAGGATGGCAGGACCAATTATTCATCCATTGTTTCCATAAAGAACAATCTTACAGATGATTGGGCGGGCCTGACCCTTTATCCCAATCCAGTGAGGGGCAAATTGGTTGTTCAATTAAACAGTAAAAGATCCAATGAAGTAGCAATCGCTGTATTCAATTCATTGGGTAACCAGGTAATGCAGAAAAATTATTCCATTGTTACGGGTACAACACAGGTATATGCAGATGTGGCTTCCTTGCCCAGCGGCCTTTATACAGTGAGGGTTACAGGCAATAGGGATGAGAAGCCATTAATTAAAACTTTTGTAAAGTAGTTTTCTGTAAGTAGTATTGTTCTGCAAAGGTTGCGAACAATACCAATATGGATTCAAGTAAGATAGTTTCGGGTTCTTGGAAAATAAGGAGCAAGTGGGTATGGCCAATGGCATTGGTTGTATCCATACTGCTCCTTAAGTTTTTTCCGGCAATTATTGAACAATATTATAGTACCGGTATCTACGTTTTCATTTCAAGATTTGAAAGGGTCATTACAGGTTGGTCGCCTATAAGTTTGGGCGATATCTTTTATGCTGTTGTATTTATCAAATTGTTTATTTGGCTTTTTAGCTTGATAAAAACATTGGTGAAGAAGCGGGCGACATGGAAAAAATTTGGTTCGGGATGCTTGGATTGCTTAAGGATGGTACTATGGATTTTTATATGGTTCAACCTAGCCTGGGGATTGAACTATAACCGTGAAGGCATTGCCTATCAATTGAAACTGGAGCCGGTAAAATATTCCAAGGAAGAAGTGGAATCCATCGTTTGTGAACTGGTTGACAAGGTAAACAGTTCACGTAGGGCTATTGGCAATGACAGTTTGAAAGAAATGCCATTCAAGGAAATCTATTTAACCGCATACAATGGTTATGCCCAAATTGCAAAGGAGCAATCCTACCTCTCCTATAAAAATGTATCAATCAAGAAAAGCTTGTACAGCAGTATCAGCCATTATATGGGATTCAGTGGCTATTACAATCCATTTTCCGGTGAAGCGCAATTAAGTGATGACATGCCCAATATTTTGGTGCCTTATATTGCCTGCCACGAAATGGCACACCAACTGGGATATGCCAGTGAAAGTGAGGCCAATTTTGTTGGCTACCTATCATGTACTGCTGCCAATGACCCCTATTTTACTTACTCTGTTTATATGGACCTTTACAAGTATGCTGCCTTTGAACTCTTCCTCAAGGATTTCAAAACAACACATGGATGGGAACTTGATAGTACAGTAAGGAAGGATTTCCGTGATATCAGGAAATTCTTTGCAAGGAAAAACAATAACGTTTCACCGATCATGTCCAGCATGTACAATCAATACCTCAAGGCCAACCAGCAGAACAGGGGCATAGAAAGTTACAATGATGTGGTTGGCCTGTTAATTGCCTATAGAAAAAAATATGGAAAAATCTAACATTATCAAACTGGTTGCATCATTGGTTTTCACCGTTGGAATAGGCTCCATTGGTGCATTTTTTACAGCGGAGGAGATAACTACTTGGTACGCAGCCCTGAACAAACCATCCTTCAATCCACCCAGTTATATTTTTGCTCCGGTGTGGACGGTGCTGTACATTTTAATGGGCACCAGTTTTTACTTGATCTGGAAAAGACCTGTATCTCAAGTAAGAACGGCAGGTGTACTTTTTTTCCTGATACAGTTCATCCTCAACTTTTTTTGGAGTTTTATTTTTTTCAAACAGCATAAAATCGGTGGTGCAATGATTGAACTGGTCATCATGTGGCTGTTCATCCTGTTTACCATTAATGAATTCAGGAAGCTTAATAAAACCGCTGCTTGGTTATTGGTACCTTACATTACATGGGTAAGCTTTGCTGGGGCATTGAACCTTGCCATTTGGAAGTTGAATACTTAGGGAGCAGTACAAATAGCCAGGCAGCAACAAACATCAACAGTTCCCCCAATTCCTTTTCATAAGTAAAGTTGAATGGCAGGCTATGGTTAAGGCAGAGCCCTATCAGCAATAATCCTATAATGAACTTGTTGGCAGCATGGATAAGTATGGCAACAACCGGCAACCATTGCACCATATTGTAGGGGTTGCGTGCGGCAGGAGCAAATAACTCACCTAAAAAGTATAGTAACATTGCCAGCACCATTTGCTGCTCCATTTCAACAGCAAGCTTGAACTTATAAACAGCCAATAATAGTAGGGCAACAACTATGAACAAAGCCAGGCTGAAAGTATTGGTATTATTGCATTTAATACCCAATTTGACCAAATAGGATTGCATGCTGTACATGCAACCAGCGTGTAAAAAGTCCGGTTTCTTTTCTTTCTTCAGGCAATCCTCCGCAGGGAAATTCCCTAGCCTTGCTGTCTTGTTCCTCAGCACGGTGTCATAGCCGCCTGTATTTTCCGTTGCATAAACATTGAGGGCATCTTTATATTGGCCCCAATTTTTTTGGTGACCAGATAGGAGTAGCAATATCAATGCAAGTAGGCCGCCCATACCAAGGGCGAGCAACTTTTTCCATTTAAAACGTACAAAAGGTAATAGCGGTAGAACAAAGAAGGGCCTCACCAAACAAACGATAGGGTACAGCCACCATGAAATATATTGCTGTCTTTTTGCCAGTATGTAATTGCCTAGCATGAAAACAAAAGCATAGAGTACGTACATCTGTCCATTGTATATATGCATCCACCAGTTACGGCTGTATAAAAAGAAGCTGACTGCTACCAGTAAAACGAGCCATTGCCTGGTCCTTGCTGTTGGCATCAGTACTGCCAATAACATGGTGGCCAATAAAAGGAACTCTTCAATGCACCACCACACAATCCTTATCTGGCAATAGTTCAACCGTAACAAAGGCGCCTGTAACCAAAGGAAAAATGGCGTGGTAGTTACCCCGTTTACGTTGCTATAGATGGACTGATTGGGGTCGTACCAAGAAATGGTATCGCCCACTTGCCAATAATATGTGTAAGGGTCCTTGCCGGCTTCCATTAACCTGCTGCCCAAAATCCGCAGATGGAGATCATGCGTTTGGTTGTTGATCATCAATTGATAGGAGAGGTAGAGGTGCGGCGCAAATACCAATAGCAGCAACAATAAAAGCCACCAATTGTTTAGTGGTGGCTTCTTGTTTTGCAGTTCAATTTGTTTATGGATGAAGCTGAACATGGTCCTTTAGAATTTATTCTTCCACATCATGCTTTCAACAGGCCTGTTCGGTTGGCCACTATATTTTGCATTGCCTTTTTGGTTGTACTTGATTTCAATTTCGCCATCTACCGGAAAATAAATCAATTGACCAATCGGCATCCCTTTATAAATCCTTACAGGTTGCTTCACGGAGATTTCCAGTGTCCAGTTGCCGCAGAAGCCAACATCCCCCTTACCTGCTGTGGCATGTATGTCGATACCTAGGCGACCAGTGGAACTCTTGCCTTCAAGGAAAGGAACATGGGCATGTGTTTCGGTGTACTCCAATGTTACGCCCAGATAGAATTCATGGGGCAATAAAACAAAGCCATCATCGGGTATGTCAAAAGCTTCAATTTTATTGTGCTTCTTGGCATCCAGCTCCGCATCGATATATTTTGCCAGCGTGCTTCCCAAATGCACATCATAACTATTGCTTCCCAAATCTTCGCGGTTATAAGGCTCAATTTTGATGGTGCCTTTCTCAATCTCTTCCAGGATACGTTTATCAGTTAAAATCATTTGCTTAAGTTTTATGCTGCCAAGGATAGAATGTGGTTGGGTTCCGTTCCACACCCGGGCAGGATTTGCATGGTATAATATTTAATCGCGCCCAACCTTTGCAATATAAATCGTAAATCTGCAATCTAAAATCTGCAACCGTTTTATGCCTTTGTTTTATCAACAAAATATCAACGCAAATACCCGACTGGCCATTTGGAAGATAGAGGAAACGGAGGAGTTCTTCAGTGGGACCGTTCCGCTTCAAAGGGAGATTACCCATCCCCACAAGCGGTTGCAGCACTTAGCAGGCAGGTACCTGCTCAGGTTCCTGTTTCCCGGTTTCCCATACCATGAAATCATCATTGCCAGCACGAGGAAACCTTTCTTGCCAGACGAACAGTTCCATTTCTCCATATCCCATTGTGGCGATTATGCAGCAGCCATCGTAAGCAGTACGGACCGTGTGGGCATTGATATTGAGATTCCTACCGCAAAGGTGCTGAGGATTGTACATAAGTTCCTGAGTAAGCAGGAGCAGGAAGCATTTGGAATCAATCATTTGGATTTGGGCCATCAACTTCCGGCGTCCGGCATCCAGCATCCAACATTACTTTGGTCCTCCAAGGAAGCTATCTTCAAATGGTGGGGCAATGGGGAGGTTGATTTCAGGGAAATGATACGGTTGGAAAAATTTGTATTGGAAGCAAAAGGTTCCTTCAATGCTTCCTTCCAGGAATACCCGTTACAAATAGAATATGGGTTATTTGACAGGCTTTGTTTGGCTTGGGTAGCCACTTCAACAACCGATGAGGTAATTTAAAAAGTTGGTACAATTATTTGCTCTTCCATTTGCCCGACTTCATGTACCAGTAAGAGGGAGCGAACAGGGTGCCCCAATAGAGCCATTCACTTGCCCATCCATAAATTAATGGAAGCTTCAGTTTCTCCAAAATAATGTACACGTAAGTGCAGTAAAGGGTAATGGCCATCATTTCTGAAAAAAGGTTGATTTTGGTGTTGCCCGTTCCTACCACCGCATTCAGCCAAACAATTGAAATGGACATGATGACCAATGCGGTGGACACAACCCGCAGTACAGGTATGGCAGTAGCAACAAAATCTTCGCCCTGACCATACACTGATAGAAAAAGGTGGGGGAAAATATTGAGCAGCAAGCAGACAATGAGAGCAAAACCAAAATTCAATTTGATGATCTTGTGGATGAGTTCCATGACCCTATGTTGCAGCCCCTGGCCTATCACATTGCTCACCATAGCATTGGTGGCGGAAGCAAATGCCCAAGTGAAGCAACCGAATACACCAAAAATATTCCGCATGGCATTGGATACGGCGAGGTCGAGTTCACCATGGTGTTCAATGAGGATGTAGAAGAACTCCCAGGCAATGATACTTAGCGCAAACTGCCCAATCAATGGTGCAGACTGCTTCAGGATGATTTTAGTGTTTGCTGCATCAAAGGCCCAATGTTTAAAGAGGTCCAGTCGCTGACTGATGCCCTTCCACCTGATTACAAAATAGGTAACCAACAAGCCAATGATTTCGCTCAGTACGGATGCATAAGCTGCCCCATTAAACCCCAATGCAGGAAAGCCCAACTTCCCAAAGATGAGCGTGTAATCGAAGAACACATTGCTTAATGCTTCTGTGGCCGTACCGATGACCAAATATTTGCTTTGATTGGTGCCTACCAATAAGGCGTTACGCATTTGATAGAGATAAAGAAAGGGTAGGCCAAATATCCTAATGTGCAGGAAATTAACAGCAAACTGCACATTGTTGCTGTCGTGCAGGCTCCACTTCAATAAAGTGGGGATGATAAACCAGGTTACTAATATGCCAGCGATGGACAGGGCCAAGGCAATGCGCACACCCTGAGAAAATAGTTTCCCTATCTCATCAATCCTGTTCTCCCCTGCACGTCTTGAAATGAGCGATTGCAGGGCACCGTTCAATCCATTGCCCATTACGGCAAAAATCAAGTAATATACGCCTGTAATGCCCGCAACGGCCAAAGCTTGCTGACTGAAATGCCCGAGGAAAATATTGTTGGTGACAAAGTTCAATTGGGGCACCAATATGGATGCGGCAATTGGCAGCGACATTTGCAGTACTGCCTTATAGGTAATCTGCACCTGCATGTTCATATTTGGAGCAACGTTGGCCATGGCCTGCAAAACTAAGGGTAGGGAACTGTTGTGCAACTACATTCATGTAATGCTTTGAGAGCCATGGTTGCCCTACTGCGAACTTATTTCAGGTAGCAGCCCATTTCTGTTTGGTACTCCATAGCAATCTGCTTTGCATCGTCCGCAAAATTTTCCTTGCCACCTGCATAGATAATGGCCCGGCTTGCATTGACCAATAAGCCACAATCACTGTTCAATCCATATTCACTCACTTCTTTCAGGCTCCCACCTTGAAAGCCCACGCCGGGTACCAATAAGAAGTTGTCGGGGATGATGGTACGGATGTTTGCCAGTTCACTTGCCTGCGTGGCCCCGATAACAAACATCAAATTATTGGGTGTTCCCCATGTAGCTATGGTGCTGATTACTTTTTCATAAAGGAAGTTTTCGCCTGTCTTCAGCATTTCAAAATCATGGGCACCTTTGTTGGAGGTTAGGCCCAGCACGATTGCAAACTTGTCATCATATTCCAAAAAGGGGCGGACAGAATCCTCTCCCATATAAGGGGCAACAGTTACCGCATCAAAGGGCAGCACTTCAAAAAATGTTTTGGCATATTGGCTGGAAGTATTACCGATATCCCCACGTTTGGCATCAGCAATCCTGAAATGTGTGGATGGGATATAATGCAATGTTTTTTCCATGGCTTCCCAGCCTTTCAGCCCCATGGCTTCATAGAATGCCGTATTGATTTTATAGCTTACGCAATGGTCTTTGGTGGCATCAATGATTGCTTTATTGAATTCAAAAACCGCATCTGGATGCGATTGTAAATGTTTGGGTATTTTGGTGATATCTGTATCAAGTCCAACACAGAGATAAGAACGTTTTTCCTTTATTTGGTTGATGAGGTAGCTGCTGTTCATGCAGCGAAACTAATAGGTTTCAACTTTAAAAAAAAGGGGCCACGGAAAGGGAAACACAAATATTGCTACGAATGCACCCATAAACACGAATGCTGTAAATGGTATTTATCAATGTTCATTGGTGCCATTCGTGGTCAAGGATTATTGGTATTCATACACCACATAGCCCCATGGTTCAATGGACCAAGGTTTATTTCCCAACGGTTCCGTATTGCCCATGAACACATTGTAGGGCTTGCCATGCAGGCTGGCATCTTTCACGGTTATGGTCTGTTCCTTATTGCTCAGATTGAGTATTACCAGCACTTTCGATTTGCCTTTTTCCTTGGTATAGGCATATACGGCAGCTTCATCGCCAACTGTTACTTTTTTGAAACGGGCATCCGCTCCCAAAGCTGGGTTGCGCTTCCTCAGGTTTAGCAGTGTTTTGTAGAAGCCTGCCCTTTCAAACTTGCTGAACATGATCGTATCCTTGTAGAAGAAACTCAGGCTGTCCAGAAAAGGTTCTTCCTGACCGCTATAGATCAATGGAACATTGTGCTTGATGGTCTGCGTGAGCACAGCAAAAGGGGCATGGCTTGCTCCCGGCATGGTACCATAATCGGCCTTGTTCCAGCTATTCTCATCATGGTTACTGGTAAAGAACATGCGGAGATAATTGGCCGGATAAATAGTATCGCTTGTATTGAACACACTGTCCAGCGCATTGGCTTTGCGTTCCCCCGAAGCTACTTTCTTCATCATGGCAAAATCTGCCCAAGCATAAGTAGCATCGAAGCCGCTTTCATGGAGGCCCTTCCTGTCGCCTTCGGCCAGCATGAAAATATTTTTCTGCGACTTCAAAGTGGAAATGCATTTTTTCCAGAACCCGTCTGGCACTTCACCAGCTACATCGCACCTGAAACCATCAATACCCGATTGGTCAATCCAGAACTTCATCTGGTTGATCATGGTATCCTGCAAAACAGGGTTCCTGTAATTCAACTTGCGGGTATCCGTCCAATCAAATGGGGACAGGAACTTTCCTGTAATGCTGTCCCGTTCATAAAAATCAGGATGTGCAGTTAACCAATAGTGGTCAGCGCCCGTATGGTTGGGCACCCAATCAATGATCACCTTGAAACCCAACTCATGGCAATGCTTTACCAATGCCTTCCAATCGGCCAGGGTACCAAATTCGGGATTGATGTCCACATAACTGCTCACAGCATAGTAACTTCCCAGTACACCCTTCCTGTCTACCTTGCTGATGGGATTGATGGGCATGAACCATAACGTTTGAACGCCCATTTCTTTCAACCGTTCAAGATTTTTTTCAAAAGCCTTGAACGTGCCTTCTGCTGTGTACTGGCGTATGTTCACTTCATAAATATTACCTTGGTTGATCCAGGCAGGATGGCCATTGATCTTGGCAGTGTCGGGCGCTTGTTTTTTATCAACATGGTTATTGCAGGAAGGAAAAATAAAACTGGCAATCAGGGCCAGTAAAAGCAGTTTGTTGAACATAGCAATCGTGTTTGAGGAATAAAAATAAGTGTTTGTTGTGTAAAATGTACACATTTAATAAAAGAACTGTTTTTTGAAGATGTGGAGCAGTGGTTAATCTCATGTGATATTTGAAAACAGAAAGAAGTATTTTCACTCTTCACGTGAAAAGGGCTTTCATCTTAAAAGCTTCATCTACACAGAATCAATTATTTACTATGATAGACAATAAGGATAGCCAAACCGTCCCCACCTTATATGAGTGGGCAGGTGGCATGGAAACATTTGAAAAGCTCACGGATGTCTTTTATAAGAAAGTGCTGGAAGATGCATTGTTGGAGCCTGTTTTCAAGCACATGTCAGCACAGCACCAATTGCATGTGGCACACTTCATAGCAGAAGTGTTTGGCGGACCTACCATGTACAGTACTGAGGAGGGCAGTCATTTCAAGATGATACAGAAACATTTTTCCAGGCACCTGACCGAGCAGCACAGGAAAAGATGGGTGGGCTTGCTGATTGAGTCTGCCGATGAAATCAACTTGCCAGACGACCCTGAATTCCGTTCAGCTTTTATGGCCTACATAGAATGGGGAACAAGGATTGCTGTGCTGAATTCGAATGCAGTTGAACTGGACATGAACCCGAACGAACCCATGCCTAAATGGGGATGGGGTGTTCCCGGAAAGCCTTATCTACCCTAATGCAAATTAATGTATTGAATTCCCTTCAATACAGCTATAAAAACGACATCATGGTAATAGAGAAAAATGTTGTGATAACAGGTTCATTTGGCAGGCCAATGGCCACGGATATTTTTTATGTGGCAGATGGTCAAGCAAAACCGGTGGCCATCTATGCTCATGGCTTCAATGGATTTAAGGACTGGGCCAATTTTGACCTGATAGCAAAGCAGTTTGCAACGGCTGGTTTTGTATTTATCAAGCTCAACTTTTCGCACAACGGCACCAGCATGGAACATACAGAAGATTTTGTTGACCTTGATGCCTACGCCGAAAATAATTATACGAAGGAACTGTACGATTTGCAGATGGTGATTGATTGGGCCTTGGACAAATCCAATAAGCATGCAGCAGCCATTGATACCAAACACTTGATGCTGATTGGCCATAGCCGTGGTGGCGGTATTGTTATCTTAAAAGCTGCCGAGGAAAAAAACATCAAGGCTATTGCTACATGGGCTTCTGTAAGTGAATGCAAAACGCCTTGGGGCAAATGGGATGAGGAGAAGATGAACGAATGGAAAGCCACTGGCGTGCAGTACACATTGAACAGCCGTACCAAACAACAGATGCCCCTACATTACCAACTTTATGAAGACTATGTGCAACATGCGGATAAACTGGATATCATTAAAGCTATTAGTGGCTTGACCATACCTGTTTTAATTTGTCATGGTACGGAAGATGAAGGAGTGCCTATTGCTCATGCATTCACTTTGAACGAAGCCAATCCAACTGCAGAATTGTTTACCGTTGCCTCGGATCATGTATTTGGTAGGAAGCATCCCTGGCTGGAAGGTTCCTTGCCGGCACCGATGCAAGAAGTGGTGAAGGGAACAATTGAGTTTTTACGGTAATCAATTGAATAGATAGTTGAGTAAATGCTCTATAAGAATCGCATTAAAGTATTAAATGCCGCACAAGAACATATATATAATAGCGAAGTACTGATAAAAATGCTTTAGATTATTTTTACAGCATAAAGTCAATAGAATTAAAGCAATGCCACAAAAAAACGAACAAAATATCATCATTTACAATACCGCCGATGGTAAAGCAAGCGTATCACTTTATGCCAAGGATGGAATGATTTGGATGAACCAAAATCAACTAGCCGAACTTTTTGACACCTCTAAACAAAACATAGGTCAGCACATTATAAGTATACTGAAAGACAATGAATTAGACGTAAATTCAGTTGTAAAGAATTACTTTACAACTGCCGTAGATGGCAAGGAATACCAAGTTGCTTTTTATTCATTGGAGATGATTTTGTCCATTGGTTTTAGGGTGCGCAGTAAACGAGGTACACAGTTTAGGATATGGGCTAACCGCAACCTCAAGGAATATATGGTCAAAGGTTTTGTAATGGATGATGAACGGTTAAAAAATCCAGATGGCAGGCCAGACTATTTTGATGAATTATTGGAGCGTATCCGTGATATTAGGGCATCAGAAAAAAGATTCTATCAAAAGGTAAGAGACCTGTTTGCACTCAGTAGCGATTACGATAGTAGCGACAAGGCTACCCAAATGTTTTTTGCTGAAACGCAAAACAAACTACTTTTTGCCGTTACAGGAAAAACTGCTGCTGAACTAATTGTTGCAAGGGCGGATTTGAAAGCACCCAATATGGCATTGACTTCATGGAAGGGAACAGTGGTAAGAAAGCAGGACATTTATACAGCAAAAAATTATTTATCCGCAGATGAAATGGATACGCTCAACCGCCTTGTGGTTATCTTTCTTGAAACCGCAGAATTGAGGGCTAAAAACAGGATGGGTATAGCCATGAAATTCTGGAAGGAAAATGTAGATAAAATACTTGAGCTAAACGATAGGCCCATTCTTAAAGGCACCGGCACCATTAGTCATTTACAAATGGAAGAACAGGTAACCTCCATTTATGAAGCATTTGATGCAAAACGTAAAAATTTTGAAGCTACCAATGATGATAAGCAAGACTTGGACGAAATTGAAAAACAAGTAAAAACTAGAAAAAAGAATTAATAGTCGTATAATTCCAAGGGTAATACAATAGTACAAGTGTACAATGCAACCGCAATACAATCTTATTCCTTACCTCGACTACCATATCATTTCTTCTTCTTTTTCCCCTTCTCTTCATTCTTCGGCGCACCACCATCCAGCACCCATTCATAATCCAGTTGGCGTTTGTCCAAATTGGCGGCCACCACTTTTATTTTGATCTTGTCACCTATACGGAAACTGCGGCCACTTCTGCGGCCCACCAAACTGTAATCTGTTTCCACATGCCTGAAATCATCGTAATCGCTTAGGCTCACAATGCTTACAAGGCCCTCACATTTATGTTCAACCGTTTCCACAAACAGGCCAAAACTGGCTACGCCACTGATAACGCCATCAAAGGTCTCACCCAAATGGCTCTTCATGAATTCCACCTGCTTGTACTTGTTGCCTGCACGTTCGCATTCCATGGCTGCACGTTCGCGTTCACTGCAATGGCGGCATTTTTCCTCCATCTTCTTATCGAGGATGGTCTTGTTGAGCAGCATACTGTGCAGTACCCTATGTACCAGCACATCGGGATAGCGGCGTATGGGTGAAGTGAAATGGCAGTAATGTTCAAAGGCAAGTCCATAGTGGCCAATATCGTTGATGGTATACACCGCTTTTGCCATGGTCCTGATGCCCAATTGTTCCAGCACTTGCTGTTCGGGTTTGCCATTGGCATCCTTCAGTAACTGGTTGAAACTTTCCGCAATTTTTTGTGGGGAGGATATGTCGAACTTATGTCCGTACTTTTTGGCGAAAGCAATAAAGGGCAATAGCTTTTCCTCATCTGGCTGGTCATGCACACGGTAGGGGAAGGGAATTTCCTTGCTATCCATTTTTGCTTTGAACACTGTTTCCGCAACGGTCCTATTGGCCAGCAGCATGAATTCCTCGATCAGTTTATTGGCTTCCTTGCTTTCCTTGATCATGATGCCGATGGGCTTGCCTGTTTCATCCAGCTTGAAACGGACTTCCTGTGAGGAGAAGTTGATAGCACCTTTATCGAAACGTTTCTTGCGGAGCCTTTCAGCTATATCGTTCATCAACAGGATTTCTTCCAGATACAGCCCTTCCTTGGTTTCAATGATCTGCTGCACATCTTCATAAGCAAAACGGTGGTCCGAATGGATCACTGTTTTGCCCAACCAGAAATCCTTCACTTCGCCATTGCTGGTCATTTGGAAAATGGCGGAGAAGGTACACTTGTCTTCATGCGGGCGCAAGGAGCAGAGCTCATTGGAAATCTTCTCTGGCAGCATGGGGTTTACCCTATCTGGCAGGTAAACTGATGTGGCACGTTTGTAGGCTTCAGCATCCAGTGCGGTATCCGGTTCCACAAAGTGGCTTACATCGGCTATATGCACACCAATTTCATAGAGGTCATTTTTTATTTTCTTGATGGACAGGGCATCATCAAAATCCTTTGCATCAATGGGGTCAATGGTGAAAGTGAGTATGTCACGGCAGTCACGGCGTTTGGCAATTTCATCGGCACCGATTACCTCGGTCAAACGCAATGCTTCTTCCATCACTTCTTCGGGAAAGGACAAACCAAAACCAGCTTCGGCCAGCAGGCCCTTCATAGCTGCATCGTTTTCATCCTCAGGTCTCATCACACTTACCACTTCACCAATGGGCTTGCGGTCGCCTTTTTCCCATTGCACCATTTTGGCAATCACTTTCTGCCCATCTGTAGCACCGCTCAACTTGTTCAATGGAATGAACATATCGGGCATGGGCTTGTCGGTGGATGGAATGAAGAAGGCGGTATTGTTCCGCACCTGTAAATAGCCAATGAACTCGGTTTGCTTGCGGCTCAGCACTTCGGCAATCTTGCCTTCCTTACGCCCACTGCTCATGTTTTCCTTGGTAATCTTTACCCTTACGGTATCACCATGCAGGGCATTGCCAAAATCATTGGAACGTACCAGTACATCGCCACTTCCGTCCGGGATTACCACGTAGCCAATGCCGCTCCTGGTTACTTCGAGTGTGCCTTTTACCAAGCCTTGGTTGGATGTTTTGCCTTTATAGATATTCGTTTTTGCTTTCTTGCTTTTGCTCATGTTGTTGGATTGAAGGTAAAGTTGCGGATAAAGGAAGTAATCAAAGAATTGAATTGTTCACCTTCTTCATATAAAAATGTGTGTTTGATAGGTAATACGTACAGGGGCAGCGTGGTCAGTTCATCTGCAAACTTGGCCAACCTTACCGCATCTTTTTCCGTGGTGATGATGATTTTCTTTTTTGCACTGATATGGTTGAAGCGTTCTTTTATTTCTTCCAGATCGTCAATGGAAAAAATATGGTGGTCGCCATAATCCTTTTGGTAGTAGGTGTACACTTTCTTCAACA
>JAHEZD010000096.1 GCA_023251255.1 Chitinophagaceae bacterium
ATTGAAATCTACCAATATTTCCCTACAAAAAGAAATTGACGAACGTAAGGCATCGGAGAGGAAAGTAAATAATCTTAATCTACAGTTATTGCAGAATAATGCCGAACTGAAGTCTATCAATGAGGAGCTGGACCGATTTGCATTTGTAGCGTCACATGATTTGCAGGAGCCACTCCGTAAAATTTTATTGTTTTCAGATAAGCTAACCAGTAATCTTGCTGGAAGTGTAAATCCAACAGTGAATGGTTATTTGAGCAAAATTGTAAAGGCATCTGAACGTATGCACCTTTTAATCAATGACCTGCTGATGTATTCAAGGCATACACATTTGGATGAACAGCTTACCAAAACTGATTTCAATCTTATCCTGAAAGATGTTCTTGCAGATTTGGAAATGGATATTAAGCATAAGCAGGGTGTTTTTGTAACAGAGAATTTGCCTATTATTCCTGCCGTACCCAGTCTTATAAAACAGCTATTTCACAATTTGGTTAGTAATGCCCTGAAATTCAGCAAGCCTGATTGTCCTCCACGGATTGAGATTTATGCTGAAAAGGTAATTAATGACAAGAACTTGAAGAATGGTTGGTACAATATTTTTGTAAAAGACAATGGTATTGGGTTTGACCCAAAGTATGCTGAAGATATTTTTGTTGTATTCAAGAGGCTCCATAGTTATCATGAGATTGAAGGTTCGGGCATTGGTCTATCTATATGCAAAAAAATTGCAGAGAAGCACAATGGGAAAATTGCAGTAAACAGTTCATTAGATGAAGGTTCTACTTTTATTGTTACCTTACCTGCATAAACATTAGACGCTGGCTTGATTTTTATTATAGTAAGTTTATGGATACCATCACCCACATTGTTTTAGGAGCTTGTATTGGTGAGGTATTTGTTGGTAAGAAAATAGGAAAAAGAGCATTGCTGCTTGGTGCAGTTGCACAAAGTGTTCCTGATATTGATTTCATCAATTCCATTTATTTAAGTCCTGCTGATAATTTATTGGCGCATCGTGGGTTTACGCATTCTTTGTTATTTGCGGCATTGGTAGTGCCATTGCTTGCATGGGCTGCAGATAGGTGGAGAAGGCCACATGATGTAAGTTTTGCCCGATGGCTATGGTTCTTTTCAGTCGAGGTAGTGGTTCATTTATTATTGGATACTGCTAATGCTTATGGGGTTGGCCTATTCGAACCTTTTAACCATCTGCGTTTTTCCTACAATACGCTGTTTGTTGCAGATCCCTTTTTTTCCATAGTTCCAGGCATCGTGGCTATTATGTTACTCATTAACCGTACGCATAAGAAGAGAACGCAGTGGGCAATTATTTCCATCTTTTGGTGTTCCTGCTATTTTTTGTTGGGCATAGTGAACAAAATGAACATTGAATTAGCCATCAAGAAAAGTACTTCAGGGCAAAACATCGTTTATTATCGTCATTTCACCACGCCAACACCTTTCAATAATTTATTGTGGTACATAGTTCTGGAAAATGACACAGGATATTATATTGGTTACCGTTCTGTACTTGATAATAATAAGCCGATCCATTTCCAGTACAGGAATAAAAATGATGCATTGCTAGAAAACGTAAAGGGGAGGCATGATATTAAACAATTGATGGTTTTTTCCCAGGATTATTACACTGCCGAAATACTGCATGATACACTTGTATTCAACGATTTGCGTTTTGGCCAGATAACTGGATGGAATGATAGTAATGCCCGATTTGCTTTTTACTATTATGTGAACAATCCAAAAGACAATGACCTGTTGATACAACGTGGCCGTTTCAGGAACTGGAACAAACAAACCATTGGCACTTTATGGAAACGCATGATGGGCAATTGATTTTATGCCTGCTTGAAATAGAAAGTGGATATATTGATCAGC
This sequence comes from Chitinophagaceae bacterium, assembly GCA_023251255.1. GTDB lineage: Bacteria > Bacteroidota > Bacteroidia > Chitinophagales > Chitinophagaceae > UBA1930. Next base: position 1,897 of record JAHEZD010000096.1, read on the forward strand.
ATCCGAACCGTAAGATAGGAGAGGAACTGTAATGACATCTTGATGAAGTTGTACCGTTTGCTATAAATTTCAGGGGTTATTAGCGTGCAGTCTTCCGCAATGATTTTTTCCAGTTCCTTCTCTGTTGATTGTGCAAAATCTTCATTGGCAATATCGAGGTTCAGTTCCACACTGGCGTAGGCACTGATATTGTTTACATTGTAGGAACCAATCGTTACAAATTTTCCATCCTGTGCAGCCAGTTTACTGTGCAGCACTCCTCGATTGTATTCATATACTTCAATATTGTTCCTATGGAACCATCTGTAGATATAGCATTCAGCAGACTTTGCAAGTTTTACATCTGATACACCGGTTAATATCAATTTTATTTTTACCCCCCTTCTTGAAGCTTTGACCAAACGTTGACGAATGAACCACCCCGGAATGAAATAGCTGGACATAATAGTGACATGTGATCTGGATGTTTTCAGCATGTCTATATAACTTCTTGAAATTTGGTTGAAACGTTTCACCCAATCGTTCCTTCTTACCCTTACCATGCATTCTCCTTCAATTTTTTTGGTAACGATGGTGTCCTGTGGTTTTTGGTTCAGGTGGTTTGCTTTGCTCCATAACTGGATACAAATTTTACTGAGTTCCCGTGATGTTGCGCCTTCTGTATACAAAGCCCAGTCCATCCATGCAGGTTCGCCCGGCATGTCATTGTAACGGTTGGTAATATTGATACCTGTAACCAAACTGTAGAAGCCATCTACCACCGTTACTTTATGGTGTAGCCTTCGTCCAAAATAGAAATGTTCGCTTTTTAAGAGGGGTTCAAAATACCGGAACTTGACGCCGGTATCCGTTAATGCTTTGATGAACTTGCTGGAGAGACTTTGCGAGGCATAACCGTCTGGCATCAAGTACACAGCAACGCCGCGTTGTGCAGCAGCTATTAAGGCATCGGCAACTTTCTGTCCTGTTTCATCTTCTTCCAAAATATAAACCTGTAGATGAACGGAGTATTTGGCTACTCCAATAATGCTCAATAACTTGTCGAAGTAGGGTTTGCCACTGTGCAGTAGCTCTATTTTGTTGGAACTTGTATAAGCTAAGTATTTATTTTTTTTATTGAACATGCTACTGCAAATTTAATGTGGTTTTATGCAGCCTGTTTTTTTCTTGTTCTCCTCAATCGGCCAAGATGTTTTGTGGGCATTTCATCGCCTAACAGTTTGCCCCAAGGCTTCAGTTCAGGGATCCTGTCAAAAATAATTTTAAGTATGCCAATAAACGGGATGGAAAGGAACATGCCTGATATTCCCCATAATGCACCTCCCAATAAAACAATTAAAATAGAGATCAATGCATTGATTTTTACTTTAGAGGATACTATATAGGGTACAAGGAAATTATTGTCAATAAATTGGATGATGAGATAGGCAAAGACTACCCATAATTGCGATTGGAAGCCCTCTTTGGTAATGGTTGCAATTAATACTGGTAAAGCAATAGCCACAATGCCGCCAATATATGGGAGCACATTCAGTAACGCGCCAATAACACCAATCAATATAGCGTATTTCACGCCAATTAGTAATAATGCTGCTGAATTGAGTATGGCCACGATCAATGCTTCTATTAGCAACCCGAACATATAACTTTGAATGGCCCCCTTGGTTTGTGATAAGACTGTGGCTACTTCTGATGTCCTGCCTTTCTCCTTTGCAAATAACTCATAAATAAAATTGATAAGCAGTGTTTTATAATAAAGGATCAGGAACGCATATACGGGCAATAACAAGAGTACGGACAATGTGCCGAACAGCCCGGTAATGGCATTCCCTGCCATGGGCTTCAATTGGGCTTGTGCTTCCGATAGCCACTCATTCTGTTTCTGTATTTTGATGCCCAACCGATTGTCAATTTCATACTGTAGATTGGTAAACAGTTCAATGCATTTCTTCTTTAAAAGGGGCATTTCGGTTGTGAAACTTGTCAATTGCGACGACACAAAATAACCAATGGCACCAAACAATAGCATAGCAGATAACAAAGAAAACGTAATGGATAAGGTTCTTGGAATTTTTTTGCTTTGGAACCAGTTGCACAAGGGATTGACCAGTATGGCCAACATAGCAGCAAATGAAAGGGGGATAAGTATGTCGCCAAGAAATGAAAGTGCGTAAACAATTAGGGTGAGCCCCAAAAGTATAACGGTGCTTTTGAGGTAGAAAGGGTATTTAGTGGTCATGGTATTAATATTGAGTATGCAATTATCGATACTGAATCAGCAAATCGTTGTTACAGTACAATACAAATTCATGCCCTTAAATTTTCATTGGATAGGGAGTTAAGCTTGAGGATTTTTATCTACAAACATTTTCATAAAACCACTAAAAATGTCCTTTTAGCGATTAGGGAAAATGGGCACAGGTTTTGGGTTTTACTAAGGCAATTAAAAATAAAATGTATGGTACACTACCAAGAAAAACTGAATTCCAATGTGCAAGTGAACCTCAACAAATCAAAGGAGATTTCGTATTGGGCAAAAAAAATGAATATGAATTCTGCCCAACTTCAAAAGAAGTTTGAAGAACTTGGTTCCATTAGTAGAACAATCGCCTATTGCCAGCAGCATAGCCAACAATTGGGAATGATGCGTTAAACTAATAATGCTAAAATGATTCAAGGATACCATACTTATAAAGCCTGCATAGACGCATGCTTGAAATGTGCAGCACTATGCAATCATTGTGCGGCTTCCTGTACCAAAGAAGAGGAAGTGGGCATGATGGCAAGATGTATCCAACTGGATATGGAGTGTGCTGCAATATGCTATGCAGCAGCGCAACTGATGAGCTTGGGAAGTGAAAAAGCAAAAGAAGCATGTACTATTTGTGCGGCGCTTTGTGAAGCTTGTGCCAATGAATGTAGCAAGCATGAAAACAAACATTGTCAGGAATGTGCAGGGGCCTGTAATGCTTGTGCACAGGAATGCAGGAATATATAAGACAGGATGTTTTTAAATTGCAATAAAAGCAAACAACATTCTATTGCTCCATTTTTTGTAGACATTTATTAAGGTCAATTCCTTTGCCTAGTACACCAGCAAACAAATCGCCTTTCTTTTCCAAACGGTTAATGATATTTTGGATATTGAAGTCAGATGGATGTAATCCTTGCTTTACTTCTTTCCAATCCAATGGCGTTGAAACCGTCGCTCCTTCTTTGGGGCGCAGGCTGTAAGCGGAAGCCAATGTTTGCCCGGTCCTGTTCTGCAAGAAATCAACATAGATTTTTTGATTCCCTCTTTTTGCTAGGTTCCGCTCCAATGTTGTAAAATCAGGCAATTGTACCTGCACCATGGACGCAATAATATGGGCAAAGTTCTTCACCGTTTCATAATCATAGTTGTTTCCCATTGGAACATAAACATGGAGGCCGGTAGCCCCAGATGTTTTGCAGTAGCAATCGGCTCCGGCCTTGTCGAGTACTTCTTTTGTAGCCAATGCTGTTTCTATTACTTGATTAAACGTGTTTTTTTCGGAGGGGTCAATGTCAATAACCAAGTAGGTCGGATTTTGGATTTTATTGGTAACGGAATTCCATGGGTTCATTTCTATGCAACCAAGATTAGCGAGGTACAGTAAAGTAGCTTTCTCATTGCAAACAAGATAATGGATTGTCTTTTCTGCTGATTCGGAATATATATTGGCCTTATCCACCCATGAAGGGGCATTGCCACCGGCATCCTTTTGATAGAAGCCCTCATCTTCTATACCATGCGGGTTCCTTTTCAAACTTAATGGCCTGTTTTTTAAATAAGGAAGTATATAATCTGCTATCCCATCATAATATGCTATCAAATCACCTTTGGTGTAACCTTCCTTTGGCCAGAATATTTTGTTGAGATTGGTCAATTCCAATTGCCGCTTTCCAACAGTAACCGTTGAACTGTTTCCTTGCTCCACTGCTCCTGATTGTTCTTCTGCCACTTTTTTTGCTTTGCTTGGTACTGCTTTCTTGTTTGTTTTCATGTTTACATCTTTTGGGTCCTTGTCTGGCCGGAGCCTTACAAACACTGGATGCCTCATTATATTTTCGTTGGTCATCTCTGTATAGTTCAGTTCTGCAACAAGTTTGGGCTTCACCCAGGTAACAGGAGCATTCACTTTTGTTTTCTGGGCGAAGGGGGATTGTGTGGAAATCAATGGTTGCATTAAGCCCCATAGGTCCCTTAATGATTCTTGGGTGAATCCCGTACCTGTATGACCAATGTACTGCAATGTTTTTCCATTGTACTTCCCAAGGATCAATGCACCAAAATGTGCCCTGCTTCCACGCGGACTTGTGTAGCCAGCAATGATGGCTTCATGGGTTTGTACATTTTTTATCTTCAGCCACTCTTTTGTCCTGATGCCTTCATGATAGGTACTTTCTTTTTTCTTTGCCATGATACCTTCCATATTGGCACCCACTACTTTTTGAAAGAAAGTTTTTCCATTGGTTTCTATATGGTCGCAGTATTTGATGGTGGAATTGTTGCCCAATAATTTTTTCAGTAATTTTTTGCGTTCGGTTAAAGGAAATTCTTCCATGCTTTCCCCATCGTACATCAGCATATCAAAAACATAATATACTAGCGGTAGAGTGGTATTGGTATCATAGTGCTGCAGTTTCTGGAAATTTGGTCTTCCATCTTCTTCCACCAGAACAATTTCACCATCCAGAACAACCCGGTACTTTATTTTCTGCAGGGCAGCAGCAACAGATGGATATTTATCAATGAAAGACAAGCCATTTCTGGAATACAATTTTACATGACCTTTGTCCAGTTCTGCTATGGCCCGGTATCCATCCAGCTTCAATTCAAAAATCCAATCATCGTCATTAAAAGCTGCGTCTACAATGGAAGCAAGCATCGGCTTAATGAAATTGTTTATTTTTTTATTGCCGATGGAGATAGTTGCAGTTGCCGGTTCCGAAAGTTCAACCTTTTTTTTTATTGGTCTATCAGCCGCTCTTTTTATTGCGTCTTTTCGGGGGAGCTTTTTTTTTGCAGAGATTTTGGGTGAGGTGCTGGAAGCATCTTCTTTCTTTTTGTTCTTGCTAAGGTCTTCGGCATTGTAATCTTCATTAGTGGCATAATCATCCTTATGTTTGATCAGTAGCCAACTTTTGCCATCATCCTTTTTCAGGTTCACCAAGGCAAACCCTCCTTTAATTTTTTTACCTTTCAATTCAAATTTCAGGTTGCCTTTTTTGTAGGCTGCTATGGCCTGCTTCTCAGTGATGGGGTTCCCATGCTCATCCACCGGAACGTAATTTCCTTTGTCCCAAACTTCTACCGTTCCCGCACCATAATTCCCTTTGGGAATGGTGCCTTCAAAATCTATATAGCTAACAGGATGGTCTTCCACATGCATGGCCAAACGTTTTACTGTTGGGTTTAGGCTCGGGCCTTTTGGAACTGCCCAGCTCAACAATGCCCCATTCATCTCCAGCCTGAAATCATAATGTATATGGGAGGCATGGTGGCGCTGCACCACAAAACGTAGCTTGGATTCCTTGGATGTTTCGCCCTTAGGTTCGGAAGTCTGTTTGAAATCCCTTTTCTTGTTGTACAGTGTCAGTGCCATTAGGATGCTTTTTTACGTGGGGTACCGAGGCTGGCTTTTAACTGGGCCATTAAGTCCGTAGCTTTTGAATGCACTATTTTCATGGTTGGAACTGCTTTCAGTTTCCCTTTGGATTTAGCACGGATAATCTTCATCAGCTTATCAGAATACGTATCCTTGTATTTGGAAATATCAAAATTACCAGTTAACTGGTCAATCAAATGCATGGCCATTTTCATTTCGGCAGGCTTACTGGTAGATGATGGGATTTTAAGGTCCTTTGGTTGCCTTATCTCTTCCGCAAAACGTATCCTGTTCACCACAAGCACGTCACTTTCGGCTTTGATTAAGCAAAGGCTTTCCTTTGTTCTTAGCACAAAGCTACCCAAACCCGCTTTCCCACTTTTTTTCAATGCATCGCGGAGCAGGGCATACGCTTTTGCACCATTCTTTTCAGGCTCCGCATAATAGGGCATCTCGTAATAGATGCTGTCCACATCCCCTTCCTTAATGAATTCAGCAATTTCAATAATCTTGTTTTTTTCCGGAGCGGCCTGCACAAAATCTGCATCGGTCAGTATCACATATTTATCATTGAGGTTGTAGCCACGCACTATATTTTCCCATGTTACTTCCTTGCCGGTCCTTTCGTTTACTCTCTTGAACCTTATATTAGCGTGGTCCTTTTTATCGAGCATGTCCAAGTCCAGTTCACTTGCTTCAACTGCACTGTACAGTTTAATGGGAATATTTACCAGACCAAAACCGATAGCGCCCGTCCATATTGCTTTCATGATACTATAGTATAGAAGGTAAAAAAATGGATGCCGATTATCAACCTATAAAATAGGCCCTGCAAATGTTCGCAGGGCCTAAGCCTTATTCATGCATGTCTCTCATTTTGGTAATAACACCATAAGACAGTGGGTCCTTACGTTTAGCGTTCAACCCTTTCATGGATGAATATGCATTTGATTTATCATAGAAAAGATTGTACCATTTCATAGGAAGCATTATCCGTTAGGTAACCAAAGATTATTGGGAATGGAATTCCACAGAATTTGTGATGCCTGTTTGTTGTTGGCGCAAACAATGGCCTTCATGTTCAACAGAACTTCAAAAATTTGCCAAGCTGTTCAACCGTTGGCTGAAGGAAAAGCATACGTTATGGATATTTTTTATTAACTGCTACCATACCTACGCCATACAAAAGGGATTGGAACTGGGAACCATGCTCCACAAATAAGTATTACCTAGCCCTGCCAATTCTTTTAGTAAGGAAGCCTTTGGCGAGTGCTTTCCATTGGGGCTTGTTCAGGCCCAGCATTGCAACCAGACCAATAATGGCATTGCGGATTTTTTGTAGGAAGTTATCCGTTTGCATGTTAGGCAATTCATTCCTTCCACGTACGGCAGCCGTGACCCTTTCACCTATGCGTTCTATGATGAAACTACTGGTGGCATCTGTGGTAAAAAAATGTTCCGGATGTTTTTCTGTTGACTGTGGGTCATTAGCTGGCCTTACACGCATGGAAATCTGGTGGTTGTTTTCTTGCTGTGTTTCCTGAATGGCTTCAATTTGTACCCAATCATAGTTCTTGCCAGCGACAGGCAATTTGATTTTGATAAAATCGTTTGCCCTTGCTTCACGGTAAAGTGCATCCCCATGATGATTAATCAATTGGAACCTGGCACTTAGGCCGCCTGCAAGCTTGCCCCAGCTATTTACTTGTAGCAGGTTTTCTTTTGCTCTTGCATACAATTGCTTGGCCTGGGCCATGTTGTTCGCTTTTATAGAAAAGCTATTATCCGATTGTGCCCCTTCGTATTGTTTTGGTATGGTCAAGGTCAGCATTGCTATCAAGTGTTTTACGTAAATAAGTTTGTGGCACAAGAATGCCCATGCTTTGCGCACGGGCATTCTTCTTAATCTACTTGTTACCTTCTTTAACTTCTTCCTTGGCTTTTTGTACAGGAGCCTTTACTCCCTTGTTCTTCAAATGCTTTTTGTTGGCATTCAGGTCCTTCCTGTCCTTGTTAATTTCTTTTTGGTCCTTGCCGGCTTTTTTAAACTGGGCCTTTGTAATTTTCTTGTTACGTTCCTTGCGCTCCACTTTCAGTTCCTTTACATCCTTCTTTACATCCTTTTCCGCTTCTTTTTTTGTAGGTGTTGCTGTTTGTGCAGAAGCATTCAATGCAATCACTGCACTTACGATAAATACTACTATTTTTTTCATTTCTATTCATTTTGATGATACACTTCACTTGACAAAACTGTGCCAATATCCACAAAATATTTTGGCATAGAATTTTACATAGCATATGAAACATCAACGATGAAAAACATTGAAGCAACTTACAACCGTCCAGATGGGGAAAGGGTGATAGATGCGAGTTATGTAATAACGGATATAAAAGAAAGGATAGAACAGTTAAAGGATGAAAAAGCTTGGGGCAAAAACGACCGCAATGGCATTACACTCTTTAAAACACCGGGCTTGGCCATTGTACTCACCTGCCTTCATGACGAAACTGTAGTGAACGATATATCAATTGATGGTATCGCTGTACTGCAGGTAATGGAGGGGAAAATAAACATAACGACTGAAGGGGATGCATTTGAACTATGCGAAAAGAAGATGGTGGTGTTGCATTCAAACATCGTTCACAGTATTTATGCGTTGAAAAAATCCGTGCTCCTTTTGACTACTTATTCAGGCATTCACCAGTAATTCAAAAGATACCTGTAGATTTTTTTTCGCAATTAAACATCCTGTTTCAAAATCCACGTCATGGGACAAGCATTTGTAAAGGAGAATGATGACAATGAACTGTTGAATAATGTGCAACCAACCGTTATAGCATTGATGCGCTATTTGCGGAAGCAGAGTAATGGTAGGCATATTTACAGGACAAGATTATTGGTGGACGATAAGAAAAGGGAGATCCATGTCATGAGCAATGGCCTATCTTATTTATTGAACGATAACAATGAATGGCAAATGGTTTTCTAAAACAACAATTATGAACAATATATTGAAACTTGAAGCCCCTTGGGAAGATGTGAAGGAACTGCTCAAAGAAGCAGAGCCTGAACTTACCGATGAAGACCTAGCCCGCAATTCTGACGAGGAACTGATTACCAAAGTGGCCGCAAGGATCAACCGCAATAAGGAAGATGCCAAGGGCTGGATAGAAAGCGTATCACATACAACAGACAAAGCTTCATAAAAAATATGGCACAATTTAGTATCCAAGAAAATCAATCAACCTCAGTTTCAGCAAAGGACCGGTGAACCAGTGGAAGTGGCCCAGGCCTATCCTTTCTTTGTTACAGAAAATTAGAGTTATATAACTGGGCAGTTCATCCGTCCCAATGGTGGTGAAATCATCAATGAATAAATGCCCCATTCTTTCGTGGATATTCTTCTACAATAGTTGATAATTGACTTGATGGGAGTAATTGCCAAGTTTAACCGGCAAATTTTGATATTGCCCTAATAGTCCCTGCCTACTTGGACCTGCCCTTTTATGTTTCTTGCTGTTTGGCCATTACTGAACCATGGCTAAATTTTTGTTCCAACTTCCCGAATCAACATTCATGAAAACAGTTTTGTTGAGCAGACATTTTCTGAAAGGGTACATGAATTATGGATTTTGTGCTGCATTGGCCTATACCAGTATTGCCACTATTTTTATGAAACGTGCAAATTTTGAAGATGCTTGGTTATTGAACGTAGGCAATGTGGCCTTTATGGTGGTGGTTTCTGCATACGCATGGCGAAACAGGCTCAAAATAAGCAATGGCATCAACAAAGTAATTGCAGGTGTCCTTGTAACGGTTACAGGCATTCTAATTTGTTACTTGCTGTTGCTCGCTATTAATTTATTGATAGCAGTTCCTGTATTAAAAGATGCACCGGCCAATAATGTACTGGATAAGAAAAAGGGGCTTTTATTGATGGTTGCAATCAATGCTGGCATTGTTAATTTTTCATGTGGTTCTTTTATTTCTTTAATGATAGCTTATGCTGTGCAAAGTTTCAGAAAAAAGTAAGGATTGAAATGGTGCCCAAGTTGGCCTTTTTTTGTTGGTTTAGTTTAGTATAATGTATTTGATTTAATAGCAAAAACTAATGAATAATAAGTTGAAATTATTGATAGCGGATGACGATAAGGAGGATGTTGAGATATTGCTGCTTGCCCTGGAAGAAATAAATTTTTTAGGCGATATCTTGATTGCACAAGATGGAATAGAAGTTATCAAGCTATTGAACGAAAAAGAAAATATTCCGGACATGATCCTGCTGGACATGAACATGCCTCGTATGGGTGGAGAAGAATGTTTACTGAAAATCAGGGAAATTGATGGACTAGAAAATGTGCCTGTGGTAATTTATACAACATCCTCCTATCCGGGTGAAAAAGACAAATTGCTTACTGTTGGTGGGGCATCGGAATATTTGACCAAGGAATTTTCTTTTAAGAAAATAGTTGAACAAATAGAAAGGTTATTGCAATTATATACATCCAGGTCATTAACAGATACAACCCATTCTTAAAGAGGCTGCCTTACAATATGTATGGGGAAATTAATTGCATCGTTCTGCATCCAGCTACGGTAAAAGAGGTCTATATGCCCAGTAGGCTATATTGAATACACAAATTTTGATTGGATATTAGGGAATGAAATAACCTTTTTGTCAACAAGCATTTTATTGTCAATCGTTAATGCTCCTTATTGATAAGGCACCGTATTCATGTTCCTGTTCCCAATGCATCCTCCCAATATTGTTACCTGCTCAAGTAAAAACAATTATTGCCCTATAATCAGATTGGTTTCGGGCAATATTCTCCACGTAGACCCTTGTTCCTTCACACAATAGAAAGGTTATCACAATGTTTGCTGGGCATTCTATTTTATTGGTTAAGGGGTATGGATTTTGCTTTACCCAATTGTATAAAAACTGATGACATGCAAAAGACTGAAATGACCACGCTGAGTACCGTACTGGAAAAATTACGCGTCAATAAAATGGACAATGAGTTCCGCTGGACCCCAGAAGGCTTCCATGCCAACAAGGGAAAAAATTATTTGCCCGAGGAGTTGAAGATTACAAAGACCTATCGTTTTGAGGGAGACTCCGATCCATCTGATTCATCTATCCTCTACATTATTGAGGCCAATGATGGACTGATAGGGTACAGCCTTGATTCTTATGGTGTTTACAGCGACCATGGAGATGAAGAAGGGTACGATAATTTTATCCGTAAGATCCCAGTAGAAGGGAGGGAAGAGCAAGCAGAATTGAGTTTATAATATAGAAAAAAATATTGGACAAGAGATTGTATAAATAATGTAACAACCATTTTCACAAAAGCCAATGTTATTAATAGGGCTATACTATTAATAATTGATGTTACGCAAAGATTGTGGAGTAATGTCAGCCTGAGGTACTCGAAGGCGATTCCGGTTTCCCAATAGGTTTCGACAAGCTCAACCTGACATCAGTATTTGACATTTTGCGTAATATCTGTTAATAACATTGGCTTAATTTTTTCAATTACATGCATTCCATTCATGAATTGAATGAAATATGCAGTAAGGGCTACCTATCCAAAGAGGCTATCATGTCCTCAATATCCATGCTATCGGGCAGGTCCACTTTCTTGCGGATACGCTGCCTTGTTTTTTTGACCGAATCTGGTGATATGCCCAGCATCTCCGCCATCTCTTTTCTCGAAAGGCTCAATTTGGTCAGCGCCAGTAAACGTATTTCGGATTGGGTAAGGGAGGGGTACTTTTGCTTTACCAACGCAAAAAAATCAACATGCACCTTGGAGAACAGGTGCCTGAACTCGTTCCAATGGTCATCCGTTAAAATGGTGTATTTCTTCAGCTTGTCTGCAATTTCTTCCTTTTCCTTAATAACGGTATTGGTGCTGGAATAGAATTCGGACATCGTATGCAGTGCATCAATTTCTGCCCTGAAATCCTCGATCAGCAGGTTTTTCTCACGGATGCTTTCAAGGTATTTGTTCAGTTTATTGGATGCCTCTTCAAGTTCGTCCTTGTTCCTCTTTTGCTTCAGGTGCTGCCTATAGATTAATTGCCCGCAAATAATGAGCAATAGCAGTGCAATAACAATGATGAAGTTGCGTATTACCAATCTTTTGCTTTCTTCTGCCTTCATTACGCTCATTTGCGCAAGGTGCTGCTCCACCGCTATCTTCTGTTCTGCTTGGCTGAATGTGATCCCATCATTCCTTTTGGATACGGCTATTTGTAAGATCCTGGCAGAATCCAGGGCCGCATAAGCTGCTTTATGCTGGTTCAGATCGGAATAAAGGGCAGATTTTTTTAGGTAATAACTCAAACGTAGGCGTATGTTGCCATTAAAAGGCTCCAATTTTTCCACTTCCCTCAATTGTTGTTCTGCTAAGGCATAATTGTGCTTCTTAATATTGATATCTGCCCACATGCACAAAGTGTGACCTACGCTGTTCCATTCCTTGCTTTCAATACTTGCCCTGTAATCTACCTCAAGCATAGGTATTGCCTCGTCATATTTGGATTGGTAATAGTAAGTGGCCCCTAGGTTCCCAGTGGCAATACCTACCCAGGCTTGATGATTGATAGCCTGGGCAAGCTGTATTACTTTTTTGAAATAATAGGACGCACTATCATAATTCTTCAGGGACTCATAGGTGATGCCCAGTGTATTGTAGCAGCCGATTTCATCCAAGCTGCTCGCAAATGGATACTGGAGTGACTCGATCAAATAGCCCTTTGCTTTGGCGTAGTTGCCAAAATCATAGTACATATAGCCAAGGTCGTACAGGTTCCGATTGGTGTACAGGTAATTCTTGCTCCCAATTTCATTTCTAATGAGTGCATAGGACTTCAAGATATCCTCAAAAGCCTCTGGGTACCTGTTGGAATGGTAGTAGAGCCAGGCCCGTAAATTGTACACCTCAGCCTCCTCGTCCATTTGCTTCTGTTTGTTGGCCAAGTCCAATGCTTTATTCAGGTAGTAAAAGGCTTTTGCTTCGCTTTTGTGCTGTTTGTAATAATCTCCCTGCAGTATCAACGATACCGTTTGCAGCTTTTCGTCATCATGGTCAATGCACCATTTCTCCAATAATCTCAGTACAGGCAATGCGAGGGTTGAATCTAAATGAAGTATGGTTTTTTGGTAAAGCTTGTGGGCAAGTAAGGGGCGCTCTTTTTCTGCTGCCTGTTTTATGCTTGCAAAATAGTCCTGGGGAACCTGTGATTTTACAGTAGATAAAAAGCAGTTAGTTACAATCAAAACAAGAAAAAGCCATCTTCCCATTTCCATTTATTTATTGGTGAACTGGCAAGCAATGGTTCAAATAAATTAGGGCAAGATAATTTTGGATAATGCCTTAAATGATATGGGTTAAAGTTAAAAGTTCTCATTTATAATTCGCAAATTAATTTTTTGGAAAACTTGGTAGGAAATTAAGAGTGTAGGTATAGGAGCTTAAATAATTGATTCCCATTTTATTATTGCCCCAAAGTCAAGATGTCCCCCCTTTGTCCCCCTCTATATCTAGGTAAAAAGGATTGCAAAGAACAACTTTACCTGTCTCTGATAATAAACTAATTCTAAACACTGCGTATGCAAAAGAAATTCTACTTCCGTTTTTCTCTTTTTCTTGTTTTGCTTTTAGGCGTGGCCCAATTATCATTTGCTACTGGTTTCCAACCAGTAACCTTAACTGCCTCCAGTTACAATGCCGATATTATTGCCAACGGCACCGGGGCGGCTACTACGTCCACTACGGCCAATGCAGATGGTGGCTCCCCTGGATATGCTTTTTTATCATTGGACTTTAAGGCCACTGGTGCAAGTGCAGCAGCCACCTATGGCCTTCCCCTTACTGGGCTTATTTCGACCAACTCTACCACAGCAGGGCTCAACTACCAATTGGCTGATTACTCGCAGAATAATTCTTTGAGACTGCAAGCTACCGCAACTGGAACGCTGACTTTTGCAACATCCAAAAGCGCAAGTGACATTTATGTGTTGGCGGTTTCTGGTAGTGGGGCATCCGTGGCCACGTTCACGGTGAATTTTTCTGACGGGTCAAGCCAGGTTTTTGCAAGCCAAGGCATCGCAGACTGGTACAATGGTACAACAGGACTTGTAATGCAGGGCATAGGCCGTGTGGCATTGTCTGACAATACACAGGATGGCGTAGCAACCAATCCTAGACTTTACCAGGTTAAACTGACACTGACCAGTGATAATTATTCAAAATCCATTACCAGCATTACCGTAGCCAAAACTAGCCCTGCAACAGGCACTACCACTCTTTGTATCATGGGGGTGAGCATCAATGAACTATCTCCTTGTGCAGTACCCACCGCCAGTGCCACTTCATTAATACTGACACCGGGCGTGGCAACCATAGCAGGAAGTTTTACTGCTGCGGTACCTGCCCCCGATAAATATTTAGTAGTGAAAAGCACAGCAGCCTTGGTAGGGAGCCCCGTAAACGGAGTGGTTTATACAGTTGGGCAAACTATTGGTAACGGTACGGTGTTGAGCATTGGTGCAACCACCACATTTACCGATAATGGTCTTACACCTTTAACCAGTTATACCTACACCATATTTTCACTGAGTGATTTTTGTAGTGGTGGGCCTTTATATAAAGTGGTTTCCCCATTAACAGGAACAGTTTCCACCAATTCCCAGAAAACCTATACTTGGAATGGAAGTTCTGGAACGGATTGGCAGGTTGCAGCCAACTGGACACCAACAAGAACGTATCCAGATTCAACAGACTTTATTGTGTTCAATAATGGCTCCGCGGCCAATTTGATAACCAATATACCCACACAGAAAATTTCCAGGTTAACCTTTTCCAACAATACAACGGCTGCATTCCAATCTTCAGGGACTGCTGTGCTCACCATTTTTTCAGATAATAGTGCTGCCACCGATGAACTGAACATCGCAGCGGCTAGCTCCTTGATTTTGTACAGCGACAACTCATTGACCCTTGCTTTTGGTGGCACTGGTGGCACAGTAACAGTAGCCGGTAATTTGGAGTCCTCCACCAATAATGGTTCATCCAATGTAAACCTGATGAACTTTACCAATTCCGTTACTACCATTACCAGCACAGGTACGCTGACAGTAGGCGGTACGGTTAATGCCAATAATGCAGTGGTTACTAGTACAGCAACCAGCTTACTTATTAATGGTACATACAACCATACTTATACAGTATCTGGTGGCAGTGCCATACCAACTGCTACTTGGGGTACAGGTTCCACCTGTGCATTTGTAGGTTTTACAACGGCAACAGGAGGTCCTAACGGTGGTGGCACTGCTCAAACTTTCTACAATGTAACCTATAATTGCCCGTCCCAAACCTCCGTAAGCCAATGGAGCGGTGAATTTGCCGGGACGATTAATGGAACATTGACAGTTACCTCCACTGGTACAGGAACTTGGGCCATACAAAGCACACAGGCCCTTACCAAGAACATCAACAATTATGTGCAAACAGGTGGAACTGTTGATCTGGGCACAAGCACAGGTGCCAAAACCTACAATTTTAGTGGCACGTTCAACCAAACAGGCGGTACATTGAAATCTTCCGGAACAGTTGCACTGACCCTGAATTTCAATGGAACAGCTACCCAAGCTGTCAATTTCTTTGATGCAGCTCCAGTTGGACCAATTGTTTACCAAGTATCCAATGTAAACGGCATCAATCTCACCGGTACGGGTGCATTAACTAGCGCATTCAACATCAATACTACTGGTGGTGTCACCATCAACACTATTGCAGCCAATCCAATCAGTACCACTTTGGCATTGACTTATGCAGCCACTGGCACATCATTGAGTTACACGGGAACAGGTAACACAACTGCTACAGCGGCTGTTTTCCCTGCAACCAATGGCCCCTTGAACCTAACGGCTAATGTGGGTACAGGAAATGCCCTGAGCATACCGTTTGCCAGAACAATTGGCGGGACCTTGACACTCACATCTGATATAGACATCACCAGCAATGCCCTTACATTGGGCACATCGGCCACTGCGCTGGGCACTTTGGCAGGTAGCGGCAATATCCGTGTAACCACAGGAACTTTTACCCGTTGGTTTGGTACAACAGCGTCACCAACAACTGTAGCTAGCGCCACCGGCAGTTTCCCCTTGGCCTATGGAACGGTGAACAGGAACGTTTCCCTATATTTCAGTGCAGCTACTGCATTAACAACAGGTGGAACCATCACCGTTGGCCATACAAATGCAAGCGGCACATCATCGGTTTCCGTTCTGGATGGAGCATATACCATTGATAAGCGATTGAATGCCTATTGGTCATTCAATACAGGCAATGGCATTGTGGCATCAGGAACCATTGCTGCCAGGGTAACTGGTGGAAATATGTTTGCCTCCTCTACCATTGCCAATGTAAGGTTGATGAAGGCCGCCGCTGTAGTAGGCACCCATGTTTCGGGAACAGGTGTTTATCCACTGGCGCAGGCACTGAGGAGCGGGCTGGCAATTGCTGACCTCACTTCAACAAATTATTATGTAGGGGCAGCTTCAGCCGACATCAATACGGCTATTTTTACAGCTATTACCAACGGCAACTGGAGCACAGGTGCCACATGGGACCAAGGTGCAGCACCGGGTTCATCGGATATTGCAGTTATTGGCCCCGGTATTACGGTAGCAACAGATGCTGCAACAAATGTGGCCGGTAACTTCACCGTGAATGGTACATTGAATGTTCCTGCGGCCAGCACATTAACTTTAAGTGATGTTGTTGCCAACAATGGGACCATCAATATCACAGGTGGTATCTTGAAAGTGGGCCCAGATGGTGGTGGCAATAAGTCCTTCACCAACAATGCAACAGTTACTGTGGCTAGCGGTACACTTACCATTAATGGTAACCTCAACAATATAGCTGGTTCCACATTCAACCAATCTGGTGGTGCCATTGTGGTTGATGGAAATGCTGCAGGCAATGCTACCAACAGTGTGGCATCAGGTACAGCTATTGTAAGTTTCAAATCGGCCACATTGGGCCTTACTGGTGGCACGTTTACCATCACAGACCCGCACGCCAATGCTACCGCTTCCAATACTTTTGAATTCACAGGTACCCCTGCAGTAAACATCCCCGCAACCCACACCTTTATTTTTGGTGATGGCGTATCTACAGATGTAGGGGGCAATGCCACGAATGCCTTCAGGATAAACCCTGGAACCACAAAAATTTCCTTCGGTAACGTAATTGTTAACACTGGCACGCCTACCAACAGTTTCGTAACACAAAGTGCTTCCTTTGGCATCAATGGGAACCTTACCATCAATAATGGTGGCGAATTGAGGAACTCCGCAGGAATATATGTAACAGGGAACGTGGGTAATAATACTGGTGGTACCCTTACCTCAACTTCCACCCTATACTTTGGCACTTTCTTAGGCGGCACATTTGGCAATGGTACGGCTGCACAGACCATCAGTGGCGCCGGTACATACAGGAATGCAGTGTCTGCAACTCCTGCTGCTAAATTTACCAGCTTATCTGTAAGGAATGGCTTTGGTGTTACGTTCAATATTGGTGATGTAGTATTCAGTGGAACCACCACTTTTGCTGCAGCAACGGCGCCTTCATTAATATATACGGCGGCTGGAACAAGATTTGTAGAAATAGCAGGTGCAGGAGTAAGTGGTGCTAGTACCACTGCTGGTTGGTTTGCATGTAAATACCAGAAAGCCTGTGCTACGGGCGGCATCAATAACATATACAATGTTGGGGATGTTACGGCCTTCCTTCCTGTAACCATAGCCAGTGCTTCAAGTACTGCTGTAACTGCTGCTGGTAATATAGCTGTGCAGGTGTTTGCTGGTGACCATCCGCAAATTGCTACGTCTGGCATTACAGCTAATAGAAGTGTGAACAGGTATTATAAAGTAGAAGCTGGTGGTGGCATCACTTTCTCCCCAACAGCTTTGAACCTTACCCTTAACTGGTCAGCGACAG
>JAHEZD010000097.1 GCA_023251255.1 Chitinophagaceae bacterium
GAGCAACGATGGCATCAATGTGATACTCATAACACAGGGCTCATCGGAGCACTCCATCTGCGTGGGCGTGGAAGCCGCTGCGGCCATCAAGGCCAAAGCCACCGTGGACCTGGCATTTGCCAATGAGATTGCCCTGCAGAAAGTGGACCCCTTGATTGTGGAAGCCGACCTGAGCATCATCGCCCTGGTAGGGGAGAACATGAAGAGCCACCAGGGCATCAGCGGCAAGATGTTCGGTGTGCTGGGCAGGAACGGCGTGAACATCCGTGCCATCGCACAGGGCAGCAGCGAAAGGAACATTTCCGCAGTGATTGCCACACAGGATGTACGCAAGGCCGTGAACGTGCTGCACGAGGAATTCTTTGAAACCACCTACAAGCAGCTCAACCTGTTCATAGCAGGGGTGGGCAATGTGGGCGGACGCTTGGTGGAACAATTGAAACAGCAGCAGCAATATTTGAAGGAGCATTTACAGTTGCAGGTAAATGTGGTGGGACTGGCCAATAGCAAGCAGTCCCTGATCATGGAAGAGGGCATTGAATTAAGTAACTGGAAGGAAAGCCTGGCCGCTGCCCCTCCCTCCACCATCCATGATTTCGTGAAGCAGATCATCAGCAGGAACCTGCGCAATACCGTGTTTGCGGATGTTACCGCCAATGGCGATGTGGCCAAGGTCTATGACCAGTTACTGGCCAGGAGCATTGCCGTGGTGGCCTGCAACAAAGTGGCCGCCTCATCGGAATACCAGTACTACAGGAAACTCAAGAACCTGGCAAGGGAATACAATACCTCCTTCCTCTTTGAAACCAATGTGGGGGCGGGGCTGCCCATCATCGGCACCCTGAACGACCTCACCAGAACGGGGGACACGGTCAACAGGATGCAGGCCGTGCTGAGTGGCACGCTGAACTTTGTGTTCAACAACTATGACGGCAGCAGGACCTTTGCCGAAGTGGTGAAGCAGGCACAGGACGAGGGCTATACGGAGCCGGACCCAAGGCTTGACCTGAGCGGCACCGATGTGATGCGCAAGATCATGATCCTGGCCAGGGAAGCAGGGCACAAAATAGAGATGGCAGATATCAGCAACAATTCCTTCATGCCCGAAGAATGCATGAAGGGCAGTGTGGCCGACTTCTACGAGAGCATGAAGAAATATGAGGACCATTTCAGGCAACTGCTGGATGCTGCCAAGGCAAAGGGCTGCATACTCAAGTTCGTGGCACAGTTCAATAACACCCCTTCAGGGGATGGGGGTGCCAGTGTGGGCCTGCAGCATATAGACCCGCAGCACAACCTCTACCATTTATATGGTAAGGACAATATTGTGCTGTTCTATACAGACCGTTACAAGGAGCTGCCCCTGGTGGTAAAGGGTGCGGGTGCAGGTGCGGAGGTAACGGCCAGTGGTGTGTTTGCGGATATTATGCGGGCGGTATAACCCCCACGCCCGAAAGGAGGGGGCTCAAAACGCACCCAAAAAGCTATGTCGTTTAGTTAAGGTGGTTAGCCTGGATAATAAATGGTTTGCTTCGCAAACAAGCACAGATCACAGATTGACCACAAAGGCACGAAGAACACTAAGCAGAAAAAACGAAGTTTTTCCTTTGTGCCCTTTGAGTCTTTGTGGTACCATAAAAATCATTTGTTTAAAAATGTTTTCAACATACCATGCCAAGTATCATTGGCAACTTGAGCAACCAGTTTAGCAACTGGAAAGCCTAGGCTAGTTGAATGTGATTAATTAAACGAGAAACAAGAAACGTTCCTTATGAACAAAGTAACCATCCACGCACCTGCCACCATTGCCAACCTTGTTTGCGGTTTCGATATACTGGGGCTGGCACTGGAAGCGCCTTATGATATCATGGAAATGCGCCTGAAGGAGGAGCCGGGCATTACCCTGAGCAGTTCCGCCGCTTATGACCTGCCCACCAACCCGGAGGACAATGTAGCGGGTGCCTCCCTATTGGCCCTGATGGAAGCCTATGGCAAGCCCATTGGTTTCCATGTGCATATTGACAAGCAGATCAAGCCCGGTAGCGGGCTGGGCAGCAGTGCCGCCAGCAGTGCGGGTGCGGTGGTGGGGGCCAACCATTTGCTGGGCAATATCTTCTCCAAGGAAGACCTGGTACGCTTTGCCATGAACGGGGAGAAAGTGGCCAGCGGTGTGAAGCATGCAGACAATATCACGCCCTGCATCTATGGTGGCGTTACCCTGATCCGTTCCATCTTCCCGCTGGACATCGTGCCGCTTGCTGCACCGCCCCTGTATGTTACGGTGGTGCATCCCCAAATAGAAGTGAAGACCAGCGATGCCCGCCAGATCCTGCGCAAGGAAGTGCTGCTGAAAGATGCGATCAAGCAATGGGGCAATATTGCAGGCCTGGTAAGCGGCTTCCTGAAAAACGATTATGGATTGATCGGCCGCTCCTTGGAAGATGTGATCATAGAACCCGTGCGCAGCATACTCATTCCCGGTTTTGACGAAGTGAAGCAGCATTGCAAGGATGCCGGTGCCCTCGGCGGCGGTATCAGCGGCAGCGGCCCCTCCATCTTCATGCTGAGCGAACAGGCGTCCACTGCCCAAAAGGTGGAAGCCATCATGAAGCAAGTGTATGAAAGGCTGGGCATTGATTACAGGACCTACGTGACGACTATTGGGAGTGCGGGGGTGCGGGTAGAACCAATGTGCTAATTCGATAATGTGCTGATATGCTAATGTGATGATGTGATAATGTGATGATGTGATAATGTGATAATGTGATGATGTGATAATGTGCTAATGTGGTAATTCGATAATGGAACAATTGAACAATGGAACAATCAAACTCTTGAACAATCAAATTCTTGAACACTCAAACAAGTGAACTCTTGAACAATCTCCTCCACCAATCACCAATTAACCAATTAACCAGTTAACCAATTAACCATGCTTTACTATAGTCTAAACAAACAATCCCCTACCGTAGATTTCAAGCAGGCCACCATTGCAGGGCAGGCGCCGGACAAAGGGCTGTACTTTCCTGCAACGCTTCCACAATTGGACAAGGAATTTATTGAACATATCGAGCAGTACAGCAAGGAAGCAATTGCCTTCAAGGTCATCAAGCCCTATGTGGGCGATAGCATACCGGACGAGGTACTGCAAGGCATTGTGAACGAAACGGTGAACTTTGACATTCCCTTGGTGCCTATTACGGAAAGCATATCCTCCCTGGAACTGTTCCATGGCCCCACACTGGCCTTTAAAGATATTGGGGCCAGGTTCATGAGCAGGTGCCTGGGCCATTTCCTCAAAGGGAACCACAAGAAAGTGACCGTACTGGTAGCCACTTCCGGCGATACGGGCGGAGCCGTGGCCAATGGCTTTTACGGCGTGGATGGGGTAGAAGTGGTGGTGCTGTACCCCAGCGGCAAGGTAAGTGCCGTGCAGGAAGCACAGATCACCACATTGGGCAAAAATATCCATGCCCTGGAAGTGGATGGCAGCTTTGATGATTGCCAGCAAATGGTGAAGCAGGCATTTACGGATACGGAACTCACCAGCCAATTGTTCCTCACCTCGGCCAACTCCATCAATGTGGCCCGCTGGCTGCCCCAGCAGTTCTATTATTTCTTTGCCTACCAGCAGTGGAAGGATAAAGGGCACCCGCCCATTATTTCCGTGCCCAGTGGCAACTTTGGCAATATCTGTGCAGGCATACTGGCCCATGTATCGGGCCTGCCCGTACAGCATTTCATTGCGGCCTGCAATGCCAACAAAGTAGTGCCCGATTACCTGCTCACGCAGCAATACGAACCCAAGCCCGCCGTGGCCACCATTTCCAATGCCATGGATGTGGGCAACCCCAGCAACTTTGTACGTGTCCTGGAAATCTTCCACCAGGAGTTTGGTTCCCTGAAGAATGTACTGAGCAGTTACAGCATTACCGATGCTGAAACCAAGCAGGCCATCAAGGATGTGTACCAGCAGCACCAGTACTTGCTGGACCCACATGGTGCGGTAGGCTATATAGCCCTGCAACGGGAACTGGCCAAGCATCCCGGTTCCAAGGGCATGGTGCTGGAAACGGCCCATCCCGTGAAGTTCAATCCGGCCATCATGGATATTCTAGGGGAGAATATATTGGCCGAGAAGGAAGCCGCTTTATTGCTGGATGACCATAAACAAAGTATTCCCATGTCAAACGACTACAACAGCCTCAAAGGAATTTTGAAGGAACTATAAAATTTATCAAAAAAGATTTGTTCATCAAAAAGACTTGCCCTTATATTTGCACCCCAACAAAAAAGGAACGGATCGGTAGTTCAGTTGGTTAGAATGCCGCCCTGTCACGGCGGAGGTCGCGGGTTCGAGTCCCGTCCGGTCCGCTTAAGAAAAAGGAAAACCGCTAAAGCATTAACTTTTAGCGGTTTTCCTTTTTTATGCATATTCCATCTTCATTTACCTGACAAATGACTATATAGTATAAATAACCGTAAATGAATAATATTGGCTTTACTCAGTGTTCGGGTCCCGCTAGCCTCTTTTTTAGGACTTGGTTTGCTCATGTCCATAAGCAACTTCTCTGGGGATTTTGCCTGCTTCGGAAAAGTAGCCATCTTTTTTAAGCTCAGCTTCTGTAGCCTTGCTTTTTATCAAATCAATTTGCTGTTGATTCAAGTGTCCAAATTGCAATAAGTGATTTATAAGGACTTCCATTGCTGAAAGTTAAGAAGGTTCGTTGAGTTGAAATTTGTCATTTCACAAAAAATAGTTCGTCTTTGGATACGCCCTGATATTACTTTCACTGGCTGATGCTGAACCTACTCCTTATTCATTGCCGCTGTTTATTGCAAAATAACGTACAATAGCTACTGTTAATAATATGCAGTTGCTGGATGGCTTACCGTTCAATACGTAAAAATGTCTTCTTATTTCCCACTTATGTATCCTAGCACCATCTTGCTTTCTTTTGACATTTGCATTGTAAATAAAACATATCGCAATGGCAAAAACAATTTTTATTACGGGTGCATCCCGTGGGTTAGGCCGCATTTGGGCGGAAGCATTTTTAGATAGGGGTGACCGGGTAGTAGCGGCCGTCAGAAATACCGATCATTTAAAAGAACTGGCAAAACAATATCCTTCAACTTTGTTGGTTTTACCACTCGATGTGACGGACAAAAAGGCCTGCTTTGAAACAGTTGAAAAAGCAAAACAGCATTTTGGAAAAATAGATGTATTAATAAACAATGCAGGCTATGGACACATCGGTGCAATCGAGGAATTAACCGAGAATGAGGTGAGGGCCCAAATGGAAACTAACGTGTTTGGATTGTTATGGTTGACCCAAGCGATTATCCCAATTATGCGGGGCCAAAATTCCGGACATATCATCCAGGTTTCGAGTGCATTGGGATTGGTTGCCTTTCCGACAACAGGTATTTATAGCGCTTCCAAATTTGCTGTGGAGGCCATTAGCGAAAGCCTGGCAAATGAAGTGGCCGGCTTTGGAATCAAAGTGACCCTATTGGAACCCAACGGGTATCTTACTGAATTTAGCACATCCTCCGGAGCTCAAAGCGAACCTATCGGTTTATATGATGAAATCAGGGCCGTATTGAAAGGCGCAGATAGACCGGAAGATTGGGGTGTGCCAGAAGCAACGATAGAAGCCATGTTGAAGCTTATTGATGCGGAACAACCTCCATTAAGGTTAATTTTGGGACGAGCTGGCTTTCAATGGGTAAAACACAGCTATGGTGAACGTATGAAAACCTGGGAAGCATGGCAAGATGTTTCCGAAGCAGCCCAAGGGAAATAACTATCTGTAACCATATAGGCCCAGCATGTTTGGGGCTGATTACATTTAATAACAATGAACCACTACAAGACGATTAGCGCCTTTGCTCAGGCTGCCGGAAACAAACCACCGGAACATCCGCTGTTCAGCATTTTATATGGTGACAAAAATGATCATTGGGAAGGCCATGTAGCGTTTACTGCAGATTTCTATATCATCGGTTTTAAGCAGTTACAGTCTGGAAGTATGTTGTACGGCAAAACGAAATATGATCATGATCTCGGAAAAATGTCGTTCATCAAGCCCCGCCAGCACGTTACGTTTAAGGATATCCGTCTTGAAGAAGCTTGTTGCCTTATACTTATTCACGAAGACTATTTATCCGGAACACCGTTACACAACGACATAAAGAAGTATCATTATTTTGAATATGATGTCAATGAGGCTTTGCATCTAACACCAAGCGAAGAAGAAACGATTTGGGCGCTCATGCGGACAATGGACAAAGAGTGTCGCAACAATACTGATGATTATAGTAAAGACATCATCATCAGCCATCTGGATACCTTGCTGAAATATGCGCAGCGTTTTTATAAGAGACAATTCATCAATCGTGCCGAGATAACTGGTGCGGTGGCAACTAAGTTCAATAATTTGCTGGTAGCCTATTTTGATAAACAGAATGATAAATCATCCGGACTTCCAACCGTGGGGTCATTAGCGCAAAAATTAAATTTATCGCCCCGGTATTTGAGTGATCTGCTTAGGCAGGAGACAGGCAAAACGGCTTTGGAACTTATCCATCTTTATTTAATTTCTGAAGCTAAAAACCTATTGAAAGAAGGTCAGCTAAACATCAATGAAATTTCTTTTTCTCTGGGCTTTGAAAACCCCAATTATTTTTCGCGCTTATTTAAACGGACAGTCGGTGTTTCCCCACATGTTTTTAGGGAACAAAATTTAAATTAATACTAACTGACTATCCGTATGAAGGAAAGCATTGACGATTTCCGTTGTCATACTGAGGTTCTCGAAGTATGATGAGCGTAAAACACAGCTTGAATAAGGTTTCGACAAGCTCAACCTGACCTACTTTCCTTCATCCGGATAGTCATATAATACTATTTTCAAAATGATAAAAAGAATTGCAATTATCGGTGCTACCGGTATGGCAGGCAGGCCTGTGACCAATGAGTTATTAAAAGCGGGTTTTGAACTCACTGCATTGGTAAGGGATGTTGACAAGGCAAAGAAGATGTTCCCAACAGGAGTAGATTTTATAAAAGGGGATATCGAGAATAAAGATGCGATTGCAGGTGCATTGAAAAATGCCGATGCCGTTTACATAAGTATCGCCATAGCTGCACAGGATAAACAAGATGGGTTTAGTTCAGAAACCGGTGGTCTGGATAACATTCTATCTGCAGTGAAGTCATCCCCGGTTAAGCGGGTCGCTTTCCTTTCATCTTTTGTTGCAAGAAATTATACCGGTAACTGGTGGGTAATGAACGCCAAGAAACATGCGGTCACTAAAGTTAGGAACTGCGGAATTCCTTATACCATTTTCTATCCATCAACTTTGATGGAGAATTTCAATAATGGAATGAGGGACGGAAAAAAAATCAACACGATCGGAAGATCAACTGAAAAGGCATGGTGGATTGCTGGCGAGGACTTCGGGCGACAAGTGGCCAATTCGTTTAAGATTGATGATAACTTAAGTAAGGAATATCCAGTGCAGGGACCGGAACCTTTAACAACACAAGAGGCCGCTAAAATATATGTGGAAAATTCTTCGGTGAAAGGTTTGAACATGGCAAATTTGCCAATGGGTGTTGCGAAGTTTTTGGCACTTTTCGTGAAACCTTTAAAGTTTGTGGTTCCTTTTATGGAAGTCGTGAATAATAATAAGGAAACTTTTGAATCACAAAAAACATGGGATGAACTGGGCAAGCCAGAAATTACATTGAGCCGGTATGCAAAGATGTAACAGCATCTACCACCTGGAAGTTTGGCACTAGAAATTACCTCGATATTCATCGCCTCCGCAGGGCAAGGCCCGCCAGGTTCCATCCTGTCTATCCCTTGCTCAGGATGTCCAATGAGGCCAGGCCAAAATAAAGAAACCTATAAACGCAACGCTCTTTTTATTAGAAGTTATTCCATTTTAAGGCTTTCAAGAAACGTCAAAATGGGTAGTAAAGGTTCGATTGTAATCCTGTCCAGTCCGCAAGAAAGCCACAGTATATATGTACTGTGGCTTTTATATTTTAGCACCCTTATTGCCATCCCAAGCACATAGTTGCACAGTTTACCGGTTAGCCGTGGAATTGGCAGAAATTTGAAATAGCCAATTACTAGGTAGTGACTAAGTTTGAAAAGTAGGTGTCACACTGAGCCTGTCGAAGTGCTGTCGAAGGCGACTTAATATCGTAATTCTAAGTCAGTTTCGACAAGTGCCTGAGATAATTCAAATTGGGACAGCTCCATAACTTCGAAGCCTTTTACCGCTAAAGTAAGTTGTACATTCGATAACGTAAAGGAAAACCAACATGCCAGCAATAGTATTAGATAAGGAAAAAGCAAAGAAGCTTGACGTAACCGTAAAAAAGAACATGCGGGACTACAGCAAGGACCCCTTTTTTGTGGAGAAGGCAGAAAAAGCAATTGCTTTTCTAAAGAAGCATGGGCTGCCCAAAGCAATCAAAAAGAAATAAGCAGATGTATTAGGCAGTCAGTTATGGTAGTTACTGCCTTTTTTGTGAACGTTCCACGCTATCATTCCTTGAAGTAAATTATGCAAGCCTTGTTGTTCCAAAAATGGTAGCTATTAGAAAGGGGGTTCGTAAGGTGTTCTTTTGCAGTTACGAAGTAGCACAACAATGGCAACGTAAAGGATAGCGGCCCTTGTTGTCCATCCCAAAAACATCAATGCACTAATTACTGGTTAGAATGCCGCCCTGTCACGGCGGAGGTCGCAGGTTCGGGTCCTGTCCGGTCCGCTAAATGAAAAGAACAATAGTATAATAATCTCATCTAGTTGATAATCAGCATGTTACTTGTTTGTTTTAGTTCGAGTCCCGTCTAAATCCATTTTAATTGATTCCTCAATTTATTTAAAATATTTTATATCAGCCGTATAAAAATTAATATTTATAGAAGTAAATTATTTATCATTATTGATATAAATTGTACATTTATAACGCTAATAGTTTGGTTTGGATTAAGAATCTTTTTACGCTATTTTAATGATTAGCGATTGATTTAATAAAGTTTTACATAATCTACCAAGCTTTAGTACTACTAAATCAAACGCGTATTACAATGAAATCTTTAAAAAGCCAAACCAGCTTGCTGTTCGATGCCGCAGAGAGTTGCACCGTCTTGCTCAGTCAGAATTACACACCAAAAAATATTAGTAAAAGTCAAGAGGAACTTTTAGGAAAACAACTTACCGTTATTACCTGCGGCAAAATGCGCCGTGGCAAGTCTAAAAAAATATTTTGATATTCTAATGCCTTACCAGACTCTTCAAATAAACTACCCGCAACGTTTTTGGGATAAACTATCAGCATATACTTCAGTTGATTATAAATCGGTACTTGGCAGATTAAGAAATAAGATTGGCGAATTTATATCCAATGGGAATGTTTTGCAGGAATTTCAGAAAGATTTTACCAACCATGGTATCAATCATATCAATGAAGTATTATCCAATGCTGATTTTTTAATACCTACCCATACATTTAATCAGCTTACCGCCGCTGAAGTATTTTATCTATCAGCCTCCATTGTATTGCACGATATAGCACTTCATATATCCTGGCCTGTATTCCACTGTATGATCAACGGCTGCTATGATAAAGTAATTGGGGCCAATGAAAGATTGGACAAAGGCATATCCTGGAGGGCAGCTTTTGAGCTGCATCTGGAAAAAAACGGCGCGATTGAGCTTCTGGATAAACCGAAATTTTGGGTGCCTGATAATAAAGACCGGGCAATTATTGGAGAATTCATTCGGAAAAATCATCACCGCTTTGGCCTGGAGGTTTCTGAACTTGGTTTTTATAACCCCGGCATGCTGCTGTTTGAGGGGCTTTACGGTACCGCTGTACGTTTGGATGAAAGACGAATGATTGGCATCATCGCTAGGAGTCATTGCCATGATCTGTTTGGAGCTGATCTGAATGCTTACCTGCTGCAGCATTTTAAAGATGCGGAACATCCCTTTGGCGTGCGTATAAAATATTTAATGGCCGTCCTTCGGATTGCCGATTATATGGCTATTGATTCTGAGCGTTCCGGTCTAAATTCCTATCGTTATATGGAGTCAGGCCGTTCATTCATTGAACATCTTAAGCACAAAATGATCAGACCGGTAGAACGGTCAGAGATTGTCAATAAAGTATTTGAGGTGCATGTTTGGGATCCGGAAAGTATCATGGAAGACTACCCCTTGGCCAGTGAACCCCACCGGGAGGCTTTTACGCCTATGGAGATAGTAAGAGAGGTCGCTGTGCTGATTAACGATATTCAGGCCGAAATCAATTCCGGGACCGAGATTGTAGCGGCATTGAACAGGAAGTATCATGAAGAGCGTTTCGGGTTAAACCTTGAAGAGATCAATTGGAAACCATTTAACTATTGCCCGAAGCACAAACACCCGGCTAACGGCATTTATAAGCTGCGTCCTTACCGTTATCCCGGATACCTGATCGATAGCTACCTTCAGACCACTGCCAAGCTTAGTCATAACATTGACTTTTATGTCAATGATGACTGGCATCCTGTGAAAACACCTGACCTGCATGAAATCTATTATCCGCTGACCTTTAGGAAATTAAAAAGTGCATTTGCGGTTAATTCTTCAGAGCCGGTAGCAGGAGCAGCGGAAACAACTCCAAACCCTACCATATCGGGAGACAGAGCGGTACCATTGACCAAAGTTGCCAAGCAGACCCTGTCGGGTGACAATGACCTTTCCGAAACAACACCACATGTAGAGATGCTGCGCGATATATTCAATCCGGAAAACAGCGGCACAGGTATTGTTTCTGACCTTGGTTTCGGGAAAACTATATTATGTAAAGCACTGCTCCACTTTTTCAGATTACGTGCTGTTAATGACCGTAGGAATGAAGAAGTGTTTTGGAAAGACATGCACCATTTGGACGCTTTGCAGTATATACCGCTCCTTTATACCTGCCGTTCATCAAGAAGGATAAAAAAATATACAACCATAAAAGAGTTTATCGCCGATGCGCTGACTGAAGTTATCGATGAGGACAACCAGCAATTTAATCTTTTGGTCACGGAGTTTTCCAATGCGTTTCATAATAGATCTCACAGGATACTTTTTATAGTAGACGCAATTGATGAACTGGAGGACAGGCTGGACGGAGATATTATCCGTGAATTCATGAAATTTTTGATGAGTAATGTAGTTGATAACAACGGTTATCATGCTTTAATCTTCACCAAACGCGACGGACTAGAAACGGAACACCGAGAACAGACCCTCAGATATGCAATCGAAGAACTGAATGACGAGCAGCAGCGAAGTATAGTATTTAAATTATGTGGCCTGTATAATATCATCGACCCTGACAAAATTGAAGAATACTTAAGCGTACTTACCGGCGACAATGCTAGTCTCCAGCTTAAGCGTAATGTCCTCAATTTGACTAACAGCTTTATCTATTACCATAAATTCCATAAAACCCCGAGTATTGATCAGTTTGAAAAAGAGCTGATTAGGATTTTTTTTGCAAGAAAGGATGTCCTCTATACAGAGGAAATGCGCTATTTTCTGACCACGATAGCTGTAAGTATCCGTAATCAAAAAGATGGTATCTATATTCTTGAAGACGAATTACTTAAACTTGCGGAAAAAGAATTTTTAAAATTGAATTTTTTGACAGCTCGGGCACTGATTGATCTTTTAACGCAGCGCGTAGGTATATTAAAGCGCAGGGTGGAATGGATAGGAGAAGAACGGAAAGTCATCTATGAGTTCAACGAAGTAAAACAATATCAAAATTTATTGGATATTAAAGACGCGGAAGGCATCACCAATGTGAACCAGATCAAACCAAAGATGAATGAGCTTTTGGAACCGGAAATCCGCGCAACACTGGATCAGCTTCCGGGTTCTATGAAGCGGCTAATCATTAATATGTTGCGATATTTAAGTCAACCACCGAAAAGTCATGAATGAGTCAACCAAATTTATGAATGATGTCCTTAGCGACCCCATCAATAGCCTCGGGATTAGTCCTAGCGCGAGCGTTGATTTGGCCGTCGATTATCTGTTACGGTCTCAGGATTGGGAGGACAGCCCGTTGCTTGACCGCGTTGTACGGATGCTTTTTGATGAGTTTCTAGTCTGGATACCTGAAAAATATGATGCCTATGACATCACTTTTGAGAAACTAAACCGTTTGCTGAAGAGTGATTTTTGGTATCAGGATACGTTATCAATCCTCTCCGAAATGTATATTAACGCGGCTTCGCATGATAATAATTATATCGATGTTTTCATCGAGTTTCTGGTAGGCGGGATCGAGGTGAAATCCCGATATTTAGTCAAAGAGGATTTTGGCTATTTTGAAGAAGTTTTTTTGAAAGGGGCTGCCGGAAACCTTTCACCTGAGGAACAATTTATCTACTGCCTGCATGCCGTGAATATTTACTACTACTATTTCACTGAAAGACTTAACATTGAGATTTCTAAGTTCGCTGAATTGACCCGGGATAATTTGATCGATCTTTCAGAGAGCCCGGTGCTTCAGGTCGGCCGCAGTGCGATTTGGGCGTTGTTTTGGTGTAACAATAGCCTAGAATCAAAACCCGGTCAGCTTGATTTGACTAAGTCACTGATTGAACGCTTTGCTGCTATGGCTGATGGGAAGTTTGATTCAATCACCAGCGGGAGGATTGTATGCATACTGATCAAAGCTAATCAGCGATTCTTTCAGGCGGTTGTTGCAGCAAGGGATACTATTGAAGACTGGTATGGCGATGTCGTTAATCATCCCGCAATTTCTTTGGATCCAAAGATTAAGATGCCGCATCAGAAGATTATTGAAAAGGTCTGCTTGGATTTGCTCAAAACAGGTACTAAAAAATACTGGAGTGATAGAATAATACGTCCGTCTGTTGCACTTTTGGCATCCAAAAAAACGTGGTCCGAACTTAAAGCGCTATTGGTCGTGCCGTATAACGAACTACAGTTAGACATTTTTATTTTGTTGGGCGTTACCGGCGGATTAAGTACATTCAGCTTAAGTAAAGATGTTAATGTTACATATTTTAAGGATCAGATTATCGCTAAAAAAGGACATCTCATACATAAACTGAAAGCAAAAGATACTACCGGCCGGTGGGCCTACTATTTTGTGCTGGTATCAGAATCAAAAGAGTCCGCGTTTTTAAAGTCCATAGAAGGTGATGGCACGATTGATCTCGAAGATTATGGTGCTGTTGTCGCTTCATGCTATGGCGAAGAACCCTCACAAGAGGTGAAAGACTACCTGAAGGAAAAATATAGATTCGACGTTTGATTGTTTGTGAATTCAATTCTTGAAGGTCTATCTGGATTATCTTAGCCTCGAGTAACAGAAATACAACCTACCATGCGGGAGGGTACAAATCATATCGAGTGTTAAAACTTGTACCCCTTTCACCCTCTATAATCTCAGGTTGTTATTGTGCTTTTATAATAGAACTGGTTAAAAAAACATGCAGCACAAAATTCTTTAAATTTATTGTACCGCCAAGGAATTCAAGACTATGTACTGCAAGTATGCCAACTTAACAAAAGTTGAAATTGAAAACTGTGTATTGCTATTTATTCCTGTGAACAAGCGTGGTTTCAGGAGCCGTTCGACATGTGCGACATATTCAGGTGCATGGTCCACAAGTTAAAGATGGGGCTGCCAATGGAAGTTCCTGTTCGTTTATATTTGCGAGTTAAGGCCGCCTTTCAGTTAGCAGGCAGTATATTAATATTGCCGCAAATGTTGTTTTGCCCATGTTTTCGAGATGATGTTCCGTACCTACCTGTCAATGAAGAAAGACAGCTTGGATACGGAGAAATTGAACCTCGACGGAACGCACAGCTTGGAGAAAAGAGCAGCGGAGAACGCGGCATACCTGCACCGCAAAAGGGCAGGACCTCCAGCATACTGGTGCTGAGCAGGGGCACACCGATAGCTTACGGCGGCATGTTCAGTGGCAACCACAATGACTTGTACAACATTGTGCCCCAGTACGCAGCGATGGTGAGGCAGAACCTTGTGGGCATCTGCCTTGACAACAGTAGCCAGAATGCGGACAGGGGGTTTGACAGCAAGCAGCTCAGGAGTGCCATCCAGCGCAGGAAGATGGTGCTGAACATCAAGGAAAACACCAAGAAAAGCAAGGGCGAAAGGGGCAGGGAACACTGTTTCAACGAAGGTGCCTACAGGACAAGATTGGTAAATGGACGTTGCTTTGCATGGGTGGACAGCTTCGGGGCACTACTTATAAGGTTTGATACGCTGGACAGTTCCTAGTTGAGTTAGCAATTTATTTAGCTTTTACACTTAGTTATACTAAAAGTCTAAACTAGTTCATCGTATTCATGATTATAGCTTGGTAGATAAAAAGTTAAGGAGAAGCCGTAGCTAAGATTTTATAATTCGCTTGCAAGGCTTAGGACCACCATGATCAAAATAACGATCCAATTCATCGGTATAGCCATTCAGTTTCACAGTGCCAAAGCCGTCGAAGGCAGGATCAATTTTAAGATCATTGTCGTAGTATAGACCCAGCATCGCCATTTCATCTGCTTCCTCCATTCGCCTGTCCTCATACATTGGTAAGCGCTTGGTCAGATAATCTATAAATTCTTCTTCAGACGGCATGATTTCACTGAAAGGAATAAGATCGAAAATATTTACTGTCCAGGCCAGATCGGCTTTTTCGTCAATGGCACCAAATTCTTTCAACTTAATCAACGACGAAATAATACTTCCTATATAGGAGAAACTGACGGAAATCCGGAAGACGCGCTGTCGGGACGAAGGCCTGACCTCTTTCCGATCAATAGTAGTGAAGGTTGAGTTTTCGCCTTCCGTTTTGATATATTGGAAAGCCCGATAACTCTGACAAACCGCATTGCCCACAATCTGTGATAAATTCGTTTTGATACTCTTGATTGCACCTCGCCTGCTATCCTCATTCAGCAGTCCTGCTTTCACTTCGATAAGATACGTAGCATTTTTACTGATACCAAGGACGTCCAGTTCATATTTGCCATCGGAAGCCTTGGCACATTTCAGTCCTATATCGCCGTGCAGGTACGTATATTTTACGTTCGGATAAAACGATACATTCGGCAGCATTTTACGGAAAAGCTGTAATACTTTATTTTCAATAAACCGATCTTTGGTAGAGGCGTGCTTATTACCCTGGAAAGATTGCTGATAATATTTTTCATCGGCGGTACGGATTAATTCCTGGGCGATGTTGAAATAATTACGGGCACCGATATTCATAGAAAACAAGTAATAATTTCCTTCATCGTCTTTGACAAAAGGTTTAATAAATATTTCACTCGGATTGAGTAATTCATATGCGTTATATTCAGCAAATGAAGAATTGTCGCCGAAAGGCAATGAAAGCAACTTGACGACTTTTTCCTGCACACTGTTGTAGTGTCTGATTCGGTAAAGTTCTTTGAAGTACGGGATCCATGTTAAAGGATATAGCATCAGCTTTCCTTCTTCTAGAACAACACCAGGATTTGCCACTGCGAATTCTTCTGGAAATTTTCCTTTACCCTGTGTGAGAAAATGCCATTGTTGCAATTTGAACTCAAGGAAGGGATGAGGCTTGCCTTCTGGGGAAGCCACGTGTAATGTAAATGATGATTCTACCTGCCGGAAGGTTTGAACAATATCGACAGACCTAAACCCGTAATGCTTTTGAAAAAAATCATCGTGTGGTGCAAACATTTCACAGAAAAGTTCTTCCGTATGACGCAGATACCCTGCCCCGCGGATGAACATAGTTTCACTGATCATCGCAAACCGCATCTGATAATCGATAGGTGAATGTTTATTTTCGAGATGTTCGATTGCATAGTAGGCATGCAGGTATCGCCTGATTTCAACCAGTAAATTATAGATGGTAACAAGTGATTCCTGGTCCGGCCTAATCCCTTTGTTGACATTGGGAGTCGCCATTGCAATGCTTTGCGCATACTCCATGACAATTTCACCGGCTTCCTCGTCCTCTTCGGAATGCAATTTAAGAGTAACGACAGAAGCAACTCCTCCCAGCACAAAGACCTTATCAAAGCTGTTGATTAGTTCAACTACTTTATCAATTAGCGCACGGGTTTCCTGGTATGCCAACGGACGGTTTCGGGTAAGCTGCTCCAACCATGCACGGTGTTCTTCTTCCGTCATACGGTTACGCATAAATATATTCTTGCCCTCTCGAAGAAATTCAAAAGGTCCATCCTCAAAAACCTCCTTGTCTTCCATAACTGATTTATTTAACAACAGTTCAATAACGCCGTGCTTAACCACCTCAAATTTACGCTTCTCTTAGACGGGCAGTACGCCAATTTATGCACGTTTTGGTTCTGCGCCGGGCATAGGTAGAATTTGCCCGTGTTTTGACTAGAAGATTAGGGAGATTAAAATTATATAAAAATTCATTTTAGTGTATAAAAAATGAAATGTGTAGCTGTGGAAACAAAATGAGAGACTGTTAATGCCATAGACCCGATAAAATCATATAGCAGGTTTGGCTTTACTGATGAGGAAATTCTGTCAAGCTTATTTATGTCCTTCAAACGGGATTCCGTAGTAATTAGGAACAAAGCTAATTCACCTCTTGATTTTTCTATTTTGAAGGGCAAAGCGAATAGCATTATTGGCTGGTTGAATATTGAAATCAAAATTCCAGATTTAGATAATAGGCTTGAGATTAAATTCCGTTAGCCCAGCGGTAAGTTAACCTTTCTTCCCTGACTCGCCCTGCATTTGTGCTGCCAATCAGTGGGCTAATTGCATTTTGTGCCTTAGGTAAAACCAGCAACAATACACTACGCTTGGTATCATACTCTGGAGGTACTTAAATAATTTGCGATATTGCAACATATATCCCTGAATCATGAAACAGAAGAAAAATCGGATACCCATATCAAGGGACTTAGCAGCAGAGATCATGTATGAGTCTGACAGAACATGCTGTGTCTGTAACGAGAAAGGTAAATCCACACAGATTCATCACATCGATGAAGACCCTAGCAATAATTCGAAAAGCAATTTGGCAATCCTTTGCTTTGATTGCCATGAAGAAACACAGATTAGGGGTGGCTTTGGAAGAAAACTTAATGCCCAGCAAGTGCTAAAATACAAATCTGAATGGCTTGAAAGGGTTTGTAACAGGCGTCAGGAAGCGGATAAATTAGCATCACTTAAGACTATTACCAACAATGAAGGTAATGTTGAACCTGAGCAAACGACAGAACTCTTCATTGAAGACTCTTCTATTTCGGAAGAAATAGAGAAGCACAACTATGAAAATGAACGGAAGCTACTTGAAAGTTATGTATCGAAAATAATTGACTTCAAAGCTGTAATCTATAAACATGTTAAACCGAAATGGGATTCCGGTATTAACTCAAAAATGAAAAGCGGTATATATGAAGTAATAGATTTTTATGAAGAGGTTCTAAGCGAATTAGTTACTTTTTATCCCAATAACCTTTTTGATGGAAATGCAAAGGTATTTATTAACGATGCGGTTTCTGCTAGGTTCAATTGGCACAGAACTATAAATAATGTTTATGGAAGACTTGGCACTATGGATGCTGTAATAATTGCTGACATGGTACTGAACGATGTTGACAATATGGTACAGGACACGGTACGTGTACTTGCAGAGAAATATGGGGTAGAATACAAAGAATGGGAAAAACGTTGGACCAAAATAAAGTAGCCCTAGGTATTTGATCCCATTCTTGGATTCTTCACCACAAGCTTTAGTATAAATGATAAACTAATTGTGTCAACCATTGCTATAAATCCGCATTATATTCTTTTCCGCCAAAAAATACCGTGATACCTATACGGTATGGCACCATCAACACCGTAGTTCATTTCTATTGTTCTTCCGTACAAAGCCGCCCACACGGGCCTGCTTATAATAGCCTATTGGTTGGCTATATAAAGCCATGCTTTTCCCAGATTCTCCTACTTCCACTTCATTCCGGTAAGCGCTTCTAACTGTTGCACCACACGGTTTACGCAGTCACGGGGCACATGTACGCGGATAGTGCCGTTCAGCACCAGTTCGTGAATCCTGTATTTAAAGTAGAAGCTGGAAACATGGTACACATTTACCATGATACTCCGGCCCACCTTAATGAAGCCTAGCTTTTCCAGTTGTTCGGCAAAGAAGGACAGCCCCTTGGACACTGTTTCCTTACGTTCACCGGTAAGGTAGAAATATGTATAGTTTTTATCGGCCTCGCAGTACAGGATATCTATGGCGCGGTACAGGAGCAGTTCATTTTCCATGGGCAGGGCAATATTGCTGTATAGGGCATACTGCCACTGGTTTAACCCGCGGACCAGTGGCTGTGGCACCTGCTGCTCGTACAGGTGCTTCTTGGCCAGGAACAAGCAGATCGCCATAGTAGTGGTGTCTACCGGTGTGCGCAGGCAAAGCAGGGCCGCCAGTTCCAGGAACTGGGGCAGTTGCACAGGTGGGCGCACCATGCATATCAGGGCAAACTTGCCGCTGCCCAGCAGTTGCAGCAGTTCCATGGCCGCCGCATCTGGCAGGTGCATGCACAGCAGCACCAGTTCCGGGCGGTGCTTTGCTATTGTCTCCAGGCCCTCCTGGCCGTTGCTGGCGGTGCCTATTACCTTTACATAGGAAAAATTTTCCTGTAGCAGCAGTTGCAGTGCTGCCAGTTCATTTGCTTGTTCCTCAATAATTAGCGTGCGCATATATTATGGGCATTGGTTGACTAATAGGCCTTTCAGCCAGCTTTATTGGGGATATGCACATGATTGGGGGGTAATATTATACCAGAGGCAGTAGAGGTATGAATTTAAAGTCAATTTAAACAAAAAAAGCATACAGGGCACCGGAAGCCTACTGGAAAAATCTTAAAAATTTGCAAAAAAAAGTCATGCCACATTTTTTTTGGCGTTGCAGTTTGGCACCGGAACCAAGTCCACAAAAAGTTGGGCACAAGAAATTGGGCACATAAATGTTGGCACATAAAAGTTGGCACAAAAAATTGGGCACATAAAAAGAGGTGCCCCAAAAAAGGTGGCAAAAATAGGGGCCGAATTGCCTGCCCAGCAGGAGGAAGGGCCTATATGATTGATTGCCGCCAACCAAACTGGCTTGCAGGGTTGGCCATTGTTGAAGGAGGGTATCCAATGCCCGAATGGCTGGTTTTACCTAAGAGACTGTCTAAAATTATTTGATGAATTAATATGTAGGCGATTTTCGGGCGAAACAAGGCGGAGCCGATAGCCATCGGCTTTGCAGACATAGCTGGTTGCCTATGGCGAAAAATCCAATCCCGCAAAATGCGTATTGGCGTCAAGCTAAAGTTTTTTATTTCTGATAATTTCTGTCATATTGGTCCTATCATTTCTTGATTCGTAGCAGCAATGTTTGATGAGTACCTGTTTAAGCTTC
>JAHEZD010000098.1 GCA_023251255.1 Chitinophagaceae bacterium
AATAACAGATAATTGTTGTTAGCATTGCAACCAATAAAACATGCCTCATGCTTAAATTGTACAAACGGGTAAACAATGAAATGCTGTATTGGGAAACCTGGGCCAAAGACGAAAAGACAGGTGTAATTCATTGGGGCACTGTAGGACAAAGTGGACAAATGGAGGAAATCAGATCAGGGCTCTTTTCAAATTTCAGGAAGACCATTCAAAAAGAAACAGACCAAAAAATAAAGGAAGGGTACGCTGCATTTGAAGAAGGCGATTTTGCCCTGTTGGAAATAGAATATATCATTGATGGCTTTGGCACTGAAGAGGATTTGGACAAGCGGCACAGACTGGAAGAAAAAATGGATGAAGTGCTGGGGCGGACAGGTCTGGGACATACAAACGGTGGAAGTATTGGAAGCGGCACGATGGAAGTGGGCTGTGCTGTGGTTGACTTTAACATGGCGAAAAAGGTAATTGCCGATAGTTTGGCCAATACGGAGTTCTCCAATTATGCGCGCATCTTCAAACTGGGCAAACAGGTAACCTCCCAAGTAGTAGGGCTGCTTGCACAGCATGACCGTCTTAAGGACTGGTGGGTGGGGGACGAGGTGGCCATTCCTTTTTTTGACGGCAAGCCCATCCAAATTACATTCATGCGCTACGAGCCAGATGCCGATTTGGAATTTGTGAACGATGCAGACAATGCCTTGCGTGCCTTCCTGAACCTGACCACTGCCGATCGGATGGCTTATTCGGGACTGGTCTATAAAAACTGCACGGATATATTGGCCGAAATGGAAGATGATGAAGACATCAAGCCGGAATTGGCCGCCCTTGCCAACCCAAATGATGTTTGGCATTTCGTAGATCCAACGGGCATTTATGTGACAAGGCGCGACAGGCGGGATATGGACATGTACCTCTCCGTTTCCTGTAACTGCGAATGGGAAGAGGAGCATGGGCTGCAACTGGTTTTCAGGAAAGGGGAAAAATTGACAAGGGTAAGTGAGGAAGATGGACATTTAACAGAAGCCGATGCTTACGATAAGCCGGACGAGGAAGATGAATGGTTGTCCAAGTTCTAATGCATGCGTCCACCAAAAAGCATCTGTTTCGGCGGCCAAAAATAGATTCATTACTACCAGTGATACCAGTTCGTTATAGTCAACCTAAAAACATTTCTATTATGTCAAGTTCCTTTGGTTATTTAATTCCTGAAAAATCGTTTGAAATCGGACAGTTTAAAAAACTTGTTACAACTGTTTTGGAAAAGGAAGGAATAACTAACGGTTTTTATGATGAAGCCAACCAATGGTTCGCTTCCGGAAAAAACGCACATATTCTTTTTGAAGATCAAAATGATGGCACCAATTCCGCTTTTGAATATGTGGAAATCCATGACACGCTTAACAATCGAATTATCCCAGATTGTACATCAGACAATTACGGCGCAAAATGCAATAACTGTAACGGCAGCTTAGACGACAATTTAAGTGAAGTAATGATGGAGATGGCAGACTTGGAATCTAAAACTGGAGTTGAAACAGATATGGCACAGTTAGTTATTCAGTGTCAGCATTGCAATCATACAAATAAAATAAATCATATTATCTTTGACCCTCCGGTTAGATTGAACAATCAATTTATGTGTTTCGTAGAAATAGACAGTGGCTTCGAGGAGGAAAGAATCAATGAACTTGCTACGAAGCTGGATTGTGCTATCGAGGTTCTCTATGGGCAATTTTAAGGGATGTTTATAGCATACTGAATATTCCTGCACGGGGCGGTTTCTCAGAACTTGATGGCTAATTTTCATATATATTTGAGTCGGTGGTAACTTTTTTGTGATGCATTTTTCAATTTTTAATGAGACCATATAAAGGCTATATCAAAGACGACTCAAACTTCAGGACACTTTTTGAGAACACTGTTATGACTGTAGGGCACGTGTTTGAAACTGCATATTGTTACAACAAGTTGACAAAAGAAGAGTTTGCAATCTTTCAGTTTGACAATGACCCGACTTGCGCCCTTGTTGGAAAGAATAATGACTGGTGTTTGATTGGCGGAGATGTTTTAGTTCTTAGGACATGGGTTGATAATACACTGAGAATGATTGGTGAATTAAAGAACATCTACGGACTAAAAACAATTGATGAGTATACTATTAAAATTTTGACTGACCCTTGGGCTGAACAATCTTCAATTTGGCAATTAGAGATTGATTTAACAAGATTAACACGACCAACGTCTTTGTTTAAAGTAAAAGACTTTAAAGAGTATGGTGGCAAAGAATATACAGAGCTAATTGTGTGGTAATCCCAGCTTTTTGTAGCTTGCTTAATCTCAAACCGGAACCGGTAAAAAAATCATTAACAAAAGCATACTGAAATATGGGGACTTTAAAGGAGGACATTAAAGCACAAGCCGAATGGATAACCAAAGCCTTTGCTGCTGACGGTTTTAAGTTGGACTATACAATTGACAGTATTGTTGAAGTGGATAGGTTCTTTACAAAGAACATGAAAAACGGACAGCCAAGAAAAGGTGGACGACTTTATGGTAAAGGGTTCGGACCAAAACTTTTTTCAATTGGCTCCTATGTAGGAGAGACAATTATTAAAAATGTAAAAGGAGCAGAATGGATTACTGATGACAACGACCCACAAGGTGAACTGAATGTTTCATTGAAACTACCGAATGGCGGCGAAATTTGGCCTATTCAAAAAGTAATGAAACGATTTCAAAACGGAAGCGAAGATGCCATTTATCCTTATGTGCATGCCGTAACGAAAGAGTTTACCAACCTGCAGTTCAAGGAAGAATTTTGGACCTTAACGGCGGAAGAAAATGGACCGGAACAGGCAAAGCCTTGGTGGAAATTTTGGTAATACTACATAACTAACCTTAAAGCCTGCCCCGCTCTTAGTAGCTTGCTTAATCTCAAACCGGAGCAGCTATCTGTCGTTCGTGCCTAGCTAAGTGCTTCGCTAACTACCCAGCTCTTTGTAGCTTGCCACTTGCATCTATTTATTAATTAGCGTCAGCCTTAAAACGACACCAATAAAACAATATGGAAAACATTCACATAACAAAAGCCACTTTAAGCGACATTGACCAGCTTCAAAAAATTGGCAGGCAGACTTTCTCCGAAACATTTTCGACAGGGAACACGGAGGAAAATATGCGCCAATATTTAGACGAGGGCTTTTCATTGGAAAAACTGACTGCCGAACTTAACGACAAAAACACGCAAATTTATTTTGCGGTACTTGACAATACGGTCATCGGTTATTTGAAACTAAACTTTGGACAATCGCAAACAGAACTAAAGGAGGAGAATGCATTGGAAATTGAGCGCATCTATGTACTAAAAGAATTTCATGGCAAAAATGTGGGACAGGTACTTTACGAAAAAGCCATGCAAATTGCAAAACAGGCAAGTGCCAGTTACGTTTGGTTGGGTGTTTGGGAAGAAAACCCAAGAGCAATCAATTTCTACAAGAAAAATGGGTTCCTTGAATTTGACAAGCATATTTTCAAATTGGGCAATGATGAGCAGACAGACATCATGATGAAACTATCATTGGAAAACAAATGAGCAGCAGGAGAAGACAGGCGCTAACTGGTTGGGCAAAGCCCGTTCGTTGGCCGTCAGGCTTCCCGCTCCCCCACATAACCATTGACAGTTTGCGGGATGAATACGCCCTCAATAAAACTTCACGGAATTCCTGGCAAGAATATCTTCCTGATTTTCAGTGAGTGATAATTATTTTTCTTTTACCAAAATAAATTTATTGTTTATCAATAATTAATTGCCGATATTTGCACCATCATTTTAAAACAAGTAATTAATTATGGAAATCAAAATCACCACCAATCAAGTATTGAAAGTATTGCAGGTACTTTCTTGGATAATTTTTATTGGCTTATGTATTGAAGCCGGCGGCATAGCGGTCAATACTTTCATTACACTGTTCATCAACCCACAGGGCGCCGGAAATTTTTGGGAAGGAGCAGGTTATTTATCAAACCTTTACAAGTTTGACCACGGGCATTTTATGGCCATCACAGTTACAATGACCATTGTGGCCGTGTTGAAGGCCATTATGTTTTACCTTATCGTAAAACTGTTCACTGACAAGAAGCTGGATATTTCCCAGCCGTTCAGTTTGGAATTGAGGCAGTTCATTTTAAGGCTATCTTATTTAGCGTTGGGCATCGGTCTGTTCTCCAATTTTGGAGGTAGGTATTCCGTGTGGCTAACCAAACAAAGCGTTGAAACAGCCGATCTGCAATCGCTGCACATAGCTGGAGCAGATGTGTGGCTTTTTATGGCCGTTATACTGTTCGTAATTGTACAGGTGGTAAAAAGGGGAATAGAAATTCAACATGAAAACGATTTAACCATATAACTTATGCCAATAATAGTAAACCTGGACGTTATGATGGCAAGGCGGAAGATGTCGCTAAATGAACTGTCTGAAAAAGTAGGGCTGACACTGTCAAACCTCTCCATTTTAAAAACAGGAAAAGCAAAAGCCATCCGTTTCAGTACGCTTGAAGCAATATGCAAAGTGCTGGATTGCCAGCCATCCGACATTTTGGAGTATGTAAACAAGGAACAATAAGCCAGGAATGGAATAGTTGCCGAAAAACCCAATAGGAAACGGACTTTAATGATAAATTTGGCAGCGGTTACGGGCTGATGATTTTAAATGCCACCAGTTTGCCAAGCCCTAGCTGCTGATTTCCCCGTGGCACCGTAGAATTTCCATTGCTAAACCGAATTATATGTCCAGCTATTTTACGGACAAGCAGATTGTCCCAACAGACCAAGCGTTGAAAAAAGTGCTCGGAACCAGTTTTGCTGTTTGGCAAAGCCTAGTTCACACTACCAAAACGCTTTATCCGAAAGCGGTAGAAGAATGGAAATTTCCGGGGAGAAATATGGCTGGAGTTTCAGGATAAAAGACAAGAAGCGGGTAATCATCTATCTCTTGCCACAAGATAGATTCTTCAGGGTTTCCCTTGTGTTTGGCCAAAAAGCCACAGACATGGTACTGAACAGCACAATAGCCGACAATATCAAAACGGAACTCAAAAACGCAAGGGCCTATGCCGAAGGACGCGGAATAAGAATTGATGTAAAGGATAAGTCATCCCTAAAAGACATAGAGGAACTGATCAAAATAAAACTGGCCAATTGAATTGCTCTGCGCATACAACGCACAGGAGATTTCGAAGAAGTAAATACTGATGTCAGGGCCTGCCCCAGTTTTCATCGGGTTGAGGCTATCGAAAGCTGTGTGGAAACCTGATTGCCTTGGGGCCTCAGGCTAACATTACTCTCACAATCTTTGTGTAATATTAACTTGCGCAGCATCGGTAAGCAATAAAAGATAGGCACTATGAAGAATTTCTTTACC
Organism: Chitinophagaceae bacterium; assembly: GCA_023251255.1. GTDB lineage: Bacteria > Bacteroidota > Bacteroidia > Chitinophagales > Chitinophagaceae > UBA1930. The sequence goes on from JAHEZD010000098.1 coordinate 5,418, forward strand.
CTAATTGTATCACTTGTATTGTTCCAGGCCTTACAGGCACAAACAATACAGGGAAAATGGATGATCAGCACTTTAATAACCGGTTCCGGTACAGAAGAATATATACTTTCTGCAGCATCCGATAAATGGAATTATGGAAACACTATTTCCATAAACCCTGACGGAACATTTGTAAGCGCTTATAGTGCGTTTTGTGGAAACGATTGCTTTACCACCACCACGGGGAAATATGAACTTATCAATGGGACACATATCCGTTTTTTCCTGGAAAAAATATCCCGTCATGGAGAATGCGCAGGAAATTCAGAACCGAATAAAGACTTGGGATTGTATTACGTCCATAACGAAAAAGGCATGGTCCGGCTTATAAAAAGTGTGGGAAACATTCAACAGGATAAAATGAAACTGCACTTTATGAGCCTATGTGATTCATCTTATGCGGAGATCAAAAAATATGAAAATGTTTTGTCTTCGGATATCCTGCCCGATAATATGGACAGGAATTCAATGAATGATATCATTGCGTTCTGTATGTCCAAAAATAAAATTGGGAATTACGAAATACTGTATTCAAGGTTGAATCCTGAAAACCATGGGATCAATATAGGATTGGTAAAAATAGATACCCAATACTGCTTTGTATACTATCCTGTTGGGTCCCAGCAGGTATGCCTTTACAACGATGGGTTCATCCAGAAGATCGATAAAGCTGTTGTAGAAATCAACCAGGATAGGCAACTCAAATATACAGGTATCGATAAACCTGCTAATGGAAATGCACACACCAAGAATTCTGTCCAGCTTTACCTGGAGGGAAAACAAATTCATAAAGCCGTTTACAAAGAAGATTATGGCACTGCTAGCGGAGGAGGTTCCTTAACTACCACTGTGTACTTCCAGCATGATGAGCCCATCTATTTTGAGGTAGAAAGGTTTACAGTATATACCCAAAGTAAATTTATTTCAAAAATGGGCTTTTATGTAAAGGATTGGCAAAGCAACAAAATAGTCGTCAAGCAAATGGAGAAGCACGATGGCATAATAGGAATCAACTTTTCTGACAGAAGCATAGAAAAGTTTAGGCACCTTGTAGAAGTATCTAAAAATGTAGCTGAATAAAAACTGCGCATGCAACGCAAAGGGAGACGCTGCGGGGAAGTAAAAAATTCAATGCCTGCGATAAGAACGGGGACAGAAAAGCCCGTATTGGCCTCGGTCATAGCCTTTGTCCGTCATGTAGCCTGTCGCCGTGTAACTTTTTGGCGCTTAAAACGTTTGGGGCAGGAAAAAGCCATGATCCCAAAAACAATCGTCACATGCACCCTTATGCTCCTCTTAGGGCAATTACTTTTTGCACAGGAAAAATTACCCACCATCAAGGCCACATCGAAATTGGTTGACATAAGGGATGGGGACAATTTCCAAAAAGGGAGCTGGACCATTTCACCGGAACTCAAACCGGATACTTATACCACCAGTTCAGTAGGTAAAAAAGTAATTTTCTATACCGACAAGGATTCCATTTCAATAAAAATTACACCAACAACAAAGTTCCACTTTATCATTTTGCTGAATGATACCACCCGGGCCCTGACCGAAATTAAATACCTGCCAAGCTATTTGGACATTTTGAAAACGGCAGACAATTACGATTTTAACGACAACAGGCCAATTCCAGTATTTACCTACCAGTCAGAAAATGACAGCAATTTACTGGCGCTGCGAAAGGGCTTTAAATTGGATTCCATTGCTGGGGAAGGTAACGAAGTCTCAAAAATATTGAACCTCATGCATTGGGTGCATAACTTGATTCCCCATGACGGTAACCATGAAAACCCAGCAGTGAAAAATGCCTTAAGCATGATTGCGGAATGCAAAAAGGGCAACCGTGGGCTTAATTGTAGGGGACTGGCAACAGTATTGAATGAATGCTACCTTTCTTTGGGCATACCTTCCAGGTTTGTGACCTGTATGCCCAAGGATTCTGTTTTTAACGATTGCCATGTGATCAATATGGTTTATTCAAGAAACTTGAAAAAATGGCTTTGGATAGATCCTACCAATGATGCTTATGTAATGAACGGGAAAGGGGAGCTGTTAAGCATTGAAGAAGTGCGGAGCAGCGTAATTCATAACAAGCCGATTATCTTAAATCCCGAAGCCAACTGGAACCATAAAGTTTCAAAAACAAAGGAGGAATACCTTTATCAGTACATGGCAAAAAACTTGTACCGCATGGAATGTCCAGTAGAAAGCAAGTACGACTATGAAACATGGATAAATGGGAAAACGGTTAGCTATGTGGAATTGTTATCACTCAATGCTTACAAACAATTGCCACAAAAGACCACCGGTACAAATGCCAAAACAGGAACCACCTTCATTCATTACAAAACGAACAACCCCAACCTATTTTGGACATTGCCAGAATAACCGATCAAAATATAACTGCACTACAAACATTGACCTATTCAAGTGATAAGAAAAATGAAAAAGATAATTTTGGATGTAGCAGTAACCTTGGACGGATTTATTGAAGGCCCCAATGGGGAGATTGATTGGTGCATTATGGACGATGATATGGACTTTGACGGTTTTATTGCTGGCATAGACACGATTTTTTATGGCAGGGTCAGTTATGATGCTTGGGGTAACTATCAACCAGATACCAATGCCAGTGCAACGGAACAACGCTTATGGCAAGCAGTGCACTCAAAGAAAAAAGTTGTTTTTTCAAGCCAGGACAGACAAGATGGAAAAGCCACTTTTATTGTTGCTGACATAGCGAATAAAGTAAATGAAATTAAAGAACAGGAAGGAATGGATATTTGGCTATACGGTGGTGCAAGCTTAATTAAAACGTTTATTCAATTAAAACTTGTTGATACTTTCCGGATATCGGTACACCCCATAGCATTGGGAAGCGGGAAGCCATTATTCGAAAACCTAAAAGAACGAATAGGGTTAAGGCTGATAGGAACCAATACTTTCAAATCGGGAGTAGTACAACTTATTTATGAACCGGAAAGGAGATAGTAGCGAACCGCTAACAAATGTTTTGCGTCAGGCGGCCCCAAGCCAAGAGCAATGGCAGGGCACTGAGGTTTAAAGACGAGGAAAGTGAAAATGAAATTAGTTGTAGTACTTGAACATTGTGCGCCATGCTTCGATTGAACTAATACATTGGGCACTGCTTAAATTGGTTAAGATTTCTTCCCTAAATTTAACACCATGAGAGCAGCAGAAATAAATACTACAATTGTTGATGGTTATGTTGGGCTGTTAGATAATTTAAGTACAAACAACAAGCTCGACCTTATTTCTAAATTGACAGCTTCGGTAAAAACCGACCTGACCAATAAAAAGTCATCATTTAGAAAAGCATTCGGTGCGTTTGATTCAAAAAAATCAGTAGCAGAAATGATTGAAGAAATCCGTGACAGCAGGGTTTGTGCCAAACAAATTGAACCATTTTGAAAAAATATCTCATTGATACCAATGTTGCCATTTCCCTTTCTCCAAAGTGCCTCTACCCCAAGGCAACGGCGATGGCAGGACGCTAAGGATTAAGGCGAAACCCAACACCTAAACGCAGTCTCCCCGCTCTGCACTGCTCTATTCATCATTTAATCCTACCTTTTCAGGATGCCACAGGATAGGAACTGCTGTTTCAATCCATTACTTTAGCCAAACGATTCTTGCTATGCGTACATACCTCCGTTTAATTGCAGTGATTTGTTGTATCAATACAACAATGGCCCAACCAGTTTTACAAACAAGGGACACATCAATGCCCAAGGTTTGGATAGACAAGGACACCCACCACAAAGTCATGCGGCTGTCCAATATTCCGGGCAATAGCCTCAGTTTCTACTTCCACAACAGTCCCTTTATTGGCAACAAAATGGTATTCTATAACAACAGCAAAGCAAAGGGTGCACAGGAATCAGAGAAGCTGCGGGCACCGGTCACTGCTGGCAACCCCTTCAATAGGCAATTGTTCCTGCTGGACCTTAAAACATTGGCTGCGGAGCAATTGACCAACCAGCCTTCGGCCATGAACGGTGAAATCGTAGCAGCCAAATCGGGCAATGTGTACTACCAAATAAAGGACAGTGTTTTTGTGGTGAATGCAGTGACCAAGCAATCGAAGCTGGTATTTGTTTTTCCCGCCGATTACAAAGGGGGCATTGCAACGGTGAATGCAGATGAAACCTTATTGGCCGGCTCAAAAGCCAGTGATGAACAGAAGGAGATACTGAAGAAATACCCTGCAAAGAGTGAATTCTTCCAGCGCATCTTTGATGCCCACCTGCCCAATGATCTATTTATCGTGAAAATAAAGACAGGAACGCTCATGAAGGTCCATACCGAAAATACCTGGTTGGGCCATGTGCAGTTCTCCCCAACAGAACCTTACTTATTGATGTTCTGCCATGAAGGGCCCTGGCACAAGCTTGACAGGATATGGACCATTGATGTCAGCACCAAAGAAGTGAAGCTCATGCACAAACGTACCATGGAAAATGAAATTGCAGGCCATGAATGGCTATCCGTTGACGGGCAGACCATTTGGTACGACCTGCAGATGCCCAAGGGCAAAACATTCTTCATTGCAGGAACGGATGTGCATACAGGCAAGGAAGTAAAGTATGAACTGCAGAGGAACGAATGGAGCATCCATTTCAACAGGAGCAATGATGGTAAACTGTTCTGTGGCGATGGGGGCGATTCGTCGCAAGTGGCCAAGGCAAAAGACGGGCAATGGATTTACCTGTTTACACCCGATGGCAATAAAATGAAAGCCGAACGTTTGGTGAACATGCAATTCCACAACTATAAACTGGAACCCAATGTGCATTTCAGCCCGGATGGCAAATGGGTTATTTTCAGGGCCAATTTTGAAGGATGGGATGAAGTGTACGCGGTGGAGGTGAAAGCGAGCGGGAAGTAGGTGAGTGGGGAGAGGCGGTAATCGGGAGTCGCGAGTACGGAAGTGCGGCATTCAACGATGGAGATATACCCTTTTTAGGAGAAAGTATCTATCAACGATACTGTCAGCCTGAGCTTGTCGAAGTACTGTCGCAGGCGTCTATAGGACGAATAACAGTACTTGGTTCTTTGTCGAAGCCTAGCCGTCGAAGACCTTAATAAAAGGAATAACCTTCCCAGTTGCTGTCAGCCTGAGCCTGCCTTTGCCGGTAGGCAGGCTTATCGAAGGCGACTATGGGACGAATACGATTATTACAAGAACCTGAATATACATGAAGAAACACATCATCACAGCCTTGCTACTATCCGCTTCATTGGCGCACGCACAAACACCATGGCCAGCCATCACACAGACCGCAAAACCTTGGACCCGTTGGTGGTGGATGGGCAGTGCAGTGAATGAAAAGGGATTGGCGGCGCAATTGGATGCCATGCAGCAAGCTGGCTTTGGTGGGGTGGAAGTGGTGCCCATTTATGGGGCCATGGGGTATGAGCAGCAGTACATCAAATACCTGTCCCCAGCATGGATGAAAATGTTGGACAATACGGTTCAACTAGCTGCTGCCAAGCAAATGGGCGTGGACATGGCCGTAGGCACAGGCTGGCCCATTGGTGGCCCGCAGGTAAGCAGCGAGGATGCAGCCACCAAGCTGGCCGTGCAAACCTATAACCTGAAAGCGGGTGAATCGCTTAAGGACAGGATCGTATTGAACGACAGTAAGCAAACCGGCCTGAACAGTGTTTTTCTGCAAGCAGTCATGGCTTATGGCGACAATGGCAAAATAGTGGACCTAACAGATAAGCTCTCCAAGGATGGCATCCTGCAGTGGTCAGCAGACCCTTCCACCAATTGGCTGGTACTGGCTGCGTTCAGTGCCAAGACCAAGCAGAAGGTAAAACGTGCAGCTTATGGCGGCGAAGGTTTTACACTGGACCATTTTTCCAACACATCCATCAACAATTACTTCAAAACATTCGATACCGCTTTTGGCAACAGCAACCATGGGGTGCGTTCCTTTTTCAATGATAGCTATGAAGTGTTCAATGCAGACTGGACACCACATTTCTTCCAAGAATTCAGTACACGTAGGGGCTACGACCTGAAACCCTATTTGAGGGAATTACTGTCCCAGGAAAATACCGAACTGGTGAGCAGGGTCAAAAGCGACTACAGGCAGACCATGAGCGACCTGATGCTGCAAAATTTCACGACCCACTACACCAAATGGGCGCATGGCAAGAAAGCCATGAACACCAACCAGGCACATGGGTCACCGGGCAACCTGCTGGACCTTTACGCTGCTGTGGACATACCTGAATGTGAAACCTTTGGCAGCAGTGCCTTTGACGTAAAAGGATTGAGGCGTGATGCCAATGATATCAGGAAGGTGGACCCGGACCCTATCATGTTGAAGTTTGCCTCCTCTGCCGCACATGTAACCGGTAAGCCATTAACAAGCTGCGAAACCTTCACTTGGTTAACGGAACATTTCAAGACCTCCTGGAGCCAGTGCAAACCAGAGGTGGAACAGGTATTCCTATCGGGCATCAACCATGTGTTCTACCATGGCACTACCTATTCACCCGCCGATGCACCCTATCCCGGTTGGCTGTTCTATGCCTCCGTCAATTTTGTGCCCAACAATAGTTTATGGCCGCACTTGAAGGGACTGAACGGCTATATTGCCAGGTGCCAATCAGTTTTGCAGGCAGGCAGCCCTGACAACGAAATCCTTGCCTACTGGCCTGTGTATGATGCATGGAACAATAGCAAGGGAATGGACATGCCCTTTAAAGTGCACGATATAGATGAGTGGCTGCACCCAACAGCTTTCTACAAGAACATCACGCAACTGCAGCAGCAGGGATACTCCTGCGATTTTGTAAGTGACAGCATGCTGGCCAAGAAATACCAGACCAACCGCTTCCTCAAAAGGGCCGCCCAGCAGGTGTACCTGATTTCGCAATGCAACCTGATGCCAGCAGCTACCCTGAAGAATATCATTGGGCTGGCACAAACGGGCGATATCATTGTATTGCAGGCCCTGCCAAATGATGTGCCGGGCCTTGGAAACCTGGATGGGCAAAGGGCAATCATGAAAGAACTATTGGCTTCATTGACCTTCAGCAAGATCAACAGTGATATCAGTGAATGGGACATGGGCAGGGGCAAGATTATTTTGAGCCCCGATATACTGAAAGGATTGGCTTACGCCAAACTGCAAAGAGAAACCATGACGGATATTGGCTTGAAGTTTATCCGCCGGCAGGTGCCCAATGGTAAATATTATTACATCGTGAACCATACGGCCAACGCCATCGATACCACCATTACCCTGCAAACCAGAAGTGCCAGCATTATGGTACTGGACCCGCAGACAGGCAAAACAGGTATTGCAAAAGCTACCTCCAGTGATGGCGCCACACAGGTAAGGGTGCAACTGCAATCTGGCGATGCCATCATCCTGAAAACAAGCTACACACCGGAAACGGGCAAAGCATGGAGCTATCTGGTTCCCACAAAAGAAGCGATTAGCCTGAACAGTAACTGGAACGTGGAATTTGTAAGTGGTGGCCCACAACTGCCAGTATCGCAGAAGCAGCAAGCATTACAGCCCTATACCATGGCCAATGATTCATTGACCGCCGCCTTCTCCGGCATAGCTGCCTATACCACCAGCTTTGATTTGAAGAGCAAGACGGCCAAGGATTACCTGCTGGAACTGGGCAAAGTGCACGAGTCGGCCAAAGTATTTATCAACGGTAAGGAACTGGGCATTTTATGGAGCCTGCCTTTCAGGGCCAATATTGGCGAGTACCTGAAAGTAGGCAAGAATACCATCAGGATTGAAGTGGCCAACCTGATGGCCAATAGGATGCGCTACATGGACACGCATAAAATAATATGGCGCAAGTACCATGAAATCAATTTTGTGAACATTGAGTACCAGAACTTTGATGCCAGTAACTGGAAAGTGCAACCTTCGGGTTTGGAAGGGCCAGTAACCATTACTGCACTGAATTAAAAACCAATTGACTACTTTGATTGAATAGATAACTTAGGACGGTTAATTTGAAAATTATTGAAACACATTTGCAAGCAAATGATTTTTGTTATTACCACAAAGTGCACAAAGAAAAAATGCGTCTTATATTTTACAAAGACATAAAGGAAAAACGAAGTTTTTTACTTGGTGCCCTTGTGCCTTTGTGGTCAAAATTTATTGTTTGCGAAGCAAAAATTATTGCTCAACATTAACCTACTTTTCTTCATAGAATGGTTGCTAAAAATAACTGAATGAAAAAGATAAGCTTGCTTTTGCTTGCCACTGTACTAGTGGTCACCGCCACGCTCCATGCACAATCCGTCCGTTCCGTTCTTAATTTCAACAAGGGCTGGCATTTCTATTATGCCGACACCATAGACAGGAGCAATGCCTACAGTGCTGCCAGTTTCAATGATAACAAGTGGCGGGTATTGAACCTGCCCCATGATTGGAGCATTGAACTGCCTTTCAGCAAGGACAATCCGGCCACACCTGAAGGAGGGGCCCTGCCGGGCGGCATTGGTTGGTACAGGAAAAGTTTCACGGTACCTGCAACAGCAAAGGACAAGCTTGTTTCCATTGAGTTTGATGGTGTGTACAGGTGCAGCGAGGTCTGGATCAATGGGCATTTGCTGGGCTTCCGTCCCAATGGCTATATCTCCTTTCAATATGACATCACCCCCTATTTGAAATTCGGGGCAGAACAGAATGTGATTGCAGTTAAGGTTGACAATTCCAAACAGATCAATTCCCGCTGGTACAGTGGTTCGGGTATCTACAGGAATGTAAGGCTGGTAACGACCGCTCCGGTAGCAGTGGACCATTGGGGCACTTTTGTTACCACGCCAAAAGTTTCCAACCAGCAGGCAACGGTCCATGTGGCAACAAAGCTCCACAATGCAACCGGTAAGCCTGCACTGGTTTCCCTCACTTCCATTATAGTGGATGCAGCAGGTAAGGAAGTGGCCAGGAAAACACAAAACGGTATCTCCATCAAGGACAGCAGCTTCGAAGTGGCCCAGGATATCGTGGTAACCAATCCCATGCTCTGGTCAATAGATAAACCCAACCTCTACAAGGTTATTTCACAAGTGGTAAGCAATGGTAAAGTAGTAGATGACTATACCACCACTACAGGCATCCGCTATTTCCGTTTCGATGTGGCAAAGGGCTTCTTCCTGAATGATCAACCCATGAAGATTTTGGGTGTCTGCAACCACCATGACCTTGGTTGCCTGGGTGCCGCCATCAATTACAGGGCCCTGGAACGCCAATTGGAAATACTCAAATCATTTGGTTGCAACGGTATCCGTACCTCGCACAACCCGCCAGCCCCCGAACTCTTGGAGCTCTGCGATAAAATGGGCTTTGTGGTAATGGATGAAGCCTTTGATATGTGGGCCAAGCAGAAAACGAAATTCGATTACCATCTCTATTGGAAGGAATGGCATAAGAAGGACCTGGAAGACCAGATACTGCGCGACAGGAACCACCCATCCGTAATCATGTGGAGCATTGGCAATGAAATAAGGGAGCAGGGCGATGCCACAGGCACCAGCATAGCCAAGGAACTCTGTGATATTGTCAGGAGCCTGGATACCACCCGCTTAACGGTGGATGCCAACGACCATCCCTATCCCACTTGGAACTATATCCTAAAATCCAATGCATTGGACATTGTTGGCTACAACTACCACCACCAGCTCTACAAGAGTTTTGCTGATAGCTTCCCCAACAAGAAATTCATTGCCACAGAAACCACTTCCGGTCTGGAAACAAGGGGTGAATATTTCTTCCCCTCGGATAGCATCCGCGTATGGCCCCCCGACCATAAGAAAGGGAAGCACGCCAATGAAGGCATGAACGATGACTACACCGTATCCGCTTATGACAACACAAGGGCACCTTGGAGCAGCACACATGAGCAGACATGGAAGGAAATAAAGAAGTACGATAACCTCAGTGGCATGTTTATTTGGACGGGCTTTGATTACTTGGGTGAGCCCACCCCTTACACATGGCCAGCCAAAAGTTCCTACTTTGGTGTGGTGGACCTAGCTGGTTTTCCCAAGGATGTTTATTATATGTACCAGAGCGAATGGACCAATAAGGACGTGCTGCATATATTGCCCCATTGGACGTGGAAGCAGGGTGATAGCGTGGATGTTTGGGTCTATTACAACCATGCAGATGAAGTGGAACTGTATGTGAACGGTAAATCCGTAGGAATACGCAGGAAGCAGGGGGAGGATCTGCACGTAATGTGGCGGGTACTGTACCAAGCGGGCAATATCAAGGCCGTATCAAGGAAGGATGGCAAAACCGTGCTGATGCAACAAATCAATACTGCAGGGGGGCCTGCCAAAATAGAACTGGTGGCAGACAGGAGAACCATCCAGGCCAATGGGGAAGATATGAGCTTCATCACTGTAAGGGTGCTGGATAAGGACGGCAACCTGGTACCCAAGGCAGATAACCTCATCCACTTCAAGATTGAGGGGGACGCATTCATAGCAGGTGTTGACAATGGTAATCCCGTTAGCCATGAACCCTTCAAGGCCAATAATCGGAAAGCCTTCAACGGCCTGGCCCTAGCGGTGGTTCAAGCAAAGGAGAAAGCGGGTAAGGTGCTGGTAACAGCAAAGGGCGAAGGACTGCAAACTGCCACCATTGAATTAACGTTGAAATAAGGATGCACCAAGCTGGAGGATGGCTATTATTAACTGATGTTACGCAAAGATTGAAGGAATAATGTCAGCCTGAGGTTCTCGAAGGGATCTGGTTCCCAAATAGGTTTCGACAGGCCTGCCTTTGCCGGCAGGCAGGCTCAATCCCGATGAAAATATCGGGACAGGCTCTGACATCAGTATTTGATATTTTGCGTAACATCAGTTATTAAGTTGCGTTGTCCCTTTCCGACTTTGTTGGAATCGCAACAAAGTCGGGATTGGTACAGCATAAGATGATTGAACAAACAACAATTGCCCTTTGTCAAATGAAAAGAAGAACGCTCATTAAACAGTTAGCCACTATTGTTCCTGGCACCATACTTTCAAAATATGTAGGTGCAAGTATTTTCGACAATAATTTCCCTTCCAATGAACCAATTGCCAAAGGACCATTTCAACCGACCTGGGATTCTTTAATGCAATACAAAACGCCAGATTGGTTCCGTAATGCAAAATTTGGTATCTGGGCACATTGGGGGCCACAATGCCAACCAGAAGTAGGTGATTGGTATGCACGCCAAATGTATATTGAAGGAAACAACAAGTATAAGGCACACCTGGAAAAATATGGTCACCCGTCCCAATTTGGATTCAAGGATGTGATCAATGAATGGAAGGCAGACCAATGGAACCCTGATGAATTGTTGGGCCTATATAAAAAAGCCGGTGCAAAATATTTTATGGCATTGGCCAATCATCACGACAATTTTGATCTGTACAAAAGCAAATACCAAACTTGGAATTCAACAAAGATTGGTCCCCAGAAGGATATTATTGGTGGCTGGAAAAAAGCTGCCAAGGCACAAGGCCTCCACTTTGCAGTAAGTGTGCATGCAGCCCATGCATGGAGCTGGTACGAAACAGCACAACGTGCAGATAGAACAGGAAACTTTGCTGGCATTCCTTACGATGGTAAATTAACCAAGGCAGACGGGAAAGGGAAATGGTGGGACGGTTTGGATCCCCAGGAACTCTACGCTCAGAACCATCCATTAAGTGCAGGCAGTGATGATGATAAGATGATCCACAAGCAATGGGATTGGGGCAATGGGGTAAATGTTCCATCAAAGGCGTATTGCGATAAGTTCTTAAACAGGACCATTGATTTAATCAATCAGTACAGCCCTGATATGATTTACTTCGATGATTCACAGTTGCCACTATGGCCCATTAGTGATGCAGGTTTGAAAATTGCTGCCCATCTCTACAATAGAAGCATCAAGGAACATGGCTCCTTGCAAGCGGTGGTGAATGGAAAAATACTGGATGAAAAGCAACGGCAATGCATGGTATGGGATATAGAACGTGGGCAAAGCAATAACATAGAACCATTGCCTTGGCAAACGGATACCTGTATTGGCGATTGGCACTATAACCGTTCCGTGTATGACAAGCATAAGTATAAGTCAGCCAAAACTGTTATCCATACATTGATAGATGTGGTGAGTAAAAATGGCAACCTCATGTTGAGCGTACCAGTAAGGGGCAATGGCAGCATTGATGAGGATGAAAGGAAAATTGTAGCAGAAATTGGCCAATGGATGGGTATGAATAGCGAATCTATTTACGGTACAAGGCCCTGGAAGATATTTGGTGAAGGGCCTGCACTTGAAAAAGTAGCAGCATTAAATGCACAGGGCTTTAACGAAGGCAAGGGCAAGCCTTTTGTTGCAGAGGATATCCGTTTTGTAACCAAAGGGGATGTTTTGTATGCTACTAGCTTGGGCTGGCCTGAAACTAATCAACTAACCATTAAAAATCTTTCAATAGATAAGTATAAAGCGATTCAAAAGGTTCAATTATTGGCCACAAATCAATCTTTGGTTTTTAAGCAAACAAATGAGGGGCTTGTCATGGAGCTGCCATCTACAAAACCGGAGATGAGTTTTGCAAACGTTTTTAAAGTTATTTGACTATCGGATGAAAGAAAGTATGTCAGGTTGAGCTTAGTCGAAACCTTTTATCGAATTAAGATTTCGTTCATCATACTTCGACAGGTTGAAAATCCCGACTATTCGGGGCTCTGTATGACAGCGACAAATGCTCATTACTTTCCTTCATCCGATAGTCAGTTAAAATTATGTAGAGATGAAAAAATATTGTTTGGCACTGGACCTAAAAGATGAAGCAGCACTTATTGCAGAATATGAAAACTGGCATAAGGCAGAAAATGCTTGGCCTGAAATAACTGCAAGCATTAAAGAAGCCGGTATTGTGGATATGGAGATTTACAGAACGGGCAATAGGCTGTTTATGATAATGGAGGTAGATGATTCTTTTAGTTTCGAAATCAAAAAGCAACAGGACTTATCAAACCCTAAAGTACAAGAATGGGAAAGTCTGATGCTTCGTTTTCAACAAGCCTTGCCTTGGGCAAAGCCTGATGAAAAATGGATCCTGATGGACCAGATATATAAATTGGAAAAGTAGCTAAGACATTATGAGATACATTGTTCTATTGGCCCTCCTTTATAGTAGCACCTGTACTGCCCAGCAAGCCGCACCGAAGCCACTCTTCGATGACCCCATTTACCATGGTGCAGCAGACCCCGTAGTGGTGTACAACAAGCAGCAGAAATGCTGGTGGATGCTGTACACCAACCGCAGGGCATCCATCAACGATACCACTGTGGCATGGGTACATGGCACCAGGATAGGCATAGCCGAAAGCAGGGACGGTATCCATTGGACCTACAAGGACACGGCCCATATCAATTACCATCCAGATAAGGAATATACTTTTTGGGCACCTGATATTGTGGAGCACAAAGGCATTTACCATATGTACCTAACCTATGTACCCGGTATATTCAGGGATTGGAACCATCCCCGCGAAATTGTTCATTTAACCAGCAAGGATTTAGTAAACTGGTCATTGGGGTCGGTACTGGAACTTGCTTCCCATAAAATCATTGACGCTTCCATCATCAAACTATCGGATACCTCATGGAAGATGTTCTACAACAATGAAAAGGGAGGGAAGGCCATTTACACGGCTACGAGCAATGACCTGTACCATTGGACAGATAAGGGCAAGGAGCAAACCATTGGCAGGGGAGAAGGGCCAAAAATATTCCGTTGGCAGGATAAATACTTTTTGATTGTGGACATTTGGAA
>JAHEZD010000159.1 GCA_023251255.1 Chitinophagaceae bacterium
TTGCACCTTCTGTGAGGCTTGGCGTTTCACTGATATTCTGGAACGAACCATTGTTGTAGTTGGGTGATAACTTGATTCTTTCAAGCCTTTTGCCTGTTGGTAGTTTGCCGAATAATGGTAGTTGTAGGAAGGTGAGTACGGCCAATAACAATAGGGCAATAGTGATGATAGTTATATACATATTCCCGTTGACGGCTATAGGTGCCCAATATTGTAGTCCGCTGAATAATTCTGTACCTGATGGAATTGATCAACCTACTCGCCCGATGACTGTTCCCCAGCTAAGTGCGTAATAGGTTTTATATGCTGTAATCAAGAAACAATTGCAAGCAAGGGATACCAATGGGAGCTCAAAAATCCTCACCAGATGAGAATCCATTCAGTTAGGAGGCTCGAAAACCTTAAAGCGTAAAGCATTTTTCCGCATTGTATAAACGGTTTTCCCGATTGAGACCCTGCCCGTTTATTGGTTTCACTTCTTTTGCAGCCAATAAAAACCAGCATTGTAGATGAAAAAAATTAACCCGCTTATCAGGATCTTTACCGCTTTCCTTTTCTGTATAATAGGCTTACAAATGGCAACGGCCCAAACAGGTACTATCCAGGGCCGTATTGTAACAAGTGACGGACAGCCCGCAGCCAGTGTGACCATCACCATAAAAGATACCAAGAAACTAACCATATCCAACAATGATGGCTCATTTATATTCAATAAGATTGAGGCTGGCCAGCATGTGGTGGTTATTTCCTTCGTAGGGCTGAAAACAGAGGAAAGGACATTGAACGTAATGGCCAACCAGTCAACGCTACTGAACGTTACCCTCTCCGAAAGTGCCGCAAGATTGGAAGAAGTCATTGTAAACAGTCACAAGACACTCAACAACCGTAATATTTCGTCTGCCAAATCACCCATTGCCATCATGGACCTGCCACAAACCGTAGGCTATATCAGCAGTACCGTTATTGCCGACCAACAAGCTACCCGTGTGGGGGATGTGATTAAAAATGTAAGCGGGGTATCACTTACCCAAACAAGGCTTGGTGTAAATGAAACCTATACGGCCCGTGGTTATAGCATTGGTATAACTGGCGGAGCAGGCAGCATCCTGAAGAATGGATTGGTAAGCAATATCGCAGGTATGCCGGAAGCTGCCACTTTGGAATCGGTAGAAGTCATGAAAGGCAGTACTTCCATGCTTTATGGCAATGTTTCTGGCGGACTCATCGTGAACCTCGTGACCAAGAAGCCGAAATTTGAATATGGTGGGGAAGTGAAAATGCAGTTGGGCAGCTACCAGCAGTACAAACCCATTGTAGATATATATGGTCCTATCAGCAAGGACCTCGCTTTCAGGGTAGTAGGCACATATGAAAACGACCATAGTTTTAGGGATGTGGTTAAAACCAAACGTAGCTATATCAATCCCTCATTCCTCTACAAACTGGGCAAGAAAACAACCTTATTGGTACAGGGTGATTATCTGGATGCAAAGCTTACCCCGGATTTCGGTATCGGAACCCTGGATAGTGGACGTGCAATGCCCACCACCATTCCCATTTCCAGGTTCCATAATGTATTATGGGCCTATAACAATGTAAAGCAAAGCTCCGCCTCCTTTAACCTCGACCATAAATTCAATGACAATTGGCAGCTCACCGTTGGTGGCTCCGTGCAGAAGACAGATGTTGATTCCTATGGTGCAGGACTGCCCAATGTAGTAAGTAAAACAGGCGACTGGAACCGTACATTGGCCCGTGCCCATAGTGTGGAAAAGGATTTCACCACACAAATAAACCTGAACGGCAAATTCTCAACAGGCAAGATAACCCATCAAGTATTGTTCGGAACCGATTACACAAGGGTAGTAACCCTAACAGATGCTTTCAAAATAACCAGCAATGGAACGGTTGTTACCACTTACGATAAAATAAACATACTTGATCCGAGCCTGTATACCCGCCGCGACGATATACCGGATGCGGCCGTTGCCACTACCACTACGGCCCCTAGCAACAGGGTGGGCATTTATGTGCAGGACCTTGTAAGTCTCGCCAAGAAGTGGAAACTATTGGCAGGCCTGCGTTGGAGCTATCAGGAAACTGTACAAACAGATATCTTCACCACTGCAACACAGGCCAATACCCGGGGTACAGCACCCACGGCCAATGACAAAGCATTTTCGCCTAAGGTGGCCCTTGTTTACCAGCCTTCCAAGAACACATCCGTTTTTGCCAGCTATTCCAACAACTTTACCATCAATACAGGAACGGATATCTACAGTCAGCTATTGAAACCTTCCATCATCAACCAATATGAACTGGGGGTTAAAAATAATTTTTTCAATGAGAAGCTTTCTGCCAACCTCAGTATTTACAGGATTATCAACAGTAACCTTGCGCAGCAAGCAGAATTCAGGGCAGACGGTACTTTGAATTCGGATGCCACGGTGAAGGAACTGAAAGGGCAGACTACCAGCGATGGCGTGGAACTGGACCTGAACGGTAACCTGTCCAAGAATTTTTATTTCATTGCAGGATATGGTTATAACAACATGCGTTTTACCAAGACATCGGGGGCCAAGGGCTCCAATATCCAAGGCGAGCAAGTAGTCATCAATCCCAAGCATACAGCCAACCTTGCAGCTTTTTACACTTTCACAAAAGAATCTTCATTGCGTGGCCTGAAATTGGGCATTGCAAGTTTCTATACAGGTAACCGATTGGGCGGTTATAATAATACCGTAGGACAAACGCAGCTTGGCAGTAGGTTGTTGTCACTGAAAGGCTTTGCCACCGTTGACCTATCTGCGGGTTACGGTATCCGCAAAATCTCCTTGCAGTGCAAGCTGTCAAATATCTTCAACACAGTTAATTATTTGGTACACGACAATTATAGCATAGCACCAATTGCCCCAAGACAGGTGACTGTTACTATTGGATACAAATTTTAGGTTGGGCAACAGCGGTATATTGTAAGATGCCCCATTGCACTAATGTAATGGGGCATCTTAATGGGGGCCAAGGAGGTGGCAATTCTGCATTACCTTGCCCATTGAATGGCACAACAATCAACCACCCACAAAACAATTTCTTGCCTAATAGCTGCAGTATGGTTGGTCAATGGCCTTTTCTGCAAACTGCTCCATCTTGTTCCGAGGCACCGATAAATAGTAGCAAGGATTTTAGGGGATGGGCACGCATCCATGTTTACGAGAACAATTGGTTTGCTGGAAGTGGGAATGACTGCTTGGATAGGCAGTTCCCTCAGGCCCCGTTCGTGTGCCATTGTGCAAATGGCAACCGTAGCAATGATGAATACCATTGAGTTTTTCCTTGCTCCTGATTTATTACTTTTTGGAAGAATAAATTCGTTGGTAGCTTTGTTCTTTAAAGTGGTCATTTACCTCAATGAATTGTGCTGGATAGAAGACCGCGCAAATAGTTGCTTCAAAGTTCCATTTTAAACACTTTCCTAATTTATTCATGCCATTAGTGATATTCGTGGCTGTTAAACAGGTTTCGCCATGCTTCCATTTCTCAAGAACCATCCTTTCGCCGTTGAGGCTTTCTTTGAAAGTTCAATGGTACTCACTTTTGCAGTACCAAAGGAACAGTTGCAACATCTGGTTCCTCCTTGTTTGACCTTGGACAGTTTCAATGATCAGTGGGCCTTTGTGGCCATGGCCATGGTGCAGACAAAAGGCCTGCGGCCCAAAGGATTTCCCCGTTTTATGGGCAATGACTTCTTCCTCATTGGTTACCGCATATTTGTGCGTTATGTAAACCAAGCAGGTAAAAATTTAAGGGGCCTGTACATCATCAAATCGGAAACGGACAAGAAGAAAATGGAATTGATGGGCAATACTTTCACGCATTACAATTACACCACCACGGATATTACTCAAATAAGCAATGGCAACAAGGTTTGCATCGCATCAACCAAATCAGCATTCAAGGTGGAAGTGGAACTTGGTGGCGAACTGGTGCCCTTGCCCCAGCATTCACCTTTTGCTGATTGGAAAGAAGCAAGAAGGTTCGCTGGCCCATTGCCATTTACCTTTACGTACAATGAACACACAAAGGAAGTCCTGATTATAGAGGGAGTGAGGCAGCATTGGCAGCCTGCCCCAATAAAAGTGCTGGAACATGAAATTGCTTTTTTAGGCTCTTTGCATTTGAAGGAAGTGCACCTGGCCAATGCCTTCATCGTTCAGAACATTCCCTATCATTGGAAAAAAGGCAGAATAGAAAAATGGAACGGATAAGGAAACCCTTTCAGGGCGTAAGGAATATTATCAGGTTCAACTGGCATTTTTACCTGTTGGCCACTGTAACCGTGACACTTATGTTATGGGTGGCGACCATGCTGCACCATCCGTTAACCGTATATGTAAATCTTATTACTTGCTTGGTTATCGCTACCACCACCATTTCCTTATTGGTCTCCCTCTACATTTACGACCTCTCCAACTTATATTCATTGAACTGGTTGGATGGCTTGAATTTAAATACGGGTACCGGAAGTAAACTATTCAATATCAATGCAGGTTTCGATGAAACCAGCCATTTGCTCCAACAAAAATATCCCAGCGCATCTTTGCAGGCGTTCGACTTTTATGACCCTGCAAAGCATACCGAAATATCCATCAAACGTGCAAGAAGTGCTTATCCTGCTTATGGAAATACCATAGCAGTTACAACCAGTTCCTTGCCACTGGAAACACAAAGTGCGGATGCCATATTTCTACTGTTTGCAGCACATGAAATAAGGGACGATGATGAAAGGGCCGTGTTCTTCAATGAACTGAGCAGGGTACTGAAGAGTACAGGCAAGGTCATTGTTACTGAGCACCTGCGGAACAAGCCCAACTTCCTAGCTTATAATATAGGTTTCCTACATTTCCTATCAAAGGCATCTTGGTACAGGACATTTAGGGCTGCGTACTTTACTATTGAGACCGAAACAAAAATAACCCCATTCATCACCACTTTTACCCTCATCAAAAATGGAACTGCATCTTAAAATAACAGGTTGGCTTTTGATCCTGATTTCAATGGTTCACATTATTTTCCCAAAGAAGTTCGAATGGGCAAAGGAATTGAGTGGCCTGAGCCTGATTAACAGGCAGGTAATGCATATACATACATTCTTCATTGCATTGACTGTTCTTTTAATGGGCATCCTATGCTGTAGTTCCTCAAAGGAGCTATTGGAAACAGGGTTGGGCAAGAAGCTGGATATGGGACTCTGGATTTTCTGGACCATTCGATTGATAGTCCAGTTCTTTTGGTTCTCCTCGGAACTTTGGAAAGGCAAGCGCACCGAAACTGCCGTTCATATTGTGTTCTCCTTTTTGTGGGTATATATCAGCGCGGTATTTTTTGTGGCCTATTCCATGAACAGGAGTTTTTAAGCTGCCGCAAAGCCGTCACTGAGCAGTGGCAAGAAAGGCCACTTTCTGCCCATAAAAAAAGCCCCTTGTATTGCTGCAAGGGGCTTTGTATTGATCCAATTTAATTATTATTCCTTAACGAACAGTTTGACTGCTGTTTGGCAACCATCAGCACAAATAGCTTTGATAAGGTAACTGCCCTGTATAAGGGACTGTACGTTCAATTGCAAAACATTGTCACCATTAACCACGTCCATGCTTTTCTTCATGACCTGTTTTCCGGTAATGTCCATAATAATAAACGTAATCCTATCTGCCTTTGGAGATGCCAAGCTGATATTCAACCTGTCCTTGGCAGGATTGGGATAAATGGCCGCCAGTTCAAGTACGGTTGATTTGTCACCTTTCAGCAATACCGTATTGGACAATGCTGATTTGCCATCGAGGTCCATTTGCTTCAAGCGGTAATAGCTGGCAGCAGTGAACGATTTACTGTCGGTAAAGCTGTACTGTAAAGGAGCAGTGCTGCTGCCATTAACAGCTTTGGAAATGATTGTTGTCAATTTGCTGAAGTTATTGCCATCCGCACTGCGCTGCAGTTCAAAGCCTGCACTGTTCAGTTCAGTGGCTGTGGTCCAGCTAAGAATGTTCATGCCGTTCTTCCTCTCACCTGTAAAGGAAAGCAGGTTAACAGGAGTGGCTACGCAACCGGGGCTATTGTTTACTGTAGCATCCACTGGAGTGCGGGAGCCAACACAGGCCGAACTGAAACGCCAATTGTAGATATAGTACCAATACGTTTGGTCAAAATTGTTGCCCGTAACAGTAATGGCACTGGAAGTATAGGGGTAAACAGCGCCTGCTGTATTCCTGTTCAGGTTGATGCCGGTACCTTGACCAATCCTGTATCCTGTACCCACTGCAAGGGGGAGGTTCAGGGTAACGGTTTGCGGTGTGGTGCCATCACCCGCAGCTACTGTATAAGGTACGCTGATAAGTGTGGTACCGCTGCTGTTGCGTACTTCTATGGCAGAGGCTGTACCTGCCGCCGCAGTAGGGAATACATCTACGGAAAGCAGGGTAGTAGCCGCCGTTACATTGAATATTTGGTAATAAGTACCAATGGCATAGTTGGAAGCACTGATGGATCCCAGTACACTTGGAGTAGCAGGACCTACACCACCAGACCCGCCGCCTGTACTTGGTTCCACATAATAAGTGGTAGTGGCCGAAATGGAAGGAGTAGTGAATGTGTTACCAGTAGCTAGGGATGTTCCGCCAGTAGCAGCAGCAAACCAGTTCAGTGTGCTTCCGGTGGAGCCCGTAGCGCTAAGTGTTACGGTTCCTGTTCCGCAGGTATAGTTGGGCACTGTACTGATTATTTGCGGATTGTTTACAGTTACCGTAGCCGTTGCAGGGTTACTGCATGCTTCATCCACACTGTTTTTCAGCAACAACTTATAGTACATAGTTGACGTAAGCGTTGGCGTAACGAAGGAACTGCCGGTAGCGCCGCTTATATCTATATATGTTGTACCTGTAGTAGATCCCTGCCATTGCAATATCCCATTGCCGTAACCGGTGGCAGGATTCAATGATAGGGTAGCTGTACCCGATACGCAAAGAGTAGCGGGTGCAGCAGACATTGCAGGTACTGGCATAATGTAAATGGTGTCAGCAGCCTCGTTTGCACAAAGCGTTGAAGTATTATTGGCCGACACCTTATAGGTTGTTTTGCTTGCAGTACTGCTTTTCACAAATACTTTGCTGGCACTTGACCCGGTATATGGTGTAATGCACGCTGCTTCCATAAACAAATTCGTGGTAGGTGTCCATGTATAAATATCGAAGCTGGCTAGATTGGAAGTTACTGACAGGGAATCAACTACGTTATTGCAAATGGTCTTATCTGCCGACACGGTTAGTACAGGTGCAGTATTTACAGTAGCTGCCACCGCTAGGCGGCTGCCTTCACAGCCAGTAGTGGTATTGATGTTGTA
>JAHEZD010000160.1 GCA_023251255.1 Chitinophagaceae bacterium
TCAGGGTTTATAGGCACAATTTGAAAAGGAAGCCAAACAAAGAAGGGGTCAGTTGTACGAAAAAACCGTACAACTGAAATTTGAGGAAGTTGAATTGGTGCAGCGATAACCTGTCGGAATTTCCGACAGGTTCGAACAGGGGTGCAGGAAGCCTACCCACCCCTACTTGTCCTAACTCGTCTCAATTTCTTTCTCCGCAACGTCTCTACTCCCAGCCAGGAGCATGGCAGGACGCTGCGGTGTTACGGGATTCAACTCCTAAACGTAGGGGCCGCTCTGCATAAGCCAAACGCAAAGGACATGCTGCGAAGAAGGAAACAATCCGCCAATGATGAATAGGGTTGCCAACCTTCAAAAAGGTTGGCAACCCTTGCAAAAGCCGTCATTGCGAAAGAAAGGCCGTCAGCCGATAATTATCGGCTGCGACGAAGGAAGCAATCTAGGCCTTGGGAATGCATGCCCCGTATGAATGCAGATTGCTTCGCTGGGGCTCGCAGCCGATAATTATCGGCTGACGGAAAGATTGCTTCGCTGCAGGCAAAGGCAGGTGCGACTGACGGAATCATTCTTCGTAGGATTGCCTTCATGCAAAGAAGTTGACAATAGAAGGAAGTGAAGTGTCCGAAAAAATCGTACGGTTGAAATTGGAAGCCTGCCAGTGGGTTTATTGGTGCAGGTGGTAAGCATTGGAAATTTGCTTTAGTGCCATATGATAAAGTGGCGAAGAATAGTAGTTTTAATGGGATGATTGTATCCAATATAATTAATGCTAATAGATATTGGAGCCTTGCTTAACTTTATAGCTAGAACCTAAACCAACAATAAGCTTACATGCCTTCAATATTGGATGCCGATTACATGGTTCCCCATATATATGCCACAGGTTATGGAGAAACCTTTGCTACAGGTGCCAATGCTCCCATTAGGGCAAGTGGTATTGATATAAATAGCAACGAAAAAGGGGAGTTTGTCATTAAACTAAAAGCAGGGGAAACCATGCAGGACCCTTCTGCCAATTTGAAAGAGCTGCTGGCAGCCTTTATAGCAATGGAATTGGATATACCTGTGGCTGCCCCAGTAATGGTAGAAGTAACAGCACAGTTTGTGGAAACAATTACCGACAAGGCTGCCATGGCATCAGCACAAAAAAGTTTGGGTTTTAATTATGGGTCGGTTTATATAGATGGTTATACAACACTCTTATTAACAACAGTTCCTGATAAATTAGTGCCCTTTGCCCAGGAGCTTTTTGCTTTTGATATGCTTATCCAAAACATCGATAGGACAAAACAAAAACCCAATATGCTTACCAATGGCGAAGAAATTGTGGCCATTGACCATGAAAAAGCATTTAGTTTTATTTTTGCACTGTTTACACCAGTAAATATTGGGGAAATACCCGAGCATCAAAAGGACTGGATAAGAAACCATATCTTATACCCACTTGTAAAAGGAAAGCCTTATGTTGCAAATTCTTTTATGGATAAATGCCAGAAATTGGATAATGACTTCTGGAATAGGGCATGGCAATTGACACCAGATGATTGGAAAACGGAACATTTTACCACAATAAAAGATAGGATAACCAGTTTTATTGATAACCGCAAAGCATTTATTAAGGAACTTCAAATCATCATGTCATGAAAACTTTTCAATACCAGGTGCTTAGGTACCTGCCAGATAGGGTGAGTGGCGAATTCATTAATCTTGGTGTGGTTGTTTACCAGCCCCATGATAAAGAATTGAAGGCATTATTTTACACTAAAGTAAACAGGATCCACGCATTCTTCCCTTCTGTGAATACAAGGTTCATTGCAAAAAGTATGAAAGCAATTGATGCCTATCTTAAAAAAATTAATCAAGAATTCAACAAGCCACTTTTTGCAGAGCAACCAAATGAAATAGGCGAAATAACCAAACAGATACTGCCTAAAGACGATAGTGCACTTTTTTTTACGGATACTGCCAAAATGATGGATGTTAACGCAGATGCTTTACTAAATGGATTGTATGAAAGGGTGGTACTTAAACATGTACATGAAGCCGACCATGATACTTTAGCAGACAAGGAAGTTTGGAAAAAATATTATAAAACCTATTTTGATAAGTACAAATTAACGGAGCAATTGAAAGCTGTATCCGTAAAAACCAAATTGGATAATTGGCAGTTTGAACATACCTGCAAAAATGGGGCATTGCATTGTTTTGAAACAGTATCCTTTGATTTGTCCACCGATGACTATATCAGGAAGAAAGTGTACACATGGGCAGGAAAAGTGGATGAGCTGAAAACAGCCAAAGAGGAAATACACCTGTACCTGTTGGCAACATTGCCTGAGAAAAAGGAGTTGCAGAAATTCATCAGGGAAAAACTGAACAAGCAGCAAATTGGAAATGCCACTATAGAAATTGTGGATACTGCATCGGCTGATAAAACAGTGAAAAAAGTAAAGAAATTAATGGAAGAACACAGCTAAAATGAACTTTATATTGGAAGGCCTTACTATTTGTAGGGCCTTTTTTTATGCGTATATGCGTGCAGTATATAAACGAGCGCATGAACCTGCCACAATGAAGAAATTCGGCGTTTCCGAATTTCAACAAACAGTATCCAAGCGGCTGCCAGCGTTTGGCAGGCGTTCCAGCAGCGGGGCCAACACGCAAAAAGCAAGTGCTCCTGGTGAACATCCAAATAATTCCCCCTGGGCAACCTGTGTAGGATGATGCAGTTTGCAGAACAGTTTCCTGATTTGCAAATTGTCGTGCCACGGGTACGACAATTAAACCCTGCATGTTGGAACAGTGAAATAGCCGGATACACAAAAAAACCTACCGAATTCACAATCAAACCCACCGAATTCACAATGGAGCCCATTTCTTTCTTAAGGTAGGTGCAGCTTTGTGCTGTCATTAGGAAGCTGGCTAGCAGGTTGAAGGGATGGCCACTGGACCTTTGGAAATAATGGTGGGAACCTTGGGAAATGGCAGCAAAAAGGGCTGAAATGGAAGCAGTGAATGTACCGAATAAACAATACCTGCTGCCGGATAAACAATTTTCACTGCCGAATTAACAATAACCTGAAATGGTTCCGAAGGTATTGGCAGCTTTGTGCTGTCATCAAGATGCAGGCTAGCAGGCTGGAGAGATGGCAATTGGATCTTTTACATGGAGGGCGGGAAACTGTAAAAAATGTTAGCTAGGGGTGGAGGTTTTGAAAGTTAAATTACCGGATGAACAATAAGACCTACCGGATAAACAATGAAACCCACCGGATGAACAATGGGACCGGTATTTACCGCGAGGATAAAACAGCTTTGTGCTGTCATCAGGAAGCAGGCGGCTAGCAGGAAGCAAGGCCGTCAGCCGATAATTATCGGCTGCGACGAAGGAAGCAATCTAGGCCTTGGGGATGCGTGCTCCGTACGAATGCAGATTGCTTCGCTGGGCTCGCAATGACGATTGCTTCGCTGGGGCTCGCAATGACGGTAGGCCGCCAACCTTTCAAAAGGTTGACAATCCTGGGGGAACTGCATCCAAAAACGGAAAGCGATGCCTCGAACATTGAAAAGTGCAGTTCGAACATTCAAAAGGCCAGTTCGAACATTGAAAAGGCCAGTTCGAACATTGAAAAGGCCAGTTCGAACATTGACCCCCGCTTTTTCCAGATGAATAAAACAGCTTCGTGTTGTCATTGGGGAGAAGGAAATGCAGATTGCTTCGCTGGGGCTCGCAATGACGCCGTGCTGTAGGAAAAGCATTCGCGGGCCGTCATCCGATAACTATCGGATCTAGGCCTGTCAGGGAGAATACTTGCTCCGGTAGGCAGGGTTGCCAACCTTCAAAAGGTTGGCAACCCTTCTCCTCCGTAGGAAATGCAGATTGCTTCGCTGGGACTCGCAATGACGATTCCTTCGCTGTGGCCCGCAAGGCCGTCCTTGCGACGAAGGAAAGGCCGTCAGCCGATAATTATCGGCTGCGACGAAGGAAGCAATCTAGGCCTTGGGGATGCATGCTCCGTAGGGACGCAGATTGCTTCGCTGGGCTCGCAATGACGGAAAGAGGGGTTCGCAATGACGCGTGCCGTAGGGAATGCACCACAGGCCGTCATCCGATAGCTATCGGATGCGACGAAGGAAGCAATCTAGGCCCTTTCAGGGGAAATGCTTGCTCCGGGGATGAATAGGGTTGCCAACCTTCAAAAAGGTTGGCAACCCTTCTCCTCCGTAGGGGAGTGCAGATTGCTTCGCTGGGGCTCGCAATGACGTCCTTAGCCCAGCGGCTTTTTGGCGGGTCCGTCACCCATAAAATTGGGCTAAAAGAATGCGAATTCAAAACGAAACGCAACGAATTCAAAATGAAACCCGACGAATTCAAAATGAACCCATTAACACATACCTGTCATTTGTTCCTTTATGAGACAATAGTAAACGTATAAACAATCATCATGAAACCCCTATCTGCCACGGCGTTGAAGCCCTATACCAGCAAGGAGCTTTCCATTCTTTACGGAGTGAGCAAGCCCACTTTCCAGAAGTGGCTGGCGCCCTTCGAAAAAGCAATTGGGCAGCGGCAGGGCCATTTCTTTAACGTTGTGCAGGTAGCCACCATTTTTGAGAAGCTGGGGCCGCCCAGCGCGCTGGAGGATGCTTAAAGTGGGGTTCATGGTAGATGGTACGGGCAAGCAAAAGGCATTGGACGTCCTCCAAAATCGAAAAGAATCGCAAAAAATCGCTAACAATCGCAAAAAATCGAAAAGAATCGCTAACAATCGCTAACAATCGAAAAAACACCCGTTTCACCCACCTGCATATTTGTGTTGTAATCAAACAAACATTGTTCAACACTAGGTGGTGACTCAGTTTGAAAAGTAGATGTCAGCCTGAGCTTGTCGAAGGCGACTTTGCATCGTAATTCTAGGTCGGTTTCGACAAGCTCAACCTGACAATAATTCAAACTGGGTCACCACCCAACATTAAATTTTAAGCAGATGGAAACCGCAAAGACCTTCCAAACAGAACCGGCCCTCTACGCCATCAAGGGCTACCAGGGCCAGCAGCAACAACTACAGCATTATGTGCAGGCTGCATGGGCAGTGATCTGTACAGCACTGTACCAATGCAGTTTTTTCTCCCCACAGGATACCGCAGCGGCCCAAAGGGGCCTACTTCAATGGCTGCTGCAGCAACCGGATGCAGCAACTGCCTATAGTGAACTGGTGCAGCGTATCCTGCTTGCCCGTGGCAAGCAGCAAGCCATCAGCAGGCGATGGCCCTGCCCAGCTAAATGGTTAATGGCGGACCATCGCTTTGGCTTTGCTGCAACCGCAAAAAGGTACCAGCAATTGCAGCAGCAAAGGGTAAAGCAACCCTTGTACGGTGCAGCCGCCCGGTCATTTGCCGAAGCCATGCTGGCCATGCAGGAAACAGCTACACCTCTCAACTTCCATTACTGGCGTAGCTGGTTTGCCCAACGGGAGCAGCATAAGGCACTGAACCTTTTCCTGAGCTGTTTGGCCTGGCAGGCATTGGCTACCGATGGCGAACCCTGCGGGGAAAGCAAGGGCTGAGGCAATAACAGTGTGCTTTCTTATCCTTAATGCAACGGTGCACTTGAACATGTGTATGGTGAACAACGGCGGTGGACAACAATAACGGCCCCAACCTAAGGGAAAGACTGTTCCAGGGTGCCACGGTTCCACATTCATCACCATTAAACCGTCAACCAATGGGTATCATAAAAAGGGGGAAGGCACCTACGCCTATTTTTTTCAGGAAGCTCAGGAATGCGGGCATTGCAGTAGCAGCCGTAAGCGGTGTACTGCTTACGGCACCAGTGGCCTTGCCAGCGGTACTGGTAAAACTGGCCGGCTACCTGGCCCTGGCAGGTGGTATTGCAAGTGCCATTGGCCAAGCGGTAACGGATGACCGGGCCAAACAGTAAGCTGCTTTTTCAATAGGCATCCACCGGGGGCAACTGAAGGGTTGCCCCCTCTTTTAAACACCATGTTCAGGAAAGGACCTGGGCATGGCAGGTATCATTATTTATTATATGACTATCCGTATGAAGGAAAGTATGTCAGGTTGAGCTTGTCGAAACCGTATTCAAGCTGTGTTCTACGTTCATAATACTTCGAGAACCTCAGTATGACAACGGAAATCGTCAATGCTTTCCTTCATACGGATAGTCAGTATTTATTATTCATTATTCATCACTGTGTGCCCAAAGGGCGCACTATTTACAAACAAACGGCTATCGGATGGAGGGAAGTGTGTTAGGGCAAGATCCCGTTTGCCATACTTCGACTAAGCGCAGTATGACATGAAGGAAGGTATGTCAGAGCTTGTCCCGATTTTTCATCGGGATTGAGCCCCGAATAGTAGGGATTTTTTAACCTGCTGAAACCGCTTTTGAGCAAGGTTCCGTTCGGGATACTTCGGCCAAACTGCCATTGACAGATGATATAAAGTGTTGAAAAGCATTTGTAAACAAACACTTTTGTTTTACCACTAAGACGCTAAGAACACAAAGAAAAACGCAGTTTTTTAACTTAGTGGCCTTCGTGCCTTTGTGGTCAACCTATCATCCCTGCCTACCAGGCAGGTTCAATGAGCATGCTTGCAAAGCAAACATTAGCTTACTCAGTACGGCATGAAGAAGGCAATTGCTTTCCTTTCCACGATAGTCAATTAAAAACAAATATTATGGGACGTATCACAAAAGGAATCCTAGGCGGGTTCTCAGGAAAAGTAGGAACAGTTATAGGCAGCACCTGGAAAGGGGTGGACTACATGCGCAGCAGGCCGGGCAAGAAGAAAGGCCAGCCCTCCGCACTGCAGGTGGACCAGCAGGAGAGGTTCAAGCTGGTTCAGGGCTTCTTGAACAGTATATCGCCCTTGCTGCCAGTCAGCTTCAAAACAGGGGGCATCAGTATGACGGGGCATAACGTGGCACTGTCTTACAACCTCAAAAATGCCATTACGGGCAGCAGCCCCAATTTTACATTGGACTTTACCAAGTTATTGGTAAGCCGTGGCGACCTGCCGAATGCTACGGGTATCACGGCCACCAAAACAGGTACCGATGTGGACTTTGCCTGGACCAACAATGCAGGCACGGGCGCTGCGCTGGCTACGGACAGTACCCTGCTGGTGGTACACTGCCCCAGCATGAAGGAAAGCATCTTCAGCCTGGGCACCAGCCAAAGGGGCGATGCCACGGAAACCATGGACTGCAGCCGCTTTGCGGGCAAGCAGGTGGAAACCTTCATCAGCTTTGTATCGGCTAACGGCAGG
>JAHEZD010000183.1 GCA_023251255.1 Chitinophagaceae bacterium
GTCCAGGCAGAGGGTCACGGGCAGCTTCTGAATGGCAATATCATGCACTACCTGGTCATAGGCCCTTTGCATGAATGAGGAATAGATATTGCAGAACACCCTGAGGCCCTGTGTGGCCAAACCTGCACTTAGGGTAGCGGCATGCTGTTCGCAGATGCCCACATCAAATGCCCGGTGCGGCATTTTCTCCATCATGTACTTGAGTGATGAGCCAGAGGGCATGGCAGGGGTTACCGCCATTACCTTATCGTTCATTTCTGCCAGTTCAATCATCGTATGCCCAAATACATCCTGGTACTTGGGTGGTTGTGGGGCAGTGATGTTTTTCTTGTAGATCTCGCCCGTTACCTTATCAAACAGACCGGGCGCATGCCACTTGGTCTGGTCCTTTTCTGCCAGGGCATAGCCCTTTCCTTTTACGGTAACGATATGGAGCAGCTTGGGGCCGGGAATATTCCTCAGGTCCTTCAAGGTGTCCACCAGCTTGGTGATATTATGCCCATCAATGGGGCCGAAATAGCGGAAGTTCAATGCTTCGAACAGGTTGCTGCTCTTGCTTACCATGCCCTTTACGCCAGCTTCCAACTTGGAAGCCATTTCACGGGTAAAGGTCTTGCCCACGGGCAGCTTGCCAAACAGTTTCCATACATCGTCCCTTACCTTGTTGTAGGTAGGGGAAGTGGTGATATCGGTCAGGTATTCCTTCAGTGCGCCTACATTGGGGTCAATGCCAATGCCATTGTCGTTGAGTATCACCAGCATATCGGCATCGGCCACGCCTGCATGGTTCATGGCTTCGAAGGCCATGCCGGCGGTCATGCTGCCATCGCCAATAACGGCCACACTTTTCCTGTTCTCCCCCTTGTACTTGGCCGCAATGGCCATGCCCAGTGCAGCGGAAATGGAAGTGGAGGAATGCCCCACTCCAAAAGTGTCGTATTCGCTCTCGCTTCTTTTGGGGAAGCCGCTCAGCCCCTTGTACTTCCTGTTGGACACAAAATTGTCCCTGCGGCCCGTGAGTATCTTGTGGCCATAAGCCTGATGGCCCACGTCCCATACCAATTGGTCATAAGGGGTGTTGTAGATATAATGGAGGGCTACGGTAAGTTCCACCACGCCCAAACTTGCTGCAAAATGGCCACCGTGCACGCTTACCACATCAATGATATACTGACGGAGCTCATCGCATACCTGGTGCAGTTGTTCCCGGCTTAATTTCTTTAGGTCAGTTGGACTGTCGATGTTTTTAAGCAGTACGCCGGGCGTAATCTCCATCTGGTTGTATTTTGTTTTGTAAATGTACTATTTTGCGTTGAGGGGTAGTGACTCATTTTGAACTATTGTCAGGTTGAGCTTGTCGAAACCGAATTAGCACTACGATAGGAAATTGCCTTCGACAGGCTGCCAATCATAGCTTGTATAAGGTATTGAAAACCATTTGTAAACAAATGATTTCTTATGCTTACCACAAAGGCACCAAGGGCACTAAGTTGAAAAACTAGGTTTTTCCCTTTGTGTTCTTTGCGACTTTGTGGTCAACCTGCCATCATGTGCTTGTTTGCGAAGCAAACATTGATTACTCAGGCTGACAACCGATTATTTAAAATGAGTCACTGCCAGTTGAGGCAAAATTGCTGTTTTTATCAACTAAACTGTACATTAGGGGGATAGTTTGGCTTCTTTAACAGTGATTTTACCAAACACAAACCTTATTTGCCATTAATCAAATAGCCGGACCCTTTAAAGTTTGCAGGATTTTACCTTTACCCACACATGAAGAATAACAAATCAGCATATTGGTGGTGCCAGATTGGAGGTTGGAGTGCCTATTGTTTAATCTACACTTTCTTCTACTTCACTATCCGCACGAAAACGCAGCCCAACTTTTTTGAGATACTGCTCATAGATGCCGTTACGGGTATCCTCGTTACGCACCTGATGCGAACAGCAATCAGTTCCCTTGGTTTCCTGAAGATGAGCGTGCAGCGGCAGATTGTTTCTTTGCTGTTCACTTCCTTTGTGTTTGCCTTTGTGTATTCATTTGCCATGGTGTACCTGGAGGACCAAGTGTTCCATTTGATGGAGGGGGAGCAGATGAAGAACTATACGTTCATGAACAAAGTGGTGCGTACTTCCTTTGGTTCCTTCCTGTACATGCTGATCTGGAACCTGATCTATTTCATGTACCATTACATCCAGAAGAGCAGGCAGGAACAATTGGACAAGATCCGCCTGGAAAGCTTGGTGAAGGAACTGGAACTGAAAACCATCAAGGCGCATATCAATCCGCATTTTATTTTCAATGCACTGAACAGTATCAGGGC
>JAHEZD010000099.1 GCA_023251255.1 Chitinophagaceae bacterium
AACGGATACGTTGTAAATAAATTTACCTTTTGCCATGACCCCACTCGGAGATACGGTTATGTTCTCCAAATCATTATTAAAAAAATAGCTGCCCATAGAGCTGTATCCAGGCATTACCCTTTCATATTCTGTTCTTAGAGTGAAATTTTTCAGTGAAAGCATGAACCCTGTTTTACCGGCCCAGCGGATACTGGTAGAGGCATTGATATTCAAATTGGTCGGAACATTTTTTTGTAGCTCACTTTTACCGAGTGTATCGGTTAAATCACTATTGAATAAACTGAGGCCACCTTCTGTATTGAATGCCAAGCTCTTGAAAATGGTTAGCCTCGATGAGATACCAATAACTGTATTCTCTGCTGGTTTAATGGCATAAGCATCACCAATTTTCTGTTGTATGGCTTTGCTCCTCCAATTGGAAATAGAATTGCTGTCATCTTTTGCCCTGAAGTAAATAATATCGAAGAATGTTTTTTCCGATCCAAAACCAATTTTAAAACCATAACCAATTCTCTTGAAAGATGGTTGCACCAAAGCTTGTGTAGCAGTATCAATTTCCACTGATGGGCGAAGCCTTCCATACATCGCTGCAATCCTCCACTTTCCAGGGTTCAGTTCAATTCCAGCACCCAAAAACGTATGACCGTTTAACGTATAAGGATTGAAGTTCAGGTTCCTGTTCCCCAAATGAACAGTAAGCCATTTATACCTTGGGCTGATACCAAATTGCATCATTGGTTTTGTGAAACTGCTTTGAAATTGATTAACGGAAAAGCTAAAAGGCAACTCTACAATATCCAAGATTTTACCAGTAAGGCTAGCATTGATGTTATAATTAAGCTGATTGCTCCTCATTAGGTTGGCGCTATTGTGATACAACATTGTACTGCCACCAATGGAACCGGTCCAGTCTAATTTCTTTGCCTTGCCTATTTGCTGTACATCAAAATTCTGAGCCTGCACTTTCAGGAAACAAAACAAGATGGCACAAATGGAAATTAATTTTTTCATGGTTGATGATTATTGTCTTTGACAGATGCAATATGTTGTGCAGGCACAAGGCTTCCCCGCTAAAGAAGGATTGGGAAC
Source organism: Chitinophagaceae bacterium (assembly GCA_023251255.1). Classification (GTDB taxonomy): domain Bacteria; phylum Bacteroidota; class Bacteroidia; order Chitinophagales; family Chitinophagaceae; genus UBA1930. Next base: position 1,090 of record JAHEZD010000099.1, read on the forward strand.
GACACAAGTAAAGCATGCTTAAATCCTGCTGCTTATAACCCAACGTTATCTTACTTCTATACTTACAGGTTTGCTTATCCCACTCTCCGAACCATTGCTGTACAGTATTTTTATAGCATATTGGTACTTTCCACTGGCTATATTGCTGTCAATAAAGGTGTTGGTATTGCTGTCAATTGTTCTTACAGGTTTTGTGATGCCATCGGGTGTGGTCTTTAGTACAATAAAGCTGAAATTGCCCTTGGGCCCATACTCCCATCTTAAGGTAACTTCTTTATCTTTTTCGTCCAGTTTGGCATCCAGTTTTTCAACTCCCGCCTTTGCTGTGGTTTCTGCTATTGTTATATTTAAGGGAGTGGATGGCGTTTGTAAACCAGCATCGTCAATGGCAGTTAATTCATAGCTATAATCAGCCCCCTCCGTTACAGTACTGTCGATGAAGGTGTTTAGGCTATTCGTTGTGAACGAGGTAAGTACAGTCATCTTCCCATCGGCAGCTTTTCTTCTCAATTCATGTTTTACCACATCGCTACTACTGCTTAGCTCCCAATTCAGCGTAACCTTATTAGCAACAACGTTGTAAGACAAAATAAGCGGTGCGGAGGGTGCAATGATATCCGGCCTTTTCAATTCAGCTATTTCAGAATATGGCGATGGGTTATTGTTGTAATCTACCGCCGTAATTTTATAATACACCTCTTCTGTTAGAGAACGCATGCTAATTGTATCAGTGAAAGTGGAGTCATTTAAAGGATAACCAGTTAATTGGTGGTACACATTGTTTTTCCCATTTGCACGGTAAACATGGTAGCCATGCAAGTCATTGTCGCTACCATATTTCCAATTGATGGTGACCACACCAGCGCTATCAATTTTGCCATTTAAAGCCAAAGGCTGTTTAGGAGCCACACTATCATACACACTTGCCATCACAGAAAATGTATTGCTAATGTTCCTTGCCGTGTCCAGAGTATAAACGATGTAATAGGGTTCTTGGGGGCTAGGTTTTGTATCCACAAAAAACCTTTCGTCTTTTCCTCTAATATCAGTATGCAATGTTTTGAACGGACCGTTTAAAGATGTGCCCCTGGCCACAAAAAAACCTTTTACATCCTTACTTGGATTTGGCAAACTCCAAGTAACCGTGATTTTATTCCTATCGCCATCAGCTCTAACATTACTCGCAGGTACTGCTGGCGTTTTGTCCTTTCCCATACCTGCCATGGCAGCGCATGGCTCGCTATTCTCCCCAAATGCTGTAATTCCTTTTATTCTATATTGATAGGGGATATAATTTTTTACCGAATCGGTATAAGAAACCTCTTCCGCATTCTTTACAGTGAAAATTAAAGGTGTGTTATTTAAGGGCTTGAATGTTTTGCCACCGTCCGCACTGCGTTCAATATAATAGGCTGAAAATTGTGTGCGGTTGAAGCTATAGTCCCAAAATAACTTCACCGCCCCTTCTCCTTCCTCAATCCTCAACCCTTTGGGGCTAATGCCCTGCTTTTCTGTTATGGTATTGCCTATAAAAACAAGTGCCGCATCCTCATCGTTTTTGGTGTTATTGATGGATACTTTGTAAGCGTATTCAGTACCTGCCACAATCGTTTTATCGGTAAACTTCATGCCAGCGGCTTCTGCCGCTTGGATATTTAAATTAGTACTAAGCATGAAAGTGAAAAAAATACCGTTTTCATCATTTTGGTATTGAAGTACCTTCTCAAACCCTTCATTTTCTTTAGGCATCGATGGAATGCTATAAATAGCTTCCTTGGTGGCCCTTACAAAATCATTCTGCATATCCGTCCTGCTGTTCCATTCGGCAGTAGTATATGGTTTAACAATAGCTATTTGCTTAAAAGTGGCACCTTCCTTGCCCAGCTCCATCCGTTCAACTAAATAACCATTTTTATTGGTTATCCGCCAAGTTGTAGATGAGGTTGGGTACCAACGCAGCTCAACTGCATTGTTCTTATAACGCCCAATTAGTTTTATAGATGCCTTTGCCGAATCTCCTTGTGCAGCTAGTACTGTGACATTTAAAAGCACGGTCAGAATTAGAAATAGTTTTTGCATACTTGTTTATTTAACAACACAAAAGTGGATACTAAATAAGCCTTATGAAATAGCGGGTTAATGGATATGCCTTTTGGGTTAATAGATTGTTGTTGCCCATAAAACGCATTGCAAACATTAAGTAAAAAGCCGCTCCAACAATAGTTGGAGCGGCCTTGCAAATGGTTATTCATAAGTAGCTTAAGGAACGTACATATAAGAAACCGTAAAAAATGGAGATTGTTGCTGGCCATTGAAATTGCTCATGTAAAAATTGAGTTTCTTAGTTCCTGCTGGATACAATGGATAGCCCATTTTTTTAAGTATACCCCAAGTTTTATTTACATTTTCGTATGTCTTGCTCCTGCTCAACCATCGGTCCTGTATAGCATTCATATCCATCATTGCCTTCCATGAAGTATAGTCTGCCAAGGCCCAATAGGTTTTACCTTCCTTGCCCTTTACCTGCATGTCTTGGTTATAGAAGCCCCCTCCTTGTTGTGCATTTTCCTGTTCATCAATTTCTGCTTGCGATAAAATACCTTCTGGTGCACCAATATCATCATTGGCCCCCAAAGTCTTGTTATTGCGTAGCTCAGTAACAAACCAGCTACTGTTCTTTAAGAACCTTGCTGTGCCAGTGCTGGCAAATGGATATCCATCGTTACCCACAAATGGGGTATAGCCGCTATAGTTCACATAAAACCTGTCATGACCATAACTTCCCGTTTCGCTACTTAAATCTGCCATGCTGCTCAGGTGGCTTTTTTGCGACTGGCTAATCTTGTTGGTATGCAGATCAGGAAAGCTATAAGCTTGTTGATTTAACCAGTTGGTATTTTCAGATCCTGTCCAAAGCTTACCGCCAGTATATTTTGTTTGCTGTGCTGTATTTTTATAGCCATCATATTCGTAGGTGTCAAAACCTTCTTTCCCTTCCATCAACAATACGGGTATCTTAAAGTTCCCTTGCATGTCGTCATAGTCAACGGCGATATGATAGTCCTTGTTTGAAATCCATTCATAGCTGCTTAAATAACCAACTTTCTTTAGGTCCATGTCTGCAAATTTTTCTTTGAGGCTTTCGTATTTGCTAGTTTTGAAGTGATATCCCTCAAATACTATTTTTTCTTTTAAACCGCTGTTTGCGAGCCTTGGTTTCAATACGACACTCATTTGGTACATAACACCTTTTTCCAAAGTTTGCGGCAAATAAAAGATGAGGGAATTCTCAAATTTCTTTATTTCCGGATCATTATCGAACGAAGCATAATGAACATCTGTATTTACTGTTGTACCTGCTTTTCTAAAACGTATGTACAGCTTGTAATCCTTGTAATATTTGCTGGCAAAGTAGGTCATGTCCCTTTTAATATCCAATCGGCCTTGGGTTAGTTTCCCCTCAGTGTCCTTCCGCATTACATAACGTTGCCCAGGTAAAGGATAGGCATCCCCTATATCGCTCATCTTGATTTCTGTAGGATAACCTGCTGTAGTAAACTTAACAGACATTTCTTCACTGATCCCTTTCAGTTTGCCAGCATACACATCGTTTTTGCAACTTGCCCAAACGGTTAAGGTATAATCAGCGCTATCCAGTAAGATTTCTTTTGGCTGAATGGTTACCAAGCGTGGGTTTTCATCATTGAATAGGTATTGGCAATTTACTTTTTTCCCAAACTTGTCTTTCAGTTCCATCATCGCTTGAAATTTCCAGGTCATTTGCTTGTTATTAAAAGCATCATAAGCGTTCATGCTGCTGCCAACCCCACCATAGCCAAATGAATACGCTAAACTAACCTTGAAATTGCTATAGGGATCCACCTTCTTGGCCTTGTTCTCAGGTGTGATGCTCTTTATGAGCTTAACATTCTTAAATGGATCGAACTCCGTTTTTAAATTGTCACATAAGCTACCCTTTTCAAAAGTACCATGGTACTCTCCAGCATCTATTCCAAACACATCTATATAGGCAACAATATCTCCACGTATCCAATTGGGGTTGGGCAATTTAACCTGCAATACTGCCCCGGCAACAAATGATGCCAATGTTATTTTCCTGAACAATTTTATGTCCCCCTTCAAATAGGCATAGGCTTGGCCCTGTGCATACCAACCATTAAAACCAACTGGCGACCCATTGCAGGTACCATTAACATTTGCAAGCAATACATCAAAACCAGCAGCAGCCTCCAGATCTGCTTTTACTACAAAGAAGTCAAATCCGGCAGTGAGTTTTATGCCCGCACCAAATGCAAAAGCTAGGTTCTGCTGATCATAAACAGCAGGTGGCATTGGCTTTGTTTTTTCATTCATGCCTTCGTCCTTTACCAATTGGTAAATATAATCGGGCATTGGTGGCAATGTTTTTGGCAAATCATTACCCACCATAAAATATGCTTGGAATTTAATTTCTGCTTTTACCACTTTGGCATCGAACCCAATTTTTGCATGCAGCCTTGCATCGTCATCAAAAGGATCCACACCAACTGTCCAGCTACCCGCTTCTATGAACCACTTTGTTTGCTCATTTGGATTGATGACATTGCCTTTATTGTCCTTATCCGGCATATCGAATTTGAAACTCAATTCGCCGCCCCCTTCAATAATTTTTTTGATATTAATCGTTGCACCAAAATTCCCACTGATGCAATTTGTAGGACCATCGTATTCTATTTTGGCATAACAATGCACCATCGCATTGTCCGGATTTTGCCTGACAGCAATATTGTTCGGGTTCTGCATGATGAAGGCATTCCCCTCCAGCTTAACATGGTTTACAGAAAGGTCTTCATTGAAAGTCATACTGAATTTCAAATCTCCATTGAAAGCAGTTTTGCTCCCTGTCATACCAAACATAATCGCTGCAAAAAAACCAACCTTGCCTTTTGATGGAACATACTCTGCACCGGATTGTGTAGGTGCGGCATCACCACCCTTACTTACAGGCACAAACTGATTGGGCAGTAAAGAAGGCGGGTCCACATTTTTTGGCATCATGTTACACCAAGCACCACCACCAAAACCATATAAGGATGCTGCCGTTCCGGGAATGTTGATTCCTGTATTTCCGAAATTGGCCATCGCATCAAAATACCAATATTTGAAATTGCCCTTGTTGGCCAGGGTCTTACCAAACTGAACCGTAACACCAACCTTGGCCCCAAGGCCACGAAGGGTTGCTTCCACACTCCCCCTAAAACCATTCCCAAATGTTTCATCCTGATTAAAAATTTCGATGCTGCCCTTAATTTTCGCTGCACCCAAATCAGCGTCCACCGTAATTTTATCAAGTGTTGTTTTGCTATAGGCAAATGTTTTTCCATTGTTGTTATAAGCTGCCCAAATGGTAAAGGCAGTGCTTCCCCCCGCACCATTGCTATTCTTCTGTTCCCCCCCAAAAAGCGACAACCCTAAATCCAGTTTCAAACCAATGCTATTCCCGTTCTTTTTAAAATCCACGTCGTTCAGGTTCAGTTCAAAATTTCCAATCTTCGCCTGCACCTTATTCTTGCTTTGCAGCCCAATAGCAGCAAAATTTATTTCAGGAACACCGCCACCTTCTTTTGGTTTGATAGACAAATTCTGGAAATCCAACGTAGGCAATTCAAAACTTGAGACCGCACTATTAGCAGGTGATTTGTCAAAATCAATTCCAATGTTGCCATTCAGCTTTGTGGATACTGTTAGCTTATCGTTATTGTCTTTCTCAAATTTTATCTCCGAGTTTTTTTCTAATTTAATTTTAGCCAAAAAGAAGTTGGCATCAATTTCATCAAGGTTCTGTATACCCAGTGAAATCGTTGCCCCATTATTGCCCTTGGCAATGGTCCCTTCAAAACCAACATCTGCCTTATCACCTAACGGCAATTTCAATTCCCCTTTTAAAAGGCCACCGCTTATGGCATTGTTCTGGATATTCAAACCAAGTTTGGTAAGACTGTACCCAAAGCCAGCAAGGGTTCCTGCTATAATTGGCGTTTTTTCTACTGCAAAGTTTCCCGTAAAGCCCTGCTTGCCAATGTACATATCTGCAAACTCAATCTTGGCAGCCTGGTTGCCATTCTTAAAAGCATCTGGCAATTGCAATTGCAATGACTTAAAGTAAATGCCATTCCAGGTTTTATCATTATTCTTGAAATTGCCGAGGTTCTTTACAGAAGATAGATCCAACGCAACCTCTGTGGGCTTAATTACAAAATCTGAAATGCCTGGCAGTGTAAACGGATGGGAGATGGTTAGCTTCTCAATTATAAAATCATCAAAGTTGTTTTGTGCAGCAAAGGCAAACGGTACACTTACTTTCACCTTGGGGTCATTGATAACAGCATATTGATTATTGAGTGGCAGCAACAAGCTTCTATCAATTTCAAGCTTGCCTGTAATCTTCACTTCTTTGATGCCGCTACAATCCAACATTGCATAGGTTTTACTTAAACCATCCTCAATGGTAATGTACATTTTGCCTTGGGCAAGGCTTACTGTCTTGTCTTTTGCCAAACCAATTTTTATTTCAGCATTGCCATAGCCATTAGGGTGGATGGCTATACCTTTTGCACTTAATATCACATATTCATTGGCTGGCAATTGGGGCAATGGTGTATTAAACAGCGCATTTACATAAGCTTCTGTTGGTTCGAAAATAATCCCTACAATACCCACGTTGAATTCATCTTTGGGGAATGCCAAAGGCAGGTCCATAGCAGGATTATTGGGTGACAGGTTAGCCACTTTACGTTGGGCACTTTCCAACTTGTTCATTAGCTGCTGCATGTTTGGCACATCATCAATATTGCCGTCTTTCACCTTACTCATGCCTTCGTCAATAATATTGTTGGCCGTAACTTTTGCAGTTACCTTTCCATCATGCACACGGTTATCGCTGTTTACCTTTATACCCGTAAACTCAACTTTAATCTTCGATTTCAAGAAATTGACCAATATCTCGCCCGTACCGTTATAGCCACCATTGGTTTTACTGAAAACAGTGTTCCTTATAATAAAATTACCTATGGCCAATTGTGTTCCATTGGGCAATCCATCCTTATTGTCTTTCTTTAGGTTCCCGTTCCATTTTGTGCTGGCAATACAGGGACCAGCGGGTGCATCATTTTGATTAGGCAGTGGGTTATTGTTCACTCCCCCATCCTTGTAATCAAAAACAATTACCTGGCTTTTCCCCTTGTTTTTATAGTTTGTTTTGTTTTGGGGATCGTATGCGGTTACTTCAACGGCATACTTGTTGCCGTTCTTTAATTTGGGCTTGCTATTATCCAATTGCAAACTGTTTATGTTGATATTCGTTTGCTGGAAATATGGTAGCACATTACCATTGAAGGCATCATTCGGATTGAAAACATTGGTAGCAGTTAAATCAACTATTTTAAAGGTGTACTTGGTTTTGCCTACCTGCCCACTGGGTGTCCAGCTAAAATTGACAAACTGGGGATTGAGTGGTTTCACTGCAGTTTTATCTACTGGATTAAGAATCATTGGTGCATCGTATAGTTGAATGTTGAATGCCCCACAACCTTCACTTTGAGCAACAATCCCTGCAGGATCATTGTACACGAATGCTTTCATACAAAGCTTATATAACCCTTCCGGCAAGTTGCCTCCGTTGAGGTAATCCTCCTTTTTAAACCCTTGAACAAGGATGTCGTTGGAAGTAATATTACTATTGAATACTTTTAATTGGTCCAGTGTAAGCAGCTTGTTTTGCCCTGGTGCCAGTACAATTGGGCCTGTGGGCATAAAGTCGTCCCTTAGCTTTACAACAATGTTATTGTTGACCCCGCTTAAAGTGCCCACAACCCTAACATTTTTACTGGTTGCATACCCATTGATCAGTGTTATCATGACACTATTCCCTTGTTGCAAATAATCCTTTGCTTGCGTGGAATAAGGGGGAACAACATTGACAATTACTTGGATTTGTGCCCGGCTATTGGTTACTACCAGTATTAGCAACACCATTATAAAACCGTGGAGGCTTAGAAATTTTTTCATTTGTATATAGTTTTAAAAACTTACACAAATGTTGCTTGTATTAGGCAGTAGGGGAATAGTTGGTTAATGGAAAGCCCTTTTGGATTAACGAATGTTTTTTAAGATATGGGGATTGACAAGCAGGAAATAATTTCACTCAGGAAACCATTCGCTGGCCAATTTGCAGCATAAACTCATCCCTCTTTTTTGGTGAAATAGCAATATTGGCATTGTCGCTCATAATGGCATAGCCCCCATCATTCTTAACCATGCGTTTTACTTCTGCAATATTGATGATATGGCTATTGTGTACACGAAAAAAGCCATGGTCACTCAACAGCATTTCATATTCTTTCAGGTGCCTGCTTACAATAATTTTTTTATTGTCTTTCAAGAAGAAGTGGCTGTATGGGCCAGATGCCTCAATACGGATAATTTGCTTTAAAGGAATGAACTCCAATCCATCACTGGTAGAAAGGGTAATACTTTGATCAGCATTGTTAGGTGATTGCAGATTTTTCAATAGCATTTGTAAAGCTTGCTGACCAGAATGCTCCTTCCTTTTCTCAATAACCTTCTGAACAGATTGTTGCAACTCCTCAATATCAATAGGTTTCAACAAATAATCCACTGCACTGAATTTTATTGCCTTAATCGCATAGTGGTCATAGGCAGTTGTGAATATCACATCAAATGATGGTTGCTGGAATTGCTTGAGCAAATCAAATCCTGTACCTGTTTGCATCTCAATATCCAGAAAAACAATGTCTGGCTGGTGCAGCTTAATAGCGGTTACACCTTCTTCTACATTGGCTGCAATGGATACAATCAATAATTCCTTGCAATACGCTGCAACAATATTTTTCAGGAATTCCCTGCTGTGTAATTCGTCTTCTACAATAATGGCTTTGTACATGGTGCTTTTTTATAGTAATATAGAATCCGGAATTGTTATACTTACCTGATTATTACCTGTTGAATAATTCTTCTCCACAATTATTTTTTCTTTCTGGTTAGCGTTCAGTACTTCAATTTGCTCAAGTACAAGTTTCATGGAAACGCCATTTTCATTTGCCCGCTCTATAGTGCCATTGTCAGCTATTAGAATAGTTGTCGCTGTTGTTGCATGTTTAAAAGTAATCTGCAACAGTCTATTTTCATGATTACTTGCTAACAACCTGTTATACAAAGCATCCTCTGCAAAAGGGAATGTTAGCATGGATGGAATAAAGCCTTCATGGCCAATAGATCCAATTGCATAGTTGAACTTATTGTTAAACCTTATTTGCTCCAGTGCAAAGTACTGTTCCAGCATCGCTTTTTCTGCATCGATATGTATTAGGGGCTGCTCTGCATTCTTCAAAATTTGCCTAATGAACTTACTCAATTGAGAAAGGTACTTATTCGCCATCTTTTTATCTTCCAACGTGACAAAGTATTGAATGGCAGTAAGTGAATTAAAAATCAAATGTGGGTTTAATTGGGACAGTACCAGCTTCTGTTTCAGTTGCCTGTTAATTTTTTCTATCTCCTGCTTTTGCCTGATTATTTCTTCATTGCGTTGGGTAAGCAGCATAGCAAAATTCTTTTTTACTGAAAACATCCTGTACAGGATACCGCTGATAACAATCAAAACAATGCCAGCAGCAACAATGATATCCCTAATAATCTTGCTTTGTTGAAATTGAAGTGCAGTATCTATTAAACGTTTGGTAACAATCTCCCTTTCCTTGGTCAACAGTTCAATGTCTGCGGACTGCTTTCTTGTACTATCAGGAGCCGAAACATCCAGAATAATAGAAGCCACTTCTTGGCCCAAGTGCTTACTGATCAATTGCTGCGTCAATGTTTTACATTCGGCACTATTGAAATAGGCATTTATTGGTTCATCCCAGTCGCTACATTTGGTATAAATAGCAGCGAAACCCTCTCTCCGGGTAGATAGGATTTTTTGGCGTTTTATTTTAATGCCCCGCTGCAGTGCCACCACATAAATACTCAATGGCACATACCCAAAAGATTTATCAAAAGCTGCAATCTGGTTAAGCACGTCATAGTCATCCTCCTTGTTTGATATATTGAGCTGGGGATAAATATCCCGCAACTTTTGCATGTCTTCTTCCATTGTTGTTTTGGCCATGGTAAACCCGCTCAGTTGCTGCAGGTCCTTAATGAAACTCGCTTCACTTTCATACACCGGCAAATCGTTACTGGTAACCACAATATTCAGGTCGGGCATATAAGGTGGTGAAAACTTTACTTCTTTTTTCCTGCTCTCCGTAATTGAATAATAGCTCATGGCAAACAAGCCTTTTTCCTTGGAACTTTTAATAGCGGGATAAATGGGTTCAAAAGCCTTCGCGTCAATCCACTCTATACTCAAGTCAATGCCATACCGCTTTTTTACAAAAGGAATAAAACCCTGCATCACCTCATATTCCACACCAATTATTTTCCCATCCCTCCTATAGATAAATGGCTCTATATCATACCATAAAACGGAAATAGCGCCTTGTTTTTTTAGTTGGGCAGTTTGCCAGCTATCTGTGCTGCCGGTGGGAATTTGAGCCCTTAGTGATATTGTACAGACAGATAAAAGCAATAGAAGGTAATATTTTATCCTACTTGTCATACCTATAAAGTTGCTACAAAAAAAAATGCCTTCGCCTTCAATCTAAGGATTGAGCAATTCTATTTAATGGATGCTGGTTTTGAATTAATACCGCTGCAATGCTGTTCAATTTCTACTATATGCAACTGGGTGAACTAGTAGATTAATGAATGCAGCAATTAACTTAACAAACACCTGCTTTGACTTAACGGATTTCTACCTAGGAAAACAATTAAGATTGTATTTTACACTTGATGAAATGGTTGATTACCTTATTGATTATTACTTATAACTTAACTGCGCAAGCTCAACTTCCTTACAAATTTTTCCACTTGTTTCTAGATAAGGGGTTGAGTGATGCAAGGGTCCCTGCCATTGTACAGGACAAATATGGCTTTATGTGGTTTGCCAGTACCAATGGGTTAAACAGGTATGATGCTTATTCCATCAAAACATTCTATGCTGATAAAAAAGGGAACGGGCTAACCAGCAACAATATCACGTCCCTGTTCAACGATAGCAAGGGAACATTGTGGGTTGGCACTGCCAATGGATTGGTGAAATATAATTTTCCCAATGAAACATTTGAACATTTTCCAGAAAATGAACCCATTAATACCGCATGGATAAACTGTATTGCAGAAGATGCATCAGGCAATATCTATGCAGGTACAAGGGAAGGATTGTTTTGCTGGTACCGCAAAACGAATAAGTGGGAAAACCTAAGTGCCAGTTTTAACCTTGCCCAACGTTTTACTTTTATTAGGGGGCTACTCTTCTTTAATGAGCAAACATTATATGCCACCACGGAGAACAAGGGTTTCTACAAAATCAATATCCTGAAAAAGACATTGGATACCATTCCTTACAAAACAGAATTCAGTGATACGTGCTGCCTGTACATGATTGGAATGCAAAAAATGAATGATAGCCTCCTGTTGATTGGCACATTATCATTCGGCATCACCAAGTTCAATGTGTTCACCAATCAATTCTCCACCATTCAAGGGCCCCTGCGCAAAAGTGATAGCATACAGTTCAATACAACCTACCAAATAATAAAGGACCATACAGGACGCTTCTGGTCGGCCAGTTACTATTTCAGGTTGGCAGAATATTTTCCCGATAAAAACATCGCTGTACCCATTAATAAAGACCCTTACAATCCATTTGGTTTTGATGGCAACATTGCTATTTGTCTTTATGAGGACAAGCAGAACAACATCTGGATTGGCACCGGAACAAAAGGGGTTTACAGGTTCAATCCAAATGAATCCGGGGTGAACTTCTATGGTCAAAATAGTGCTGAAAAAGATGGCCTGCAACGTGGGCATGTAATTTCATTGGCCGCTTTATCCAAAAACAGCATCATGGTCGGCTCAGATATGGGCCCAAGCTTTTACAGTAGGAACAGTAAGCGTTTTACCAATTTTCGGGGACACGCAAAGGAATTTGGCAATCAACCATTGGAGCAGGTTCAATGCGGAATAATGGATAGGCACGGAATAGTTTGGATGGGGACCAACAGGCTTGGACTAATGCGTTACGATACCATTAAGAAGTCATTCAGAACATTCAGTAGGTTAACCCCCATTAATCCGCTGAAGGAAGATGGAATTACAAAAATCATTGAAATGGGTGGGGATTCCTTGATGCTGGTGGGCTGGAACAGGATTGTCACGTTCAATACAAAAAATTTCACGAACCGTTCCTTCAGGAATTCCACCGCTCCTTTACACCAGTTGGAGAAAGTTGTTGGGGTTGTTCATGACAAATCCCACCAAAACATCCTTATTGTTACTGTTTCCGGTAAGCTCTATTACTATAACCCACTAACATTGGAACTAATTGACAAATCAACATTGATAGGCAAGTTTGATAGGCCACTTGTTGTAAACAACATTGCCATTGATGAGGCCAACAGTATATGGCTTGCAACCAACTTGGGTGCAATCCATTTAAAGGAGGGGCAATCCCCCGAAATATTCACCATCAATAAATCGGTGAATTTCTCCAATGAAATAAAGAACATCCTGCCGTTTGGCAATGATGTCTGGTTAACCAATAACCGGACAATTGCCAAGCTTAACAGTCAAACAAGGAACATTATTTATTTGGGAGAAAAGCACGGCTTGGCAGATGTCCAACTATTTGGCAACTCACTCACGCGTTCCCCTTGGAACACCGTTTTAATAGGAAGCAACCGCGGTTTCTATGAAATAACCCCTGAAGCAATAACGAATAAACTAGCAACATCCACCGCTTCTATCACCAGTTTTAAGATGTATGAAAAACCATTGGTAACGAATGATGTTATTAGTACCATAAAGGAAATCAACTTAGGCTATGACCAGAACTTCTTTTCTTTTGATATGAGTGCCTTTGATTACAGCGAAGCCAATGATATTGAATATGCCTATAAACTGGAGGGCTTCGATAAAGATTGGCAATACATTGGAAAAGAGAGAAAAGGAAGCTATACCAATGTACCCGGAGGCGATTACGTGTTGAGGCTACGATCAAAAAATTCTACTGGCAACTGGAATGAGGATGGCCAAAGAATCAATATGCATATAGGCAAGCCCTTTTGGCTAACCTGGTGGTTTGCATCCATCATTATCCTTCTTATTGTTCTTGTTACCTATACCTTCTATAAATACAGGATACGGAGTATCCGCAACAAGGCCAAACTCCGTAGTGATTATGAAATCAAATTGAATGAACTGGAGAACAGTGCCTTGCGTACCCAAATGAACCCCCATTTCATTTTCAATTCACTCAACACCATCAATTCGTTTATCAATAGAAATGACCCCACTAAGGCAAATCAGTATATCAGTAAATTTTCGAAGCTCATACGGTTGATCCTTGACCACAGCCGCGAAAAGAAAATAACACTAACAGAAGAGCTGGAGGTACTTGAACTGTACATTCAATTGGAGCGCATCCGCTTCGACAACAAATTTGAATACTCAATAACAATCAATGACGCCATTGACACGGACACTACTGAAATCCCCCCCTTGATCATTCAGCCTTTTGTGGAAAATGCAATCCTCCATGGCCTGCTGCCTTTGGAAAAGGATGGCCTCTTAAAAGTATCGGTCCAAAGAAACAACAGTACACTGCTTTGTGTGGTGGAGGATAATGGCATTGGTAGGCAGCAGGTCAAGATCAACAGACCACCTGCCAATGAGAAAAGGAAATCGCATGGTATAGATATTACCTTAAAGCGAATTGAGCTTTTCAACAAGGAACATCATTTTGGTGGAACGGTATCCATCCATGACCTAAGGAATGCTGCAGGAAATGCCGCAGGAACAAGGGTTGAGATTCCTGTTGCTTTTGAAGAAAGTTTTTAGCAGAAGTGAAAAAGCAATAAAGCCGCCACACGGATAACGTGTAGCGGCCTTGGATGTTCAATTCAAGAAAGTAGGCAGTTTTTTATCCTATTGCCTTGTCCAGGTCCTCAATCAAATCGTCCACATCCTCAATACCCACACTCAATCTAATGAGGCTGTCGCTCAAACCATTCTTGATCCTTTCCTCCCTTGGTATGCTCGCATGGGTCATGCTCGCAGGATGGTTGATCAGGCTTTCCACACCACCCAAACTTTCTGCCAAGGCAAACAGATGTGTGGACGACAATACCCTGTTGGCCTCCTCCACGCTATCATTTTTCAGCTCAAAACTGATCATGCCCCCAAAGCCGCGCATCTGTTTCTTGGCAACCGCATAACCCGCATTATCTTCAAACCCCGGCCAATAAACCTTGGCCACTTTGGGGTTATTGCGCAGCCAATAAGCTATCTTCTCCCCATTCTCACAATGGCGCTGCATGCGTAGATGCAATGTCTTTATTCCACGGAGCGCAAGGAAGCAATCCTGCGGACCGGGCACGGCACCCGTACTTTTCTGGATGAAATACAATTGGTCACGGAGCCCCTTATCGTTCAGCATCAAGCAGCCCTGAATAATGTCACTATGCCCACCCAAATATTTAGTGGCGGAATGCATCACGATATCTGCACCCAAATCCAATGGGTTCTGCAGGTAAGGGGAAGCAAAAGTGTTGTCCACACAAAGAATGGCATTGTACTCTTTCGTTATCGCAGCAACAGCAGCAATATCCGTTATGTTCATCAGGGGATTGGTAGGCGTTTCCAGCCAAACCAGTTTCGTCTTGGAAGAAATAGCCTTGCTGATGTTCTCGGTATGGGTTGTATCAACATAAGTAAAAACAATCCCGAACTTTTCAAACACTTTGGTAAACAAACGGTAAGTACCGCCATACATATCATTCGCAGCAATTACTTCATCACCCGGTGCCAATAATTTTATAACAGCATCCGTAGCTGCAACACCACTACTAAAGGCCAGGCCATATTGTCCGTTTTCAATTTTTGCGTACGCTTCCTCCAATGCAAAACGCGTAGGGTTCTGCGAACGGGCATATTCATATCCCTTATTCTTTCCCGGGGCTTCCTGCACATAAGTGGATGTTTGGTAAATGGGCACCATTACTGCACCCGTACTTGGGTCAGGTTCCATGCCAGCATGTATAAACTTTGTAGCAATCTTCATAAGATAAATTTAATTGGGGGCAAAGATGGGAAAATGAACCCATACCCAAATCTTTTGATGATGGCAGATAATGGCTTCGCTATTTGCTTATACAAGGAACTTGCCTGCGGGCCGACAGGGAAATAAGTCGAGAAGTTCTTATTACCGTCTTCCTTACCTTGTCTGCCCGCAGGCAGGTTCCCGGTAATTGTCTTCAATGGCAGGCTGCCCAATATCTACCCTGTTCACAAAACAGGCAGTAGGCATTCCGCTTTTACAGTTTAACTAAAAGTTAACCCTCATCATGTAACCAAGTTTATGCCCAAAAGCAGGCCTTTTCTCCATTATCCAGTGGCATTTCCGTGTTAACAATAATTAACAGCCATCATGGAAACCACTAACAGATATATGGTTGACTTGCGTACAGCACCATACTAGTTTCACACTATCAAATCAAATTCATCACCACTAAAAATTCAAATTATGAAAAAGATTTCAATAGCAGTGTTTGCTATACTGATGGCCAGTGCAAGCTTTGCTGCAACCACTGGTGGGCCCAATGATGCAGTCCTCAAAATGTTCAGCGTCACATTCCCCCAAGCAGAAAACATTGAATGGTTCGAAAACACCGACCATTTCCTGGTAAACTTTAAGGAAGCAGGCATTCTTACAAAAGTTTCCTATGACAAGGAAGGCAACTTCATGAACTCCATCCGTTACTATGAAGGAAAGAACCTGCCCATTAACGTGTTAAGTGCCATCAAGAAGAAATATGCAGACAAGAAGATTTTCGGTGTTACAGAAATGACTTCACAAGAAGGGCTGTATTACCATATCAAATTGGAAGATGACAAGAATTGGTATACCATAAAAGCCACACCAGAAGCCAATCTTGAACTAGTGGAAAAATACAAGAAAGCAAACAATTAAGCTACTCCAAATAGAGAGAGCCTGTTGTGGTTTTTCGGAAGAGTGAAGGCAAAGTTCAAAAGCAGCAATCAATTGTAAAGGTTCTTGAAAGTATTAAACTTTCTGCAAGGCCCTTCCTATAAAAGACATTTTCAAGCGGCATCGAAAATCGGCCCGTTGCTACAAGTAGTGCTGTTTCCTGTTCATCACCTGCGAAACAGTACCTAGGCACCTCATCCACTTCGGTGCCGATGCAATCGGTATTGGGGAAAATGCCCCGCGTATTTTCCCCAAAGGAGTGGGTGCAGTGCAGAAGATGCATTCCAACCATCCATGTGCGGAAGCAACCTGCCTATGCCGGCAGGCAGGTCCAAAAAACTCAACCTCCCAGCAGCAAGCCACAGCGGGTTACACTTAGGGCAGCGCTGGTGGACAAACAGGCGGAGCCATTCGGGCCTGCCTGCCGGCATAGGCAGGTTGTCCTTGAACTTTTGCTTCCTTTGGTTCAAGCCAAAAGAAGGGAGAAACCTATCAAGGACTTTACAGCATACATGCAGCGGATAAGTACCTCCAGTCAAGGTTACCTGCTGCATGTGCTGTTACAGCAATAACAGGCTTCTCCAATGAGGATGGCTTAAGTATGCCTTGCTGTACCAGCTTCTTCTTGCTTTCGTGGATCATGTCCATTACTGCAGGTTCCTGCATCCATGTATATTGTGGGGGCTCAAAACCAATCTTGTCCTTACGCCAAACAATTGGACTGGGTAACCGTTGGTCCATTGTTTTCCTCAATAGCCATTTGGTATTCCCTTCCTTTATCTTGCATGAGGAAGGCAGTGAGAAAATAAATTCCACCAGTTCATGGCTAAGGAAAGGCAACCTTACTTCCCTCGAAAAAGCCATGGAGTTCCTGTCAGCATAACGCAGCAGTTCCTCCAGGCCCAACTGCAGGGTATTGTAGTACAGCATATCGTTCAGCTTTTCCACCACAGGTTTGTGCAGCATGGTCCTATCAAAATGGGCCGCCAGGAAACCAGTGTTGATGGATGGATGGTCCTTTACCTGCCTGTACAAATTAGTTTCCAAGCGCTTGGCAGCCAAGGAAGGAAAAAAAGCAGCCATATAGTTCCTGTACCCCCAATCAACCTTTTTTGTGGTCGTTTCCCTTTCCTTCTGCAGCAGGCCAAACTTTCTCCCCTTCAACAGTTCCTGCCAGTACCAATGATGGTATTTGTCATAACCGCCCAGTGTTTCATCTGCCCCCTGTCCATCCAATAAAACGGTCACCCCATATTGCCTGGCCAGTTCATACACTTTGTACTGGGCATAGATACTGGCAGATTGGATGGGCTCCTCCTGATGGTACATCAGCCTGTCAAAATCATTGATGAAACCTGCTGCTGTAGGCCCCACTGTATGGCGCTGCAAACGGAACTGTTCAGCCACCATGGAAATATACTTCGATTCATCCTTCTCAAAACCGGGGAATACGGCCGAGAAGGTTTGCAAATTAGGCGCCTGCCCATTGGAACCACTGGCCTGTATGGCCGCAACAATGGAGCTGCTGTCCAGTCCCCCGCTCAAACTGGTACCCACCGCCACATCGCTTCTCAACCGCTTGTTCACCGCATCAAAAAACAGGTACCGGAATTGCTCCTGCGCCTCATCAATATTGAATGCCGGTTGATGTTCCTT
>JAHEZD010000100.1 GCA_023251255.1 Chitinophagaceae bacterium
TGTCAATATAGCCATCACTGGTTACCTGGCTCATTCTTGCATCCACGGTGAAATGCCCATCAATCAAGCCTGTACCAGCTTTTACGGTATTCTTCCAAGTGTTGAACGAACCGTAGCTATTGTTCAGTTCTCCGTAAGCTTTTTCATTGAATTCATTGGTAGATAGGTTAATGGTGGCACCAAATGCCCCGGTCCCGTTGGACGATGTACCCACACCACGCTGCACTTGAATGGAATTTACGGATGAAGTGAAATCAGGCAGATCAACAAAATAAGTGCCCTGACTTTCTGCATCATTGTAGGGGATGCCGTTCAGCGTTACGTTGATACGTGTGGCATCGGTTCCCCTGATGCGGATGCCCGTATAGCCAATACCGTTTCCGGCATCTGCATTCACCACTACGGAGGGTGTCTGGTTCAGCACAAACGGTAGGTCCTGCCCGAGGTTTACCTTGGCAATTTCTTCCTTGCTCAAATTCGTTTTTGCAAAGGGGGCCTTGTCACTGGCACGGATGGACCTTACTTCCAGCGGCTGGAGGAACAGGGCAATGCTTTTCAGTTTCACCACAAATACCAGTTCATTTTTGTCAATGGCCATTTTTTCTTCGTAATCCTTGTAACCAATGCTGGTTACCCGCAAAACATAACTGCCCTTGCCCGTTTTGCTGAAGGAAAATGTACCGTCGGCACCGGCCACTGTGGCCTGGTTGCCCAATATAACGGTGGCACCGCTAATGGGCTGCTGGTTCTGTTCATCTACTACTTTGCCGGATACGGCTGTCTTTTGTTGTGCAAATGCCAATAGGTTTAATGCTGCAAATGCCATTGTTCCCAACAATTTTTTCATTGTCTGTTTTTTAAAAATTAAAAAATGGGAACAGGAATAACGCTACAGAAAGAGGACACGTAAAGTGAAGTCGCCTTCCCTTCGCAGGAATTACCCTGTTCAGGTTCAACGGGTTTGATCTCAGCCTTGCATGTCATCTTGAGCTTGTCAAGAGGCAACATGGTTCAGCACCCCGAGGAATAATCTACTGCAAATGTAATAGGCTTTTAAAAATGCCTATTACATTTTTTTAAACCAATGCAAGCTGCCATTTGACGCAAAGCCCTTACCTGTACGATTTAAACCTATAATTTTTTGCAACTTTATGGGTTTAGTGCGGTGGTGATTGAAAAAGTGATATGTTGGTTCCACTGCTTCAGGACAGTATTTTCTTCCTACTGTAACATTTTACGATTGTTTTCGTTCAACCTTCAAAACAACACCCAAATGAAAAAGGTATTATTCGCAGTATTGTTTGCTGCAACATCCATTGCTGCTACTGCACAGCAACCCAAAAATGTGGTACATGACCCTAACGCAGAGGTAAGGAATGTGAGCGGTTTTTCAGGTATTTCAGTTTCAGGTGGCATCAGGTTGTACCTTTCCCAAGGAAGTGCGGACGCAGTGGCCGTAAGTACTGACGATAAAAAAGACATTGATAAGGTAAAGACCGAAGTGAAGAACGGCATCCTGAAAATTTATGTGGAAAACGGTGCGTGGAATGGCTGGAACTGGAAAAGCAAGAGCATCAAGGCTTATGTAACTGCCAAAACAATTGACAAAATAGATGCTTCGGGAGCCTGCTCCGTTACGGTTACGGACAAGATTTCTTCTGGTAACTTAAAATTTGATTTAAGTGGTGCCAGTACCTTCAAAGGTGAACTGTCTGCTAACTCCGCCAAGTTCGATATCAATGGGGCAAGTTCGTTCAAGGGGGCACTATCTGTAAGTTCAACCTTGAAAATTGAAGTAAGTGGCGCCTCAGCAGTGACCATTTCAGGTTCTGCCACCAGTGCGGATATTGATGCCAGTGGTGCCAGCAGCTTCAAAGGGTATGAATTTTCAACTGACGAGTGCAAGGCTGAAGCAAGTGGTGCATCTTCCGTGAGCGTTGCTGTGAAAAAGGAATTGAAAGCGGAAGCAAGTGGCGCCAGCAGCATCCGTTATATTGGCAGCCCCGAAGTGAAAAGGTCGGAGACCTCAGGAGCTTCTTCCATAAAAAAACGGGATAATTAAAATTAAGTTTGGATGGTATGGTGGGCGGCCCTACTTTTGCCGTCCAATAAACCGCGAGGTAGAGCAGCGGTAGCTCGTCGGGCTCATAACCCGAAGGTCATAGGTTCGAACCCTATCCTCGCAACAAACAAAAAATTAAGCCTCCTAGTGAGGCTTTTATTTTTTACATTCATCCAGCATTTTTTGCAGTCTATACATGAAGTCAGGTTTCGTAAACATATTCGGTAAACCCAATGCAGGCAAGAGCACTTTGCTCAATGCTTTGATAGGGGAGAAGATGGCCATTGTTTCGCCCAAGGTGCAAACAACCAGGCACCGCATTAAGGGATTCCTGACCAAGCCCGGTGAGTACCAGATTATCTTTTCGGATACGCCGGGTATTATTGAAGCAAAATACAAACTGCATGAAAAAATGATGGGTGCGGTGAAAAGTGCCTTGGAAGATGCTGATGTGGCACTGCTGATTGTGGATGCAAATGAGAACTTGCAGGAATGCGATGAAATATTCCAGCAACTGAAACTGAAAGTGCCTGCCATACTCATTCTCAATAAAATTGACGAGGCCAAGAATGGGAAGATTGCGGAAGCGGAGGCTTTTTTTGCTGATAAGGCTTATGCCAAAAAAATAGTGAAGATTTCTGCCCTGCAACAGCACCACCTGCAAAAGTTACTGAATGCCATTTTGGAGCTGTTGCCCGAAGGCAATCCTTTTTATAGTGAGGATGACCTGAGCGATTTGCCCACCAAATTCTTTGTTGGCGAAATGATACGTGAAAAAATTTATGAACTGTACCAGGACGAAATTCCCTACCATGTGGCCATATTGGTAAACGAGTTCAAGGAAAAGGAATCATTGGTGAAGATCCAGGCAGATATCATTGTGCATAGGGAAACGCAGAAAGCCATCATCATTGGCGACAAAGGAAGCATGGTGAAACAGATAGGCATGAGGGCAAGGGCCGATATTGAAAAGTTCATTGGACAGAAAGTATTCCTTGAACTGTTTGTGAAAGTAAGGCCCAAATGGAGGGACAATGATTTGCAGTTGAGGGAATACGGGTATTGAGAAGGTTGAGGGCTGAAGGTATAGGATTGCGGTTGAAGGAGGATTGTGAATGGTCAAGAATCAATGGAAGAGTGGTAAAGTGGCTAGTGAAGAAAGGCGGGAGTTTAGGGGTGCGGATTGAAGGATAAAAAGATTTTTTAATTATAAACGGGAACTGTTGCCGTGGGGTTCAATAAAGAACGCTTGCGGCGCAACTGGAGTTCAATAGCATTACTAATGCTGACCACCTAAAAATAAAAACATGAGTTACACAGTAGCAATAGTAGGAAGGCCAAACGTTGGCAAGAGTACATTTTTCAACCGCTTGCTGGAACAGCGCAAAGCCATTGTGGATGATATAAGTGGCGTAACGCGCGACCGTCAATATGGAGTGGCAGAATGGGCAGGGAAAACATTCAACGTAATTGACACAGGTGGGTTTGTACCCAATACAGAAGATATCTTCGAGAAGGAGATACGCAAGCAGGTAAGGATTGCCATTGATGAAGCCGATGCTATCATATTCATGGTGGATGTGGCCGTGGGCATTACGGACCTGGATGAGGCAATGGCCGATTTGTTGCGCCGCTCAAAGAAACCTGTTTACCTGGCCGTAAACAAGGTAGACAATGGCCAACGTGAACTGGAAGCCAGTGAGTTCTACAGCTTGGGCCTAGATACCATTTATACCATCAGCAGTATCAGCGGCACAGGAAGCGGTGAATTATTGGACGCTATTGTGGCGCCGATGAAGGAGGAGGATTCCGTTCAGACCGACGGTACGGAAATTCCCAAATTTGCCATCATTGGCCAGCCCAATGTGGGCAAGTCATCGTTGCTGAATGCATTGGTGGGAGAGGAGCGTACCATTGTGAGTGATATTTCAGGTACCACCAGGGATTCTATCCATACGCATTACAATATGTTCCAAAAGGAGTTTATCCTTATTGATACTGCTGGTATCAGGAAAAAGAACAAGGAAAAGGAAGATCTCGAATTCTATTCCATCATCCGTGCCATCAAGGCCATGGATGAAGCCGATGTTTGTTTGCTGGTGATAGACGCCGAAAATGGGATGACCGCACAGGATGTGACCATCTTCAGTTTGGCCACACGTAAGGGAAAGGGCGTGGTGATCCTAGTGAACAAGTGGGATGCGCTGGAAAAGGAAACCAACACGGCCCGTGATTATGAAAAGCGGCTGAAGGAAAAAATTGCCCCTTTTACGGATGTGCCCATCCTGTTTATTTCCGCAAAGGAAAAGACCAGGATTTTTAAGGCCATAGAGATTGGTTTGGAAGTGTATGAAAGCAAGTCACGTAGGATAGCCACTTCCAAACTGAACGAAGTGATGCTTAAGGTAATCGAAGGATACAAAGCACCCGTGGTACGTGGGCATATTGTAAAGATCAAGTTCGTGACCCAGTTGCCAACGCATGTACCTTCATTTGCATTCTTTACCAATTTCCCGGAGGACATCAAAATGCCCTACCGCAATTACCTTGAAAACCAGCTCCGTACAAATTTCAATTTCAAGGGCGTGCCCATCAGGATATTTTTCAGGAAGAAATAGGATAAAAAGGTTCGTTAAAATTTGGCTGGTTGGTATAGACCATTATCTTCGCCGCTGAAAATTTTCAAACCAAAAAAAACAAACTACAATGAAAAAAGTATTGGCTATCGTAGCAATTGCTGCATTTGCTGCTTGTAACAACGCTCCTAGCGAGTCTGCTGCTGTTGATTCTGTTAAGTACAAGGATTCTGTTGCTAAGGCAAACGCTCCAGTAAAAGTAGATTCTCCAGCTGTGAAAAAAGATTCTCCAGTTGTAAAAGTAGATTCTCCTGCTGTTAAAAAAATGTAATTGTTAGTCAATTATAATTTATTGAAAAGTTCCGTCCCCAGTGGGCGGAATTTTTTTTATGCCTGAATTGTAGATTTATTGCCTGACTTTTGTGCACCAAACTATTTTACAACCTAATAAATTATCCTGAAATGAAAATTGAAGCTGGTCAATTGGCACCGCTGTTTATTTTACATGATACAGACAAGAAGGAAGTGAGCCTTGCAGATTTCAAAGGCAAGAATGTGCTGTTACTGTTCTTTCCCATGGCTTTTACGGGGGTTTGTACCAAGGAGCTGTGCAGTGTAAGGGACAATATTGCCCAATACAACAGTGCTAACGCCCAAGTTTTGGGCATTAGCGTGGATAGTCCATTCACTTTGGCCAAGTTCAAGGAGGAGCAAGGGCTGAACTTCCCGCTGCTTAGCGATTTCAACAAGGAAGTGTCCACAGCTTATGGCACAATCTATGAAGCATTCATTGGTTGGATGAAGGGCGTAAGCAAACGTTCGGCTTTCGTAATTGACAAGGAAGGCATTATACAGTATGCAGAAGTGCTGGAAAGTGCTGGTGACCTTCCAAACTTTGAGGCCATTAATAGCACATTGGCTTCTTTGAACTAAATATAATTGGAATCAAAGTGGGCTGTTGATACTAAAGCCCACTTTGGTTTCGTTCTGCATATGATAAAGTAAAATAAATTTGCTTGGAACGCATGTTTGGTTATCTTTAATTCAGATTTCGCACATGAAAAAAATCTACACCTTACTTTTACTCATCGGTTTTATTGGTTTCGCTGGATTTTCTGGCGATGCGGGTAATGTAGGTTATGCAGATGGCCAAACAAAGGTTACCCGTTTCTACCCCAATCCTGCTTCCTCCTTTATTAATTTTGAATTCCAACGCAGCCTTGATAAGGGCCATACATTGCAGATTTACAGTTTTATTGGCAACAAAATAGCCGAACTGCCAGTGAGCGGTTCAAAAATTACCCTTCCGTTGGATGGCTATTTCCGTGGTATCTATTGCTTCCGCCTGAGCGATAAAGCAGGTAAGATTATTGACAGCGGCAAGTTCCAGGTTATTAAATAACGTTTTATCCCCATTTACTTCGGTAACGTTTCCGTAACTATTCCCTACAAATTTTATTCGTGGCTTACTTTTGGCTAATGTCTCGCCAATAAACAAATTGCCATGAAATTTATTCTACGTTTTGCTGCTTTTTTCCTCGCGATTATATCTGCTTCCGCACAGGAAAAGGACCTACAGTTCTACTATACCAGTGCCCCTTTCAAAATGCCCGTGGTAACGGTGCCCAGTTTTGCAGCAAAGACATTTAACATAAAAGATTATGGGGCCATCAATGATGGGCAAACGCTCAATACGCAGGCTTTTACCAAGGCCATTGCTGCATGTGCTTCAGCAGGTGGCGGCAAGGTAATTGTACCCAGTGGCCTTTGGCTAACAGGCCCTATTGAATTCAGGAGCAATGTGAACCTTGTTGTTGAACGTGGTGCATTGATCCAGTTCACTACAGACCATACACAGTACCCTATTTTCAAAGGGGCCGCCGCTTCCCCCATTTATGGGGCGGATTTGAAGAACATTGCCATTACTGGTGAAGGCATCATTGATGGTGCTGGCGATAGCTGGCGACCATTGAAAAAGGAAAAAGCAACTGAAAGGCAATGGAAGGAAGTGATTGCAACAGGTGTGATCAGCAAGGATGGCAAGATTTGGTGGCCAAGCAAGGAAGCCATGGATGGCGAGGAGTTCATTAAGCAATTGAAGAAGACCAGTGCCAAACCTACCGATGCGGAGCTGTTTCCAGCGAGGGATTTCCTCCGCCCCTACATGGTGATGTTTTCCAAGTGTGACAATGTTTTGATTGAAGGTGTTACCATACGCAATTCGCCCAAGTTCATTTTCTATCCTACCAAGTGTACCAATCTTACCCTGCGTTATGCCAATTTCTTCAACGAATGGTGGGCACAGAACGGAGATGCCATTGACATCAGTGCATGCAAGAACGTAGTTATCTATAAATGCAATGTAAGTGCAGGCGATGATGGCATCTGCATGAAGAGCAGCGGAGGCAAGGGTGGTGAAGCGGAGGAAAGTGCCTTGGAAAATATATTGATTGTAGGCTGCAATGTGTACCACGCACATGGGGGCTTTGTTATTGGTAGCAATACTGATGGTGGCATGAAAAACATTTATGTAACTGACTGCAATTTTGTGGGTACCGATATAGGTATCCGTGTAAAAAGCAATGCTGGGCGTGGTGGCTATGTACGTGATATATACATTTCCAATATTTTCATGAAGGATATTGTGAACGAGGCCATCAACTTCGATACTTATTATGAAGATGTTCCCCCAGGAAAGAACAAGGAGGATGTGAAAACAGTGCTACGTGACAAGACACCTGTATTCAAGGGGTTCTATTTGAGCAATATTGCCTGTAATGGTGCAGCCACTGCCATAGCCATTACAGGGCTCCCTGAAATGCCCGTTAGCCAGATACATTTTGAGAATGTAACCATCTTGGCAAGGGAAGGCTATATCAATAAGGATGCAAAGGATATTGATTTCAAGAAGGTGAAAATCATTACACCAAAGGAAACAAAGGAACTCTAATACTAATAGGCCGGCCCGCTAAGTAAATGCTTTGTGCCTTTCGGTAAGTTATTTGTAATCCTCCCTTTCAGGATAGAACACATCCAGCAGTTTGGCATCCAATACGGCATAACCTGAATGTGGTGTATTGGGTGGTATCACAAACACATCGTCTTTCCTCAACAAATAAGGCACACCATCAACGGTCAGTTCAAATTCGCCTTCCAGCACAATGCTCACTTGTTGATGTATATGGCTGTGCAGTGGCAATGTTTTGCCCTGCTGCACGGTAACGAAGGAGAAACTGTTATTGGCGGTATGTATAAGCTTGGCATGGTAACCTTCTACCAAGATTTTTTCAGGTAGGCTGTTGAGGTTGATTAAAGGCATGGGAACTTTTTAGTGGGAAGGTATTTATTTAATTGTAACGGATTATCGCTAATAAAGTAGGAGTAAGGTGAGGGTTGGGGAAACAGCTACGTCATGGTTCATGGTTGATCAATGACCCTCAAATCCACCATTCACCATCTTCAGTCCATCTCAAAGAAAATACATCCTTACCATCTTGCTCCAGTACTGCGCCTTATGGGCTTCACCTTTCCAAAGCTGGAAAACATGCTCAATGCCCTGTTCGGTAAGTATGGTATCAAGCAGCTTATTGTTTTCCAGAAAAGCATCTTCTTCGCCAACGGCAATAATGATTTCCATCTTCTTGATAATCCTGTGCATCTGCTCATTCTTATGAAGGCCCTTTAGGTACCTTGTTGGCTGGTGCCAGTACACGAGCTCATCATAATAACCTTCCAGCAGGTCTTCAAAGTAGGGGAGTGAAATGGTTACATCGTACCGCCCGCTCATGCCCACTACTTTCTTGAACAGTTGGGGGTGGCGGAAAGCAACATTCACTGCATGGTAGGCACCCAGACTGCAGCCAGCGGAAATGAGATAAGGATGCTGGTTCCTTTGCCGAACAAAGGGAATGACCTCCCTCAAAATGTATTTCTCGAAAAGCACATGGCGTTTCATGCGTTCGGATGGATGCAGTGCCTTGTTGTAGAAACTGTCCTTATCGGCACTGTCCAAGCAGATGACCTGCAATTGTCCCTCTGCAATTTCGGGCGCCAATGCATCAATCACCTTCCAGTCTTCATAATCGTAGAAACGGGCAGTACGTGTGGGAAAGAACAGTACAGGTTTGCCCGCATGGCCAAACACCAATAGCTCCATGTCCCGTTGCAAATGGGGACTGTACCATTTTTGATATTCCCTTTGCACAGTATTGCTGGCAGGTACGGGCATGGGTATATTTTTATTATTGAATTAAATGAAGCAACTTACTGGCAAGCGTTTCATTAATTATTTCTTTCCATAAAGCATAGCCCTTATCGTTGATGTGCAGTCCCTCCGGTTCAAACAGGTCCCTTTTTGGGTAGCTGTTCCCGTCCAGCATCCTATCGTAAATGTTCACAAAAAAAGTGGCATCCGACATACGCTCAATTTCTTCAGCAACCAGTTTATTGGTAAACTTAATCTGGTTAATGATATTAAAACGCTTGATGCTTGGTTTTATTGAAATGTAAGCTACAGGAATATTGCCAAAATGCTTCCTAATATCCGCCATTAACTGTTTAAAAAAGATGAACACTTCTTCTGGATGCCTTCCATCGCCCAAATCATTGTCGCCGGCATACAGCACCATTCCTTTAGGCTGCAAGCCAGCCATGACCCTATCCAAATACCAGACACAGGCAGCCATGGTGGAACCACCAAAACCAAGGTTGATGGGGTGGTAGCCACTGAAGTCTGCGTTCAGCCCTTGCCATAGCCTAATGCTGGAACTGCCATAGAAAATAAGCTCCGGTTGTTCCTTAACGGCTGCCTTTATTGTTTCCAAACGCTTGATGTCCTCTTCGTACCAAAACATGCACTTAACAATTTAGTAATGCAGCAAATGTAACTGGTTACCAATAGAATTAAGTGTTTATGGAGCAGTTGGCTATAAGCATTGCAAAATTATTGTAGTTGATGGGTCATTACATGAAACAATAAAACTTAAACATTCCATAATAATGGAGATGGGCACGTTGGTCCTGCACAACAATCCCGAATGGTAAGGATGTTAGGTGCGGTAAATCATGGTGACTGATGTTTATGGACTATCTGCTGCTTTTACAGGTCAAACCTGATGCCCTGTGCCAATGGCAAGTTGCTGCCCCAGTTGATGGTGTTCGTTTGCCTACGCATGTAAGCCTTCCAGGCATCGCTGCCACTTTCCCGGCCGCCGCCTGTTTCCTTCTCTCCGCCAAATGCGCCACCAATTTCTGCACCGCTGGTGCCAATGTTCACATTGGCAATGCCACAGTCGCTACCAGCTTGTGAAAGGAACTGTTCTGCTTCCCTCATGTTCAATGTCATGATAGAGGAAGACAATCCTTGTGGCACACCGTTCTGCATGGCAATGGCTTCATCCAGGCTGCTATATTTCATTAAATACAAAATAGGGGCGAAGGTTTCATGCTGCACTATCTGCATATCATTGGTTGCTTCTGCAATGCAGGGCTTAACATAGCAACCACTCGTATAATCTCCACCTTCCATAACACCACCTTCCACTATAAAGTTGGCACCCTGTTGCTTGCCCTGTTCAATAGCGTTGAGGTACATGTTCACTGCATCCCTGTCAATCAATGGACCAACGTGGTTGCCACTGTCCAAAGGGTTACCAATGCGTAACTGCTTGTAAGCATTCACCAATTTGTTCCTGAAATTGTCATAAACAGATTCGTGTATGATCAATCTTCTGGTGGTGGTGCACCGCTGGCCAGCAGTGCCAACGGCCCCAAACACAGCGCCTACCAAACTCATGTCAAGGTCTGCGTCTTTTGAAATGATGATGGCATTGTTACCACCCAGTTCAAGTATGGTCTTTCCCAATCTAGCAGCAACTGCTTTGTTCAGTTCCTTGCCCATTCTTGTGCTGCCTGTAGCACTTACTAATGGAATGTTGGTATCGTTACTTATCCATTCACCCACTTCCCTTGCACCTTGTACCAAACAATTGACCCCTTCGGGAACATCGTTCTTTTTGAAGACCTCTGCTACGATGTTCTGCACGGCAATGGCGCATAAAGGTGTTTTTTCACTTGGCTTCCAAATGCAGGTGTTGCCACATACCCAGGCCAGTGCTGCATTCCAGCTCCATACTGCCACAGGAAAGTTGAATGCCGATATGATGCCCGTGATGCCCATTGGGTGCCATTGTTCATACATCCTATGATTGGGCCTTTCGCTGTGCATGGTGAGTCCATAGAGCTGGCGTGAAAGACCAACAGCAAAATCGCAGATGTCTATCATTTCCTGCACTTCGCCATAACCTTCCTGTAGGCTCTTTCCCATTTCATAGCTTACCAGTTTGCCCAAGGGTTCTTTGTTGGCCCTTAATGCTTCACCCACTTGGCGAACAATCTCGCCACGTTTTGGCGCAGGCCATTTACGCCATTCTGCAAAAGCTGCCGATGCCTTGTTTACTATTTGTTTGTATGCATCTGCATCGGCACTAATTACGGAGCCAATAACCTTCCCATCAACAGGGGAGAAGCTTTCTAGGATGGTGCCTTTGCTATCTATCCAGTTTGTTCCAGTGGAAACGCCTTTGTTCTGTGGTTGGATATTGAGTTGTTGTAGGAATTCCATGCAAGCATTTATTATTAAGTTAGAGAAACCGGACGAAGGAAGTGCCATGTGGGGTTGCAACCAAGGAGAGCATCGTGCTTTCTAAGGGTGCATACTGCCTTATCCGGAATGCAAATTAAGGGATTAAAAAATCAAAAGGTATTGCCAGATTGGGAACAATCAGCAATACCTATGAAATGTAACCCTGCATGAAACAGTCTTGAATATCATTAAGTAGGAGACTTTTAATTGGATAGAATAAAAGTATTGTAGCCAGCTTGTTATTTCTCTTTGCTTAGGTGAACAGGAAAAATGTATCGGGGAATAAACTATGGCAGCGTTATCTGCAATAATTTGTCGTAAACATCCGCATAACTACTGCCAATAGGTATCTCCTTTCCGGCCACTACCACCTTGTTCTTACTGAATTTTTCCACCTTGCCCAACGGGATGATATAGGAACGGTGGATCCTTGCAAATGCAGATGTTGGCAGCTTTTCCTGCACACCTTTCAATGTCATCAAGGTAAGCACCGGATAGGGCTTGATGTATATTTTGATGTAGTCGTCCAAGGCCTCGATAAGGTCAATCTCCTTCAGGTTGATCTTCATCATTTCATAGTTCACCTTTACATAGATACTGCTCATCTGCAGGTCCTGCGATGATAGGAATTCCAGGTATTCTTTCGACTTATAAACAGCCTTCAGGAACCTGTCAAACTCAAAAGGTTTCAACAAGTAGTCAACTGCTTCCACATTGAAACCATCCACCGCATAATCCTTGAATGCCGTAGTGAAAATAACAGCAGGTTTTATGGGCAGGTTCTTATAAAATTGCATGCCATTAATATCGGGCATTTGGATGTCCAGGAAAATCAGGTCAACCTTATTTTGTGCCAGATAGGTCTTGGCTTCATCGGGGTTGGTGAATACTTTCTGCAATTGCAGGAAGGGAATCCTGCTGCAGTACTGACTGATTAATTGCAGTGCCAGGGGCTCATCGTCAACAGCTATGCAGGTAATGTTCATACAGTGGTTATTTCAAGTTGTACTTCAAAAATATTGCCATCGTTCATCACTTTCAGTGTATGCTGGCCGGGGTACAAAAGCTCCAGTCTCCTTTTCGCATTGTTGATGCCAATGCCCGTTGTGTCAAGGATACCATTGTCTGCTTTTACAATGGTATTGATGACATTGAAATAGATTTTGTGGTCTGAAGCCCTGAACAGTATATTGATTTCCGAAGCCTCCTTGGTGCTCACGCCATATTTGAAAGCATTCTCCACAAAAGATATGAACAGCAATGGGGCAATCTGTTCCTGGGAAATATCACCTTCTGTGTGGAAATTCACTTTTACCTTGTCTGTAAGCCGCACCAATTGGAGATCGATAAAGTTCTTTACAAAGTCTATTTCATTTTCAAGGGGTACTTTATCTGTTTGCGTTTCCGTAAGTATATACCGCATAATCGATGACAGGCGCATTACGGTTGGTGCTGTTTTATCGCTTTGCACAACGGCCAATGAATAAATATTGTTGAGCGTATTGAAAAAGAAATGCGGGTTTACCTGTGATTTTAGGAAGGAGAGCTCGGTATTGGTTTTTTCATGCTCCACTTCCTGTTTGGTTTTCTCTGTTTTCAGCCATTGGTCCATCACTGCTATGCAGATACCTATGGCAAACACCAATAGGAACACCACAAACGAGCCGGGGAAATATTTGAGGGCAGGATTGGTTTTGGTTGGTGGTGCGTGTTTGGGAATTTTGCTGGTATCCTTTTTTATGCCCAACGAATCCTCCTGCTTTTGTTGCGAACGGCGTTGCTTGATGTCCTGCCTTATTTCCTTGCGTATGCTTTCTTCCGTATTACCGTTTACCCAGTGCGTAACTGTTGCAGGTGCGTATAGGAAAGTGGTAAAGCAAAGGGCAATAATGGCGAAATAGAGCAGCCATTTGCGCCTGAAAAGGAATTTGGGGATCAGTACCAGTGTATTCAGGTAATAGAATACCAATAGGAACAGGTTAATAACAATGAAAAGCGTGATCATGTACCTGCTCACATTGGCCGATATGTCTTTCGGTTGCGGCGAAAAGATATAGGGTAACATGAAAAAACAGATCCAAACGATGATATGGACAAGTATTATGAAAATCTTTTTGTTCGGTTTCAAATCGGCTATTATTAAATGGGCGAAAATGAAGGTATGGTAAAATCATAGCTGCATGAGCAGCATCCTATTTTTTTGGGGTGAAAGAAGAATTCAAATCGGTAAATGTTTAGGGCCTTGCCAGCCCCAATATTTTTTGGGTGAGCAACTGCCAACTGTACTTTTTTTTCTCTTCCCTTAGCTGGGGGAGGAAATGGTTTTCGCCCAAAGTATAAAGTTCGGCAATTTTTGCTGCAATGGAGCTTGGGTCTGCTTCGGCCACCAAACCAACCTTGCCATTGGGCACCAAGTCCGGCAGACCGCCAACATTGGTTACCAGCATGGGTTTCTCAAAATGGTAGGCCAATGGCGTAACGCCGCTCTGTGTGGCGTTCTTATAAGGTTGGATCACAAAATCAGCGGCAGACAAATAGTATTTCACTTCACTGTCAGCAATGAACTCCGTTCTTAAGATTAGTGAGGTTGAAATATGGAGTTTTGCAATCAGGTCATCATATAGCTTACGGTCTTCATAGAATTCCCCTGCAACAAGTAATTTAATATTGTTGATTGCTGATTGCTGAGTAGTAATGATTTGCATGGCTTCCAATAGCAGGTCAAGGCCTTTATACGGTCTGATGAAGCCGAAGAAGAGGATGATCTTGCCATCTGCTGGCAGGCCCAAATGCTTCCTCGCTGTTTCTTTGTCCAAAGCCTCGCCAAAGTTGTCGTATAGGGGATGCACCACTTGCTGTGCAGGTTTTTGGGTAAAGATGCGGAGGTCCTGCATCACTTTTTCGCTCATGGTAATGAATGCATCAATTGGCTTCACAAAATATTGGGTAAATGGTTTGTCACCTGGCCTTTTCTCGTGCGGGATTACATTGTCTGCTATGCAAATGACCCTTGTATGCCTGTTCCTTTTCACCATCCGTAAAATGGTACCCAAACATGGACCCATGATGGGTAGCCAATAGCGTACAACAATAATGTCCGGGTTTAACCGCTTCAACTCATTACCCACCTTTATCCAGTTCAGCGGATTGATGGAATTGATGCAGACCTTGATCTTTATGTCTGTGGGAGCTGGTTCACTGGAATATTGCGTTGTGCCCGGAAACAGGAAATTGGGGTACTGTAAGGAGAAAGTATAGATGCTGCTATCAAAACCCTCCTGTTGGAACTGGCGCGCCAGCCTTTCATCAAAAGAAGCAAGCCCGCCGCGTAATGGATGTGCCGGGCCAATAATGATTACTTTTTGGGATGGGAACGCTGATGCCGCGGATTGAACTGATTAAACAGATTATTTACTGATGTTGCGCAAAATGTCAAATACTGATGTCGGGTTGAGCCTGCCGGCGGGCTTGTCGAAACCTATTTGGAAACCAGATTGCCTTCGAGGGCCTCAGGCTGACATTATTCCCACAATCTTTGCGTAACATCAGTAAATAACTCAAATTGATAATTGAAAAGGCCCGAGCGGTGCCTAATTGTGTACTTGCATTTACATACAGTCGCATGGAAATGTGCCATTTTGAAATAAAGGGTTCATTTGGCACATTTTTCTTTTTTGTGTTGTAGAACGTAAATAAATTGGATGAAGACAGCCCCTTTGTTATCCAATTGACATAGCATACACACTTATTTAATTGTTTACTGCAGGTAGGCTGATATGGAATGTGCTTCCTTTGCCAACAGTACTTTTCACGCCTATTGTACCATTCATTGCTTCTATAAATTCTTTACTGATGGCAAGGCCTAGACCGGTTCCAGTTTTTTCCGTACCAGGCACTTTGAAGAAGCGGTCAAATACTTTTGGTAAATATTCTTCAGCAATGCCGCTGCCATAGTCCTGCACACTGAACTCGATTTGATCCTCAACTATTCTTATCCTCACGTCAACTACTGATTGTTCAGGTGAGTACTTTATGGCGTTGGTCAGAAGGTTAATGAGTATCCAAGCTGTTTTTTCTTCATCTGCTTTTATCATTGGGAGGTTCCCCTCAGCATGCACATTCAATTTTACCTGCTTCTGCTGGGCAGTTGGCATCACCGCTTCAATGGCCCTTTGTATGGATAACCCAGCATTGACATTC
Organism: Chitinophagaceae bacterium; assembly: GCA_023251255.1. Classification (GTDB taxonomy): domain Bacteria; phylum Bacteroidota; class Bacteroidia; order Chitinophagales; family Chitinophagaceae; genus UBA1930. The sequence goes on from JAHEZD010000100.1 coordinate 15,482, forward strand.
TTAATGTGCAACTGAATCTTCCCACTTTCCACTTGCGACAGGTCCAATAGTTCGCTTAATATTTTGAGTAAACGGAGATTGTCATTCTTTAAATTCTGTACCAGTTCTTTTTGTTCCTCGTTCAAACTGCCTACACGTTCATCTTCCAATAACTTTATGCTGAAATCAGATGATGCCAAGGGTGTCTTCAATTCATGCGAAATGGTGGCAATGAAATTTGTTTTAGCTACATCAAGCTCCTTGTATGGCGTTATGTTCTTTAATACGATTACGTTCCCAATAATGCCTTCTTCATTTGCGATATCAACTGTTTCCTTGTTGAAGAAGGCTTCTTTACCTTCCACTACTATTTTGAATGGCTGGTTGCTGTTTTCTCCCAGTAAGAATTTGAACAGGTCATTTTGATTTGCCAGTGCTTCCTGCTTTTTACCAACCGCATCCGCATCCCTAATATTCAATAATTGCAATGCTTGTGCATTGGCAAACAGTATGGTGCCTTTTTTGTCAATGCCGATACTTGCATCTTTCAATGAGTTGATAACGGTTTCTGCCCTTTGTTTTTCAAACATGATCTTGGCAAGGTTACTGTGTTCGTATTTGTCCAGTTCTTCTGCCATATTGTTGAAGGCATTGGCCATCTCCCCAAATTCATCAGTACGGTTCAAATGTATCCTTTCGCTGTATTGCTTGTTGGCTATGGCTTTGATACCTATTGTTAGTTTAGTAATGGGATTGGCAATGAAACCGGGAAAATTGAAGATAAAAGTGAACCCAATCAGTGCACAAATGGTCAGGATAATGGTTATTACGAATTTTGCATCATCTGCATCTTTTTGAACGACTTTGTTTTTTTGGAGAATGGCCTGTAGGTTTATCTGCATGATACTGTTGATATCATTCCTTAAAATACTTTCAAGATGCGACGAATCCTTATGGGTTCTGTAAATGTCAAAATGCTTCCGTAATGTTTGTGTTGCCTCCGCTTCGCCCGGTTCGGTAATATTCTTTTCCTGTCCCTTCAGATTTTGTTCAAACACTTCGGCATCACCAGTCCATTGATCCAGGGCCTGCAGCATGTTTTTGGTGAAGTCAATGGTTTCATAATTGTCCTTCAAAATGTCATGCTGGTTACTGATGGTCTTGTTGAGGTAAAAAAAACTGATGCTGCCCACTAGCACCAACAGTGCAAAGAGGAACACAACGCCTAGCGTGATTTTTGTTTTTAGCTTTATAGACATTAGGAAAGAATAATTAAATCTATATCATTTACCGAAAGCTCCTTTAATAATTTATTGAAGGAACTGGTTCTCAAAATTACCTGGAGCAGGTTAAGATGTGGCTTGCCAATGCAAACGGTGGTTATCCCTTTTTCAACACAGGTCTGCATAATGGCTTCAGCAACATTATTGCTTTTTACCTGTACTACTTCTGCACCAGCCTCTGTGGCATTTTTGAAATTGTTGATTAAGTGCCTTTGTGCAGCCAAGGGTATATTGTCCGCACTTTCCTTGTTTGTCTGCACATATAGCACATACCAACTGCTATTGTAATAAGAAGCAAGCCTTGCCGTTTTTCTGATAATCCGTTGCGCTGTTTCATGGCTTGATGAAATGCAGGCAAGGAATTTTTCATGGCGTAAATTTTTGTCCCTGGTAACTTCATAATCTACTTTTCTTTCTACTTGGCCAGCAACCTCCTTCAGGGCCAGTTCACGCAATTGCAATATCCTTTCTGGCTTGAAAAAATTGGTCAGGGCCTGTTCTACCTTGCTCTTGTCATAAATCTTGCCTTCCTTCAAACGGGTGATGAGCTCATCGGCTGTCAGGTCTATGTTCACCACTTCATCTGCCAGTTGAAGGATTTTATCAGGCACGCGCTCCTGCACTTCAACACCGGTAATATGCTTCACTTCTTCGTTGATGCTTTCTATATGCTGTATATTGATGGCAGTAATTACATCAATACCTGCATCGATAATATCCAATACATCCTGCCAGCGTTTTTCATTTTTGCTACCGGGAATATTGGTATGGGCCAACTCATCCACAATTACCACCTGCGGTTGCAGCAGCAGGATACTTTGCACATCCAGTTCATCCAATAGTTTCCCCTTGTAAAAAACCTGCCTTCTCGGTATAACACTTAGCCCTTCAACCAACGCTTCTGTTTCCTTCCGTTTATGCGTTTCAATGTAGCCAACTTTTATGTTGATATTATTGTTCTGGAGGTTATGGGCCTCTTGCAGCATACGGTAGCTCTTACCAACACCGGCACTCATGCCAATATAAATTTTCAGCTTGCCTTTTTTTTCCTTGGCAAGCTTTTCCAACCATTTATTTGCTGCTTCGTTTTCCATTATTTTTCTTTTACTGGCCAGCAATTAGAAATCCATTGAACTTCACCCGATACTTGAATATAAATGTAGTTTTTATAAAAGCGGATTATCCATCAATAGGTAGTTGCCTTTTTCCTAAATACATTAGCCACATCGGTATCCTCATTAAAAACCCAATTCAGGTCAATTCCACTTTTGTACAGGAATTCAATATATGCAGTCGGTATATCATCCCTTTCACCCCTTTCCAAAATACTTATGATTGGTTGCTTGATTCCAGCTTGCTCCGCAGCTTCCTTTTGGCTTAAAGAAAGTAGCCTCCTTATTACAAATAGTTTATCAAACAGGTCCATAAGTAATGGCTTCAGCTATGCCTTTTAAAATTTGTACACAGCAGCCAAAATAAAGCTTGCTGCACTTTTTGTTCCTGTGCCGTCGTTCTTAAAGAAAGTACTGTCTTTGGCATTGTCCAAACGTAGTTCGGGAATGATGGTTAAGTTATCAATCTTTATATTGCCTGAAAGTGTTGCCTGAAAAATGCTTGTGTTCAAACCTGCAACCGCTTTGGTGTCATCAAAATATTCACCACGAAGGGTCAAGCCAAATTTGCTGGTTGGGTCGTAATTAAGGTACAGGGCATTACTGCTCCAGCTTTTATTGTCAGAAGCTATTTTCACGGTCTTAATGGTTCCATCATAAGCAATATTGAACTTGCTGCTGATGGTTCCATTCAATACCAAATCAAACTGGGATAGGCCTGTTCCACCTTGGTAGTTCAAATAAGCCTTTAATTTATCATTTTTTGTGGCGGTGCTTAATTGTGCAATAGCCACTTTTGTACTGGAAGTTGTTGTAGTGTTATCAGTTGGGTTTGCTACACCAACCATCAAAGCTGTTTTGCCCCCCAAGGAAATATCAGCTTTTGCTCCTGTATGGAAAAATGGCCCATAGGAAAATCCATAGCTCATACTATAGTTCCTGTTGGCATAAGCATCTA
>JAHEZD010000184.1 GCA_023251255.1 Chitinophagaceae bacterium
CACACCCATTGCCATTACCATCATTGCATTTTTCGTGTTGAAGGAAAAAGTAACCATCACTAAATCAGTGGGACTTTTATTAGGTATTGGTGGTGCAGCAGTTTTAATATTGGCCAAAAATCTAGCAGATAAAGAAAGTAGTGTTCTAGGTGATACTTTGGTAATGCTCAACGCTACTTCCTACGCTTTTTATTTGGTGCTTGCGAAGCCATTGATGGAAGCGTATTCACCATTGCATGTGATACGTTGGGTGTTTGTTTTTGGAGCCATGATGGTACTGCCCATCGGTTGGAATGATTTCATGCAAGTAAAATGGAGCGGCTTTGATTGGACCCATTGGTTTGCATTGGGGTTCCTTGTTATTGGTGCCACGTTTCTGGCGTATATGTTCATGGTGTATGGTATTGCTACATTGGGTTCATCCATTACAGGTACTTACATCTATACACAACCCATTTTTGCCACCATTGTTTCTATGGTTTTGTTTGGTGAGAAGTTAACTGCTGTGAAACTCATTGCAGCAACTTTAATTTTTAGTGGTGTTTACCTAGTTAATTATAAGAAGAAATTATCTATAAGTGAAGTTCTGGAAAATGCCGAATAGGCGAAGGGAAATTGTGTGTATTCAATTCTACAATTACCTTCTTCGGTTTTAAATGATTCGCTCCTCCTTAAAGTTCATAATGCTTCTGGCATGGAATTGGTTTTATTAGAACAAATACCAATTCATATGAAAACCTTCTCTTATATCCTAAAAATGTTTTTGCTACCTGTCCTAATAACTTTGACAATTTCGTGTAACAAGAATGATGATTCTCCTAACGGAACATCCACAATAAACTTCCACTTAACAGATGGTCCAGGTGTTTATGACGCAGTTTACCTCGATATTAAGGAAGTTCAAGTGCATACAGATGCCCCCCAAGGTTGGGTTACATTGGGTTTGGCAAGGCAAGGTGTCTATAACATCTTGCAGTTCAGTAATGGTCTAGATACGCTGCTTTGCTCGGCCACAATTCCCGCAGGTAAAATTTCACAAATGCGTATGATTTTGAACAGTAACAATAGCATAGTTGTTAATGGAACAAGTTATCCATTAAATACACCTTCTGCTGAGGAAAGCGGTATCAAATTGAACCTTAATACAGACTTCCTGCCAAATGGCTCTTATGATGTATGGTTGGATTTTGATGCAGGTAAGTCCGTTGTAGTACAAGGGAACGGGAGTTATAAATTGAAGCCAGTCATTAGAGCATATTCAGTTGAAACAAATGGAAAGATTGCGGGGACAGTATTGCCTTTAAGTTCCAAATCCATTGTGTATGCAAGTAATGGTGTGGATACATTTACTGCTATACCAGATGCAACAGGTTATTTTCTTTTCTGCGGCTTGCCAGCAGGAACATATACTGTAACCATTGATGCAGATGCAAGCACCGGTTTTCAGGACAAGGTCATTACTAATGTAAATGTTAGTTTTGGCATGGTTACCAACATTGGGATACAACAACTATAATTATTTTTTAGGATAATCGAAAAGCCAAAACTCTTTTCCGGCTTTTTTAAAATATTTCCAATTATCAATATCTATTTTGACTGCAAAAACGCTACAAGTAGGCAGGTTGTCTATTCTTGTATTCGTCAGTTCGTTTACAAAATCAGTGATACCTGGATTGTGTGAGAAAATAGCAATGGTATCAAGTTTCTCAGCCACCCTACTTATCACATCATAAAAAGTAGGAGGTGCAGCATGATAGAGTTCAGGAATCTTAATAATGTCCTTCTCCTCCGATCCGTAAGCTTCAGCAAAATAGGTAGCAGTAGTAAAAGCCCTTTTGGCTGTGCTCGAGATGAAAGCATCTATTTTAATCTGCTTGTCCAGCAAACGTTTTGCCATCACTGGGGCATCGCGATGGCCCCTTTCGTTTAATGGTCTGTCAAAATCAGTGAGAGTTGAGAAATCCCAACTGCTTTTTGCATGGCGGATAATGAGAAGCTGTTTCATATCCCAAATCTAGAATCTTGTGTCAATAATCAGAAATCTTATGGGAAGCTGTTTAAATTTGATTGGTGGAATTCCCTATCATGTAATTTTTGAGCGAAACAAGGCGGATTTTGCAGACATAGCTGGTTGCCTATGGCGAAAAATCCAATCCCGCAAAATGCATATTGATGTCAAGCCAATTTTTGAAGGAGAATGCTGTAACCCTTGCTGGGTATACGTTCCGGAGCATTGCTGATAGGGAACAGAAAGACGATAATGTTAGTGCTTCAGCCACAT
>JAHEZD010000161.1:0-1092 GCA_023251255.1 Chitinophagaceae bacterium
GTAAAAAGCAACTATATTTTTACTTAATCCTGTTGATTCCAGAATTTTTTTTGCAGTGAACTGATAAATCCTATCATCGTCAATAAGGCAAATGGTATGTTGCATTGGTTTTGTCAAAGGAATTGATTTGAATTTCGGGTCAAAGTAAATGTTTTTTTATCAAGTTTAAACTAGTGTTCAGAATCTATAGGGTATCCTATTGTATATCAATACTTAAATTTGTAGGCCAAACTTCAATTTTGTTCAAGCAGAGACTCACACCATTACAGGCACTACCAAAAGCAAAACATTATTGTGCTTACCAGGAGCGTTGCCACAGCGAAGTAAAGGAAAAATTATACAGTTTTGGACTGAATAAATACGACGTAGAAATACTATTGAGCAGGCTGGTCGAAGAGGATTATTTGAACGAAGAACGGTTTGCAGTACTATTTGCTGGAAGCAAGTTCAGGACCAAACAATGGGGCAGAATAAAAATCAAACATGAACTCAAGCAAAAAGGAATTGGCGATTATATTATCAGAAGAGCGATGAAGGAAATTGATGAAGAAGATTATTTGAAGTCATTGGACAAATTGGCCTCTCAAAAATGGAGTAGCCTCAAATCCGAACAGTATATGAGCAGGCAGGCCAAAACATTGAGTTTCCTTATGCAAAAAGGCTATGAACCGGATTTGGCAAACAAGGCTATTCAGCAAATTAGGAAACCAGAGGCACTGTAACAACTTTTACCACCAATAAGAATAACGGAGATGAGATATTGGATACTATTGCTTGCTAACTTGTATGTTTTCCAAGTCATTGCACAAAAAGACAAAAAGAAGTATTTCCACAAGGAGTTTTCAGTAGTATCAGAAAATGACGCTTACATGTTAAAGCTAAAAGATGGCTATTACTCTGCCGGTCTTTTTTTACAACTCAGCAGTGCTTTTGAAAAAAACAATAAGAAAATAATTAACCGCTATGAGCTTGGACAGACTATGTTCACCACAGGAAACAGGAGAGCTGTCTTAAGAAATGAGGAAAGTATCGATAGGCCCTATTGCGGTTATCTCTATGCAAAGTACACGCATGAGAAATTTATTGCTTCTA
>JAHEZD010000161.1:1102-7129 GCA_023251255.1 Chitinophagaceae bacterium
TGGGTGTTACAGGAAGATGGTCCCTTGCACAGCAACTCCAGGAAGCATATCACAAACTTATTCACCTGTATTACTATCCGTACTGGGAAACACAAATACCTAATTCAATTGGTGCAAATGCTGGTATCAATTATAAAAACTCACTGGTCACTACTGCTCTCTTTAAAATTGTTGGCACGGCAGAAACCAATGCTGGTATGTTCTATACCAATGTAAAAGCTGGTACTTATTTTTGTTTGGGAGCTTTTGAACAGAACAACAATACTGCCTTGTTCAATACCCGTATTAATAGCAAGGAAGTGGCTACAAAAAAAAAGCACGAGCTGTTTGCATATTTCTACCCCCAACTTATCGCACAAGGCTACAATGCTACCTTGCAAGGCACATTGTTCTATTCAACAAAACAAGCTATCACCAGCAAGCCAACTGCATTGATGTACCAACAAACTTTTGGCATTTTGTATGCAAAGCCAAGATGGACTGGCCGAATAGAAACCAATTTCCAGACCAAGGAAACTTCCTTGCAGAATAGGCAGCAACGTTATGGCAGCATCCAATTTGCTTACCGCTTTAATTAAGGTTGCTTTACCTTAGCTGCATGAACGATACGCTCAATTTTACATTGATCCAGACAAGGCTTTATTGGGAAGATAAGCAGGCAAACCTTGCTATGCTTGAGGATAAAATCAATAACATACAAGAAAGAACAGAAATAGTTGTATTACCAGAAATGTTCAGTACAGGTTTCAGCATGAAGCCCAAAATCCTAGCGGAAACAATGGATGGTGAATGTGTGAACTGGATGAAAAGAATAGCTATTGGAAAAAAGGTTATCCTAACAGGAAGTTTGATCATTGAAGAAGATGGCAACTATTACAATCGCTTAATTTGGATGCTGCCGAATGGTCAATATGGTTACTATAACAAGCGGCACCGCTTTGGTTATGCTGGTGAAGATGAATATTATGCGGCTGGTGATAAAAGGGTGATAGCAAGTGTGAAAGGGTGGAAAATTAATTTGCAAGTATGCTATGATTTACGTTTCCCCGTTTGGGCAAGGCAAGAAGCAACATCACATGAAGAAAGACTGAATAGTGAGCCAGAATATGACCTGCTGCTTTATGTAGCCAATTGGCCTGAAAAAAGGAACCATGCCTGGAAAACACTGCTTACAGCAAGGGCAATAGAAAACCAAGCCTATGTAATTGGTGTAAACAGAGTTGGCCACGATGGCAATGACATTTACCACAGCGGCGACAGTATGGTAATTGACCCTTTGGGTACCACCCTCTACCATAAAGCAAATGATGAAGATGTATTTACAATAACATTAAAAAAAGACCGATTGCAGGAAGTAAGGAACAAATTCCCTTTTTTAAAAGATGCTGATACCTTCAACATTATCCATTAATTGTCTATGAAAGAAAATGGCATTTACGCTGCAACAAAAATCTTTACCGGTCTTGAATGGCTTGAGCACCATTCCATTATTGTGGAAGGGGGATTGATAAAGGAAATCTTACCAACGCAAAAGTTGATTGCTCCGATAACAAAGACATTTGAATGCCTCATTCCTGCTTTTATTGATTTGCAGATTTATGGTGCTTATGGGAAATTATTTTCTGTTTATCCTGAAGTGGACGCTTTGCAGAAACTACATGGTTACTGTGCGGATGGCGGAGCCAATCATTTCCTGCCAACAGTTGCCACCAATACAAATAAGGTCATTCATAATTGTATAGATGCGGTTAAGGAATACTGGCAGAAAGGCGGTGAAGGTTGTATTGGTCTGCATATAGAAGGTCCATGGATAAATAAATCGAAGCGTGGGGCGCACCAAGAAAGCAGTATCCATGCTCCAACTTTGAAAGAAGCAAAAGGGTTGCTGGAATATGGCAGGGATGTCATTAAAATGGTAACGCTTGCCCCGGAACTTTGCAGCAAAGACATTATTGAACTGATTAAAAGTTATGGTATTATGATATCTGCTGGTCATAGCAATGCCAGTTATCAAGAATCAATACAATGTTTCAACGACGGTTTAATAACTAGCATAACACATCTATACAATGCCATGAGCCCCCTGCAACATCGTGAACCTGGATTGGTTGGCGCAGCCTTCAACCATCAAACAGTCATGGCCAGTATTATTCCTGATGGTTACCATGTAGATTTTGCTGCTGTAAGGATTGCCAAAAAAATGATGGGAAAAAGATTGTTCGTAATTACTGATGCAGTTACTGAAACCAATGAAGGTTTCTATCCCCATCAACTATCAGGCGACAAATATGAAAGCAATAATATACTCAGCGGCAGTGCACTGAACATGAAGAAAGCTGTTCAAAATCTCGTTCAATTTTGCGCCATTGACTTGGATGAAGCATTGAGAATGTGCAGCTTGTACCCAGCACAAGCATTGAATTTGGGCAACGAATTGGGAATGATTAACAAAGGATACAGAGCTGATTTTATAGAGTGGATTGATTAGCAGCTTTCTCTTTCATTATCTCTTTTCTCTTCTTATTGGCTTTCAGGTCAGTAAAAATCTTATCGACAAAAATAGCCGACCCAATGCTCCAGTACCAGCCATCGTAATTGTATTTTAAATCTGTTTCAAAAACTGTTTTACGTAGGCCAATCATGGCATTCAGCCCAATATAAGTAAGAAAGTGAAGGTGCTTCATATCCGGTATCTTAAAATTCATGGACACCCCCATACCTGCCGGAACAAACGTTTGCTTCTCACTGACAAGGGTTTCATTGTTACGTATCTGTTTCAATGAATCAAGGGATACCCTACCGTAACCGGCTTCAAACACCAAGCTCATTTCATACAATCTTTTCCTCAACAAGAACGGTTCATAATAAATGGTACCGAAATACAGCTTACGGCTTTGTTCATAGTATAAAGTATTGCGTCGTAATTTCTTTTCTCCATTGATGTCCTGACTCAGGAAATAACCACCGATTCCCACTTTATATTTATCATTTACCATTACACCAATTCTATACCCCCAAATATTTACTGGCTGATGCTCAAGAAAGGAAAAGCGTTGGTCAAAATCACCTGCTGGTTTTAAGGAAAGTTTCTTGTGCTTCTGCAATGCACTGGTTGAATCCTGTGCAATGGCAATTGATGAAATAAAGGTCCCTACAATTAACAAAAGAAATAGTCTGGTCATGAAGGAGGTTTGTTGGCAATTGCGGCATTGATTACGAAATTAGCCGTTATGCTGTATTGACTCCTGCCTTTATGTTTAGCTTAATGAGGTATTAACTAAAATATAAGAAATCATGAACAATGCTACACCTCAATTAGCCCCTATAGCCTTCTTCCTATCTATAATTATCTGCCTAATTTTTTGGAGCTTGATGTCTACGCCTTTTTTTATGGCAATGGATGAGGGCTTAATCCAAACATCGGGTATTATACCGTGCCCATTTTTTTCCCGGGTAGAATCAATGACCAAACGGTACATGGGAAGCCCGACCCTAATATGGCTTTTGGGCAGTTCAATATATGGGAGGTGCATGGCAGTGTTACCATAGAACCCGCCACCGGTTTCCTCTCCTGTTACCATTACATTGCCCTGACCTTTCATGGTGGAGATGAACATTGTGGAAGCAGAAAATGTGACACCTCCTTGTATAATGTAAACATGACCGTCGAAATGGTTGTTTGTTTTGGGCTTAAAGTAGTGTTTCTCGAAATGGGTATAATGATACCTCCCATCTGATTTTTTATGTGCAAATACGTTCATAGGGAACCAGTACATCCACCAGTTTTTTATATGGCTTCGATAGGGGAATGTCCTGGTAATAGCAGCCACCGTATCACCGCTTTTAAATGGCTTATTTTTCAAGTACTTGGCTAGTTTGGTGCTCAGTTCAACATTACCGCCCCCATTCTCCCTTAAGTCAATGACAATGTTCTCTATTTGCTTTTCCTTGATTGTCCTAAATGAACGACGAAAGAACTTACGTAACCTCCCACCACTGAATGATGTTATGCGCATGTAAGCAGTATTGATGCTCGTATCAATTTGCATGCTTCTCTTATCAAGCAATTTTGATTGACGGATCTGCTTTTTTGTAGGTGTAACAAAGGCTGGAATAAACTTTCGCAAGGTGGTATCCTTTTTTCTTAAAGTATCTTTTGCAGGGGCAAAATTCTTTATAGTCGTCACCGCTTCTTTGCCTCCTGCATCAATATACTTAATAGTATAGAAACTATCCAGGCCATAAACAGACCTATACCAAGAAGGAAAGTTATTGCTTACTACCTGATTCTTGTAATTGTCGCTGTAACCATCCGTGCTAATGATGTCAAACATGCTATCCAATAACTGCCTATTTGTTTTGCCATTGATGGAAGTGACAATGACCCCACGTTTAAAAATGGAATCACGGGGAAAGGCACTGCCCAGCACAACAAGGCTATCATCCCAAACCTTAAAGTATAAAGGAAATTGTGGGTAGCGGTATTTTTCGGAAATATGGCTGAAAGCTTTGGAGAAACGAACAGAAGTATGGCCACACCTTATTTTACTTATTACAGAAGCTACTTTGTTCCTGAACTGAATTTCAGTTAATGAATCCTTTATGGATGCAATGGCTTTATCGAAATAATAATCCATGCTATCCTTTGGAGTATACCAATAAAGGGATGGATGGTTAGCTTCAAGGATTTTTTTGAGCAAGACAATATCGCTTTGCAAATCTTCAGCGCTATATTTTTGATTGAATGTATAATTGGGTTGACGCGATGAAACACAGGAAGTAAACAGAATAGCTAAAGTAATAAATGCAACAACTCCTTTCATGCTATGAAACTAGTATCAAATGGTCTATCTAAAAAATGATGCTTGTTATTCTTGGCTTTTTAATTTATTTATAATACGGATAACGCAGGCATAGGCATCGTTCTTTACTTCATGCTCCCAAAACCTGATAACCTTGAACCCAATTTGTACAAGTTTTTCAGTGTTCTCCCTGTCACGTTGCATGTTACGTTCAATTTTGGGTATCCAGAATTCCCGGTTTGTTTTGATCCGCTCCTTTTTTTCCAACCAATTAAAGCCATGCCAGAAATCGCCATCAATAAAAACGGCCAGTTTGTATTTGGGGAAAACAATATCGGGGCGGCCAGGCATCTTTTTTACGTTCTTCCTGTAACGCAGGCCCGTATTCCAGATTAATTTCCGGAGAAACTGTTCAGGTTTGGTCTCCGCGGCCCTGATGCTTTTCATCATCATTGAGCGTTGCGGTGTTGTAACGAAACCATTTTCCTTTTTGAAACGTTGCACTTGAATTGACATAAAAATGGTTATACAATTACTTTGCCGTCCACAACCTAAGCATGAAAATTTTTCTATTTCACAAAAGCATTCCAGCCTTGTGCCGTTATATTGAACGTATTGCCGCCTTTGGTCAGGAGTTTGGAACCTTCTTCCAGCTCTGCCATGTAACCAATAACGCTAATTTCTTCATTCATCGTAATCTTGTCGTAATCTTCCTGTTTCAAAGTAAAGATGAGTTCATAGTCTTCGCCACCATTCAATGCACAAACGGTTGGGTCAAGACCAAATTTGAAAGCAGCTTTCCGTGCCAAGTCATGTATAGGTAATTTCTCCTCGTACAGCCTACAGCCCAGGTTGCTCTGCCTGCAAAGGTGCAACACTTCGCTACTGATACCATCACTAACATCCATCATACTTGTAGGAACGATACCATTCGATGCCAAGAATTCTATAATATCCTTCCTTGCTTCCGGTTTCAACAGTTTTCCAACAATATAATCTTCTCCTTCGAGGTCTGGCTGAATCTTGGGGTTTTCCAAGTAAATCTTCTTTTCCCTTTCCATCAATGTCAATCCCAGAAAGGCCCCACCCAAATCACCACTCACACAAATCAGGTCACCTTTTTGTGCAGTGCTTCTTTTTACAAATTTATCTGTGTCAACCTCCCCAATAGCAGTAACAGAAATGATGAACCCTTTTTGGGAAGAAGATGTATCGCCCCCTATTA
>JAHEZD010000101.1:0-13787 GCA_023251255.1 Chitinophagaceae bacterium
AGCGTATTTGGTCGTTTTGCTGAATACTTCCAAAAAGAAAAGGGGCAGGCTTAGCCAGTCCAAGGCAACAACCATTTCCTACAATTAGTTTTGCTTTTAACTAGCAACTTGCGTTAATTAATTCAAGTTGCTAGTTAATTGAAGGGCAGCACCAGAGGGAAGAAACTTAAAAATAATTGGGAGCTAGCCTTTTTTCAAAACGGTTTATTTGCAGTTGGCGTAAGCCAACGGCAATGAACAGCACCCAACTTCACCCCAGCAAGGAAAATCAGCCTTTTGTATTTGGTACGGATTGAGTTGGCACCCTGCCAAAAATTAGTGAATTTTTCTGATTGTCCTTAAATCCACTCAAAATCAAGGTCAAGTTGGCGGCAAAAGACTTAAAACTGCTGGAAGTTTTAATGAATCGCCAAAGAGGCAGTTGGTTTTAGGTCAATCAATGGGAAATCTATTGGCCCGGTTGTTCACCTCCCTGAAAGAATCGAGTGCATTTGCCAGTTGTGGGAAACAGTGCCTAGCAACTCACGTTAATTATACAGCAACAATTATTAAGCGATTTTGTGCTTATTCGTATAAAATCAGATTAATTGAAGAAAATTGCCTGTTTTATTACGGTAAAATCTATTTTTTCAAGCGAATAATATGAAAATCCGACTCAAAGCCTTTGCCAGTATACAGTTTGCCCTTATCTTCGCCGCCCAAATTTTCCCGTAAGGCCAAACAAGTGTCCTGCCTGTGCAGGACCGCCAGCAGGGTGTAATCTTTATAAAAGATTATTTATGCCAAAAGTAAAAACAAACTCCAGTGCCAAAAAAAGATTCAAGGTAACTGGTACAGGTGAAATCACCTTTCAAAAACCTTTTAAACGCCACATCTTAACTAAGAAATCAAAGAAGCGCAAACGTGCCATGCGTAAGGATGGTGTGTTGGGTTCCACAAACAAGGATTTTGTTCAAAGGTTGTTAGGCTTGAAATAAGCTCATAAACAATTCCCCCAAACCACATTCATTACTATTTAAACTTATTAAGATATGCCACGTTCAAAAAATGCAGTTGCTTCTAGGGCACGCAGGAAAAGGATTTTAAAACAAGCCAAAGGCTTTTATGGCAAACGTAAAAACGTATATACCGTTGCCAAGAATATTGTAGAAAAGGGTCAGACTTACGCTTATGTAGGACGTAAGTTGAAGAAAAGGGAATACCGTCAATTATGGATTGTGCGTATCAACGCTGCCGTAAGGGAAGAAGGGTTGACCTATAGCCAGTTCATCAACAAATTGGCTGTTAAAGGAATTGAGTTGGATAGGAAAGTATTGGCTGACTTAGCTATGAACAATCCAGAAAGCTTCAAGGCTTTGGTTGCTTCAGTTAAATAGCAAGTTCCTACTCATCAATATTGAAGGCCGCAGATTTGTCTGCGGCTTTTTTGTTTTAGGAATATCAAGCAACTATTTTTGGAAGCGATGGGAGCCAAGCGTTTCATATACCAATTTCGGGATACTGTTTTCAAGAGAAGGCTGCTGCTTTTATTGCTGTCATTAATGCTGCTCGTTGGGGTGTACTGCATTCCTACTTACAGGATATGGTTTAAGGAAACCGTTATTGCCTACTGGGGCAATTTCAACTACCAAAAAAGCAAGTTGGACATTGAACAAAGGAAGATAAACAGGTTTGATAGTTATTATGTAATAACAAAATTAATTGCAGCTTCTGTGCCTGAACATTCAAAAGAAAAACTGCTGCTGGTGCCGGCTTCTGGTTATTTCAAGGAGAAGGGATTGGAGTACGATGTGCCAGAACCAGTGGTGTTTTATTATTTCACTTCCATAAGAACAGTTTGGGCAAAGAGTGACGAAGCTTTTAAGGCAACTGGCGTTGTATTGGTGAACAATAAGAAACAGATTGTAATCCACAACAATGTTCCATCGACAAAAATGGATTCACTAGTAAAAGCATTGCGTAAATACAGTTATCCATTATGAGTTTAATAATGCTCATATTGCTTTGCTTGCTGCACCTAATTACTGGATTGGGCTTGATGGGCTTGCTTAAAATAAGCCTCAGGCCAGGGATGAACATCAGTCTAGCAATAATAACAGGTATTGGGGTCTTTTCTATTGTCCCGTTTTTGATGGAGCTGCTTTTTATTCCTCTCACCGCATTAAATACCTGGTTGGGGCTATTTGTTTCCACAGCACTATGCAACATCAAGTACAAGCAATCTTTTTTGTTGATCAGAAGCACTATTGGAAGTCTTTCATTCAAACCGAAAATTTATGAAATCCCATTTTTGCTGCTGATTGGTTTTATGCTTTTTGTAAGTGCCTGGCGATGTTTCTATTTTCCACCAACGCCAAGGGACCTGCTATCCGGAGCAGAGGCCATTGCTGAATTTGCAGTAAGGGAAAAGTCCATGCTCAATTCTGTTTTCACAGTAAACATGGAAAGCACCAATAACCAATTCAAGCCTCCCTATATTACAAGTTTGCAGATTATTTATAAATATGCTGGTTTTGAATTTGGACAGGTTTGGCTAATCCTATTGGTAGGCTCATTTGTGCTATTTCTTTATCAGGTTCTATTGAAGAAATTACATAGGATAATTGCAGGGCTATTATTGGTTTTCTTCCTGGCCATCCCAGAAATGTATGCTTATACCTTTATGGCTCTGTTCGATTATAGTAATGCTGTCTTCTTCTTCCTCTCATTGTATTTCCTCCAACTTTATTTTGAAGACAAACAGCAAAAGCAGTTGATTTTTTCAGGGATAATGATGGCTATGGCCACCTATACAAGAAGCGAAACCCTGATACTGGCGGGACTGATATTGCCATTGTTTTTATGGCAATGGTTTAAAGTGAAACAGGGTTGGGCATTGTTGTTAAGAAATGGATTGTTGTTTATCATTCCATCAATGGTTATTTATTACCTATCCATATCCCTTTTCATTAACCATTACCTACCTGTTTCGTACAATATTGGAGAACTGATTAACAAGGATATTTTTCATATTCATGGTCTCCTCCTGAAAGTTAAGGACATGACCAATGAGCTTGTTTTTGGTAAAGAGGGCAAGGCTTATTACAACTGGTTCATTTATCTCTTCCTGTTCCTTCTGTCAATGGAATTACTAGTGTACAGGAAAATGAACAAGCCTGCTTGTTACTGGTTCTACTGTATTGTTGCTGTTTATGTAGGTTTGGCGCTATCCAGCCATATTTTACCATTGATGGATATTACTCATTCCATCAAACGTGGCCTGTTCAAAATATTCCCTTTGATGCTACTGTTTGCACAGAATAACAGGTTGTTGATTGGTTGGAGCAACAGGTTGAAAAACTGGGAAAATCCTATACGGGAGGTTGGCTAATATTTTTGGGCCATACATTTACCAAACCACTATTTTTGTTCTCCATAAAAATAACTTTCAGGCTTTTAACCAATTTGCAAGAATGACAAATAGCTACACCTCGCTGGTGAACCAGACCTTCCACTTTCCCCAAGAAGGCTTTGAAGTTAATGATAACGACTACCTATCTTTTAATGGGATTGACCTGAAGCCTTTGATTGAGAAGTATGGAACACCGATGAAGGTCACTTATCTGCCAAAGATTGGTATGCAGATAAACAAGGCCAAGCAAATGTTTGCCAATGCTTTCAAAAGGCACAAATACGAGGGAACATACAACTATTGCTATTGTACAAAAAGTAGCCATTTCTCGTTTGTAGTGGAGGAAGCTTTGAAGCATAATATTAATTTGGAGACTTCTTATGCGTATGATATAGATATCATCAATCAGTTGTACAAAAGGAGGAAGATTACCAAGGATATTTTTATCGTTTGCAATGGGTACAAACAGAAACCCTACACCTCAAGGATTGCAAAGTTGATCAATTCGGGTTTCAAAAACGTGATCCCTGTACTGGACAATAAGGATGAACTGAAAGCCTACAAGAGAAGTGTTAAGGAACCTTTTAAAGTGGGTATCCGTGTTGCGGCAGAAGAAGAACCCAACTTCCCTTTCTATACATCAAGGCTTGGCATAAGGGCCAAGGATATACTGGAATTCTATGTAGATGAGATTGAAGGCTATGAAGACAAGTTCCAATTGAAGATGCTCCACATTTTCTTGAACAAGGGTATCAAGGATGATATTTATTATTGGAGTGAACTGAACAAGATTATCAATCTCTATTGCCAGTTGAAAAAGATTTGCCCTGAACTGGATTCAATTAATATTGGTGGTGGGTTCCCCATTAAACATTCTCTTGGTTTTGAGTATGATTATCAGTTCATGATCAATGAAATTGTTAGCAATATCAAAAAGGCATGCAAGAAAGCAAAAGTTCCCATGCCACATATCTTCACAGAATTTGGCAGTTACACAGTTGGTGAAAGCATGGCGCATATTTACAGTGTAATTGGGGAGAAACAGCAGAATGACAGGGAAACCTGGTACATGATTGATTCGTCCTTTATTACCACTTTGCCCGATACTTGGGGCATTGGTGAAAAATTCCTGATGCTGCCCATTAACAAATGGGACAATGAATACCATCGTGTAGTGCTGGGCGGAATCACTTGCGATAGCCATGACTATTATGATAGTGAGGAACATATTAATGAAGTATTCCTGCCAAAGACAAAAAGCAATGAGCCGGAAGATGAAGACAATAAAGTGCCCTTATACGTGGGTTTTTTCCATACAGGGGCTTATCAGGACCAGATAAGTGGTTATGGTGGCATCAAGCATTGTTTGATCCCTTCTCCAAAGCATATCATCATCGAAAAGAACAAGAATGGTGAATTGGAAGACTGGGTGTATGCCAAGGAGCAAACAGCCGCCAGTATGTTGAAGATTTTGGGGTATTTGCGTTAAAACTATTTTTCACAATTATAATTCACGAATGAAAAGAATCATCCTCCTAATGCTTGCTGTTCCTGTGTTGGCAACGGCGCAACAAAAAGCTAAACCAACGGTAGCAAAACCTACTGAAACAAAACCTGCTGCGAAGAAACCTTCCATCATCAAAACCAAGCTTGATTCTCTGAGTTATTCTCTGGGTGTTAATATAGCCGGCAACTTAAAAGGAATAGACCTTGATACATTAAGTTACAATGTTTTTGTGGAAGCCTTAAAAGATGTACTGAAGGATAGGCCAAAAAAATTGGATGAAAGCCAAATTTCAGGCTGCTTAAATGCAAAGCTTGCAGAAGTGCAGAGCAAGGCTTCCAAGAAGGAGAAACAAGAAGGAGAAGCTTTCTTGCAGCAGAACAAGAAACGGCCAGGTGTTGTAACAACAGCTTCAGGTTTGCAATATGAAATCATCAATGCGGGCACAGGGATTAAGCCAACTGCTGCTGACACAGTTGTTTGCCACTATAAAGGGGCCTTATTGAACGGTAAGGAATTCGATAACAGTTTCAAACGTGGGGAACCAATTAGCTTTCCTGTGAATGGTGTAATTAGGGGCTGGACAGAAGCTGTACAGTTAATGCCAAAAGGCAGCAAATGGAAATTGTACATTCCCTCGGATTTAGCCTACGGGGACAGGGGCGCGGGTCAGGATATACCTCCGGGTTCCACATTGATTTTTGAAGTGGAACTGGTGGATGTTAAGCAGGCCGCTAAACAATAACGTTTATCCGAAATAATTCCAGGGAGAATACTTTATACATTGGCAGTCGCAAGACTGCCAATTTTTTTTGGATTATTACTAGTAGGCTCTTTCATAATAGTTTTAATACACTGGTTTAGCCCAAAACCAAGAAATTAAGTGACGGGCTAGTTTATAGGGTTGTTGGGAACAGTTATTTAAAGCCAATTGTTTTTTAGTCCAAATTTTTTGTCATAATCCATCTTGTCATATTTTTATTTTATGCTAACATGAATTACGACAATACAGTTTGGTAATCTGGTAGTTGGTAGGTGGAAGAAACGTTTTGTCTTTAGAATGGAACCAATTGCTACCAGTGATAGCTATAATTGTTCTATTATTGGTGATTTCGTGGGGTGAACTAAAATTAATCGTATGAAAATAATACTCCTTACTTTCTGCTTTGTTTTTACTGTTTCCATACTTCATGCACAAACAGCAGAAGATTCAGTCAAAGCAATTGTAAACAACATGTTTGCAGCAATGAAAAACAGTGACACCAAAGCCTTATTGGAATGCTTTGCAGATAGTTCCCTATTGCAAACAATTGCGAGGGACAAACAAGGCAAAGTGATGGTACGGAGTGAAGCTATTGAAGACTTTGCCAAGCAGGTTGGGTCAATGCCCAAAAATGCTGGTGATGAAAGGATAATTTTTGAAACCATTAAAATTGATGGACCGATGGCCAATGTTTGGACGCCCTACCAGTTTTATTACAATGGAAAGTTCAGCCATTGCGGCGTGAACAATTTTGTATTGGTGAAGATAGATGACCGTTGGAAAATCCAGTATATCATTGACACAAGAAGGAAGGCTGGTTGCAATCAATAACTTTTTAATACGCTTCTTATTGCCGAATCCTTCTGCACCGCACTCAACTTATAATTGTACTGGTACAAGGCCGATTCCCAATCGCCATAATTTGGATTGGGCAATACAATAAACTTCTTTCCAAAAGCAGCAGCATTACTTTGTACATTTTGCAGCCGTTCAACTTCTGTTTTCTTGTCAAAAAGCATGGAAAAATCAGCAAGGTTATCGCCCAGCAGTAAAGCAATATCAAATTTATCGGCTACGGCCAATCTTCTTGCCTCTTTGCTGCTGGTAGTTTGTTTTGTAATCAAATGCGTTTCATCAGCATAAGGGAAACCAAATTTTTGAAGGTTTCTCAAAGTACCAACCCTTTCTTTTTCCTCACGATTGGTTATATAGAATACCTCCACATTTCTGGAAGCAGCATATTTGAAGAAAGTCAGTGCGCCAGCTAGTGTATCGGCTTGTGATAATGCTGTCCATTCAGTCCAGGTGGCTAAATCATAATCCTTGCCCTGCAAGCCTTGATGAACAGAATAGGCACTATTGTCCAGAAGCGTTTCATCAATATCCGTTATCACAGCTTTGGATTTTGAAGAAGGTACTTGTAAGGACTGGTCCAATCTTAATGTAGCAATATTGTAAGCTTGGAAGCAGAGCGCCTTATATTCAGCAGCGCGCTGTTGAAAGAATGCAGTGAACAGTTTACCATCGGCAACCATATTGGTATGCACGGAAGTAGCAGTGTTTTTTTGTTGGGAGGAACAAGCAGCTAAAGTGATAATAAAAAGGCTGGCCAGAATTTTTTTCATAAAGAAAATGTTGAGCATCAAATATACTTTAATCTTTAACGCATTTTTTGCAACAAGATCTTTAGCTTTAGTTCATGCAACCACTAAAAACCTTCCTGCTTTTATTATCCTCTTTTATTTGCTTTATGGTGCAGGCACAGACAAAGAAATCTGCACCAACTGATTCCTCAAAAACGGCAACTGTTCAGGTTAACGTAACAGACTTCGCCAACAAGCCGAGAAAAGGGGAGGAAGTTTCATTTCATGCAAAGAAAAGCAACAAGCTTTATTTCAGTAGAACCAATGCTGCCGGAAAGTTTTCCATTGCGTTACCTGCCGGTGACGATTATGTAGTAACCATCAAAGCGATGACCGATACCAGCAAATATGGCGAGCTACAGATACCCGGTTTAGGTGAGGGCCAATTTTATAGCGAACCATTTACGGTGAACATACAGTATGAGGCACCTAAAAATTTTACGCTAAATCATGTGTACTTTGATTTTGGTAAGGCAACATTGAGAGCAGAATCCAACAAGGAACTGCAGGAACTTTTTGAATACTTGAAATACAAGGAAGAAGAAAGAATTGAAATAGCTGGCCATACGGATAATGTTGGCACAGATGCAGACAACATGAAACTCTCCCAACAAAGGGCAGAATCAGTAAGGAATTATTTGGTTAAAAAAGGGATTGCCGCTACAAGAGTTACCGCTAAAGGTTATGGCGCCACTGTTCCTGTGGCCGATAATAGTACAGATGAAGGCAGGCAGAAAAACAGGAGAACCGAAGTGAAAATCCTTTAACTTGGTAAAAGGCCTCATTAGGTTTATGCTCCGGATAAGTTTTGGCAGATGTTGAAGGGAGAGCAATATAGTTCCCCTTCCCTAAAAAATGGGGATACATTTACTGGGGGAGTGACCTTCTCATTCTAATAAGCCATTATTCTGTACATTCAGTACATTAATTGTTGAAAGCTGTTCGCCCAAAAATACTCCTTATGAACGATACGCACCTGCACCATCACGAGGCACATTTACAAAGTTCCGATTTGCTGAAAGACATTGTTATTGGTATGAGCGATGGGCTGACCGTGCCTTTTGCATTGGCTGCAGGTTTAAGTGGTGCCGTGCAGGGGAATGTAAGCTTAGTTTGGATTGCAGGCATTGCAGAAATTGCCGCTGGCTCCATTGCCATGGGACTGGGTGGGTACCTTGCTGGTAAAACGGAACAGGACCATTACAACAGTGAACTGAAAAATGAATATTGGGAAGTAGTGAACAAACGTGAAGTGGAAATTGAGGAAGTTAGGAAAGTGTTTATTGATTGGGGGCTTAGTAAACAAACTGCTGAAGAAGCTACACGGGAGATTATAAAGGATGATAAACGTTGGGTTGATTTTATGATGAAGCATGAGCTTGGCCTGGAAGAACCAGATCCGAAACGTGCTGGCAAAAGTGCTTTCAATATCGGTATGAGCTACATTGTTGGTGGACTAATTCCTTTGACACCGTATTTTTTTGTAGGTCATGCATTGGAAGGATTGAAAATTTCAGCCGTTATTACCTTGGTATGCTTGTTTGTGTTTGGTTATTTCAAAAGCAGGATGACCGGTGTAAATCCAATTATTGGCGCGTTGAAAGTAGTGATGATTGGCGCAGCGGCTGCCGGAGCTGCATTTGGTATAGCAAAAGCGATTGAAGGTGGGCATTGAAAATTATTCCACCATGTAAAACGTATGGAATTGTTATCAGGTCCTTGCAACCATTTGGTTATAGATACCTTTCTTCCAACACTTTTTTGTGGTGGAGTATATGTCCAATAACAATAAAAGCAATGGCGTTGACCGTAATGAAATGATTGTTGGCAGAGCCAATTTGTATAAGTTCTTCTTCAGTTAAAGTAGATAGGAAAATATCGGTTGATTTTCTTGTTGCCGCAAATTCATCCTTTAGGCTTTGCAGTGTTCTTAAAGTACTATCTACGCTAGCAGCATAATCGTTTTCTTCAAATCCGGGCAAAGCTGTTTTGTCCTTTCTTGCAAAAGTCAATGCACGATAAACGAAAATTCTTTCGGCATCAATCAAATGTTGCAGCACATCTTTTACTGTCCATTTTTCAGGAGCATATTTATAATCTGCTTTTGCTTCGGGCAGGGTATTGATAAAATCGTTGATGGCTGCTGAATGGAAGGAAATTGCTTCATTGATGTTGCTGCCAATGGCATAATCTATATAGCGTTGATAGAAATTCCCGTAATCACCCTGTTGTGGCCTAGGCATGGTTAACTTATTTTTTGATTTTTGAATGTTTGTTTGGGGAGGATTTCCTTTTGTTTTTTTATTGGCAGTGTTGGAGCAGTTACATTTAAAGCAGGCTTCATTTTATCTGCAATTTCTACCGCTCCATAAGCACTGATACAGCCTGGGAACCTCGCCAGTTCGGTCATGCTTATTTTATCTTTTTTGCCTTCCAAACTTGGTTTTAAAACAGTAACATCGACAGTAGGATGCACCACGGATCTCTCAATAGCTTCTTCGATCTGTACTGCGGAGAGCGCGGGATAATAGGAACGTAACATTGCTGCAAGACCTGTCACTACTGGCGATGCCATACTTGTGCCCTGTAAGTTGCCATATTGATTGCCGCCCGGCAATGTAGAATATATTTTTACACCCGGAGCAAAAACATCCACTGTTGACTTACCATAATTACTGAAACTGGCGGTAAATGAACCATTTATTTTGGGATCGCTACTGGCGCCAACTGTCATGAAGTTTTCTGCTTTTTTGTTACCTTTTAATAAGGAGGCATTGGGAAAATTTTGTGCAGTATCAACATCGCTTGCTTCGTTGCCCGCTGCGTGAACCAGCAGCACATCTTTGGATGCTGCATATCTCACAGCACTATCAATCCATCTTTTTTCTGGTGAATAAGCTTTCCCAAAACTCATATTGATAACCTTTGCGCCATTGTCAACTGCGTAGAATATTGCCAAGGCAATATCCTTATCATATTCATCACCATCAGGTACTACACGGAGCGTCATTACTTTTACATTATCGGCAACGCCATCCATCCCAATACCATTATTCCGTTGTGCAGCAATAATGCCTGTTACATGGGTCCCATGCATTGGACCGCCACCCATCACATCATTGTTGCCATAGAATTTGTCATTGATATTGTTGTAATCATCCTTTACAAAATCTGCCCTGTAATCATGTAATGGGGTATCCTTGGCATCAATGGCTTTTTTCTTTTTTTCCACATAGCTGTCCAGTTCATTAATGATATCGGTGTTCTTTGTATCGCTTTCAACGCCAAACATTTTCATGGCATTGAGATAACCAAGTTTTGCTTTCCTGCATGAATCGGTTGTTGGAATATATGTCTCCAGCTCTGCAACGGTATATTCTTCTTTCTGCATTTCATTGCGGATGATTTTGTCATGCTTCTTGATGCCTTTTGCAGCCACTTCTACATACATCACGTTCAGTTGTTCTTCCGGACTTACATTGATATCCGCAGCACTTCTTGCCCAGGTTTTGTACACGTATTTTTCATCATCGCTCATGACAGAGGTGTCTACTTGCTTGTCCAAATATTTGTCCTTGAAACGGTGGTAGACGCGCGTTTTTTCATCACCAGCATTCTTTAGGATGCGTCCATCCTTACCTCCTAAAAAGTTCCAACCGTACACATCATCTATATAACCATTACCGTCATCATCAATTCCATTGCCGGGAATTTCCTTAGGGTTATGCCATAAAATGCCTTTCAGGTCTTCATGGGTTGTATCCACTCCAGAATCCAGCACTGCAACAATTACGGTTTTTGGCTTTTTATTTTTATCGGCTAGAAATTTATAGGCCCTTGCAAGGTCAATACCATAAAATGAGTCCTTTGTTGGACTGAGCAAATGCCAACCTTTAGGTATTTCTGTTTGGGCATTCAGTACAGCAGTTCCAAAGAAAACTGCCAATAATAGAGCAAGCGTAGATTTCTGTATCATGTGTTGATTTTCCGAAGTACAAATTTGATAGTAGAAGGCTGTAAAATAATGCCAAAAAAATATTTTAACTGTTTTTGTGTAAAAACTTTTTTGATGCCATCTATAGCAAAACTCAGTTATGAAAAGAATAATTACCACTTCAGTATGGATAGTGGCATTTTGTGCTGCCACTAACGCTAATGCGCAAATAATCAAAGGAAAGGTGATGGGGGAGAAAGGAATAGCTGCAGCTCATATTACTGTCAATTTTTTAAACAAAGCGAATTCAGTTGCCACCAATGCCGATGGAACTTTTAAGATTAGGGCGACCAAATTACCAGATACGTTAGTGTTCAGTGCTGCTGGTTATGAACCGTATAAAGTTATTGTAACCGAAAAAACCGTGAAAGATCCCAATTTTGAGGTGGTGTTATTGAATGCAAGGGAAACTTTGGATGATATGGTCGTTGCAGGTTACAGTAGTGCAAAAAAGAAGGAAATACCTGGAAGTATTGCTTCAGCTCCTAAAGATGGATTTACAAAGTCTACAATGTTTGCATACGGTGATGAAGTTATGGCTGGAAAAGTTGCGGGTGTATCGGTTGGAACTGTGGATAAAGTTGCTTCTATAAGAATCCGTGGAGTGGCTTCAGTAAGCTCGCGCTCTTCAATGGGATACGGTAGGTCATCAGCTTCCGAATTTGTTTCAACAGGAAAGAAAATATCCTTTAATGATTCAGTGACCATGAAAAAAGATGGCAAAAATTATACAACAAGGTTACTGGTAGCTGGCGAAATAAACGATTTCAGTAAATGGAAAATGTGGGAGGACTTTACTGATTCGGATTTTAAAATCTGGAGCCAGCATTGGAATCTGTTTCCCAAGCAACGGTACTGTGTACAATTGCAAAACAGGAACCATTACCCAGTAATTGGACAAGAAGTTTATTTAATCAATAAGACCACAAAAGATACTGCTTGGAAGGCTGTTACCGATAATACAGGGAAAGCTGAATTGTGGTCGGATTTCAATCATTCAATAAAGGATGGAGCTGAATATGGCATCTCCACTAAATACACCGAGGATTTTGTGCATCCTGTACCTTTTCAGGAAGGGATGAATGAATTGACTGTTGATTTGCCTTGCAGTACCAGTAAGATAGTTGATATAGCTCTTGTAGTGGATGCTACTGGAAGCATGGGTGATGAAATTGAATATTTAAAAGTGGAACTGGAAGATGTGCTCAACCAAACATTTGGTCATTACAGTAACCTTGACCTTCATGCAGCTTCTGTTTTTTACCGGGACAAAGGGGATGAATATTTGACAAAACATATTGATTTCAATACGGACTTGTTGAAGGTGCTGAACTTTATTAAACTGCAAAGCGCTGGCGGTGGCGGTGATTTTCCGGAAGCTGTTCACAGTGCCTTGCATACAGCTATTGACAGTCTTCATTGGGATGGAAATGCACGTGCGAAAATCCTTTTTCTCATTCTTGATGCGCCACCACATGATCAAGCAAAAAATGAGATGTTCTACCTGATGCAGCAAGCTGCTGCAAAAGGAATCAGGATTGTTCCCATTGTTTGCAGCGGTGCAGATAAAAATACTGAGTTCATGATGCGTAGTATTGCATTGGCCACCAATGGGACGTATGTTTTTTTAAGTGATAACAACAGTGGCATAGGTGGTATTCATTTGAAACCAACTACTGACGTATACAATGTGGAATTATTGAATAACTTACTGCCACGAATTATCCAGCAGATGCTTTACACAAACAGTTGCGCAGAAGAGCAACTGCAGGCCCCAACGGTTTCAAAGATGCCATTAAACATACTGGAAGTAAAACTTTCGCCAAACCCAACAAGGGGAGAAGTGAACATAAAAAGCAGTAAGGAACTCAAGGAGATTTTCGTAGCGGATTTTACTGGAAAAATTTTGATACGCTTAACGTCCTCCAACAAACAAACCAAATGGAAACTGAACATTGCTGAATACCCTGCCGGCACTTATATCATCAAGTACATCACCAATGACAATGAGTGGGGCGCTGAAAGAATTGTTTTGATGCACTAATTGTAGAATTATGTATGGGTGGGATGCATTTACCCCTACATAATTATTGAAATAAACTAAATGTATGCTTGGCCGAATAAGCAAAAGGCACGTTTACAAATATGCCTGCCTTGCCTACCCGTGTAGTTCCTTTAACATCAAGTTGTATCTCTTTGTTGAAAAGAACAAGGAAAAGGTTCTTGAAAACACCTTTCATGTCAACTGCCATTTTGGAAGGCAATGCAAATTCGCTCCTACGAGGTATGTGCATGAGCGTATCGAGTGTATATTTCCCCAAAAAGTTATTGTCTATATAAACATCACAGTCCACTTTACGTAAATCTACACCAAAACCATTGGGATTATAATAAACCAGGTCCATGCTTACAGCAGTCCGATCATAACCTATGTTTTCAATTTTAATATTTTTCACGTCCCGGTAATCAAAACCTTGGGGCTTTTTGCAGGA
>JAHEZD010000101.1:13797-18531 GCA_023251255.1 Chitinophagaceae bacterium
CTAAATAAAAAAGGCTGGCAAAATATTCATTGGCATGAAACAAAATATTTGCAGTTGTTAAACTTTTTTTAGTTTACTTGTCCAACTAAAACTAACTCAATACTTCCTGCGGAAAAATTTGCAAAAAAATGAAACCATCATTTCAAAACATACTAGCTGCTATTACTGGAGTTATTGTTACTGTTTTGGGTGCTGTTTTATTGTTCCCTTTAATCAGGATTGTCTATGCCCAAAATATTTCCATTGGGCCTGATTTTAAGGTAAACACAAACGATATTGCCTTAACAATGATTGAACTGCTCTGGGTTGCCATTGCTTCATATATTGGTGGGTTTGTTACAAGCTGGATTGCAGGCTCCCAAAAAGTGCTGTATGCACTTATTGCTGGCATTTTATTGTTTTTGATTTTATTTATTCTGGAAACAATTAACAACCAAGTTGACCTTTCCTATTTGCTTCTTGATTTTTCAGCCATTATGTTTTGCTTATGTGGGGGCTTGACAAGGAAATATCTTGAAGTGAACAGACAATATAAAAATTCTTCACAATCCTAACAAAAATGAACCGAATGAGAGTATTGAACATTCTATTGCTTGTGGGAATTGCTTTTGTTTCCTGTAAAAAAAGCAGCCCAGATACTGGCGGAACGGTAGCGGACGCCTATTACTTTCCTCCATCATCCTCTGTAAGTGATGTTTGGGAAACGAAGACCGCAGCATCCATAGGTTGGGACGAAACGCAGTTGCAGGCCGCATTCGATTATGCTGCTACCAAAAGCACGTATGGTTTGATTGTATTGCAGCATGGAAAAATTGTGAAGGAACAATATTGGAATGGTTGGAACAAGGACAACAAATATTACATAGCATCTGCTGGTAAGAGTGTGGTGGCCACTGTAGCATGCATTGCACAGCAGGAGGGCATTATAGATATCAACAATAAAACATCTCAATACCTTGGAACTGGTTGGACAAGTTTGCCTTTAGCAAAAGAAAACCTAATTACTTTAAAACATCAACTGACTATGACAACGGGGCTGGACGATGGTGTGCCAGACCAAGATTGCATCACAGCTTCTTGCCTTATTTACAAAGCAGATGCCGGTACAAGATGGGCCTACCATAATGCACCTTATCATTTATTGCAAAATGTTATTGCAACTGCTACTGGCAAGACCTTTGCCCAGTATGCAAAGGAAAAACTGAATGATAAAATTGGGATGACCAATAATGACTTCTGGTTGAACTACATCTTTTATTGCACCACTAGGGATGCTTCAAGATTTGGTAGTTTGATTTTGAGGAAAGGGGAATGGAACGGTATCCAAATACTAACTGACCAAAATTATTTTACTGCAATGACCAATACTTCGCAAAACCTCAATTTGAGTTATGGTTATTTATGGTGGCTTAATGGTAAAGCGAGTTCAATGGTACCGCAATCGCAAGTGGTTTACCCAATTTCATTGATATCCAACGCACCAGCAGATATGTTCATGGCATTGGGGAAGGACGATAAGAAAATTTATGTGATACCCAGTTTGGATGCGGTAGTAGTGAGGCTGGGCGATAATGGTAGTGTCTCAACACTTGGACCAAGCAGTTTTGATAATGAATTGTGGGGAAGGCTGAAATTGGCGATGAAGTATTAGTTGACTGATGGAAATAAAAGAAGTACGTTGAATAACCCTCGATAAGGGTCAATGATGGTGGAATTTTGAAACACTGTCTTTTTTTCTCAAAATCTTTACAAGCTGGATAATTGCTGTCAGCGCAAAAATTCCCCCAATAACCCAGTTCAAATATTGTTGACTGTTAGCTATTTTCTCAACCATCCACTTGCCACCGAAAATAAATACGCAGTTTCCGGCAAGTGTTCCAATGCCAATACCTATTATATAGCAGTTATAATTGTTGTTGTTGGACTCCAATACTTTTTTCTCAAACAATACAGTACTCCATCCAAACCAGAAAGGCACTTGTACGGGATTGATGGCACACATGAACATGCCCAATAAAAAGCGGTGCATATTATTTTCAAGCAGTATGTTTTTTGCATGGCCGTTTCCTTTGGAAGCAGAGATGAAACTACCAATGGCCAATGCAAGGATGATGGCAAGTGTTACCCATTCCATGGCTTTCATCAGTTTCTCCTGCTTGCGTACCCAGTCTATGCCCACCAGTGATATGCGCACATAAATCATTTCAACAAGTAAGGACCCAAATGAGAACCACATTGCATTTCTGATGCTTTCTTGGATACCTATCTGCATGGCTGCCACATTTAAGGTTCCCAATGGCAATGAGCCGAGGAAACTTATCAGCATACCGGTAAAGAAAACAATGCTTAATTTTTTCATGAACAAATTATCAAATCATTTTGCATGAAATCGTAGGGAATCGAACTGGAAGTTACAGTCAATATGGGTCTTTTGAAGAATAGGCACGGGAAACTATTTTGCAAACGAATATCAACATTCCAAGTCGTATTTCTCCAATATTTGATAAAACGCCTTTGCCTTGCGGAGATGTTTCCATCCTTGGATGAAATTGATATAGGGAACACCCTGCTCGTTATTTAGCTTACCAATTTTGTACATATGCCCCCAATGTGTAGCAATAACTTTCAGCGCCTGAAAGTAAGTCATGTTGCAATCGTAAATATGGTTAGGTTCTGCGCCAACACCATTGAATTCAAGAACGGAAATGTTTTTTCCTTTCTTCAGGTCCTCAATGGAAGTTGTTTTCACATCGTACCTACCATAATAAAAATGCTTGGTATGGTTACTTATATGGTCAAACACATCCACAAGGTCATTATCAATTTCCTTGTATAAGTTAATAAACTTGGCCCCACGGTTATGGTTACCAGTGATGCTCAGAAAGAAATGTTCATTTTTTGGAATAATGTTGTTGAGTTTGCTCCTGTGCTTGTTTTCCATTTCTTCTAACCTGAACCTTGCCCTTGGATGTTCCTCAATCAACTGCTTCAAAGTTGATTTTCCGTCACCAACCACTTGAAGGTATTCCTTGGATATGAAACCAGTTACATTTCCTTTAGCTTCATTGGGGTAACGCACATAAAAAATACTCAATTCAATCGGCCACTCAATCATGTCCTGCAATACATACTCAACTGGCAATGTTGTATGGTATTTTTTCAATTGTTCTTCGTTATCAATTTTCCTGAAACATAGTCCATGCGTACCGATATCTGGTTTTACAGCTACGGGAAACTTCAATCCTGCTTGTTGCATCTGTTGCAGGATGCTTTCAAAATTTGTTTGGGGGTTTATGTAAATTGTATTGGGGTAAATATCCTTGTTCAATTGTTCAAACATCTCTTTCTTTGTTTCCCCTTCAAAACCGGAGAAGTCAAGTGAGGGATTAACAGGGGCAAAGAACCAGAACCGTTTTGCCTTTAAGAAATAATAGCCCCATATAAACACCAGCGGTGCGTAAATCAAGTAGAAAGGCCAGAGTTCCCAGTCAACAATCCTTTGCCAATTTTTTTTCAAGCAATTTGTTTAAGTTGGCAAAAATAAGTGTAGTATGTATTGCAACATTAATGTTTCGGTAAAACTATGTTGAACACTGGTGCTGCAGGTATCATGTTTCACACTGCTTCTCGCGTTCAGGCCAGTTGAGTGAGGCCTATTTGTATTGCCTCCATGTGAGTAATTATTATGCTTTAAATTTCTTTCCCCAAGTGCTTTATTCAAGCATGACATTGATGCTTACACTTACATTTGCCACAGTTTATGAGAAAGTTTGAAGACACATACCAGCACAAAGGCTTACGCAGGCAATTGGTCAACGTACTAAAAGAAAAAGGTATTACCGATGAAAAGGTGTTGGATGCCATCAACACCATTCCCCGCCATTATTTTTTGGACTCTGCTTTTGATAAGATTGCTTACGAAGACAGGGCATTTCCTATTGGTGCTGACCAAACAATTTCCCAACCTTATACCGTGGCTTATCAAACGCAATTATTGCAAATAAGAAAATTGGATAAGGTTTTGGAAATTGGCACCGGAAGCATTTACCAGGCCACAGTCCTGGCAGAATTGGGTGCTTGGGTATATACCATTGAAAGGCAAAAAAAATTATTTGAAGCACAGAAAGGATATTATTTCAAGGGCAAGTATCCGAATATCAAATTTTTTTATGGTGATGGTTTCGAGGGCCTCCCCACTTATGCTCCATTCGACAAAATTATTATTACTGCAGCAGCACCTTTCGTACCACCGAAGTTAATAGCCCAATTGAAAACTGGTGGAATGATGGTAATACCAGTGGACGAAGGTGATGCTCAGCGCATGCTCCGTATTACCAAACAAGCTGATGGTTCCTTATTGGAAGAATCCTTTGAGCAGTTTTCCTTCGTTCCTATGTTGAAGGGGAAAAATGGCTAGTATTTTATTTACTTGCTGTTAGCAGGTGTGCAATAAATTCTGTTACAAAAAAAATGCTACACTTTTCGGGTCACTTTTTGAATAGGAGCTTGTAAACTTTCTAGTTATGTTCCATGTTAGTTTTCCTGCTTGAAAAAAATTAGTATAATTAACGCAAGTTGCTAGTTAAAAGCAAAACTAATTGTAGGAAATGGTTGTTGCCTTGGACTGGCTAAGCCTGCCCCTTTTCTTTTTGGAAGTATTCAGCAAAACGACCAAATACGCTTCCCCAATCATTTTTTTTGAAAAGAAATTATCCCCAAAATAGGATGCCCCCA
>JAHEZD010000102.1:0-3372 GCA_023251255.1 Chitinophagaceae bacterium
GTACACCACGAAGTAACTACCACAAAAAAAGAACCATTTGCTAGCAAATGGTTCTTGAAGACCCCCAGAAAGCCCATTGAATAACCTAGGCCATTACGCTTTATTTTTTCTTCCTGCACTAAGCTTCCTGATCCCGTAGCTCAGGCCTGCTGCTACCAGTAAGCTTAGGCCGCCATCTACGGGTACCGTATCCACATCGCCACCAATATCGGGTGGTTGGGCATGGGAAGCAATGGCTGTTAATAATAGAAGGGTAAGAAGGCAGTAAATGGCCTTGATGAATTGCGGTGCATTGATATGGTTGATTGCTTTTTTCATGTTGATTTGTTTTGATGCTGAATGCTGAACGCTGAATGCTGAATGCTGAACGCTGAATGCTGAACGCTGAATGCTTAACGCTTGATTACTTTCTCCACCAGCACTGTTTTGCCATTACTGATCTGCAGGAAGTACATACCTGGTCCTGCTGTACCCAGACTGATGGTGCTGGTTCCGTTGGCAAGGTTGCTGACTGCGGTAATTCTCCTTCCCAGTATATCCGTTACGGTAATGCCTACTGGTTCATCACTGCCTGCAATACTTACTGTTACTGCATCCCCCTGGATGATATTGCCCAATACCCTTACTTCGAACATTTGTGCAATGGCTACAGGTGCTGCTTTTGGGAAGTTCAGTACAAAGCGTTTCTCCCCTTTGCTGGCAGCATCGGCCGTGATGCTGAAAGGGTAGGTGGTGCCTGCTTTCAGTTCTGTTTGGGTATTCAGGAAATTGTCTTTCAAATAGGTTGTATGACCAACTGGTAAATTGTTATTGGCCACTTTGAACAGGTAGTCACCGGGCAAGGCACTGATGCCCACAGGTATGCTGTCCATGTTGCTTCTTGCATCTATGCCCAAATACCTGTTATCAATGGATTTGGTATAGAGGTTCACATTGTCGTTGTAGAACTTGTCCAGGTCGTTCCTGTCCGTGCCATTGTTGGTGGCATCTGCGTCAAGGCGTACAAATAGTTTGTCCTGGTACATGCCGTCCTGCTCCACTTGGAGTTCAAGGTTGTGGAT
This sequence comes from Chitinophagaceae bacterium, assembly GCA_023251255.1. Taxonomy (GTDB): domain Bacteria; phylum Bacteroidota; class Bacteroidia; order Chitinophagales; family Chitinophagaceae; genus UBA1930. The sequence goes on from JAHEZD010000102.1 coordinate 1,062, forward strand.
GATGTCCTGTTCACGGAACAGCCCTGTTTGCAGGGTACCTCCTGTATTGATGTCCGACGCTGCAGTGATATTGTAGCTGCTGGTGCTGGATGGTTTGTAGGCAATGGCCCCCAGTACCGGGATGGTGTTGCTGGCGGAAGATGATAGCACTGCTGCCCATGAGCCAGCTTTTGTGCGCTGCAAGGTCTGGTTGCCACCCTGTGCGATGGTGTACACATAGTAGGATACGCCGGTGCCATTGGTGAGTGCGCTGGTTTTTATCGGTGCTGCATAGGGGTTGCCCACTAGCATGAAATTGGAAGTGCTGCTGGGTGTGATGCCCACACTGTTTCCGTTCAATGTACCTGCAAGCTTGTAGGTAAATGCTGTGGGGCCTGCGGTATAGCTTGTGCCACTTACCTCCGATGCAAGGCCCCTGATAAACAGGGCATAGGCTGTATTGGCTGTTAGGGTGGAGCCCGTTACATTGCTCCATGTATTGGTGGCATTGCTGAAGGTCCTTGCATCCGTAAGGCCACTTGCCTGTGCCGTGGTATTGATGGTGATGCCATTGTTGCTGGCCAATGTACTGATGGTTTGTGCCGTGGAGAAGGGATTGGCAAATATCCTGAAGCCGCGTTGGCCTATGATGCTTTGCTGGAGCGTCACACTGCCGCTGATATTGGCATAAGTACCAGTGATGGCAGCACCGGGTGCCATGCTCAATAAACTGCCTGTGGTGAAAGTGCCTGCACTAAGATTGAGCGTGCCGCTGAGCGTGAGGGCATTGCCGGACAGTACACTACTGGCCGCAATGGCCAATGTACCTATGCCACTGAAGCCTGTGCCATTGTTGGTGATATTGCCATTGACCGTTGCGGTGGCACCGCTTCCCATGGTCAGGGCATAGCTGTTGTTGATGGTGAGTGCCTTGCAGGTAAATGAACCGGGGGTGGTACCGCTAGCAATGATGGCATCCAACGAGGTAGTTGGCGTACCGTTGCTCCAGGCATTGCCCTCCCAAATGGTCACGGTGGATGCTAAGGAGAACTTGCCAATATAGAAATCATTGAAGCCTGAAGAGTTCAGTGCGCCCAGTGCGCCCAGCGTAAATCCCTGTGAAAACTGCCCGCAGATCCAGTAGTTGTTACTGCCTGCCTGCTTGACTATTCCCTTTCCACTATTGGAAGATACCTGTGTGCCCGTATTGGTATTTTTTGTGGCCCATACTTCGGCACCTGTGCTGGCATTGTAGGCCACAAAATAAGCATCATCTGCACTGGCACTATTGGTATTGGTGAGGGAAAAGGAACCAAAGGTGATACTGGCGGAGCCAAAGCCGCCTGTTGTGATCACGAGGCCGCTATTGTCGGAAACAAGTGCATTGAGCCTGTCACCCAAAGTGCCACCTCCTGCTTTGCCCCATATAAAAGTGTGGTTGGTTACATCATACCTGCCTGCCCAGGCATCACCATTGCCGGCATTGGTTAAGGTGATGCTACCCGGTAATGTAACGGATGCGCCTGTATAATCCCCTCCCATCATGATGTCCCCAGTATAGCTATCATAGGTACAGGCATATACATTGTCCGAATTGACCGTACCAAAACCTACCGCATTGGTGAATGCACCCGTAGCGGAATTCAGTTCCAGGATAACCGCATCATTGGATCCGGCATTGCTCAGCGAGAAGCTTCCATAGGTAGCGGTTGCGCCATTGTAGTTGGCCCCGGCAATGATCTTTGTGGATACGGGATCGTACACAATGCCCCCGCCATTGGTGACATCGGCACCCGTTGACCCCCCAGTGGAAAGCCATTGGCAGGTGCCGCTGCTATTGTACTTGGCTATGTACAGTTCGCTGGCACCAACCGCTGTGCCTGAAAAACTTCCAAGGGTCATGGTATTATTGAATTGGCCAAGTACGTAAGGGCTGCCAGCATTGTCAAGGCAAATGGCCGTGATATAATCTGAATTGCCGCTGCCTCCCAAACTGTTTACCCAAATGAAACTGCCATTGCTCGGGTCCATCTTGGCCAGGAAGGCATCCGTGCCCGAACCGTTGGCCGGGGATATGGTAATGCTCCCAAAAGCGGTGCTGGCACCGTTAAAGGAACCTCCTACATATAGGTTGGTACCATCATATACAATGGCACCCGCTGGTGCCCCATTGTCATTGCTGGTGCCGCCGGCCCTTACCGCCCACCTGTATGCACCGGTAGAGGTATAGCTGGCCACGAAAATATCATTGCTACCTGCGGAGGTGAGGTTGGCCGTGCCTGCACCAAAATCAAAATCCACGGTATTGGAGAAGGAGCCGGTAACATACACA
>JAHEZD010000102.1:3395-18416 GCA_023251255.1 Chitinophagaceae bacterium
CTGCGGCAAAGAGCCAGGAGGGCTGGGCAATGGCAATATGGGCAAATAAACTAATGGAAATCAAGAGTAGCATTTGCTTCATGTTAGCTGTTTTAGGTATTGAAACGGTTGTTATGCACTGTATGGGTCCATCATTGCTGGAAGGAGCAAGCCTGTCCTTTGTGACCTGGATTGCCTATTGCTGCTTTTAACGGACCACTGCCTACAAATCTAAAACTGGAAACAGGGATAAATGGGGGGAAACAGGTAACTGCGAAGGATGATTGAGCAAGTGCAGTAATTGAATAGTAACTGATAATGGCTACACCTTTATTTGCTCTATCATGGCTATCAATTGGCCCTTTTTTCTTTGGGATACGGTAAGCCTTTCACCATCGCTCATTTCTGCCAGCATACCTTCCTTGGTATGTACCTTTTTTAAATGCGTGGTATTGATGAGATGGGCATGGTGTATCCTGATAAAGCCCGAAGCTGCGAGTACATCTTCAAAATCCTTGAGTGTTTTGGCTGATAGTAGCTTCTCGCCATTGGTGCAGTATATCCTTGAATAATTGCCCTCTGCTTTGATGTGTACAATATTGTGTATATCGAACAGGGAAATGCCGTTGGACAACTGGATGGCTATTTTATTGCCCATCTGCTGCATTGTGGGTAGGCTATTATTGGGAGGTGCAGGTGCCACTTTGCTTACTGCAGCATGCAGCTCAATGCCACTGATGGGCTTGAGCAAATAGTCCACCGCATTGGTCTTGAAGGCTTTAATGGCATAGGTGTCGTAAGCTGTTGTAAATATCGTTTTATAGGACTTCCATTCAGTTTGGTCAATGACATTGAAGCCTGTTCCGTCACCCAAATGGATATCCATAAAAACCAGATCGGGCCTCAGTTCATTGATGGCCCTTACTGCATGGGCAAACGATTCGCATACGGCTATAATTTCCACTTGGGGGCAATAGTGGCTGATTTCTTCCCTGAGGGCATCCACTGCGGTTATTTCATCGTCAACAATAATGGCTTTAAGCATGGGCATACATGATACTGGTGGTGAAAATAACGATTGTTCCCTTGGTGCTGCCATCATTTCCGGTGACGGACCGAATGGAGAAAGCTGCCTCCTTTTCATCCGCATGGTTCAGGAGGTTGATCCTTTGCCTTGTAACCGATAGCCCACTGGGCCTTGTATCCCCACCCACTTGCTGCGGGTCAATGCCCTTTCCATCATCCTCAATTGTGTACAGCATCTTATCGCCATCCATACGCACCGTTAGTTTCAGGTGGCCTTCCTTCCTCAATGGCAATAGTCCGTGTACCAATGCATTTTCCACAAATGGTTGGAGCAATAAAGGGGGGATGGCATATTTGTTTGCGTCTACGGTACAATCAATCCTGTAATGTATGGTATAGCTGAGTTTTGATATGGTCAGTTCTATGTAATCGGTTACCAGTTCAAGTTCCTTTGAGAGGGGTATATGCGGCAATGCAGAAACCTCAAATATGCTTCTCAGCATCCTTGAAAAACGCTGGAGGTATTCCTTGGCTTCATAGGTCTTGCCAGCAGCATACAGCCCCTGCACCGCTGTTATGGCGTTGAAAATAAAGTGTGGGTTCATTTGCAACCGCAGGGCCTGCTGTTCAAGTTCCACCAACTGCTTTCCATATTCCGCTTTTTCCTTTTCAAGTACCAGCGCTTTATTGATGAAGAACAATTTCTGTTTTTGTTGGGTAAGCCTATAATGAACAAATAGGAAGAGAAGCCCAGCAATGATTGCTGCCATTAAAAGCTTGAACCACCACGTTTGCCAGAAAGGGGGCACAATTTCAAATTCAATCCTTTCGGGTACATTATTCCACGTGCCATCGGCATTGGCAGCCATGAGCATAAAAGTATATTTGCCCGGGGCCAATGATGCATATTCCACTTCCCTCAATGTTGTTTGGTGCCATTCATTATCTGCCCCCAATAATTTGTATTGATACAGTATTGCCGACTTTGAATAGAGCGATATACCCGTAAATTTTATGTGGATATTGTTTTCCCTGTAATTCAGTTGCAATGGGCTGGAGAAGGCTTTGCCGGCACCATTGACCAGCACCTCCTCTATGTTTACCATAGGGGCTGGCAGGGCAATATCAGGTTCCCTGATATCGAAAAAGCAGACCCCGTTTTCCGTTGCCAGCCATACTGTATCGTTCAGCACTTTCACATCATTTACTTTATTGGATGCGAGGCCATTGGCTTCGGTATAATTTTTATAGGAGAATTGCAGGGCCTTTCCTTTTGCCTGTACCACTATCCTGCTGAGGCCCGATACGGTGGCCACCCATAGTGTATCGCCCGATGCAAAGAGACTGTTGCAGGAGTTGTTGACCAATCCATTTGCTTTTTGCAGTATATAACTGCTGTCTTTGTTCATGAGCACAAGCCCTTCACCCTGTGTGCAGAAAGCTATGCCGTACTTGGTGCTGCATACTTTGCTTACACTGCTCCTAAAAGGGTTTTGCTTGGAAAAGGCGCTGGGCTGCAGTTTCCCCTTCACCAGCAACTGTATGCCACTTAGTGCACCCAACCAAACGGAATCCTTCCCTTCACAAAAAATGGAATTTACCCTCCCTTCAAAGACCTGCGCGGCAATGCTCCTAATATCTTTCCCTGCAAGTTTTTTGAGCTTATCAATATCTGTTCTGATTACACTAAAGGAATAGGCAAGGTACAGGTGATTGTAATTGTCCACGGCCACTGCTTTGGCAGCATTCAGGAACTCCAATTTAATATTACCATCATCCCCTACCTCCAACAAACGGTTGCCTGCGGCTATCCATAATCCATCGCTGGTACTGCAGAAGTCGTATAGCTTGGTAGGTGAGGGGGCACCGCCTTTGTATGACTTTACGAAGGTTTTATTGGTAGCATTGCAAACAACAAATTCACCATTGGCATAGCCTGCGTAAAGGTGTTTATTGAATGCCGCCAGGGAATAAGCAGTTTGGGTTTTAGCAGTTGTGGTATAATTGAACAGCCTTACTTTGTTATTTGGCCTGCAAAACAGTCCCTGTCCCAAACCGCCGGCCCAGAGGTTCCCTTCCCTGTCAAAAATCAGGGAGGATAGGGCGGGCAATTGAAAGGCCTTGTTAATGGTGCATTCCTTTTGTTCCAGGTTTAGGTCATATACATTGCTATCCGTTAAGACCCAAACAATGTTTGCTTGTTTGCTGGCCGCAATATCTATGGTGTTGAGTGATTGGGGCAACTGGATCCTGTCCATTTTGTTTTGCACCATATCAAAAATATATACGCAATGATTGGAACTAATAACCACCTTATTGTTTAGAAACAGCATCTTAGTGGCAATGGCATCAAACGTTACCGTGTTTGATGCAAAGGGTATGAAGCTGCCGGTATTTAAGCGATGGATGCCCATGGGGCTCAAGCAGTACATATTGTTGTTGTAAACAAACCCATTAAAAAAATGGTGATAGGCATTCCTTATGCCCAAGGCGGATGTGGCAACAATTGTTTTCAAACTGTCCTTAACAAATACATATACTTTCTTCAGTGTAATGTAGTAGGCGGTGTCGCCTTTCTCCAAGAAACCTGTTGCCATGCAAGCGGGTTTAACACCAGTGAGCAATGAACTGTTCTTTGGTGTCAATATGTTGCCATGGTCGTATACTGTGGGGTCGCCATTATAAGTAAGGAACCAGAGCCGCCCCTTGCTATCTTCCTTTATCTGGAAAACATCATTGTCGCTCAGGCCATCATCCTTGGTAAACTGCTTGAAGCCATAGCCATCGTACCTAGCAGCACCTGCTTCGGTACCCGCCCATATATAGCCCCTGCTGTCCTGCATTACACAGTACACTACCTTATTGTTCAGCCCTTCCATCTTTTTGAAAGCCGAACTGTTCTGGGCATGGTTGTTATTGCCAATAAGCAGCATCGTAATAAAAAGCATGGATGTGGCAATGCATTTCATGCTTTAAAAATAATGATTGGCAAACCTAAGAAACTGTCTAAATTCAATTCGCTGGTTTCCCCATGTAAATTTTTGACTGTCCCGCATTTTGCGGATTGGATTTTTCGCCATAGGCAACCAGCTATGTCTGCAAAGCCGATGACTATCGGCTCCGCCTTGTTTCGCTCAAAAATTATACGATGGGGAATTCCATCAATCAAATCTAGACAGCTTCTAAAGTGTGCATTCTTCATGGTGCAAGTACTGGGTGTTGGCGTTGTAAGGTCCATGTCTCATGCACCTCGGCCTACTCCAGTACAATGGTTTTGGTAATGGTATGCTTGCCACCCATGATCCTAAGCTGGTAGGTTCCGGGCATGATGCCTCCTAGGTAAAATGACCTTGTGGCCGAGCCTCCTGCATGTTCCATGGTTTGGGTATTTAGCAATTGTCCCGCATGATTGTAGAGGTTAAGGGTAAACAGGCCCTTGTCAACTCCCTGCAAGCTTAACTGCATTGTTTTGTGCTGCACTGGGTTGGGTACAATACTGAATTTATTGCTGCCACCTATTTTCACACAGGTCACAGCCGATAGCTGGCCATGCTGTTCCTTGTCGACCGTCTTGATGCGGTAAAAGTGGTTGCCGCTGGCCGTATTGGGGTCAAGCCAATTGTAGGTCCTCGCACCTGTGGCAGCTAGCCTTGCTGCTTCCTGGAAATGGGTGCCATCCAGGGAAACCTCCACTACATATTCATGGGTACCATTTTCATGTTCCACATTCCATCCCACCATGATGCCATTATTTACCTGCCAGGCATTTAGCTGTGCAATGCCCAAGGGAAGCACCGCTATCCGGAAAACAATGCGGAAGCGGTTGTTGTTATAGGCATTGGTAGAACCAGTGAATGCAATGCGGGCATTGCCTGTTTGCTGAAGGGCGGTTTCCGTGCCCATATAGGTATCCTGCAAATAGGCTGTGGTGCCAGCAGGCAGGTTTTCGGTGCCTATGCCCAATTCATAATTGCTGCTGGCCAACTGCCAGGTACGGATGAACAGTGTATCGCCCAGCATGGGTGGCTGCTTCCTCTCCACACTCAATAATTGGTTGCTGCTATTAATGGCAATGTTTTCATCTAGGTTCAGCATCTTGGCCGCATCGTCATCATCCACTTCATTGGCATAGCTACTGCCGTAGTAAACGGCAGCACCGTCCTGTGAAACGGTGGCCTGGTCCAGGAATAGCTGCAACTGGATACTGGCACTATTGGTACTGGTCCTGAACACATTGCTGTTGCCACTCATTTTATTGGATTCCTGGAACTGCAATTGCCTTGTGGACACAGTAGTAGATTGGTTCTGCACAAAGAATGCCTGCCCGGGCTGTATGGCGGTAGTAATGGCAGAGGAGGCATTGCTCTTGGTACCATCGGTGAAGCAGGATACATAAGCGCCCCTTGTGCCAATAACTGGGTCCCAGATATAGTAGTAACCCGTAATGCCTGTTTTGGAAAGGGCATTCCAGTCCACCGGTGAAGCATAGGGATTACCGATGAAACTGTACTGGTTGGCTGTAGAAGACAGGCTGGGCAATGAAGCAGGGCTACTGCCCGAACTGCTGAAGCTTACCGTGCCAGTGAGCAGGCTACCGGTGGCCCTTAAGATGGTGGCTGTATTGGTAGTAAGTTGTGTAGTCGCCAGGTTAACCGACCTGTTGCCCCTAATGAGCAAACGGTAGGCATTGCCGGCCTTTAACTGGCTGGCATTGGTATTGGCCATGCTGCTCCATGTTTGTGTGCTATTGGAAAAGGAAAACAGGGAGGCATTGCCCGAAGGGCTGCCATCAAAACCATTTACCTGGTCCACTGTGCTGCCCGTGATATGCGTACCATGATTGGGCACGGGGTTGCTGGTGGTACTGGTAGCCCCTTCCTGCCAATTGTCCTTGATGAAGTTGGTGGTAGTAACGGAAGGGGCCAATAAACGGAAGCCCCTTTTGCCAGCAGGTATATAACGTTCCACTGTTACATTGCCACTGATGCTGCCACTGGTAATGGCAGCCAGCGTTGCTGTTCCTGTTGCGGATGAAGCAAGGGTAAGGTGGTTGTTGGTAGCCAATAGCCCATTGTTCAATGTAAGTATACCAGTAATGGCCAGGTCATTGTTCAGGGAAACCCCTGCTGCATTGTTGATGGTCAGTTGGTCAATGGTACTGTTCAATAGGGTAGGGATGGTTTGCGCCGTGCTGCCATTGAATTCCAAAGTGCCGGAGCTGGCATCAATGGAACCATTGTTCAGTACCCTGCCCTTTATTTTCAAGGTACCGCCATTCAGGTTGAAGCTGGTACCCGTTTGTACCACCAGGTTATTGATGGTATAGGTATCGGCAGCCAATAGCTTGGGCATATTGGCCGAGCCAGTAGCAATGGTGATGTTGCTACCAGTTGGTGGTACCTGCCCACTGCACCAATTGGCTGCATTGCTGAAAAGGGTATTGGAGGAGCCCGTCCATGTGGCTACAGGGTTATTGCTGTCCATATAGCAATTGTCTCTTGTGTACCAGATAGGGGCAGTGATGCTGCGTTTGCCATTGATGGTGATATCTGCATAGTAGTAAATGGTGGCCCCATTGGCAACAGCATTGTCCACATAGGACAGGGCGACTGCCGAGGTACTGGTCAACTGCATTGCATTCACGCCCGAACCGGGTGTGCCAGCATAAATTTTGATGCTGGGTGTGCTGGATGGACTGGAAGGGTCTGTTGCTGTGACCTGTATAACAGGTGCATTGTTGCCCGTGAAGGTAGCGCCCATGGGCTGGTTGTTTACCGTGAAGTTGATCCTGGTATCAATGTCTTCCGTGGCATAGAAACGCTTGGCCTTCAATGCCGCAAACAGGTCCGTTTTGGTAAGCGTTGAGGCCAGTACCACCAGCCTGTTTTCATTGGCCCTGCCAAAATTGGTATAGTGTGTATCATGGTCCATGAATGGCCCCAAATGGTAGCCTTTTGAAAGCATTTTGGTGTAATAGGAGAGGAATGACATGGAACTGGGATAGTCGGTATAGGCCGTACTGGTAGAAAAGGCAGGGCCGCTTTCAATGGCACAGCCAATTACCGCACTGTCAACCGTGGCATTGTAGGGCAGGTTGTAGATGTTGTTGTAATCGGAGCCGCTGGGGTGGGCATAGGAAGCAAAGGCATTGCCCTGCAGGTTCAGTGTCCTGAACAGGCCCGTGGTGCCTGTGGTGCTTGGTGTGCCCGTATAATCGCTTTTGGGCACAAAGACCTGGTAGTTATTGGTTTCCCATCCTATTAGGGAATCGATACCGTATACCAGTGCATGCCCACCTCCACTAATAACGCCCCATTCCTGTCCATACAATGCCAGGAAAGAACTGGTGGTGGCGGCAGTGGCCTGGGCCACGCCCAGTGGGAAATTGCTGCCTACCATGCCTGCACCACTATGGTTGTGCTCCGAAATGCCCAGGAAATCAAGGCCAAGGGAATTCTTTGCATAGGCATAGTCATCTGCTGGTGTGTAGGTGCCATGGTCCTTGTTGCCATCCGAATAGGCAGAATGTGCATGGAGGTTGCCAAAATAATAATTGTAGCTGGCAGTGGCCGTTGTGGTCCTGCTGCCCTGCAATGGTGAAACAGTTAGGTATTTAGTGCCACCGGAGCAGTCGCTATTTTGGGCAAACACGTAAAAATAATAAGTGGTGGAAGCAATCAGGTTGCCCAAGTAAAAATTATTGGTGGCTGCATTGGACAGCACTTTGGCATTGCCCAGTGTGCTGCCTACGGCATAACTTGTATTGTTGACGGGTGTCTGGCTGAGGCTGGACGAACTGCTGTACAGTACCAGGTAACTATCTGCATCTACTGATGTACTGAAGCTGCCCGAGATGGAACTGTTATCACCGGACAGTACCAGGTTGGTGGGCTGGTAGCTTGGTGCAGCACATGCACCGCCAGCATAGACCAATGTGGAGGCATTGCCGGCTAACGGGCTTACCGTATAGTAGATGGGGCCATTGGTGCAGTTTTGCGAGTTGATGGCAAACACAAAAAAGTAGTAGTTCGTGCCATCATTCAGGGAGTTTGCAATGAAGGAGGTGGATGCACCCCTGCCCAGCACGGTTCCTCCACCAAGGGCGTCCCCTGCATTATAGACCTGTGTATTATTGGGGGTGGAGGAAAGTGATGCGGCACTGCTCCTGACAACAAGGTACTCATCTGCCGAGGCAGATGCGGTGAAGTTTAGCTGGAGGCTGCTGGTAGTGATATTGCTGAACAGCAAGGAACTGGGCTGTGCCGTTGGCGCGGTACATGCCACAATATCCGAACCTGTGGTCACTTGTCCAGTTAATGGATTGGTTGTTTGGTAATTGGGACCGCCACTGCAAACCGCATTCATGGAAAACACATATACATAATAAGTGGAGGATGGATTGAGCGAAGTTACTGTGAAACTGTTGCTGGTAATGATGCTTGCCACATCGGCATCACCGATATTGTCGCCTGTGGAATAGGTTTGGCCATTGATGGGCAATGCACTTAAACTGCTATTGCTGCTGAGCAGCACGAGGTACCTGTCTGGCAGGGAACTGGCATTGGTGAAGCTACCCTGCAAGCTGGTGCTGGAAGGCGAACTGAGCACCAATGAAGTGGGCTGGTTGGAAGGAGTGGAACAGGAAACGGATGAAGTGGCCGTTACTTTCACATTGTCCAAGCTTATTTTGGGCCTGGAGCCAGTAGTGCCGCCGGTGCCATTGTACAAATAGAACCTGATCCTTGCTGTGGCCGAACCATTCAATGAAGCAGGGAGGTTAATATTGGCAATGCTTCCATAGGTAAGTACATTGTTGGTGAAATTGGCCACCTGCGCAGCAGTTAGTTCGGTAAAGCTGCTGCCATCGGTGGAAGTATAGATTTTCAATGATGCCTTCCTGTCACCCGTACTATTGTTGACGGAATTCCAGTCAAAACTGAGTGTACCTGCACTGAGTCCGGTAAAGTCCATAAAGAAATCAATGGCTGTTGCAGTGGTATTGTCACTGGTGCCAGTGGCCAGCAATACGATATTGCCTGTTCCCTTTTGTACCCCACCACTGGAGCCACTGGTAAAGGCGGTGGAGGCTGCCGTAATTTTCTTGCCATCGGGTACAGTGCCTGTGGCATTGGTGGCAGTGCCTTTCCAAGCACTTGCACCGGTACCAGCAGTGAAGGTGCCATCTACTGGGGCGGTTGCAAAGGTCCAGTTGGCAATATCCGCAAAACTCTCGGTATAGGTATAGGCCACTTGGGCCGACATGTTTACAGGTGTTTGTGCTTTGAGTTGATGGAATAGGCAAATAGATAGCAAGGCAATCAATGGCAGTTTCCGATGCATGGGGTTGTTTTAAAAGGCGGCAAACCTAACCAAAAAAAGGAATAGCAGCTTGATTAACTATTAAGTGATGCTGTTTGGGAAATAAGTGATGTGAGCGGCCAATTGGACCTGTAATTTGTTTTGCCACTGTTGCCCCGGTTAATGTCATGATAATCAAGTGCTATGGTGGCTTTTACTTTGTTGTGGTATTGGGCAAGTTTATTTGTTTGCTAAATTTTATTATATATGCTTAGTGGCGTTTAGTCAGCTTCTTAGTTACTGCGCTGTTTTATTCTGTTAGCGCTTTATCATTTTGTCCTTCACTATCTCTGCAATGACTTTTTCCCGCAAACTTTGGCTAATGGTGATCTTTTCATTGCCAATATCCAACATGTTGCCCTCTATGCTTCTTACTTTGTTCATGTTCACGATAAAGGATTTGTGTACCTTGATGAAAGTACCTGATGGTAATTGCTCTTCCAAATTCTTGATTGTAACATATACCATCATTTTTTTTGAACTTGTGTAAAGCATTACATAATTCAACATTGCCTCGGCATACATCAAATCATCATAAAAAACTTTCTCGATCTGGTTGTTGCATTTAATGAAAAAATGGTCATTTACTATAGCGGGTTGAAGATGTGCTGATTTCTTTAGCTCCCCTATTTCCTTTGCTTTGTTGCAAGCTTTTAGGAACCGGTCAAAAGGTATTGGCTTTATTAAATAATCCAGCACATCCAGTCCAAATGATTCTACTGCATGTTCGGCATAGGCTGTTGTCATAATAATACTCGCCTTGTGTTTCAAGCTTTTCAGGAAATCCATTCCATTTAGTTTGGGCATGTTGATGTCCAGGAACACAATGTCAACATCATTGCCATTCAGTAATGGCATTGCCTTTAAGGGGTTTTCTGCTTCCCCCAATAGTTCCAGGAAACCTATTTCTTCAACGAATTCCTGCAATATTTTCCTTGCAATTGGTTCATCGTCTATGATGACGCATTTTAGTTTCATGTTAATTGGATAATTAAGTTGGTTTCGTAAAGCTCGCCTTCATTATTTGTAATAAGTTCATGTTGGTTAGGATACAATAGCTCCAATCTTCTTTTTAGATTGGTGATCCCAATTCCTCCGGAACCTGTATTGCTATTATTTTGCTGCTCCTCTTTTGTATTGGTAACCGAGCAATGCAGAGCCTTATCCTTTGTATATATTTTGAGGGCAATGCTGTTTTCTTTTTCAGGGAAATTACTGACAAACTTGAAAGCATTTTCAATAATAACAACCAACATAAGCGGAGCAATGGTTAACCCTGTTTCAATACGCCCCATTTCAAGGGTTACGATCAGATTCCCATCTTTCCGCAATCGTTGAAAGGCCACATAATTTTCTATATAAGCTATTTCTTTCACCAACCCCACTTTCTCGGCACCGCAATCGTATAGTTGGTACCTCAATAATTCAGCAAACTGCAATAGGACGTTCCTGGCAACCTGATTGCTTTTATCAATATGCCCGTAGATGGTATTTAACGAGTTGAAAAGCGCATGCGGGTTGATTTGTGCCTTCAAATAATCCAATTCATTTTTCACCCTTTCTTTTTCCAATAGTTCCAATTGTTGCTGGGTCCCTATCCTGTCAACTACCATCTTCCCAATGGTGATAAGCAACACCCAAGCTGATATATTGACAATTGAATTCAAGTATAATTTGCCAAAGCCAATTGTTGGAGCTGCATGGAAAAAATGCAGGTTCATTTGCAGTGCTACCAAGGCCCTGAGCCATGCTGAAAGTGCAATGGTCATTATTGTTGCAAGAACGGAGAGCGCATATTTCTTTTTAAGTAGAAGCTGTGGTACAATTAAATTATTGATTGCATAAAAATCGGCAGTGATGAAAAGCAGGTAGCAGAACTCAATGGTCATTGTTTTGGAAAGCGTGAATGAATAACTGCGAAAAACGAGTACCCATAAAAGATAGGTAGCTGCCCAAAAAAAGGAATGGTATAGTAGTGTCCTATTTTTCAATTGCGCTTATTTTCTCAAAGGTATCACCACCATATTGTCTTTTGATCCTATTACACTAGACCAATAAAATTCTTGATAAAGCAGGCTTAATCAAGGAAATGTGGTGGATGCTGTAAATGGTTTTTACTGCCGTGTTGCCGTGTTGATGTTTGCACCATCATTTTAATTAAAACTAAAGACAATGAAAAAAACAATCAATTGGTTCCTCCACCCACCTGTGACTGGGCAATCTACTATTTTAATCCTAAGGATGATGGCAGGGGGTGTCTTTTTTTGGGAGGGTATTTTAAAATTTGTTTATGTAAATCAGGGTGTGGGCAGGTTTACAAAATTGGGTTTTGCTTTTCCTGAAACTACTGCACATTTTATAGCAGTAGGGGAGATTATTGGTGGCCTGTTGCTGATCGTTGGACTGTTTACGAGGATAACGGCTTTTTATTTTATTGTACAGATGATTGTTGCGGTGCTTAGCACAAAAATTGATCTGTATTTTGGTACAAGCCCATTGCCATTGCCGCCAGCCCCGCCGAAAACGGGTATTTGGGCAGTGCTGCATGAAATACGTTCCGACTATGCACAGATACTCACCTGTCTTTTTCTATTGATTGAGGGTGCGGGAAGAAGGTCGCTTGATTTCATTGTTTCCACTTCAAAGAAAGTATATAGCATGGGTGGGAAGTAGATGCTGGTTTATGAATAAAGCCTGATGTTGTGTCCAGTGATCGTTCGGTGATCGTTCGGTGATCGTTCAGTGCCCTTTCGACCATCCTTCTACGGAGGTCCTGCCGTGTCCTAGTGTGTTCGACCGTGTTCGACCGTGTTCGACCGTGTTCGACCGTGTCCTAGTGTGTTCGACCGTGTTCGACCGTGTTCGACCGTGTTCGACCGTGTTCGACCGTGTTCGACCGTGTTCGACCGTGTTCGACCGTGTTCGACCGTGTTCGACCGTGTTTGACCGTGGGACAAGCAAGTTACGAAAAGAAGTTGAATGGAATTGATGACATGCTTGCAAAGGCAGGTCCCATGAAGATTGGCCCTGTACCATCCTCCCATGGGACTTGTGATGAAGAGGATGGGCAGGGCTTGACGATGTTGGAAGTGGTACATCCCTAGGATAAATTGCCCCCTCCAAGGTGCATGCCCAACTAGCTCGGGGAATGCGGCCCTGCAATAAAATATTTTTTTCAAATCAAACACCTTATTTTCACTGCTATTATTGTTACAAGAAAACAATTATACCCTTATCCAGAACGAATTGCCATGAAAAAAAAACTGTCCCTTTGCGCATTTGCTGCGCTTGCCCTGTCGGTAACGGCGTTCTCCCAGGGCCTTGTCGTAACATCCGGCGGCAACCTGGTAATGAACGGGGCGGCCAACCTGGTGGTGAACAATGGCAGCATCACCAATGGGGGGACATTCATCCCCTCCACCAGTACCGTTACCTTAACTGGCACTGCCACATCGGCCACCACCTTTATTGCTGGCACATCGGCCACTTCCTTCTACAACCTCGGCATCAACAAACCGGCAGGCACCGCAAAACTGCTGCGTGGCATCTCCATCAGCAACAATTTGATCATGACCCTGGGCAATTATGACCTGAACGGTTTCGATACGGACCTGGGAAGCACCGGTTCCATCACCGGCGAAAGTGCGGCTTCCTTCATCACGGGTGCTGCAGGCGGCACGGTGAACAGGACGGTGAACCTCAATGCACCAGCAGCAGTGAACCCGGGCAATATGGGCATTGAAATTACCAGCTCTGCCAACCTTGGGCTGACGACCATCAAGCGTGGCGAGCAGCAGCAGGTAAGTGGCTCGGGCTACAGCATCAACCGTTATTACGATATCATCCCAACAAACAATACAGCACTCAATGCATCGTTGAGGATGTACTACTTCGATGCGGAACTGGCCACCATCAATGAGAGTGAACTGAAGGTATGGACACTGGACCCTGCCCCCGGCAATGTATGGAGGCTACTGGGTGCGGATGCACAGGATGCCAGTGCCAACTATGTGCAGAAGAACAGTATCGACCAGTTCCACAGGTTCACGCTGGCCAGTTCCGTTAGCCATCCCCTGCCCGTGCAACTGGTTGCTTTCGGTGCCCAGTTAGTGGGCGGCAGGTCCATCATCAACTGGACCACTTCGTTCGAACTGAACAGCCACCATTTTGAAGTGGAGCGGTCTGCCGATGGCAGGAACTTCTCCCTCCTCTCGAGCATAGCGGCCGTTGGCAACAGCAATGTGGCCAGCAATTATACCTGTACAGATGCCAGTCCATTTGCAGGCATCACTTACTACAGGTTGAAGCAGTTCAACACGGATGGCAGTTATACCTACTCAAGGACCGTGGCAGTGAACAGGGGGGCATACATAAGTGAACTGGTGAATGTTTACCCCAACCCCACCAGGGGGCCTGTTGACATCCGTTTCACCAGTGCGGAAGCAGTAAAAGTTATTGTACAGGTTACCGATGCCAAGGGCCTGCTTGTTATCAGCAAGGATATTGCTGCAACCCAAGGACTGAACAGCACTGCCATCAACCTGGACCGATTGGCACAGGGTACTTATTACCTACGTGTAATAGGCATAGACAGTAAGGTATTGACTATTTTAAAGAACTAGACCAAACATTCCACATAAGTCATTTCAATTTTTATCATCATTACGCACCCCAAATCAACAACATGAACTTCAGAAAACTACTGCTTGCCGCCCTGTTGATGTTTAGCATCCCCGCTATCTCGCAGAACGTGGGGGTCAACACGGATGGCTCGACCCCTGACAACAGTGCAATGCTGGACATTAAGAGCACGGTACGCGGTGTGCTCATCCCCAGGATGACTGCTGCCCAGCGGCTGGCCATAACCAGCCCGGCCACGGGCCTCTTCGTTTACCAGACCGATGGGACGGACGGGTTCTACTTCAACAAGGGAACGCCTGCAACACCCAATTGGCAATTTCTGGGTGCGTTGGGCCCTGCAGGTGCCAATGGTTCCAACTCATTGATCAAGACCTCTGCAGCACCGGTAGCTGCCTGCCCAACAGGCGGCACAAAAATCGAAACTGGTGTGGATGCCAACAACAATGATGTCTTGGATGCAAGTGAAATTAATATCACGCTTACCGTTTATATATGTAATGGTGTTGCTGGACCAACTGGTGCAGCAGGACCAACAGGTTCTGCTGGAGCAAACGGAGCAACAGGCGCCGCTGGACCAACAGGTTCCACTGGTGCAACGGGCGCAACAGGAATAACAGGTAGCACTGGCGCTACAGGTGCTGCTGGACCAACAGGTTCAACAGGGGCCACAGGTGCCACTGGAGCAAACGGAGCAACAGGAACTGCGGGCGCTAATGGCACCACAGGATCTGTTGGACCAACAGGTTCCGCTGGTGCTACAGGTGCAACAGGAACTGCTGGACCAACAGGTTCTACAGGGGCCACAGGTGCGACTGGAGCAACCGGAACTGCGGGCGCTACAGGTGCAACCGGCGCTGCCGGACCAACAGGTTCAACTGGTGCTACAGGTGCAACAGGAACTGCTGGACCAACAGGTTCTACAGGGGCCACAGGTGCGACTGGAGCAACCGGAACTGCGGGCGCTACAGGTGCAACCGGCGCTGCTGGACCAACAGGATCCACTGGCGCAACAGGTGC
>JAHEZD010000036.1 GCA_023251255.1 Chitinophagaceae bacterium
AACGGATGTGCTCAATGCATCAACCACAGCAACCACCACTTTCTTTGATGGCACCAATGTGCTTACAGGAAGGGCCTTGGGCGACGATGTGATCAATGTGGAACTGCTACTGATATTCGGTGGACCAACAGGCACCAGCAACCCTGGCCTGACCAATGACCATGTGGATGCAAACGACAAAGCATTCTCCACCTCATTCCCTTACCTTGCCACACCTTGGTAATCTTTGAAGAACCAATAAAAAAAGTGAAGAAACTTTCTTCACTTTTTTTATTGGTTAAAACTTTTGCAGGCAGCTTAACGTACATTTATTGAATCACTGATGTTACGCAAAATGTCAAATACTGATGTCAGGTTGAGCCTGTCGAAACCTATTTGGAAATCAGATTGCCTTCGAGAACCTCAGGCTGACATTAGTCCCACAATCTTTGCGTAATATCAGTGAATCATATTACTACCATCAATACGATAATGGTTCAACACCTAAAATGAAGAAAGCCATCACATACCTGCTACTGTTTGCTTACAGCACCATGCTGTTAAAACCAGTGCTACCGTATGTTACAGATGCCCTGGCCCATACATTCCGGTATGCCAACCACATGGCAACAGTGCACTTTGAAAATGGCAAGTACCATGTACATAAGGAAACCATCGATGCTGCAAAAAAAACTTACCCGGAGAAAAGCGCAGCAGCCATAAAATCTTTCCCAACAGAAGATGCCCACCTAACATCCACTTATTCCTACAACCTATTTTCCCTGATGGATAAAACAACCATTTACCCAATAGTTGACCCATCCCTCTATAATACCTATATAGGTTACACTGCCCCTCCCCCAAAAGCTTGATCATCATTCGCCATTGCCATCCGTCCTCGCGACGAAGGGAGCAATCAATCGTCATTGCGAGTTGCGAAGAATGAAGCAAAGCAATCTTCCGTCATCCGATAGCCATCGGATGCGACGAAGGAAGCAATCAATCGTCATTGCGAGGAGTTGCGAAGAATGAAGCAAAGCAATCTACCCGTCATTGCGACGAAGGAAGCAATCAATCGTCATTGCGAGGAACGAAGCAATCTGCCCTCATTACGAAGCATTAGCCACCATCCTGAGGAACGAGGCAAAACATTCTTCCGTCATCCGATAGCCATCGGATGCGACGAAGGAAGCAATCTACCCGTCATTGCGAGGAATGAAGCAAAGCAATCAATCGTCATTGCGACGAAGGAAGCAATCTGACCTCATTACGAAGCATTAGCCACCATCAAGCACAGCTCCTTCATTGAAATGATGCTTATGCAAGAAGTCAAACAATCGTTCATCAAACCATGATCAACGATTATGCCAACTACCTATTGATGATCAAACCCAACCAACATGAATTTCAACAAAAAAACATCCCTACTAACAGCATTATATTGCTTCCTCATCCATACCTCCCATGCCCAAACCACCATCAGGGGCAAAGTGATTGATGCCGTAAGCAAGCAGCCCGTTGAATCGGCCATCGTTACGTTGACCAATGAGCCAATAAATACCATGACCGATAAGTATGGACAGTTCCGCTTAACAACAAAAAGCAATAACCCATTATTAAAAGTTGCCCTCATTGGTTACAAGCCTGCTACCCGCCCTGTTGATGGAAAGGACATCAAGATAGAACTGCAGCCCGATATCGTCAACCTAAAGGACGTGACCATTTCCAATAGCAGCAGTGCCATCAACAAGTTCAACTCCATTGCAAGGATCGACCTTGACCTGAAGCCCGTAAAGAACACACAGGAACTCATGCGTATTGTGCCCGGACTGTTTGTGGCACAACATGCCGGTGGTGGCAAAGCGGAGCAGGTCTTCCTCCGGGGCTTTGACTGCGACCACGGTACAGACATACAAGTAAGTGTGGATGGCATGCCCGTGAACATGGTATCCCATGCACATGGGCAGGGATATGCAGATGCCCATTTCATCATTCCCGAAACCATCAGTAATATTGATTATGGTGCTGGCCCCTACTATACACAGCACGGCAACCTGAACACCGCTGGTTATGTAAGCTTTGCTACTTACAACAACATACCACAAAGCCGCGTGCAGGTAGAAGCTGGCCAGTTCAATACGTTCAGGGCATTGGCCATGGTTGACCTAATAAAGAAGAACAAGGAAAAACAAAGTGCCTATATAGCCGGGGAGTTCAACTATACAGATGGTGCCACCATCAACAAGCAGGACTTCAACCGCATCAATATCTTTGGCAAGTACAACAAGGCCCTTTCCAGCACCAGCTTCCTTACTGCTTCACTGTCGGCCTTTAAAAGCAAATGGGATGCATCGGGCCAGGTACCAACAAGGGCGGTGGAAGATGGCACTATTGACAGGTTGGGCTCCATTGACCCAAGCGAAGGGGGAAATACGGAACGCTACAATGCCAACATCATCCTTGCCCATACATTCAGCAATGGCAGTACCTGGGAAAACCAAGCTTATTACAGTAGGTACAGGTTCAACCTCTATTCAAATTTCACGTTCTTCCTGAACGACCCCATCAATGGTGATGAGATCAACCAAGCAGAAAGCAGGAACCTGCTCGGTTACCTATCAAAGTACAACCAAAGGAAACTGTACAACAAATGGTCCCTCAACTCCACCTATGGCATTGGCCTCCGTTACGATGCCACCAACAACTCCCAGTTGGCACATGTGGTCAAACGTGCATTCCTGGACAATATCAAACTGGGCAATATCAGGGAAGCCAATGCTTTTGCCTATATACAGGAGCAAGCGGGCATTGGTAAATGGCTAATCGAAGGCGGTCTACGTTTCGATTACCTGCACTTCAAGTATCTGGATAAGCTCGCAGCCGTTCAGTCACCTGCACAGGGCAAATCAATCCTTAGCCCCAAGATCAATATCCAGTACAGCTTCAACACGGTTGTCCAAGCCTATGTAAAAGCCGGTAAGGGCTTCCACTCAAATGATGCAAGGGTGGTAACTGCCAACAACGGCTATGACATATTACCAGCAGCTTATGGTGGTGATATCGGCGTTATCCTCAAACCCACCAAGAACCTCCTCGTCAATGTAGCTGCTTGGTACCTCTACCTCAACCAGGAATTTGTGTATGTAGGCGATGATGGCAATATAGAACCCAGTGGCAAAACACGCAGGGAAGGCATTGATATCATTGCCCGTTACCAGTTTACCAGCAGCCTCTTTGCCAATGCCAATATCAACTTCACCAGGCCAAGGGCCATGGATGAAGCAAAAGGCCAGGATTATATCCCATTGGCCCCCATTGCCACCAGTACGGGCGGACTGTTCTATAAAAGGAAGTATGGCATCAATGGAGGCCTGTCGTACCGCTATATCAAGGACAGGCCCGCCAATGAAGACAATAGCATTGTGGCCAAGGGCTACTTTTTATTGGATGCATCCATCAACTATACTAGGCCCAAATATGAAATAGGGCTGGCTGCCGAGAACATCTTCAATGCCCAATGGAACGAGGCACAGTTTGCCACGGAATCACGTTTGCGCAATGAACCAGCAACGGTTACTGAATTGAATTTTACACCAGGCACCCCATTTTTCTTAAGGGCTAAATGGGTTGTGTTCTTTTGATAGCATGTAGTTAATCATACTTCGAGAACCTCAGTATGACAATCACATTTCTTTTATCAAAACAAAAATAGAAATTCAAGTAGGATGTCAGTCAGCCTGAACTTGTCGAAGGCAGTTCTCGTAGATAGATATTTTGTCACCGGCAACAGAACAAACATTGGACGACATTTGCGTCGCACACTTGTACAACATAACAATATTGAACAATGATTCAGCATCCAAATACTCCCCTTTCAATAAAGACAATCACCACCTTTGCCATCCTATTTATTGCCATGCCCACTTTTGCCCATGTGCAGGTAAACGAACTGGAAAACCTTTCAAAAGCAGATGCTGCTTGGATCTACCTAATCCTCGGCTTCAGGCATATCCTGCCCCTGGGTTTTGACCATATCCTTTTTGTACTGGGCCTGTTCCTATTAAGCCCCAAGTTGAAGCCCATCCTCACCCAATCCATTGCCTTCACCATTGCACACTCGGTTACCCTAGGTTTGGCCATGTACAAAGTGGTAACCCCGCCAACAAGGATCATTGAAGTATTGATAGCCCTGTCCATTATCTATGTAGCAACGGAGAATATCATCTCCCCCAAATTGAAGCCCTCCAGGATCGGTATCGTATTCCTCTTTGGGCTGGTACATGGGCTGGGCTTTGCCAGTGCCCTATCCGAAATGGGCCTGCCCAAAAATGCGTACCTCACTTCATTGATAACATTCAATATTGGTGTGGAGTTGGGGCAGGTAACAGTTATCCTCACTGCATGGTTGCTACTGGCCAAATGGTTTGCCCATAAACCCTATTACCGCTCAAGGGTGGTGATTCCATTGTCCTGCATCATTATTGCCATTGCTGCTTGCTGGACGGTTCAAAGGATATTCTTTTAATGGGAAGCGCACGTCAACCTAAGTACCAAATGTTTGCTTCGCAAACAAACATATTGAAAATGACACCCGAAAGCCATCCTATCGTGTGGACACATCTTTGCAAGACATGGGAGCCATCTATATCCTCCAACTACTAACAATCGGAAATCGGTCACTAGCCATTAATGCAGTAATCCTTCAATTCCACATCCCGAGCAGGCTGCCTTAAGCACCTCAGCCATTCCGTTTCCGATGCAATCGGAATTTGTCTCGTCCGTAGGTTACGGGATCAAAAGGGATGGGTGCTGTGCTGGAAGATGTTCTCCATTCATCCATGCGTGTAAACAATCCGAAAAGCCCGCCCATCCAGCAATAAAACCCAGCGGGCTACACTTGGGGCAGCGCTGGCGGACAAACGGGGGGAGCCATTGGGTTGTCCTTGATTTTTTTTGGTTCTTTTTTTCATCAAGGAAAAAAAGAACGATGCTTATTGGTACCCCAATGCCTCTCGCCCAGAAGCTGGCTAAATGGAAACTGACCAAACCCGTCACGCCGTAGAGCATCAGTCAATCATTTAGAAGCAAAAAAGTACCCACGGTACAGTTGACAATCAACTTGCCTACCGGCAGGTTTGTGATAAGTATAAAAAATCATTTGTTTACAAATGGTTTTCAACAGCTTATACTAACCCGATGGTTATCGGGTGTCATTGGCAGTTTACCTACCGTTAGGCATGGCTTGTCGAAGAGTTTCTTCCCCTACTCTCCTGCTACTATTTCAATTTCCCTTTTTCCACCATCCCAGTTCCCAGTGCCATTTACCTGCAACGTGTAATTCCCTATGGAAGGAACATTGAAAACAACAAAGCCCTTCTTCTCTTGATGCGCCCCCACGCTCGCTCCATGCAAGCATTCCCCATTGTTCAACCCGATAAGGGCTATGGCATCTGTTGACAAAGAAAAGGAGCCGCCCTTCTCATTGGTGAGCCGGACAAATGAACTGTCGAATTGAATGGCACTCGAACCATTATTCTTAACCACCAGATCAATCCATAAGAAATAACCTTTGGAAGTATCCAGCTCGGTGGCTTCCTTGTTTGTACTGCTGCCAAAAGTCCTGTCCAGAATATGGAATTCCATTGTTCCAATACCTGTATCACTGATAGGCTTTTTTTCTTTGGGGGGCTGGTTGCAGCCAATAACCAGTAGAAGTAGAAGGAAAAAAGGAACACGGTTATTTTTCATGGGCTTCAATGCTGAATCAATCCAAATATAGGATAAATCCAAGGCCCCTGTAAGCTTCTGTACCTGCTTGATAATAAAGCAGGTTTTACCAACATTGATTTTCTTAGTTATTTTTTCTGTTAATGAAATCCGTCGGTAAAAAGCACCAGCGGAGACATTCGGGAAAATGGAATACAGTTAATACTTGAACCCCCTCAGTTTTTTGTGAGGGGGTCAAGTTCAATACATCCATTCCTGTACTATATCCTATCTATTCTTCTTTACTGGGGTCAATGCCATTCCACAATTGGGGCATTTGCCATCCTTATCGCTTTTCACATTGGGATGCATGGGGCAATAGTAACCCAGCTTGGCCCTTTCTTTTGGGGACAGGTTCAGGTTCATACCACATTGGGAACATTTACCGGGCTTATCACTAACCTCTGCAGGATGTGTTGGGCAAACATAGGTTTTGGACTGGGCCATTTTCAGTTCCTCTTTTTTGGAGAGGTTCAGTTTCATGCCACAGATAGGGCAATTACCGGGTTGTTTCATAGCTACCGTATCATGCACTGCGCAGGTGTACAATTGGGTATGTTGCATGGTATCCTTCCTGCCTGCCTTGGTTTGTGCAAACACGGTCACAGACAAGATGGTCAGGACTGCCACCATAATAATCTTCAATGTTTTCATGTTATCTAGTTTTTTACAAAAAGAAACAATCACCCGGTTTATTCAAATGACTACCATCATACTTGATTTTGACAATGGTCATGAAAATGCATGGCCACTGCTGAATCACGCATGCATACTTGCACCAACATGCTCCCGTCAGCACCTTGACGACAAAACAGTCCTTCAACAGAAATCTTTAATGGTGTTTTAAACGAACATACTGTCATGAGGTCCGTTGGTGAAACCTACCTTTGCCAGCAGACAGGCACCAACGGAGTCGGTTATGCTTTAAATGCTTTTCGTTGGGTAACACCAACAACGGGTATATAAACCAGCCAGGAAAACTAAAAAGGCCAAGTGAGCCAGCGGTGCCCACCAAAGCAGCAAACTGGATGACCGCAATTCGGTGAAGCGGGCAATAGGCCCCATCATCCCTTCCCTTTACCTTCAGTATATCCACAACGTACGATCAACGTAGGATCGGTATACCCACACTATAGGAACAGCACACCTATCATGGCAGCATAGCGTATTTGCAACGGCGGAAAATCCAACGCAGCCGATTGCTATCGGCTTGCAGCCAAAAAGCAACACCTATTGGCCATTGAAATGAAGTTGAACAGTTTCTTATTTGGACAACTGTTCCTCCAAGTCCTCCATTTGCAAGGGGCTTAAATCGTACTTGTTTTTGGCAGCAGCCTTGAAAAACGCAAGGGCATTGTAGCCCTTGCCATTGGCCTTCATGTATTGGCCCATCCAGTATAGGTCCAGCGCTTCCAAAGGTTTGCCCGAAACATACTGTTTGTACACTTCATTGGCCCTGTCCGGTTGCCCTGCCAAATGCAGGCACCAAACATACCAGGCATTGGTCTGGGGCGTGAACCTATTGGCTATCTCCCTTTCCGCTATGGCCAGGGCCTTGGGGTAGTTGTGCAAAATGCCCGTGCATATTTGTATCAGGTACTTATTGTACATATTGCCATAAACAGGGTCACTGGCCCTTGCCACAAATGCCTCCGCATACTGCCGCTGTGCCAGGCTATCCTTGGCAGCTTCTGCTGCCCAGCACAAATAGAACAGGGCATCGGGGCTTTTGGTATGGGCCTGTATAAATGCAAACAGTTTCTTGGCCGTGGCCACACGGTCATCATGCAGCAGGGCAATCCTCCCCATTCCTTGTAGGCTATGGAAGTCTGCCGCATTCGCTTGCAGGCTTTCCTTATAAATAGTATAGGCCTTTTCCAGTTCCCCTTCATGCAGGTACAGGTCAGCAGCATTGGTCAGGGCAGTCTGTTTCAGCATACCACCACCACTCAACTCGGCAGCCTTGAGCATATTATGCACCGCACTGTCAAAATTGGCCTTCCAATGCCAATATTTGGAAGCCCTGAAGAAATAACCGTACTGATTGGTGGCCCGGACCGTATTCAAGGCCTTTTCGGCCAGTGCATATTGGCCAGATTCAAATAAAGCATCAAAATACAATAATGTAGATGCATATTTTTCACTGCCAAGGGCCAAAGCCTCTTGGCTGTACACTTTCGCATCGGGAAAGCGGTGCCTCGTAATGCTCAGGGCAGATAAGCTCCTGAGCAGGCCGGGATCCTGCCCCTTTTCAGCAAGGTTCCTCGCCCTGTAAATGCTATCGGCAGCAAGCAGGTTAGTGATGTCGCCATACAAATGGAACTGCCCCACCAGGGCACTGGCGTATTGCAGGGCAGTGGAACCGCTCAGGGGCATGCTGTCCAATCGCTTCTTCCAGAAGGAAAAATCACCGTTCGTCACCGTTTCCATGGTAGAAGGGCTGTAATGGTCCATTAAACTGTCTGTGAAACTGGTTTCAACAATGGGGGAACGGGATTTGCAGCAAACAAAGGCAAGAGATAGCGCAATGAGTATAAGCAGGGTTATCCGTTTCAAGTTTTTTGAATGGATATACGCAAACACTGGGGGCATAGATTTGCAAATGAAAATTTGACACCTGTTTTGTCAGCAAAATGCCCCACTTTCGCAGCCATTTCCTGACAGGCACAAGGAATCAGTCACTTAAACTGAAATTTTGACTTTTTAAGCATAGGTGGCAACATTGTTGATGGCAGGGAGCATCAAGTAATATTATTCAAAAACCAAAAAAGAATAAAACTATGGCAACTAAGAAGCCTAACGTTACCCCACTTCACGACAGAGTGATAGTGAAACCAGCCGCTGCCGAAGAAAAAAGTGCAGGTGGCATCATTATTCCTGATACTGCTAAAGAAAAACCACAACGTGGTATTGTTGTAGCTGCCGGCCCCGGTAAAAAGGACGAGCCAGTTACCGTAAAAACAGGTGATACCGTTTTGTATGGTAAATATGCAGGTACCGAAATCCAGATCGAAGGCCAGGACCTTTTGATCATGAGGGAAAGCGACATCTTGGCAATTGTTTAATGTGCTAATTAGCCAATGTGCTGATGTGCTAATTCAAACCCATTTCAAAAACAATATTCATTTATCACAACAGTTAATTAGCAGATTAGCTAATTAGCAAATTATCAAATTGATTTTTTATGGCTAAGCAAATTTTCTTCGATATCGAAGCAAGAAATAAAATGAAAAAAGGCGTGGACACTTTGGCCAACGCTGTTAAGGTAACCCTTGGACCAAAAGGCCGCAACGTGGTTATTGAAAAGAAATTTGGTGCACCACAAGTAACCAAGGATGGTGTTACTGTAGCAAAGGAAATTGAACTGGAAGACCCCATTGAGAACATGGGTGCCCAGATGGTAAAGGAAGTAGCCAGCAAAACTGCTGATATTGCAGGTGATGGTACTACGACTGCTACCGTGTTGGCCCAGTCCATCATCAGCGAAGGCCTGAAAATGGTAGCTGCTGGTGCAAACCCAATGGACCTGAAACGCGGTATTGATAAGGCTGTTTCCATTGTGGTAGAAAACCTGAAATCACAATCACAAACTGTTGGCAACGACAGCAAGAAGATCCAGCAAGTAGCTACCATCTCTGCCAACAACGATGAAACCATCGGTAAGTTAATTGCTGAAGCTTTCATTAAAGTAGGTAAGGAAGGCGTTATCACCGTAGAAGAAGCAAAAGGAACAGATACAACTGTTGACATAGTTGAAGGTATGCAGTTTGACAGGGGTTACATCTCTCCATACTTCGTTACCAACAGCGAAAAAATGCAGGCTGAATTGCAGAATCCATATATCCTGATCTATGACAAGAAGATTTCTGCCATGAAGGATATCCTGAGCATCTTGGAAAAAGTAGCTCAAAGCGGCCGTCCATTGGTAATCATTGCGGAAGACCTGGAAGGTGAAGCATTGGCTACATTGGTGGTAAACAAATTACGTGGTACTATTAAGGTAGCTGCTGTTAAGGCCCCGGGCTTTGGCGACAGGAGAAAGGAAATGCTGACTGATATTGCCATCTTAACTGCTGGTACTGTGATCAGTGAAGAACTGGGCCATAAATTGGAAGCTGCTGATTTGACTTATTTGGGTCAAGCTGCATCTATCACAATAGATAAGGACAACACAACCATCGTTGGTGGTAAAGGTGCCAAGAAAGACATCACTGCCCGTGTAAACCAGATCAAGGCCCAAGTGGAAAATACCACTAGCGACTACGATAAGGAAAAATTGCAGGAGCGTTTGGCCAAATTGGCTGGCGGTGTTGCAGTATTGTATGTTGGTGCTGCTACTGAAGTGGAAATGAAAGAAAAGAAAGACAGGGTTGACGATGCATTACATGCCACACGTGCCGCTGTTGAAGAAGGAATTGTACCGGGTGGTGGCGTTGCCTACATCCGTGCCATCGAAGCGTTGGAACCAAAAGTAAAGGGCCAAATAGCTGATGAGCAAACAGGTATGGCCATTGTGCGCCGTGCTTTGGAAGCCCCTATCCGCACATTGACTGAAAATGCTGGAATCGATGGTTCCATCGTGGTTCAGAAAATCAAGGAAGGAACCAAGGACTTCGGTTTCAATGCTAGGACCGAAGTATATGAAAACCTGTTCAAAGCTGGTGTTATTGACCCAACTAAGGTTAGCCGTGTAGCTTTGGAAAATGCAGCATCCATTGCAGGTATGTTGTTGACTACCGAATGTGTAATTGCTGACAAGCCTAAGGAAGAAGCAGCCCATTCACATGGCGCTCCTGATATGGGCGGTATGGGTGGATATTAAGATAGACGATAGACCGTTGACAATGATCGATAGAAATAGAAAATCCCGTTCCAAGTTATTGGAGCGGGATTTTTGCTTGTACAATTATCTATTATCCACAAGTGCAGTATATCAACTTTCCAAAAACTACGTTTTCCCTTCGTATGCTTTGTGCCCCCGCCTGAACGGACGGGAAGGTTTGTGGTAAGCATAAAAATCATTTGTTTACAAATGGTTTTCAAAACCCTATGGCTAACTTTCATTGGCAGGCTCACTGGATGCATAGCATTGAGCAACCAGCTAATAAGGGCGCTACCCTTTCAAGTGCTTGCTGAAGCCCTGTGCCAAGAGGCACTGGCCATATCCATAACTCATCATGACAATTACATGCAGGTAATTTTCATCAGGGTACTTGAATTTACTTACCAAAAAGATGATGTCAGCAAAAATGAACAATGCGGCACCCGGCATAAAATAACCCAGGGCCATGGGCTTCTTTGTTTTGTTGGAAAGTACATTGGTAGCAAGTATGGCCATGATTGAGATAGCTACGCTATAGGCCAATAACATTACTTTCAAAGTGGGCAGTTGGCTGATTTCAGGTTGCAGGAACTTGTTCAATTGATAGCCTACTGTAATTAGTATTACCGCAGCAATGGTGGCTTCTGTGGCTTTTAAAACGTGCAACGGCTGCATCCTGAAAAAGAAAACAATATAGAACACATGCGTAAAGAAAAAGGCCAGCATGCCCCATATCAAAAAGCCATTTCCTTCGTGCAGCATCAGCAAATCACCAATCCAAGCAAATAACAGCCCCATGAATACCAGTGACTTTGATACCAAGTAATGCCTTTTCCTGGCATTCAAGAAAATATAGAGCATTAATACCGGTATTAACGAACCCTTCAAATAGCCATGGTAACTGTAATTTTGATTATAGATAAAAAAACAATCCAAAAAAAGCAGTATCCAAAAAAGTATAATTCCGTGTTTCTTTAGCAATAGCATCTACCAATAATTTTTAATTCACGAGGCATTCAATTGCCCGCGAAAGTAGCTTCCTTTGGCAACCCATGAAAATTTTTTTATGGTTATAGTAGCAAGACAAGCAATCAATCAAACTGTGCTGCTACATTTGCATGTATGCTGAGTGAAAAAGAAATAGCCTATATCAGTTATTGGGAAGCCAATCGGGACAAGCAGAAAAAGAACAGCAGGCAGTTTGTTATTGGGCTGTCCATAGGCTTGAGCATTGGCGCAGCCACCATTTTCCTGATCATGGCGGGTTGGTACCAACGGGCAAACATGATAGCCAACACAAAGCTCAGTCCCCTTATTTTTACGGTCATCATTATTGCTATTGCGGTTTTCATGGCCTATTTTTATCGCAATTACAAATGGGAAATGATGGAACAGCAATACCTGGAGCTGATGGAAAAAAAGAAAAAGCAGGAAAAAACACAAAGCACTGTGCAGCAACAAGTTCCATAAATTGGTCATTAAATTCAAACGAACAGTAAAGAATGAGAAGAATTTTATTCATTATCTTGGTTTCCTCCACATTGATCAGCGGCTGTATAAAGGGCGATAAGGGATGCACCCCACAGGATGCATCGGTTGAGAAGCCGGCCATGGTTTCATTCTGCAACAATTCCGGTATTACCTACACAGAACACAGTTCGGGCATTCTGTACCAAATAACCAATCCCGGAACAGGTGTTACCCCTACCACTTCTTCCAAGATATACATTTATTATACGGGTAAACTGCTCGACGGGACCGTTTTTGACAGCCAGAGCAACCCTGGGGCCACTGGCTGGGTACTAAGCGGCCTCATTGAGGGCTGGAAGATAGCCATACCCCTTATCAAGAAAGGCGGCAGCATCAAAATGGTCATTCCATCCTACTTAGCTTACAGTTGCAATGGGCAGGGACCAATCCCCAGCAATGCACCTTTGTACTTCGACGTCACACTGGTAGACGTGCAATAATAGCCAAACCAATAGCTTATGCAACGGCCGGGACCCTAAATCCCGGCTTGTTTTTTTGGTGATTTTATCATGCCCATTCCCCTATCTTTGCCCACTCTTAAAAAATAGTAAAACCGTTACTAATATGCAACTGAAAGGTTTAGTTAGATTTTTTGCGATTGCACTTATCTTAATTTGCTTGTACCAATTGTCTTTCACCTGGTTTGTACACAGCCATGAAAATGAAATGGAAGCCAAGGCCGACACTTGGGTAAAACAGACCAATCCCGGTCTGGATCCACAATCAGAAACCTACAAGGATCTCAAAAAAACAAGATTGCAGCGCTTACTGGACAGTACCAAGGATTCCAATATTGGCCTGTTTGGCATGACCACTTACCAAAGTGCAAAGGACAAGGAACTGATGCTTGGCCTGGACCTGCAAGGTGGCATGAGCGTTACCATGGAAGTGGGACTGGATGAGCTGATCAAGTCATTGGCCAACAAAACAAAAGACCCCGCTTTCAACAAGGCCCTTTCCGAAGCAGTTAGGTTGAAAGCAAACAGCGGTAGCGACTTGGTAACCTTGTTCTTTGAACAGTACAAGTTAATCAACCCTACAGGTAACCTTGCACCATTCTTTGCTTCAAAGAGCAGTTCGCAAATAAAATTCAATGATAGCGATGATAAGGTACGTAGCTATTTAAGCGATCAGGCCAAGGTAGCATTTGACAATACCTTCAGGATACTTAGAACGAGGATTGACAAGTTTGGCGTATCATCACCTAATATCAATGCCAATCCTGCAAAAGGGATCATCACCATTGAGCTGGCCGGTGTCACCAACCCAGACAGGGTAAGGAAGTACCTTCAATCAACAGCCAACCTGCAGTTCTTTGAAGTATATACTGCCGAAAGCCAAGAACTTGGAAAAGGTTTGGAAGATGCTGACAAGGTTTTGCAGGACTATTTGAACGGTACCAAAGTAAAGGACACAAGCGCTGCAAAGGCAATCATAGATTCTCCAAAAGTAAGCGCAACTGCTAAGAGCTTTGATAGCACCCAGACACAAAAGATTTCCACCGTAGGTGCTGGCACTAAAGGCCCGGACACTACTGGCCAATCAAAAATACATTCCAAACCAATTACCAGCTTATTCTCCACTGATGGAAGCCACCAACCACGTAGGGAAGCCAACAACAAGGTAATTTACCAAGCAGCCCTTGCGTATGTGCAAACAAAGGATACTGGCTTATTGAACCAGTACCTGGCAATGGATATTGTTAAGAACAAATTCCCATCCAATCTTGTTTTCATGTATGGCAAGGCCGAAGATGTTAAGGGCAAAACGTCCAATACCAAACTGAACATCTATGCCATTAAAACTTTGGACAACGGTGATGCCAAGTTGGAAGGCGAACACGTAGCCGAAGCAAAGCAGAACTATGATGGCAGCAAGGTGGTTATCCAAATGAACATGGATAAGGAAGGAACAAAGCTCTGGGGTGATTTGACCAGCAAGAATGTGGACAAACCAATAGCTGTGGTATTGGACAATTTTGTGTACTCTGCTCCCAATGTAAATGAACCCATCCTAACAGGTAACTCGCAGATTTCAGGTAGCTATACCGTGAAGGAAGCACAGGACCTGTCAGAAATATTGCAGACAGGTAAACTACCTGCCCCTGCAAAAATTGTACAGGAACAAGTAGTAGGACCAACCTTGGGTGCTGCTGCTATCCATGGTGGTGCCATGGCTTTCATTATTTCATTTGTGGTAATCTTCATATTGATGCTGGTGTACTACAACACAGCAGGTTGGGTAGCCAACATAGCATTGATATTGAACATATTGTTCACCCTTGGTATTCTCGCAAGTTTGCCGGGTGGCTTCTCTCTGACCTCTGCAGGTATTGCAGGTCTGGTACTCACCATTGGCCTAGCGGTGGATACCAACGTAATCATCTTTGAGCGTATCAAGGAAGAATTGACTAAGGGCAAGAGCTATACTTCTGCCGTTAACGATGGTTACAAGCGTTCATTGGCACCAATTCTCGATGCCCACGTTACCTCTTTCCTCACAGCAGCTATCCTGTTCTACTTTGGTCTAGGCCCCGTACTGGGCTTTGCAACCACCCAAATGATCGGTATTGCATTGAGCCTGTTCTGCGGTATCCTGGTATCCAGATTGATTACCGATATGTATGCTGGCAAGAAAGAAAAAGCTAGGCATTTTGAATACTTTACAGGTCTTTCCCGCAAGATTTTCAAGCATGCTTCTTTCAAGTTCATTGAATACAGGAAATACGCTTACGGTATTTCAGTAATCGTATTACTATTGGGCGTTGGCTCCATATTCAATGGCTTTGATGAAGGGGTTGAATTTGCTGGGGGACGTAGCTACACAGTTAAATTCGATAGCCCTGTTACTACTGAAGTGATCCGTGAGGACCTCAAGAAAGTATTTGACAATGAAGCCCCCATTGTGAAAACAGTGGGTGGTGCCAACCAATTGGATATTACTACTTCCTACAAAATACATGAAGTAGGCAAGCAAGTTGATTCTGCCGTTCTACAGACCCTTTTTGTAGGCTTGAAGAACCATTTGCCAGCAGGTCTCACTTATGCTGAGTTCACCAGCAAATACAAACAGGCATCACAAACAGTGTTACCGACCATTTCCAAGGAACTGAAATCAGGGGCCATCAAGGCAGGTATCATAGCCATCATTATTATCTGCTTCTATATCTTCATCCGTTTCCGCGACTGGAGATACTCAGTGGGTACTATTGTAGCCTTGTTGCACGACGTTTTGGTAACGTTGGCGGTATTCTCTTTCTTGAGAAAGGTGGTTCCGTTCCCATTGGAAATAGACCAGCACTTTATTGCTGCCGTGCTTACGGTAATTGGTTTCTCCATGAACGATACCGTAATTGTGTATGATAGGATCCGTGAGGACAGCAGGCTTTACCCAACCATGTCAAAGGAGCAAGTGATCAACACGGCAATCAACCAGACCCTGAGCCGTACCATCATGACCTCGTTAACCGTGTTCCTGACCATCTTGATCCTGTTCATCTTTGGTGGTGAAGTAACAAGGGGCTTTGCATTCGCCATGTTGATTGGTGTGTTCACTGGTACCTACTCATCCATCTTTGTAGCAGCACCTATCCTGGTTGATTTCGGAAAGAAAAAAACCTTGGGCAACCATGCTGCTGAAACAAAAGCATAATCCCAATTCATAAATGCATACTTACCAAAAAGCCCTGTAGCAAAAAACTACGGGGCTTTTTGATGATAGTAACCCATTGTTAAATACGATTAGATTGAGCCTGCCTTTGTTGGCATACAGGCCCAACCTTGTGGAAGAATTAAATTGATACGCTACATCATTTTGCTGAATATTGGTCTACACTATAAATTTGTAGCGCACCCATTCCATGAGCCGAACAGCAACCCCGTAGCATGACACATAGCATTAAATGCAATCTTTTTATTAAATGCGCATTAAAACCTTTGCATCATAACAATTTCTTAACTGCAAAGCGGTTACGATGAATTAATCTTGCATACTAAATGAAATCGAGGCTTTACATAGCAAGGTTCTTTGCCATTATCGTGGCCATACAGGTACTCAATATGAGTATCTATAATGGTGATTTTGTTAGTATCATCTCCGCAGGTACCAGTTCTTCAGGGATGGATGAAACAGATTCCTTCGTTGAGTTCATCATAGAGAACATCGAACATAAAAATATTGATACCGACACCGAAACACATAACAACAGCAAGGAATCGCACACGCACAAGGATTTCCAGGTAAAGTATTTCATCCCCACCGTTTCAGTTATCCATATCCACAGGCCACTTAATTGTTCCGAACTCACCAACGAGTTTATCATCAGCTACAATTACCTTTTCTGCAAGGAAATCAATCCCCCTCCCCCCAAGGCTATTGCCTAACAAAGCTTGCCAGCTTCCAAACGCTGTTCCATAGGAGCAGTTTACATCTCTATTAACTTAAATTCTAAGGCATGAAGTTATTTTCATTCAAGCTTAGCTGCTTGGGCGTACTGATGGTTTTGTATTCAACCACCAATGCCCAAAGCGATACGCTAAGGCTATCCTTAAAGGAAACGGAGAAACGTTTCCTTGACAGCAACCTCTTTATCCTAGCTGCCCACTACAATGTGGATGCCAACAAGGCCCTGATAGAACAGGCAAAACTTTGGGACAACCCTGTACTGGTTACCGACCAGAACATCTATGCTAACGGTAAGTTCTTCGAGCATGGGAAAGATAAAACAACAGGGCTGCCTACAGGTCAGATTTTCATACAGGTACAACAATTGATCAAAACGGCAGGCAAGCGCCATAAATTAATAGACCTTGCCACCACCAATGCAAAGCTCAGCGAGCTCCAATTAAATGATGTACTGCGGAACCTGCGCTACCAAATAAGGCAGGATTATTTCAACCTCATACAGCAGCTAGAAAACCGGAGGATTGCAGGAAGCGAACTGGCAGAAATGAACCATTTGCTCAATGCACAGGAGGCACAATTGAAGGCAGGCAATATTGCAGAGAAAGAGTTCTTGCGCATCCAGGCAATTGTGATTTCGTTGCAGCAGGACCTAGTGGAATTGCAGAAGTCCATTGCCGATACACAGAATGACCTGAAGACCTTATTGCAGATAAGGGATACCAGCTTCCTCTACCCTGCTGATGGTTTTGGCACATTGGCCTTCACCTCATCCAGCAACAAGGAACTGATTGATGCGGCCAAGGCCAACAATGCCTATTATCAATTGCAATTGGCCCAGATTGTTTACCAGCAGCAGAACCTGGCCTACCAGAAATCATTGCGCTCACCGGATTTAACTGTTGGTCCGGAGTATGACCATAACAGTAACTACGCCCCCCATTATGTTGGCTTGAGCGTGTCATTGCCTTTGCCGCTATTCAATAAGAACCAGGGCAATATCAAATCCGCCGGGTTCGCAGTGAAGCAGCAGGAAGCCATTACCCAAAGCGCAGAAACCGAACTGGGCAATAATATTGGTACAGCCTATAACAAACTACTGCTCTCCTTGCAGCAGAACAATGCTTCACAGAAGGAATTCTATACAAAGTACAAGAACATGTTCCAGAACATTTTGCAGAGCTACCAGCAAAAACAACTGAACCTATTGGAATTCCTTGACTTCTTTGATGCATACAAGGACGCACAGCTACGGCAGGTACAGCAGCAATTGAACCTCCAGTTGGCAAAGGAGGAAGTAAACTATTATGCAGGAACAGACATTATCAAGAACATTTAAACCATTACCCATGAAGAAGATATTACCATTCGCATTGATTGCTTTGACTGTTCTTGTAGCAACAAGCTGCAAGGAACATGTGGAAGTGAAGGAAGAAAAAAAAGGTTTTTGCCTAAGTGACACTGCCCAGAAAATGATGTCCATAGACTCCGTTAAGCTAACTGACATCGAAGATGAAATTCAATTGAGCGGCGAAGTAAGTTTTGATGAGAACAAGGTAAACAAAGTATTTCCCAGAGGAAGTGGCCAAGTGATTGAATCCAAAGTGAGCCTTGGAGACAAGGTGGAAGCTGGACAGGTACTGGCCGTGGTAAAAAGCGCGGAAGTAGCTGGCAGCTATGCCGATATGAGTACCGCAGATGCAGACCTGGCCATTACCAAGCGCCAAATGGAAACACAGGAAAGCCTGTATAAAAGTGGCATTGCCAGCGAGCGTGAACTAACGGAAGCCAAGCAGAACTATGAAAAGGCCAAAGCAGCCAAACATAAGATTGAGGCCATGCTCAATATTAATGGTGGCAGCAAGACTACTGCTGGCGGCACTTATTACCTTACTGCTCCCATCAGCGGTTATATTGTGGAGAAGAAAGTGAATGCAGGCAACTTCATCCGTCCGGATATGGGCGACTACCTGTTCACCATTTCCGACCTGAAGAATGTTTGGATACTGGCCAATGTATTTGAAGCAGATATCCCGAAAGTAAAACAGGGTTATGGTGTTAAGGTAACCACACTGGCCTACCCCGATAAGGAATTCAAGGGTACCATTGAAAATATCAGTGAAGTGCTCGACCCTACCAACAAGGCCTTAAAAGTGCGTATCCGTTTGGAGAACCCGGGCATGATACTCAAACCTGAAATGTTTACCAAGGTTATCGTGAACAACAAACAGAACACAAAGGCCATTGCCATTCCTAAAGTGGCTGTGGTGGAAGAGAGTGGTAAAACCTATGCCATCCTTTACAGGAACAACTGTGATTTAAAAGTGGTGGAAATAAATATCCTGAAAACAGTGGGCGACAAGACCTATATCAACAGTGGGTTGCAGGTAGGCGATAAAATCATTACCAAAGGAGCCCTGCTCATTTATGATGAGTTTACGGACAACCAGTAGCATGTCAACCTGAGCCTACCTACCAGTAGGCAAGCCTGTCGGAGGCGCTTCACAAAATATTGTTCCGTTCAAAGGGTTTCGACAGGCCCAACCTGACATTCTCATTCGCTTAACAGCAATAAAGCATAAAACTGTTGCCCAGATGCGAAATGAAGTTTACTGGTTGTTCCATTTGCTTAGTACAAAATCCTATCACCATCTAATTATACCATTATGGTTAAGCTGATAAAAAATATCATCCACTTTTCACTCCGTCACAGGAGCCTGGTTTTCTTTTTGACCGCTGTGATGGCAGTAATCGGTTTTGTTAGTTACAAGAACACGCCCATTGAAACATTCCCCGATGTTACCAATACGCAGATCATCATCATTGCCCAGTGGCAGGGGCGCAGTGCCGAGGAGGTGGAAAAGTTCATTTCCATTCCCCTGGAAACAGTGCTGAACAGCGTGCAGAAGAAAGTGAACCTCCGTTCCACATCCGCATTTGGCCTGAGTTATATCAGGATCATTTTTGAAGATGATGTGGATGATGCCTTTGCCCGCCAGCAAGTGATGAGCAGGTTGAGCAGTGCAGACCTACCGGATGGCGTGAAACCTGATGTGCAGCCACCTTATGGGCCAACAGGTGAAATCTACCGTTACACATTGAAGAGCAGGACGAAAGATATCCGTGAGCTGAACACCATCCAGCAATGGGTACTGGACAGGCAGTTCAAATCAATTCCGGGCGTTGCAGACGTGAACAGTTTTGGCGGTGAGGAGAAAAGTTACGAAATAAGTGTGAATCCGGAATACCTGATGAAGTATGGATTATCGTCATTGGATGTATATAATGCCGTGGCCAAAAGCAATATCAATGTAGGAGGCGATGTGATTGAGAAGAATGGCCAGGCCTATGTAGTGAGGGGCATTGGTTTGCTGGACAATATTGATGAAGTGAAGGATGTGATCGTTACAAAAATAAATGGGGTACCCATACTTGTACGCAATGTGGCAGAAGTGAAGGAAACCGGGAAGCCAAGGCTGGGCTGGGTTTCAAGGGACTCGAAGAACTACCATAACGATGATGTGATTGAGGGTATCGTGGTGATGCGCAAGGGCGAGAACCCAAGCGAAGTGCTGCAAAAAGTGGAGGACAAGGTAAAATACCTGAACGAGAAGGTACTGAAGCAGCATGATGTGAAAATCGATACTTTTTATGATAGAAGTGACCTTATGTCTGTTTGTACGGAAACAGTGATCCATAACTTATTGGAAGGGATCATTTTGGTAACGGTCATTGTTTTCCTGTTCATGGCCGATTGGAGAACAACGGTTACGGTAAGTATCATCATCCCCTTATCCTTGTTGTTTGCATTCATGTGCATGAGAATAAAAGGCATGACGGCCAATTTATTGAGCATGGGTGCTGTTGACTTCGGCATCATCATAGATGGGGCCGTGGTAATGGTGGAAGGGCTGTTTGTGGCACTTGACCACCGGGCAAAGGAAGTGGGTATGGACAGGTACAACAAGCTGGCAAAGCTGGGCCTTTTCAAACAGGTAGGAACTGAGATGGGAAAAGCTATTTTCTTTTCCAAGGTCATCATCCTTACTTGCTTGATACCCATTTTTGCCTTCCAGAAAGTGGAAGGTAAAATGTTCTCCCCCCTGGCCTACACATTGGGCTTTGCCCTATTGGGGGCCTTATTGTTTACGTTGACACTGGTGCCTGCTTTATCGAGTATCTTATTGAGGAAGAACGTGCGGGAAAAACATAATCCCATTGTTATCTTCTTCGAGAAGGGCATTACCAAACTGTTCAGCTTCACCTACAAGTTTCCCATAGCCAGTTTAACGGTTGCCATTGCATTCATGGCAGTTACTTTTTTCTCGGCCAAGTTCCTGGGTACGGAATTCCTGCCTGAACTGGACGAAGGTGCTTTATGGGTAGAAAGTGAACTGCCCATGAGTGCAAGCTTGCCCCAGGCAAAAGTGATTTCCGACAAGATGATCCAGATACTGCATGAATTCCCAGAAGTGAAACAGACCTTATCGCAAATGGGAAGGACCAATGATGGCACGGACCCCAAGGGATTCTTCAATGTGCAGATACAGGTTGACCTGAAACCCAAAACTGAATGGCGCAAAGGCATTACAGAAGATGGCTTGATTGACAGCATGGATGCACAGTTGAAGAAAATTCCCGGTGTTACCTACAACTATTCGCAGCCTATCCGCGATAACGTGGAAGAAGCGGTGGCTGGTGTTAATGCAGCCATGGCCGTGAAGATTTTTGGTCCCGATTTCCAAACATTGGATTCATTGGCAGATAAAGTAAAGGAATCCTTAAAAGATGTAAAGGGCATTGAGGACCTGGGTGTACTCAGGAACCTTGGCCAGCCCGAGTTCCATATAGACCTTGATCAACAGAAAATGGCCTTATACGGTATAAGTACGGCCGATGCACAAAGTGTTATTGAAATGGCCATTGGAGGAAAGGCTGCAACCCAGTTGTACCAAGGTGAAAGGAGATTTGATATACGGATACGTTACCAAAAGGATTTCCGTGATACAGAAGAGAAAATAAACCGCCTAATGGTGCCTTCACAGGATGGAACAAAAATTCCCATCAGTGAAATAGCCACCATTAGGACATTGACCGGTCCTGCATTTATTTACCGGGACAATAACAGCCGTTACATTGCGGTGAAGTTTTCTGTTCGTGACCGCGACCTAGGAAGCACCATTGCTGAAGCACAACAAAAAGTAAATACAGCAGTGAAATTTCCTGCCGGTTATGAAACAAGCTGGAACGGCGAGTTCGAGAACCAGACACGTGCCACCAAACGTCTGGGCGAAGTGGTGCCATTATGTTTGCTGGCTATCTTCCTCATTCTCTTCATGGCATTTGGCAACGTGAAAGATGCGGTGCTTACCATTCTCAACGTACCCTTTGCCTTGATTGGCGGCATACTGGCCCTTCATTTACGTGGCATGAATTTCAGTATCAGTGCCGGCATTGGTTTCATTGCGCTGTTTGGTATCTGTATCCAGAATGGGGTAATCCTCATCAGTGTTTTCAGGAAAAACCTCGAAGCAAAAATGCACCTCAATGAAGCATTGATGCAAGGTGTCATCTCACGTGTCCGCCCAGTGGTGATGACGGCATTAATGGCAGCCATCGGTTTGTTGCCAGCAGCTATCAGCACAGGCATTGGCAGTGAATCACAAAGGCCGTTGGCCACAGTGGTAATCGGGGGCTTGGTCACATCCACCTTCCTCACATTATTGATCCTGCCCATTTTATATGCTGGGGTTTATAAGTTCATGCACAAACGCAGCAACATGAAACTATTGAAGAAAATGGGTGCTGTCTAGTTAAAAGGTCTCTATTTTATTTCAAAAGCAGTGTAATTTCTTACACTGCTTTTTTTTGCCCACGCAGGTAGATGCTTTGCGGAACTTCTATGGCAAGTTTATCCTTGGCGGTAGTCGAAGGGTATCCTTATACAAAAAGCTATTATCCAAGACTTAAAATTCAACCACTAAAAATATATTTTTAGATTAGTCTAAACTTTATATTTTTACCACCTTAAAATTATATTTAGCTGAATGAAAAAAACTTCCCTCATCATCGCGTTCATCGTTGCAGTAGCAGGTTTCATGGTAGCGTGTTCAAAACTGGAGCCATCTGCCCCAACTGGTGACCAAGTCCTTGATGGGACCGTTGATGGTTTAACCTATGCGCAAACCGCAGAACATAGCCTTGGCGATGCCGCTTTTACCAATGAAATATTCACAAGGGAAACAGGCCTTGGATCCATCTTTGTGGCCACAAGCTGTGGTAGTTGCCATGCAGGGGACGGCATGGGACATCCGTTCAGCACATTAACAAGGTTTGGGCAAATTGATAGTACAGGCAACCATTTCCTGAATCAAGGAGGGCCACAATTGCAGGACAGGGCCTTGCCTGGCTTTACACCCGAGCAGGTTCCTGCAGGTGCAACCTCATCCAAATTCCTGCCACCAGGCAATACTGGTCTCGGATTCTTGGAACTGGTTTCCGATGCTGATATATTGGCCATGAGCGACCCCAACGACCTAAACAACGATGGTATAAAGGGTGTTCCCAACTGGAACAATATTCCTTCTTACATTACGCCCAATGCCAATGCTGCAACAAGAAATGGAAAGTATATCTGCCGTTTTGGAAGGAAAGCTGGCGCTTACAACCTGTTGCACCAAACAGTGAATGCCTATAACCAGGACATCGGTATCACATCATCCTATGCACCTAAGGATGTTTATTCAGGCCTGGATATCGACCCTGAAATATCCACCACTAAAATCAACAATGTCGTATTCTACTTACAAACATTAAAGGCGCCCATTCAGCGAAACCAGAACGGTGCGGATATTGTTGCAGGCAAGCAACTTTTCATCAACATCAATTGTTCGGGTTGCCATAAACCCGAACTGAAAACGGGGTTCTCCCCTATCAATGCTTTGAGCTATCAAACATTTGCACCTTATACCGATTTGTTGGTACATGATATGGGGCCAGGTTTGGACGATGGCTACACGGAAGGCACAGCCAAAACAAGTGCATGGAGAACGGCACCATTGTGGGGATTGGGGCTTGCACCCAGTTCACAGGGAGGCCAGTTCTTTTTATTGCATGATGGTAGGGCAAGAAGCATAGAAGAAGCCATTCAATTTCATGGAGGTGAAGCCACCAATGCAAAAAACAATTTCAATGCATTGAGCCAAACAGAAAAGCAGCAACTCATTTCATTCTTAAACAGTTTATAGTAAATGGACAGGAGAAAGTTTATTTCATCAAGTTGTATCAGTTGTTTGGGTGGCGGGTTACTGCTGTCGCTTTTGGAGAGTTGTGGTTCAACAAAAATTATAACCGCAGCCATAAAAGATACTGATATGATTGTACTGCTAAGTGATTTTGAAATAAAGAAAAGCAGCAAAAAGGAGTTCAAGAAATACCTTGTTGTACAAAATGAAATATTGCAGCACCCCATTTGTGTTTACCGTTTTGACGAAAACACTTATAAAGCATTGTTGATGAAATGCACCCATCAAGGAACAGAACTGCAGGTGTTTGGAGACAAGCTTCAATGTCCCGCACATGGCAGTGAATTCAACAATCAAGGAAAAGTGGAGAATGGTCCAGCCAGTGACCCGCTCAGGACCTTTCCAATAACCATTGAAGGCAACCAACTAAAAATATCATTGAAATGAAATGGACCTATTTTGTCATTGCAGTATTTGCAATAACCTATTTTCCTGCAAAGGCACAGATTGACCCAAGTCTTTTAAGGCGTGTTCCCAAAGACACATCAAAGCCATCCTTGAACATGGATGCCATTTATAATAGGCCTGCTTTGCAAGCTGGCAAATTACCTGTTTCGTTGGGCGGTTATGCGGAAGCCAATTGGCAACACTTGGGAACAGATGGCATTTCTGAAGGTCACCAGTTCCAGTTCAGGAGGCTCAGTTTATTTGTTGCATCAAGTATTTCCAAACGGATAAAGTTCCTAAGTGAAATAGAATTTGAACCTGCCGAGAAAGAAATTGCTGTGGAGTATGCCGCAGTGGATGTTGAGTTCCACCCACTGCTTAACTTGAGGGGCGGCATGATTGTGAACCCTATTGGTGCATTCAATCAAAACCATGACGGACCTAAATGGGAGTTTACGGATAGGCCAATCTCTGCTACACAGATGTTACCTGCTACTTGGAGCAATGCAGGCTTTGGTCTCTATGGAAAATATTATACTAAAAATTGGATGTTTGGTTATGAATTGTACTTAACTGGAGGCTTCAACAATTCCATTATTGAAAACAAGGAGAACAGAACATTTTTGCCTGCTGCAAAGGCAGATGCTGAAAGATTTGAAGAAAGTGCCAGTGGTGAACCTTTGTTAACTACCAAGATTGCCATTAAAAACACCAAGATTGGTGAAATTGGTTTATCCTATATGGGTGGCATTTACAATAAATGGCAGGAGGATGGTTTGATATTGGATAAAAAAAGAAGGTGCGATGTATTAGCTGTTGATTTCAACAGCAGCATCAAAAAAACAGGCACCACTTTTATTGGTGAATGGGCCTGGGTATTTGTGGATGTGCCCGAAACCTATACCCAACAATTCGGCAATAAACAACAAGGTGGCTTTATGGATATTGTGCAACCTGTTTTGAAGAAAAAAATATTGGGTTGGGAAAACGCAGTGCTCAATGTTGCTTGCCGTTTGGAATATGTAGATTGGAACGTGGGAAAGTTCAAACAAACTGGTGGCAATATTGCAGATGACCTTTGGAGCATGATGCCTGCTATAAGTTTCAGGCCAACTGCTCAAACCGTTTTCCGTTTGAATTACCGCATACAGAAGCAAAGGGATTTACTGGGCAATATTCCTGTAAATACGGCTGGTTTCAGTTTTGGTATCTCAACGTACTTTTAAGCCCTGACTTACAATTATTTACTTGTTGTTGGGTTCTTCCAACCGGCTTCCAGTTTTTCCACTGTTTTCTGGATGCGCTCGGTCCTTGTTTCCGGACGTTTGGCAGAAACAATCCATTCCACATATTCCTTGCGGTTGGTAAATGAGAGCGAGTTGAAAAATACTGCTGCTGTACTGTTCTTGTTGAAGGCAGTTTCCAAATCTTCCGGTAGCCTCACGGTTTTGGTGGCAGCATCTATATAGTCAAAGATGGGCCGTTCCCTTGGCCTGCTTTCCTTTTGTATATCTACACCCGTTTTCAGGCGGAAACCAAATGTGCTCCATGTTCCGTCAAAAGATACCAGGCTTATCCAGTGCAGTTCATCATGCTTCAGGAGCTCTTCCCATCCCCTGTCCCTAGTTAAATCAGTTTGGAGTTTCGATGTTCCTTTAGGGTAGTAGGTCCAGCAAACAATGCCTTCCTTAAGCAAGGACAGCACATTGTCCAGTTGTTTTTCCATCTGCTTCCTGTTGTTCACAAACCAATGGACCTGATCGTATTTCTTTCCTTTGGGAACGATGGATACATTGGCAGGCAGGGGGTCCATGCTGTTTTCAA
The DNA here is from genome assembly GCA_023251255.1 of Chitinophagaceae bacterium. Taxonomy (GTDB): domain Bacteria; phylum Bacteroidota; class Bacteroidia; order Chitinophagales; family Chitinophagaceae; genus UBA1930. The sequence continues at coordinate 26,014 of JAHEZD010000036.1, forward strand.
AATCATCCGGCTTGTTCAGCACAAGCAATGTAAACCCTTCCTTGATTTTCAGTTTGGAGGAAACAGGAGTTGCCATAAAATAGCTGTATGAGGGTTAAGAATAATGTTGGTCTGTTGAGCAGTATGCGGGAATGCTTGTCAGGTTGAGTTGATTGTAGCAAGATTTCAAAGGGCTCAACCTTGTACCCTCCTAACAACGGTAATTCGCCACAAATTCAATGGCCTTTACCATATCATTATGCAGTACCCTGTCCACATCATTAAAGCTCACTTCTTTCCTGAAAGCAGTTACCAGTTCTTCCACAAAATCGGCACTCCGCAATGGTCTCCTGAAATCGAGTGCCTGTGCTGCGGTCAGCAGTTCTATGGCCAGCACTTTCTCCACATTGTTGATCACGCGGAGGCATTTGGTAGCGGCATTGGCACCCATGCTTACATGATCTTCCTGATTGTTGCTGGACGAAATGCTGTCCACACTTGCAGGTGTGCAGAGCTGCTTGTTCTCACTCACGATACCAGCAGCAGTGTACTGCGGAATCATGAAACCGCTGTTCAGCCCTGCTTCCTTCACCAGGAACAATGGCAACCCACGTTGGCCACTGATTAATTGATAGGTCCTGCGTTCGCTGATATTGGCAATTTCACTCATCGCAATGGCCAGGAAATCCAGATGCAGTGCCAGTGGTTGCCCATGGAAATTGCCCCCGCTTACAATCAGGTCCTCGTCGGGAAAGATATTGGGATTGTCGGTTACCGAATTGATTTCGGTCAAGAAAACATGGAGCACATTATTGAACACATCCTTGCTGGCACCATGTACCTGGGGTATGCACCTGAAGCTATAAGGGTCCTGTACCTGCTGTTTTTTTTGTGCGGCAATACTGCTGCCCTGCAAATGGCTGCGCAATATGGCAGCCGTTTCAATTTGTCCCTTGTGGGCCCGTATCCTGTGGATGGCTTCATGCAAGGGCTCGCCCACACAGTCAAAGGCATCAAAGCTAACGGCTGCAATGGCATCCGCCATCTTCAATAACTGTTCAGTTTTCTGCAGACAGTACAGGCCATACGCAGCCATGAACTGTGTACCGTTGATCAGTGCCAGCCCCTCCTTGCTCTGTAGCTTGACTGGCTGCCAGCTCAACTGATTGAACAGTTCCCCTACTTTATGCTTCCTACCTTGGTAGTTCACTTCACCCAAGCCAATCAACGGCAGGCTCAAATGGGAAAGCGGGGCAAGATCGCCACTTGCCCCCAATGAACCTTGGGTATAAACAATGGGCAGTACATTTTCGTTGCACATTTTCAACAGGCCATTTACAGTGTCCATCTGCACACCGCTATGACCAAAGCTCAGGCTCTTGATTTTGAGCATGAGCATGAGCCGCACTATTTCCTGCGGCACTTCTTCTCCAAGGCCGCAAGCATGGCTCATAAGCAGATTATACTGTAGTTGTTCAATCTGGTGCTTGTCTATCTGCACATTCTGCAAGAAACCAAACCCGGTATTGATACCGTAGTAAACAGCTTCATCAGCTTCCAGTTTCCGGTCCAGATAGGCACGGCACTTGGTTACCAAAGCTGCTGCTTCTGCCGAAACAGTTATTTGCAAGGTTTCTTGTACAAAGCGCTTTACATCATCAAAAGAAAGCCATTGGTCGTTTAAGGTCAAACTATGTTCACTCATGAAAGGCAGGCATTTTTTAAGTGCTGCAAAGTAATTGTTTTAAGCAGAAGCCCATATGGAAAAGCAGGGAAAGAGGTTTGTTTTGCTAGCTTTTTTTCGTTTACTTTGCCGCCTGCAAAAAGCGGATGACTTGGTAGCTCAGCTGGATAGAGCAACTGCCTTCTAAGCAGTAGGCCATTGGTTCGAATCCAATCCAGGTCACTTTTACCAGTACATCCCCCGGTTATCCGGGGGATTTTTGTTTGTTGTACCCTACCACTGATTCCATTTGCACCGCAACCACAGGTTACAATGGATAAGGTTACCCAATCTCCATGCAAAAAAACAACTAGCCGTAAAATGTGTCAACTTTTTTGTGTCAAATTAAATTTGACACAAAAAAGTTGACACAAAATGGAATTGATTTTTTATGCCGCCATAAAGGAAGGGGCTGAAATAAATAGGATAACATCAAAATGGAAAGGGGAAATCAATCAATTTAAACAGCATCTATAACTGCGTAGGTTCTTTTGGCAACTGCAGGTCCAGTTTCATTTCGTCCACATCCAGTTCACGCTCCACCTTGCGTATGGCCGCATCACTAAATTCACCCTCTTTATGGGCCTTGATAAGCAATTGACGCTGGAACTTGGTAATCTCCTGCCTTGCATCTAGCAGGGGATCCGGCTGGAGTTCTTTAGCTAAGGAACTGTTCATGCGTAATCTTTTCTTTCTTTTGATGGCCTTAGTAAGTTGCTGCACCTGCAAGTGGTATTTCTCCGTAATTTTCTCCTTCTGCTCTGCTGCCAGCGGCAGTGGAAAATCATTCTCCATAAAATGAAGGGTATTATTGGCCATGTAAAGTTGCAGTTCCTTATGTTCCTCCTCCGTATTGTCTTGCGGGTCTATCTTCAATAGGCGTATAAGCAGGGGAAGTGAGAGCCCCTGTACGACCAGTGTAATAAAGATTACCACAAAGGAAAGGAAGATGATGGAATGCCTTTTGGGGAAGAGGCTGCCATCGTCCAGCAGCAGGGGCAGTGCCAATGCCGTTGCCAGTGAGATAACGCCACGTGTTCCTGTCCATGCCACTACCAGCACATTTTTCCAGGTTTGGTCATTCACAACCGTTTCAGTGCTTTGCGGCTGCCTTTTTTGATGGTGCCTATCCAGCCTGCCCTGTATGTAGGCACCGCCCAGTACCCAGATAATCCGCACCACAATGGTCACAAGGCTTACCAGCAGCCCATCGCTGAATATTTCCCAGAAGGGATAGTTGCCCAAACCCTTGATCACAAAGGGCAGTTGCAGCCCAATGAGTATGAACACAAAGCCGTGCAGCAGGAATATGAGCGTGTCCCATACCACGCGGGTACGCATCCTGGTTTGGTAGGAAAAGGTTTCGGGCGACTTCCATGCCATAACCAGTCCTGCACTCACTACCGACAGCACACCAGACATGTGGAAGTGCTCCGCCGCCAAATAGGCAAGGAAGGGCGCCAATAAAGTAAGTGCTGTTTCCACTATAGGATTGCTGTCGATCATTTTATGGATCCAGGCCATCATATAGCCTATGGTTACACCGATAAGGATGCCCACACCTGCCACCAGCAGGAACTGCAGCCCTGCATGCCACCAAACAAAACTGCCGGTGGTAACTGCCAGCACAGCATAACGGTAGGCCACCAGTGCCGAGGCATCGTTTACCAGGCTCTCCCCTTCGATGATCGTGATGGTCTTCCTACTGAGACCAAGTCCCTTGATGATACCGGATGCTGCCACCGCATCCGGTGGCGAAACAACGGCACCCAGCACAAAAGCCAATGGCCAAGTGAAACCGGGAATAAGGAAATGTGCAGTGGCAGCTACAGCCATGGTAGTGAAGAAAACAAGGGATACTGCCAATGTTGAAATGGGCCTAATGGCCGTTCTGAACTCGTGCCAGGATGTTCTTGAAGCGGCATCATAGAGCAAGGGAGGCAATATCGTCACGAATACGACATTGGGATCAAGTGCAAGGTCGGGCAGTTGGGGCACGAAACCAATGACCAGCCCTGCTGCCACCAGCAGAATAGGGTGCGGCAGCTTCCATTTATGTGCTATGGCAGACAGGCCAATAAGGATGGCCATGAGGAATATGACGATTTTAAAGTTCTCCATCCCACTCAATTTACTGCAAAAGCAACAATGCAGTGGCTTAATTGTTCTCAGAAACTGTCTAAGATTATTTGATGGAATAATATGTTGATGATTTTTGAGCGAAACAAGGCAGAGCCGATAGCCATCGGCTTTGCAGCCATAGTCTAACGCCTAAGGCGAAAAATCCAATCCCGCAATTGTATGCGGGACAGCCAAAAAGCAACACATATTAGCCATTGAAATGATTTTAGACAGTTTCTCAGGACAATGATGCAGCCAATCTACAACATGGGGAAAGTTCAGCAAATGCCTAATTGCAACAGCTTGTTCTTTGATAACTGTCAATATTTTACAATAGATTAGCCCACTAAATTATCTTGATGAAGTATTTACTCCATTTTCTTTGCGTGTTCCTTTCCATCCATGCAGTTGCGCAGGACAGTAGCAGTTATACCCATACGGAAATTATCTATGGCAGGAAGGATGGCATGGCGCTTACGATGGTCAAGGTTTCACCAAGAACAAATAGCAATAGTAGGGCCATTGTGGAACTGGTGAGCGGTAACTGGATTTCCTCCTATAGAGGCATTGATAACCGTATAAAGGCTGCGGTTACCTATACCAAACGTGGCTATACCGTTTTCCTGGTAATCCATGGCTCGCAGCCACGTTATACCATTCCTGATGAACTGGGTGATATAAAGAGGGCCATACGTTTCATCCGCTACAACGCCAAGGAATATGCCATTGAGGCTGACCATATTGGCATCACGGGCTATTCGTCGGGTGGCAATTTATCCTTGCTTGCTGCTTTAACGGATGATGTTAAGGACGATAGTTCCAGGGACCCTGTGGACCAGGTTTCCTCAAGGGTACAGGCCGTGGGCGTTTTCTTCCCGCCAACGGATTTCCTGCATTTCGGCACCACCAATTTCGGTGCTGCACAGAACAAGAAAATGCTGGCTTCCATTGGTGTGGCCGGGGCATTCGATTTCAAGGTGCTGGACCCTGCCACCAAAACCTATATACCCGTAAGTGATTCCATGGCCATGGTGATTGCCAAACAGGTATCCCCACTCTATGCAGTAAGCGCCGATGACCCTCCTACCCTCATTATCCATGGCGATGCCGACAGGTTGGTACCCCTGCAACAATCAGAGAGCATCATTGCCAAATTGAAGGAAGCCAAAGTACCCAATGACCTGATCATTGCAAAAGGAAAGGGACATGGATGGAGCGATATGTCGCCAGAAAAAGAAAAGATGGCTGATTGGTTCGACAGGTATTTGAAGTAGCTATGCTTCCATGATTGTATAAAGCATAGTCAATATTTCCGCTATAAACTATCCTTCTAGAGTTAGGCAATTAGGTAAACGATAATGTTCCGTAGAACATAAATCCTGCATCACTGTATGGAGTGAACTTTGCGTATGGGTTTTCCTACCCTTCCAAGTAAACAATACTATCGACATGCAGCAAACAACAAAAGCGGCCATTGCCTATTCGGTACTGGACCTGGCTACGGTTATAGAGGGCCATACACCAGCGGACAGTTTCCATAACAGCCTCCAATTGGCACAACATGCAGAAAAATGGGGTTACAAGCGTTTCTGGCTTGCAGAGCACCACAATATGGCGAGTGTGGCCAGTTCGGCCACGGCTGTGCTGATTGGCTATATTGCTGCTGGCACTTCCAGCATACGCGTAGGCTCGGGAGGTATCATGCTTCCAAATCACGCTCCACTGATTGTGGCGGAGCAGTTTGGCACATTGGCTTCCTTATACCCTAACCGGATAGACCTTGGTCTAGGCCGTGCACCGGGTACGGACCAATTGACGGCCATGGCCATCAGGGGACGGAACTTCGGCAGTGAACATGACTTCCCACGTGATGTGCAGCAACTGCAGACCTTTTTCTCGGCAGACAATTGCCATAGCAACCTACGGGCCATACCGGGCGAGGGGCTGGACATCCCTATCTGGATATTGGGTTCCAGTACCGATAGTGCAAGGGTGGCCGCAGCCATGGGACTGCCCTATGCTTTTGCAAGCCATTTTGCACCTACTTATTTCCTGGAAGCCATTGCCCTGTACCGGAAACATTTCCAACCATCCGCACATTTGGAGAAGCCTTATGTAATGGCCTGCGTAAACGTGGTATCGGCTGATACGGATAAAGAGGCGGCGAGGCTGGCCACCTCTGTACAGCAATTGTTTGTGGGGGTTATCACTGGAAAACGTCGGTTATTGCAACCTCCCGTTGATAGTATCCATGCTGTATGCAGTGAAGCTGAACTGGCTGCCATGCAGCAGATGCTGACCTATTCGTTTATTGGTGGGCCAGATACGATTGCTCACAGGTTCAGGAATTTTGTTGAGCAGACGGGCATTGATGAAGTGATGGTAACCTCGCATATTTATGATCACGCTGCCAGGCTGCACTCGTATGAAGCATTCTCGGAAATGATGGGAAATTTATAATAAAGTATTGCAAAGTATGAAGGGAGCAAGCCCGTAAATCCAGCTTCCTCAGCTTATCGTTTCGCCAGCAGAAAGCGATGGCGAAACCATTACGATTGTCCAAGTTCCATGATTTAATATGGTGTAAAGTACAAGCTTGCCCATACACGTTATCTTCCATTAATCTCCAATACCAATCCATTTTTATAAGCTATGGAGCTTCTTGTAGTTGTTTAGACCACATACCCAATATTCCTGACTACGTCTTTTGTACAGTATTGACTATATACAATGGTCATAACCAAAATACCTTTGCTAAGTGCTTATAAAACAATTAGCTTACACCAATTACAGTTTTGCTATTCTACTTTATCCAGCATCCATCCAATATTCCCAATTAGCTTTCTCAAGAACTATTACTTATGAAAATCCGAATTGTATGCCCTCCAGCCATATTGCCTTACGCAGCCAAGCAAAGAAATTACAAGTGCACCATCAATGATGTACAGTGTAACGCCTCCAGCAATATTTACACGAATCAATATAACAGCATTTTTTATAGTTCAGCATCCTGCATTAATATGGTGAACCGATCCGCTTTCACATTTACAGCATCATCGTAAATACTGGCACCACAGCGTCGTGTTTCACTCATTGCAAGTACAAATCCAAAACTCCAGTAAAATAACTATGAAAGATATTTACACACCTACTTTGAGGCATAAAAATCTACTGACTATTTTCCTACTGGTTTGCATAAACCTCCAACTAACTGCCCAAACAGTAACCAATTATACATTTGCTGCTTCAAGCGGCACTTTCACTGCTTTGACATCTCCCACTAATCCTTCACTTTCAGGGGGCACCGTAGATGACGGATATTTCAATACGATTCCCATAGGGTTTGATTTCTGGTACATGGGCGCCCGTTACACAACGGTATCCGCAAGCACCAATGGCTGGCTTACACTGGGTGCCAGCATAATAGATGCCGCTTATGCCAATAGCCTAACCAGCGGAACAGCACTGCGGCCTACAATTGCACCCTTGTGGGATGACCTGGATGTACAGGTTGCCACCAATGTTTCTTATAAACTTACGGGCAGTGCGCCCAATCGTGTGTTTGCCATTCAATACCTGAATGCCCAATGGCAATACAATGCAACAGGAAATACCATTTCATTCCAAGTAAAGCTTTACGAAGGCACGGGCAAGGTTGAATTTGTTTACAGACCGGAAACGGGCACACTTGCCACGCCCACCGCATCAATCGGTATTACCGCTACAGCAACAGGGTCGGGCAATTTTCTTTCAGTAAATAATGCAGGAACCAGTGCAAGTTCAACAACCGAAGCAAGTGTAACTTCCAAACCTGCCTCAGGAAAAACCTATGCTTTTACCCCTCCCGTACCCACTGCCCCAGGCAGTTTGACATTTTCAAGCGTAGGCACTTCATCCATGACACTTAATTGGTCGGACCTGTCATCCAATGAAAGTGGCTTTGTTATTTACAAATCCACAGACGCGGTAACTTATTCTTTTGCAAGCCAAACGGTAGCTGGTGCCACTTCTTCAGCGCAATCAGGATTAACAGAAGGCACTACTTATTACTGGAAAGTATATGCAGTTTCCGAAGGGGGATTAAGTTTAGCGCTTAGTGGCAGCCAGGCTACCACCGTGCTGGCACTATCCAATTGGATGTACCGCAAGGCAATCACCATTGATTACACAAAAGTGGGTACAGGGCCCCATACCAATTTCCCTGTGCTCATCAGCATGATAGATGCCAATCTTCAGGCTAAGGCTCAAACAGATGCCGATGACATCATTTTTATTGCTTCTGATGGCACAACAAGGCTTGCCCATGAAATAGAAAGTTACACCAGTGCTTCCGGTACCCTTGTAGCATGGGTTAACATACCCAGCTTGTCATCTTCCGCCAATACTGTCATCTATATGTATTATGGCAATGCATCGGCAACTTCCCTGCAGGATGTTACCGGAACTTGGGATGCGAGTTTCAAAGGCGTGTACCACTTGAACAGTGCTTTTGCTGATGCCACTTCCAACGCCAATAACGGAACAAATACAGGAACAATAGCCAGCACGGGAAAAATTTCAGGAGGAAGTGGATTTGTCCGCTCAGATGGGTCTGACTATATTACCATTAACGGGCTCATGGGTTCCCCCACCAGTTTCACATTGAGTTCATGGGCAACCTTAACCACTGCCGATCCCAACGCAGCCGAGATTATCAGCATTGGCGACTACAGCGTACTTCGCTACGATGAAGCTGGTGCCAACAAAACGAGTGGCGTTGCCTACAACGGTGCAAGCACATGGACAACAACTGCTTCAGGAATCAACTATGCTGGCACAGGATGGCATTATGTTGTCTATACGTTTGATAACCTGGCCCATTCCCAAAAGGTATATGTTGATGGGGCACAGGTTGCCACATCTTCTTCGGCAGCAGCCCCGGTTTATACTGGTGGTGGGGCAAACACTTTCATTGGCAAGCATGGCAATGCAAATATCAATATGGATTTTGATGGAACTATTGATGAAGCGCGTGTGGCCAGTGCAAGCAGGTCCGCAGGTTGGGTGCTTACGGAATACAATAACCAGAATTCCCCATCAACATTCTACAGCGTTGGTGGCGAAGTGGCCACAAAAACATTTACTGGAACGGGGAACTTTAGTGATGCAGCTAGGTGGACAGGCGGCATTGTACCGGTTGCAGGTGATAACCTCATCATTGATGGTGACTGCACAGTTGACAATAATGTTGGAACGGATAATATAGTTTATGGAACATTGATTATTGGAACAGCAACAGCCCGTACTTTGAACTGGGCTACCAGCGGAACGAACCGCTTGAACGTTACCAACATTAGCGCAGGTGCCGGGGCCAGCCTGCTCGATATGACCAATGGGGGAACACTAATTATCAGGGGTACATGGACTTCAACTAATTTAGCTTTCAGCCCTGGTACAGGAACGATAGACACCAGATCAACCATGACCCTGCCTGCTGCTTACGCAACTTATAACAACCTTACAATAAACGGATCTTTAACTACGGTTACGGCAGGTGTTGGCACAAGTGTTACCAATTTTTCCATGCTCTCAGGATCTGTTGATTTAAATACGTTGACATTGACTGTTACTGGTACGGCAAACTATACGTCCGGAACAATAAATAATGGGACAGTAACATCTACAGGAGCAACAACCACATTTGCTGGCACTTCCTTTGGTGCAATGGTAAATGCCAGTTCTGATAATTTAGTTTTGAATGGCAGTATATTTAATAGTGCCGTTTTACTTACAAAAAATGGAACCACTACAATTACAAGTAATGGGGGGAATACTTTTAATTCCACAGTAACCATTTCCAATAGCAGTTCGGCAAACTTCACCTTAGCCAATGTATCTCCGGATATATTTAATGGAAATGCTGTGTTTACAAATACAGGGACTGCTGCGTTAAACATTGCCAACAATTCGGCTGGAAATCTTTTTAGCGGGACTGTAACAATTAATAACATAGGAACAGGAAGTACAATTCGTAGTAGTTTCGGCTCTCTTGCTACCGCTACTTACGGTGGGAATATTGTTGTGAACAATACCTCAACAGTGGGAATTTATTTCGGGGCTACTGGAGGTACCACCACACTGGCTGCCACAAAAACAATAAGCAAAGGAGGAACCGGTTTTACTACAGGAACCCTTTTATTGCGTGAATTCACCCAGTTGGGTAGCACCGCACAAGCATTGACCCTGACGGGATCAACTGCCCTTTTGCAGATGGGGCCTTCGGTCATCTTTAACGGAAGCGTAAATTTCATCTCACCCCAGCTAGTGTTGAATGGATGTACGTTTAACAGTACAGCCTCGTTGACGAAAAATGGAGGATTTGACAATGTGAGTACGGGAGGTAATATTTTTAACGGAGCCACAACTCTTGTGTGCAGTGGCATCGCATCCCTAGATTTAGGCAACACCAGCCCTGAGACATTCAACAGCGATTTGACAATTAACAATACCGGGGGATCCCGGATCCAAATCGGCATAAGTTCAGTGGGCAATCTTTTCAATGGGAACGTGACCATCAACCATGGCGGCAATACAGGAGGCCTCAATACTGTCATTGCCCGTAATACCGGATCAACGGCAACATTCAATGGCAACCTGGTACTTAATTGCACGAATTCGAATACTGGTTCAGGAATCATCATTGCAAATGATGGACATATTACCATTAACGGAAACATTACTGTATCGTCCACAAATGGAAGAGGTATACTATTTGGTGCTGCTACGGGAACGGTTACGCTGGCCAACGGGTTTACAATGAGTGCAGGCAGTTTTACAACGGGCACTCTAACATTATCCGGGTTCACTCAAACCGGAAGTACCGCCCAGAATATAACCCTTACAGGAACCGCTAACCTACTAGCAGGGCCATCCTCAGTATTTAACGGGCAGGTTATTTTTTCGGCACCCCAATTCATGTTGAATAATTGCCAATACAACAACACTGCCCTATTGACAAAAACCGGTGCTATTGACAACACATGGACCGCAGTTAATGTATTCAATGGAGCAACAACTATTGCGAATAGCGGAACCGGGTTTCTCCGCCTGTCAAATATAGTAGCCGATGACTTTAACAGTGATGCTAGTTTCATCCAAACAGGTAGCGGTTTACTCCAGCCTGCTTATGGAAGCAATTGCACCATTGCTGGTAATTTATCAACTGCAGGAACAGCAACTGCTATTACTTTTGGAGCTGGGTCGGGGACAGTAACACTCAATGGAACGGGTGCACAATCTATTAGCGGCTCAATCCCCCCCATATTTACGAATCTTGTTATTGCAGGCACAGGCAATATTGTTACGTCTGGTGTAAATTCCAATGTTACTGGTACCTTGTCTGTAACCAGTGGAATATTTGACCTAGGAAGCTTTACAGTCAATCGCTCCACCACTGGTGGTACATTAACAGTATCTAACGGGGCAACGTTAAAAATAGGCGGTACAAACACAATACCTTCCAATTATTCTACGCATTCAGTTGGTCCTACTAGTACTATTGAATATAGTGGAACAAATCAAGCTGTGGCTGTTTTGAATAGTTCACAAGACTATGGCAACCTTAATGTATCGGGTGGTGGCCTCAAGTCATTATCCGGGAATATAATAGTAAGCGCCGCATTGAAACTTGCCACCACCAATGACAAGCTTTCCATTGGCACCAACACGTTTACCTTAACAGGAACAGTGAATGGCTCCAGCGCAGGCTATATTACAGGTTCTTCTTCTTCCAATATCAGCATTGGCGGCTCAGGTCCATTCGGTACATTGTTGTTTGACCCCGCTACCCCCGACGTTACCAATATGGTGAACAACCTCACCATCAACAGGGCTTCATCAGGCACCGTAACGCTGGGCAATGCCTTGCGCCTATCCAATGTGTTGACACCCACAGCAGGGGTATTGGCATCTGCAGGCTACCTTACATTGGCCTCTCCGCATCCAATACGGCACGTATTGCACCGGGTTCTGCAGGTGGTGGCTATATTACAGGTAATGTTATAGTGGAACGTTATATTACTGCATCAAGCAATAGGGCCTACCGTTTATTGACACCGTCCGTAAACACTTCGACCAGCATGAATGCCAACTGGCAGGAAGGTCAGGCAAACCCAAATTCTTCCACCAACCTCCCTTCCCCAAAGGCTGGTTACGGCACCCATATCACTGGCACGGGAGGGAGCGCCAATGGCTTCGATGCAACAATTACCAATCAGGCTTCCCTGTTTGTCTACAATCCTACAGGCCTTTCATGGGACCCCGTAACCAGTACCACCGGGACCATGAGTGCCAATACAGGCTACCTACTTTATCTAAGGGGCAACAGGGACAATTTAAACATGCTGCAATCATCCACACCCAGCAGCAATACCACTTTGAGGGCCACTGGGGCCTTGCCGCAGGGGAACCTTTCCTTTATTGGACTGGGCAGCAATACAGCTTTCAGTTTGGTGACCAACCCCTATGCTTCGCCTATCTCTTGGACCAGTCTATATGCAAGTGGTACCAACAATGCCAAGTTCGAGAACTATGCAACACTATGGGACCCCAATGTAGGCTCACGTGGCGGGTTCATTACAGTGGACAATACGGGAACAGTAGCCGGGGGAAGTTCCAACATTACACAGGAGATACAAAGTGGCGAAGCTTTCTTTGTACAAACATTGGCTAGTGTAAGCTCACCAAGCCTTAGCCTATTGGAAACAAATAAGTCAACAAATAACAATCTCAACGTGTTCCGCAACGGTACACAAACAGAAGCACTGAAGACATTCCTGTTCTATAACAATGCAAGTGGCAGGCATCCCGCAGATGGCGTTACCTCCTTATTCAATAATGGGTACGCACCTGCAGTTGACGGCAACGATGCCAAGCAGATAGACAACTGGGACGAGGATGTTTCTATCAGCCGCGATGGCAAATCATTGAGCATTGAAAGGAGGCCCCTCGTGGATTTCAATGACACCATCCCATTGACCGTTGCAAGGTTGAAGGTCCAATCTTATGAATGGGAATTCCAGCCAAGCAACTTCAATGCACCCGATATGCAGGCTTACTTGGTAGACAACTACAGCAATACCGAAACGGTTATCAGCCTGAGCGGCACAACTGTGGTTCCATTTACCGTAACATCCAGCAGTGCCACATCCGATGCCAACAGGTTCAAGATTGTGTTCAGGGCATCGGGAGCATTGCCGGTAACCTTCACGGCAGTAAAGGCCTACCAGAAAAATCAAGGCATTCAAGTGGAGTGGAACACGCAAAACGAAGCAAACATGGACCACTATGAAGTGGAGAGGTCCGCAGATGCCGTGCAGTTCACCAAACTGGGCACCGTGACTGCCTCCGGCAATGCGAGCAACAATTACAACTGGTTGGATGCAGCCCCTGCAAACGGCAGCAACTACTACCGCATCAGGTCACTGGAAAGGTCCGGGAGGGCAGCCTACAGCCGGACCTTGAAGGTGGACATGGGCAAAGTGTGCATAAGCATCAGTGCCTATCCCAACCCAATTGTGGGCGGCAGCTTCAGCCTCCAAATGAACAACCTTGCGAAAGGGAGTTATGCCCTGCGCATCACGAATGCCATGGGGCAGGAAGCCTTCAGGAAAGCAATTGAACACAGGGGAGGCTTCGCTACGCAGACCATACAATTGGATAACAGGTTAACAAACGGCACCTACCAGTTGGAACTGGAAGGTAATGGAACAAGGTTAATGCTCAAATTGATAAAATAGAAGTATCCCCATTTAAAATGCTCCAACCCTGTATTTGACATTATGGATATAATAAATTAATATTTAATTCCAGTCCTTGTTTATAGGACATGGAACTTCATGTAGTTATTTAGACCACATATCAAATATTCCTGACTACGCCTTTTGTACAGTCATGACTATATGCAACAGCCATGATCAAAATATCTTTGCTGAAATGCGTATAAAACAGTTAATTTACACCAATTACAGATGCTATCCGGCTTTATCCAGCATCCGTCCAATATTCTCAATTAGTTTACTCAAGAACTATCACTTATGAAAAACCGAACCGTATGCCTTCCAGGCATATTGACTTTTATTCTATTGCTTATTGCAATGGTCTACACCTCATCCGCATTCGGCCAAATCAACGGAACAAAGAGCATTCCGGGAGATTATGCAACCATTTCCTCGGCTGTTACCGCACTGAATGCTTCGGGTGTGGGTACCGGGGGCGTCACGTTCAATGTTGCGGCAAATTATGCAGAAACCATTTCTGCGACCATATCACTTACAGCAACAGGTACTGCTGCCAATCCTATTGTATTCCAAAAAGACCCATCCACTACAGGGGCCAACCCCATAATAACAGCTTATACAACAGGTATAGGAACCCCTGCTACTGCCGTGCAGGATGGTATCTGGCGACTGGTAGGTTCAGATTATGTAACAATTGACGGTATTGACCTGAGTGATAATCCAGCCAATACCAGTAACCCTTCAACCATGGAATATGGCTATGCCCTATATAAGGCAAGTACATCCAATGGCTGCCAGTTTGTAACTATTAAGAATTGCGTAATTACGCTCAACAACATAAATAATGCATTGGGTTCAGGCCCAATGGTAGACGGTTCTACCGGGATCATTGTAACGAATGCATTGCCCGCAACAGCCACATCTGCAGTTACACCAATTACAGGAGGCACAAATTCCAATAACAAATTTTATGGCAATACCATCCAGAACTGCAATACAGGTATTGGCCTGATCGGATATGCCGCGGCTTCTCCATTCACTTTGGCCGATACCAATAATGATGTAGGGGGAAGCTCTGCCCCAACAGGCAATACCATCATCAATTATGGTGGCGCTGCGGGGGCCGCCAATCCTGCCGTGGCAGTGCGTACATTGGCACAGTATGGGCTGAATGTTTCCTATAATACCATTAACAATAACAATGGCAGCGGGGCCAACCATCCCAATATATTACGGGGGCTCTTTATTAGTACCGCTACCAGTGCCAATGCAAACATTACTTACAACAGCATTACCCTAAAAGGCAGTGGCACAACCCAAGCTGTAGCGGGTATTGAAAACACATCCGGGTCCACACCAGCGAACAATACCATCAACATCAGCAACAATAACATTGTTAATTGCTCCTACACTACTGCTACAACAGGTACCTTCTATGGCATCTACAATAATGGAGCAAGTCCTTCCACCCTTTCCATAAATAGCAATTCCATTTCCAGTAATGCTTTTTCAGCAACAAGTACGGGCATCTTTTATGGTATCCATAATTCCGGCATTGCTTCAACCGTTACTTTAAATGGCAACATTATTTCAGGTAATTCCACTGCGGCCCCTACAACAGGTAATTTTTATGGCATCCGCAATTCAGCAGCCAGTACAAGCCTTACAATAAACAGCAATACTCTTTTTAGTAATTCCACTTCGTCCACAACTGAGGTCCACTATCCTATCTATAATTCGGGGGCAGTAACGGGTACTATAAGTATTGACTCCAACAATATAGGCACCGGCATTGCCAGTGCAATGACCTTCAATGCAGCCAATTCCGGTTCGCAGGTATTTATATACAATGGAGGTGGTGGAGCAGGTGCAGTACTTTCCATCAGCAAGAACACTATTCAGGGTATTACCTACGCAGTAGCGGGATCAGGATCCAATACCTATATTTCAAATACTGCTGCCACCCTTTCCCAGGCAATTAATGACAACACATTTACCAACCTGAATGTGAACACAACAGGGAACATCATTTTTATCACCAATAGCGTAGTTGTACCGTCAACAGGCACGCAAAATGTAAACAACAATGCCATCTCCGGAACATTTACCAAGACAGGGGCAGGGGGAACAGTGACATTATTTACAAGTGCAGCAACTTCCTTGGCCAATACGGTGATCAATAACAACAACAATAATTTTTCCAATATAACGGTTACCGGCACGACCAATATTGCAGGATGGGTGAATACCGATGCTGGTGCCGCCACCAAAACCATTCAGAACAATACCTTTAGCAACTGGACTGGAGGAACGGGTACCTTAACTGGTATGTCCGTAAACCTTACAGGTACCAACAATGCTACTACTGGCAATACCATCAGCAATATTTCGGGTGCAGGCGTTGTTAACGGAATAATAACGGCTGCAGGAAATGATAAAATATATTCCAATACCATCAGTTCACTGGCTTCAACAGGAACAGCAGCTACAGTTACCGGTATCTTCGTTACATCTGGGACCACCAAAAATATTTACCAAAATACCATTTATAACCTGCAGGGCAACGGTGTTACCACTGGGTCCGTAAGGGGAATTGTTATATCTGGCGGCACAACGGTCAATGCCTATCAAAATACCATTTATTCGTTACAGGCCAATACACTTACTACTGGTTCCGTAAGCGGCATCTGGATTTCTGGGGGCAGCACAATCGTTGCCCACAGTAATAAGATTTATGACCTATCATCAACTGGCAGTGCTTTAACCACTGGTTTCATATACGGTTTCCAAGTATCCGGTGCTGTAGCAAATGCAAGTGTTACAATCCGGAACAACCTAGTAGGGGACCTTCGCACACCTTCGGCAAGTGCCACTAACCCCATCATCGGAATTGGTCTTGTTTCTACAGGGACTACTTCCAATTTAAATGTATATAATAATACTATTTACCTTGCTGCTACTTCCACCGGAACAAATTTTGGAACAAGCGGCATCTATCATACAGCCAGTGCAACAGCCACTACTGCATCACTTGACCTTAGAAACAACATCATATACAATGCTTCTGTTCCAAACGGTACCGGCTTCTCAGTGGCGTACCGGAGATCATCCACCACACTAACAAATTACAATACGGCTTCCAATAACAACCTGTTTTATGCAGGCCTGGCTGCAGCAAACAGGCTGCTTTTTTATGATGGAACAAATTCGGACCAATTCCTTTCAACCTATAAAACAAGGGTAGCTTCAAGAGATGCCCAATCAGTTACGGAAGATATGGTTACGGCATCCAAATTCATCAGTACATCAGGGGCATCTGCCTCTTTCCTGCATCTGGACCCAACGAAAGCAAGCCAAGCAGAAAGTGGCGGCACCAATATTGCGAGCGTAACCACTGACTTTGATGGACAAATAAGGCAAGGCCAAACAGGTTATGTTGGTACGGGTACGGCCCCCGATATTGGTGCCGATGAAATGGAAGGAATCAGGATTTCTGCCCTTTCGGGTAATTACAATGTTGGGGCCGGTCAAACTTTCACCTCCTTAACGAATGCTGACGGATTGTTCGCCAACATCAATAGCCGTGGGTTAAGTGGAAATGTAACAGTAAATATCACTTCCGACCTTTTAGCTGAGGATGGTACCAATGTATTGTATCAATGGGCGGAGCAGGGTGTTGGCAACTACACATTAACCATAAAACCCGATGCTTCAACTGCGAGGGTCATTTCAGGTAATGTAGTAACAGGTATGATCCGTTTGAATGGTGCCAAACGGGTAACGATTGACGGTAGTAATGGAACTACAACCAATTACCTTACATTTCGGAACACTAATGCGTCCGGAACATTCACCGGTACTGCTTTTACTTTTATAAACGGGGCATCGAACAATACCATCAAATATTCCAATGTTGAAGCATATGCGAATGCTACGAACGGAGTGATCCTTTTCAGTACCTCCACTATTGCAGGGGGCAATAGCAATAACCAGATCAGCAATTGCAATATCAATGCTACTGTAAGCAGCAATAGTGGCAATGTATGTATTTATTCTGCGGGTACTGTGGGGAAAGAAAATTCATCCAACACCATATCCAACAATACCATTTATAATTATAAAGACAGGGCACTGGATATCAGCAGTACAGGATCTACAGCATGGACCATTTCAGGAAACAGTTGCTACAATGGGGATATTTCCGGTACTATCAATAATGCAGCCGGTACCATATACCATGTTATCAGGGTGCTGGGCGGTGCAGGATATTCCATACTGAACAATTATATAGGAGGGAATGCAAGCCTGGCTTCAGGAACCAGTGCTGTTTATTCTTCCACGCTAGGCAACGTGAGCTATTATGGCATATTACTGACAACGAGCAGTGCATCTCCTGCATCCAGTATCAAAGGGAACACGATTGCTAATGTCACCGTTTCTGCCATACCCACTGCCGCTTCCTCAGTGGTTTTTATCGGAATAGAAACCAATGGTTCAGGGATAAGTATAGGTGGCACTTTGTCAGGGGATGGCAATACCATTGGCTCTGTTAGTGCCAACGGTTCAATTGCCGTGACCACTACCACAGCAGCAACCACGTCCACTTCCCTTGTTAGGGGCATCAATTGTAACAGTACCGGCGGTCTCGTAACTGGCAACAAGGTGGGGGGAATCGATATCCGCAATATCGGCGCCAGTCCTGCTGCAACTTCATTGATTGGAATTTACGTGAGTAATCCCACTGCACCATCGCAGGTTACGAGCAATATTGTTGGTGCGGCTGCGGTACCCAACAGCATCAGGGTGCTATCAACCTCCACTGCTGTTGCTTCTTCATTAACAGGTATATTGATTGGCACTTCGGTTGCTTCAACTGTACTGGTGGATGGGAATACGGTGCAGAACATCAGCAACCTTAACACCTCAAACACAACCGGTCCACTTGTAGGTATATCAAGTGGTGCAGCAACCGCTGCTGGGAATGTCACCATTTCCAATAACACTGTTTCTTCTTTGTTGGCAACAGCTTTTAGCGTGGGAACAGGTAGTCCCACTTCTTCTTATTTTATTGGCATTGGCAATACCGGGGCTGCAGGTACAGTCAAGATCAACAACAATATCATCAAGAACCTTTCTACCAACTCAACCGCTGGTAATTTCAATGCTATCAGGAATACCGGGGCTGTAATTAACACCATCCAGATCAATAATAACCAGATTGGCAACAGTTCCTCGCCCATTATCACTTTTAATGCTGCCGCTTCAGGTAGCCAGCTATTTATCAATAATACAGGTGGTGCAGCTACTGCTTCACTTTCAATTAGCAACAATGATTTTCAGGGGGTCACCTACTCTTTGGCCTCCACGGGTGCCAATACCTATATACTGAACTCTGCCGCAACGCTATCGCAGGCTATCAATGGAAATACATTTACCAACCTGAATGTAAATACTTCGGGCAGTATCACTTTTATTTCAAACAGTGTAATTGTGCCAGCAACAGGCACCCAAAATGTCAACAACAATTCAATTGTTGGCACATTCAACAAAGTGGGTACGGGTACCGTTACGCTTTTTACCAACATAGCCAGCTCTGCATCAGGAAGCGTCATTAACAATAGCAACAATAATTTTTCAAATATGACTGTTGCCGGGGCTGCCAGCATCGCAGGATGGGTAAATACGGATGCAGGAGCTTCCACCAAAACAATCCAGAACAATATTTTCAGCAATTGGACTGGGGGCACGGGTTCCCTTACGGCCATGTCTATCAATGTTACCGGCGCTAACAATGCAACTACGGGCAATTTAATAACCAAGATTTCAGGTGCAGGAGCAATAACCGGTATTGCAACAGGAGCAGGAAATGACAATATTTATTCAAACACAATTGATACACTCTCCTCAACCGGAGCTTCTGCTGTTACTGCAATTGCGGTAACTGGAGGAACAACAAAGAACATTTACAAGAACAAGATATTTGATATAAGTGGAAGCAATGCTGCCAGTACGGTCAATGGCATTTTGGTATCGGGTGGAATTACTGTTAACGTTTACAATAACTTAATCGGTAATTTGCGGACACCGGCTGCAAATAGTGCAACAGATGCCATACGGGGCATCAGCATAACATCCGCAACTGCCGCCTCAAACATCAATGTTTACTACAATACCATTTACCTGAATGCCAGTTCAACAGGTGCTACATTTAGCACTACAGGTATTTACCATTTAACCAGTACAACCGCAACTACCGCTACCCTTGATTTAAGGAACAACAGTATTACCAATACTTCTACGCCAAAAGGGGCAGGGGTTACAGTTGCCTACCGCCGATCGGATGCAACCTTGACCAATTATGCAGCAACATCCAATAACAACCTGTTTTATGCAGGTACCCCTGGCACAGGAAACCTGATTTTTTATGGCGCTACCATTTCTGACCAGACGCTTGCAAACTATATAGCAAGGGTCTCAACGAGGGATGCATTATCCGTTACACAAAATTTAACTTCGAAGTTTTTAAGCACAACTGGGGCCTCCCCTGTTTTCCTGCATATGGATGCCAGCCAGGCCTCGGTGATTGAAAGTGGTGCAGCAAATATTGCAGGGTTCACGGATGATTTCGATGGACAGGTACGTGCGGGAAATACTGGCTATACAGGTTCCTCCTCTTCACCCGATATTGGAGCGGACGAGATTTTTGGTATTGAAACCACTCCCCCAACCATTACATATACCTTGTTAACCAACACCACTTCAACTGCAAACAGGAATGTAACCGGCGTTACGATTACTGATGGAACCGGTGTAAATACAGCTACTGGTACAAAACCAAGAATCTATTATAAAAGGTCCAGTGATGCCAATGCCTGGCTTGACAATTCATTCAGTACCAATGGTTGGAAGTATACGGAAGCGACCAATTCCGTTTCACCATTTACTTTCACCATTGATTATTCGCTACTCTATGATGGCTCAAATGCTACTGCAGGTGCCATCCAATATTTCATTGTGGCACAGGATATTGCCACAACAGCAAACATTGCCATCAATTCAGGCACCTTCAATACAGCACCATCCAGTGTTGACCTAACTTCCACAGCTTTTCCGATAACGGGTACTGTGAACAGTTACACCATTCCCTTTGCCGGTACCTACAACGTTGGAACCGGGGAAGTGTTCACCTCCCTGACCAAGACCGACGGTTTATTTGCCGCCATAAACAGTGCCGGGCTATCAGGCAATGTGACCTTGAATATTGTATCGGACCTTGCAGAAGATGGAACCACTGCATTGAACCAATGGACCGAATCAGGTGCTGGCAATTATACATTGACCATTCAGTCCGATGCACCAACAGAGCGGACCATTTCAGGGAATGCAGTCGGGGGCCTGATCCGTTTGAACGGGACGGACAGGGTGAAAATTGATGGGAGCAATGGTGGAAGCGGAACCTACCTGACTTTCAAGAATACAAACACATCAGGTTCAACCGGTACTGCTTTTGCCTTTATGAATGGGGCCACCAATGACACGCTTCAATATTGTACTATCAGTGCCTATGCCAATGCCTCAAACGGAACAATCCTATTCGGCACATCAACTGTTGCAGGCGGAAATAGCAATGACCTGATTGACAATTGCATTATTAGTGCAAGCGTAGCTTCCAACACAGGAAATGTTGCCATTTATTCTGAAGGGACAACTGGAAACGAAAACTCGAACAATACCATTTCAAACAATACAGTTTACAATTACCGTGATAGGGCCCTTGATATTGCTGCCACGGGTTCTACTGGCTGGAATATTTTAGCCAACAGTTTTTACAATGGGGATATTGCAGGGACCATTAACTATGCTGCAGCAACCACGCTTCAGGGAATAAGGATATCAGGGGGGTCCGGATATTCCATATTGAATAATTATATTGGCGGAAATGCTGCACTGGCATCGGGAAGCAATGCCATTTATTCCTCAACGTTAGGCAACCTTTCTTACCAAGGCATATTATTGACAACGAGCAGCCCCACCCCTGCATCGAATATCAAGGGCAATACCATTTCTGCAATCTCACTTGCTTCAGTTCCCACAGCAGCCAATTCAAATGCCCTTACAGGTATCGAAACCAATGGCTCAGGAATAAATATAGGTGGGAGCAATGCTGGTGAAGGAAATACCATTGGGTCGAATTCCAGCAATGGGGCCATAACTGTTACGACCACATCTGCATCAGTTGCGTTTACATCGTTGATAAAAGGTATTAACTGTGCCAGTACGGGAGGGGCCATTATTGGCAACCAAGTAGCAGGGTTTGATATAAATAATATAGGAACGGCACCTGCGCCATCTTCCTTTATCGGCTTATCCATAAACAGTGTTTCAGCACCATCACCCGTTACCAATAATATAATTGGAAGCAATGGGACATCCAATAGCATCCGGGTACTATCAACCTCCAGTGCCACAACAACTGCCTTAACGGGCATATCAATCGGCAGTCTGGTAAATTCAGACATCCTGCTGAACGGCAATATGGTTGAAAACATAAGCCAGCTAAGCCTAACCTCGTCGGGGAGTTTTACGGGAATAAGCAATGGCGCCTCTTCTGGTCTGGTAACCATCAATAACGATACCATACAAAACATTGTTACTGCAGCCAATTCCAGTACCGGATCCACTACTTACACTGGTATTGTTTCCAGTTCCGCTACTGCCATAACCAACAATATCATTTCCAATATTGCACTTGCTTCAACCGGAACAAATGCACAAGTAATAGGCATCAATGCTTCGGGAGCTTTTGCAATCACCATATCGGGCAATATCATTTCAAGCCTTTCAACTGCATCCCACAAAGCAACTGCAAATGCGGAAACCGGAGACCCTGCTGGGTCTGCAATTATCGGTATCCTGAACTCAACCTCTGTGGCGGGGCAGGTTATCAATAACAATAGGTTTGCCGGCTTCAGCGCAACATCAAGTGCAGGTGTCAATGTGGTTGTTATGGGTATTGGAATCACTTCAACAGGTTCAGGAAATATTTTCAACAACAGGTTTGGCACCATGACCAATTTGACTACTGGTTCCGCTCCTGCCATTTGCCATATCATGGCTGCTAACGGTGCTTTCAATGTATACAATAATACACTTCGGATAAGCAATTTAACCAATACCAACAGTATGAAAATTTATGGTATTGTCCATGCTTCTGCAACTGATTGGAATTACTACAACAATACAGTAAGGGTTGGTGGCAGTGCAAGCGGCGCTGCTTTACGCTCTGCTGCATTCCTGCTATCTGCTACCAGTGCCCCTATATTAAAAAACAATATCTTCTTTAACATAAGAACAGGTACAGGTTACAATTATGCCATTAGCAATCTTGGCACGCCCCCTTCCAACTGGCCAGCAAACACTTCTGACTATAATGATTTCTATAACATCAATTCAAATACCATTGCAGAGTGGGGGAACAACACAAGCAAAACATTTGCACAATGGCAAAGTTTGACTGGTGGTGATGCCCATTCAATAAGCAACCCTATCAGCTTCATCACCTCCACTTACGATCTGGAACCAGACAGCATTACCAATTGCAATTTCAATAATACAGGGATCCCGATAACAACCCCTGTTGCAATTACTACGGATATCAATAATAACCCACGTAATGCAACGAACCCAGATATGGGGGCCTATGAATTCCACTATACCGGGTTTTCTGTTATTGTGGGCAGTAATTCGCCGGTCTGTGCAGGCGACAGTTTATCACTTACTGTGGCCCCAGGGAATGCACTTGTTCCTTCTTACAGTTGGAGAAACCCAGCTAACGTAGTAGTATCAACAAGCCAGAATCCAACCGTTGCACTTACGGCTGGGCAGTTCAAGGTCACAGTTACCGACTCCACTGGATGCTACGTAACTGACAGCACCCTTGTTTTGATCAACCAACGGCCAACGGCAAGCATCAATTCGCAGCTATCGTTATGCGACAGCGGGCTAGTGAACCTAAACATTTCCGTTACCGGAAGTGGCGCATTCAACGGCGTACTCAGCAATGGGGATATTTTTAGCGGAACCGCTCCTTCTACAATTACAGTTCCAGTGAACGTGTCAGCTACAACTTCTTACAGCATCAGTAGTTTATCGGACGGTTCCTGTACATCCATTGCCGCTGACATTCCCGATATCGTTACCATCGTGGCAACGCATAAAGGTGATTGGCTTGGCCTTTCCAACGACTGGAACGATCCCCTTAACTGGTGTGGTGGAGTGCTTCCAACTTCTACTACGGATGTTACCATTCCAATAGGCACATCAATCATGCCTTTGATAATGAGCAGTGCCAATTGCAACAACCTTACCATCAATAGCGGGGATACACTGACCGTTACAGGCACGGGCACTTTGAACATTGCAGGAACCCTTACCAACAATGGTGCATATATTGATAATGGCACTACCAATTTCAATGGGGCTTCGGGCCAGCAAAGTTTCTCAGGCATCACTACATTCAATAACCTACTATTGAACAATACCAGTGGCGTACTTCTACCTGTATCAATTACAGTCAAAAATAACCTCACTTTTGCTACGGGTACATTGAATGCAAATAATTTCAATATTTCCCTGAAGGGCAACTGGACAAACAATGTTTCAACTGCTGCTTTTACAGGAGGGACGGCTGGCGTAACTTTCAGTGGCACGGGTGCCCAGTCCATTGGAGGGGGTTTCGTAACTACTTTCAATAACCTCACCATCTCCAATACAGGTAGCACCGTTAGTTTAAATGTGAATGCAAGCATTACGGGTAACCTTTCCGTATCAAGCGGAACGTTTGACCTTGCGGGATTTACAGCCAACCGTGCCACTACAGGTGGCACAATTACCGTTTCAAATAATGCCACCTTAAAAATAGGCGGGACCAATACTTTTCCTGTCAACTATACTACCAATACATTGGTGGTAGCCAGTACAGTGCAATATTCAGGTGCCAATCAAACAGTGGCAAACCAGGTTTATGGGAACCTTACCTTGAGCAGTTCAGGAGGTGCCACAATAAAAACCTTCCCGTCAAGTTCACTGACCGTTGTGGGCAACCTGAGCAGCACATTGGGTACAGGTAGTTCCCTTTCATTTACGGCTGCTTCGAATATCACGGTAAACGGGAATGTTTCCATTGGAGCCTCCACTACGTTTAACGGTGGCAGCTACTCCCATAACATGGGTGGTAACTGGACCAACAGTGGAACCTTTAACGGTAATACGGGCACCATCATTTTTTCAGGCACAGGGGCGGTTGTGGGTGGAGCAGGTACCCAAAACTTCAATAACCTTACTATTGCAGCATCACTGGTTGGCTTTTCCAACAGCAGTATTTCCTTAACGGGCAATCTTGCCACTACAGGCTCCGGTTCATTCACCCAAACATCGGGTGGAACATTATTGATGGCGGGATCGGGCACTACCATCAGCGGTACAGGAATCTCATTGGACAACCTGACCGTTAGTGGCACAGTAAGCACCACTACATCCTTAACGATTACGGGTAATTTATCCGTGAGTGGAAGCTTCAATGCAAGCAGTGGTACCATTGTCATGAGCGGCACTTCAAAAACCATTTCTAGTGCAGGCTCCATTGGTTTTACTGCACTGCATGTTACAGGCTCCATCAGCACTGCTGCGGATTTTTCCATATCATCCGACCTAACGGTTAGCGGAAGTTTATCTGCATCAGCAGGAACTGCAACTTTTACCGGAAGCGCTACTTTAAGCGGAACCGCTAACCTTTTCAATACCATCATTAATGGAACATCCCTGCAACTATCTGCTGGTTCCATGCTAGGGATAGCCAATGTTTTTACAATAACGAGTGGCATATTGGATGTTACGACATCCGGCCCCAACAGTGTAAACTTTAATGGAACAGGGGCCCAAAATGTCAATGCCATTACCTATAGCAATCTTGTCCTGTCAAACGGGAATACAAAAACCTTGGCTGGACCCATTACCACCATCCATGATATCACTATTGGAACCGGCACCACCCTTGATCCTTCTACCTATACGCTTTCTGTATATGGCAACTGGACCAATAACGGAACCTTCATACCGGGTTCAAGCACTGTGCAGGTTTTAGGCCCTGCTACTGCATACGTTACCGGTGCTACCACTTTCAATATACTCACGAGCAATACCAGCAGTGCCACAACGGAGCTGATATTACAAAGTAATGTTTCCGCTGCAATTGTAAACATGGTCAATGGTATTATTACAACAGGATCAAATACCCTTACCATTACCGGTACAAGAACCGGCAATGGTTTCATACACGGTAATATCCAACGCACACATGCCTTTACCACAGGAGTGGCCTATGCGTTTGAAGGTCCTGACAATACCATTACCTTCTCTACCGTATCATCTGTAAGCAGCATCACCGTTTCTGTTGTTGAAGCACCGATTGGCGATTTCCCTTTTGGCGGTTCCATCAGCAGGGTGTACAATATAGATGTTCCATCGGGAACATATACTGCTACGTTACGCCTCCACTATGAAGATGATGAACTGAATGGCAATGATGAATCTTCCATGGCCTTATGGAATTACAATGGTTCTACATGGGGCAGTATAGGTAAAACAGGCAACAGCACCAGTTCCAATTATGTGGAACAAAGCGGATTAACAAATATCAGCAACCGATGGACCTGCTCCGGTGCTTCAAACCTGGTGCAATGGAATGGAAGCGTAAGTACTGACTGGAATACGGCGGCCAACTGGACCGTTGTTCAGGGTTCGGGATCCACTCCCCCATCCTCATCGGACATTGTTGATTTAGGAACAGCAACGTTCATCAACCAGCCGACCATCACCAATAATGCAACCGCTAAGAATGTTATTTTTGGGAGCACCCAAGCTGTAACACTTACCCTTGGCAGCGGTGGCTCCCTGACCACTTTGGGAAACATCAACGGTACCTGGAGCAGTAATGCAACGCATACCATTAACGTAAACAATCAATCCTTAACGGTTAATGGTAATATAGACCTAGGTGACGGGACAAACGGCCATGCCATTGACCTTAACATTGACGCAGGAACTACAACTATCCTTGGCTCCCTGGTAGAAACAGGAGGGGCCAATATAAATTTCAGCGGGGCAGGAACATTAAACATTTCCGGTGATTTCAATTACAACAGTGGAACATTCACTGCCGGAAGCGGTACCGTGGTATATAACGGCACCCAAAATCAGGCTGTAGCAAATATTAACTACAATAACCTTACTGTTAACAAAGCTTCGGGGATAGCTACCATAAATTCCATTGTAACCATTGCTGGCAACCTGCTGGTTTCCTCCGGTGAGCTGGATAATTTCTCTACCACCACCATCATGGGAAATGTGACCATTTCTACGGGAGCCATCTTACAAAACAGCAATATCTTACATGTTGGCGGCAACTGGGACAACAGTGGCAGTTTTACTGGTGCAGGTGTAAATATCATTTTTGATGGTGCAGGTACCCAAACAATTTCTGCGAGTACCTTCAATAACCTGGAAATAAACAAGCCACCCAACTCGCTTGCTGTCCTTACAGGAGATATCATCTTAAATGGAAACCTGGTAGGAACATCTGGCATACTGGATATTAAATCATTCTTTTTCAACAGGCTGGCTGTTGGCGGATCAGCGACAATTGCCAATGCCGCTACCTTAATTGTTGCGGCAGACAATGCCCCGAACAAATTCGCCAGTTATTCCTTGGGTGCCAGCAGCACAGTCATATTCAATGGTACCGGCACACAGCACTTACTATTGCCGGGTGTGGCGTATGGCAATTTAACCTTCAGGAATGCCGGGCCTAAAATACTTTATACACCCATTACCGTAAATGGCAATCTAACCATTGAGAGCGGGGCCAGTTTTGATGGAGGTTCCAATACCATTACCTTAAATGGCAACTGGGTCAATAATGGAACCTATACAGCTTCCACCAGCACTTTGCTATGTGCCGGGACTACCAAGACCATTACGGGCAATACCACTTTTAACAAGGTAACGGTTACAGGAAGTTATACCATGTTGAATGACGTTGTATTCAATGGCCTGCTCAATATTACCAGTACGGGCTCCTTCAGTGCTGGATCAACTATCACCACCACACTTTACGGCGATTTAATAAACAGTGGCATACTGTACTCGCTCGGAACATCCACTTTTACGGGGAATGCTGTACAGACCTTAAGCTTAATCAATGCTGTGACAACTGTGGCCCTGACCGTAAATTTCAATGGTCCGGTTTCACCTGTTCTCAACTCAACTTCTGCTCCACAATTTGGTTTCCTGAATATCAATAATACAGGTGGCATAAACCCAAGTACCGGATGGACCATATTGTACTCCTTGGCAGTGGCGAGTGGGGCTTCATTTAACGGAGGTATCTATGTTCACAATATAGCAGGTGCTATAACAAACAATGGTACCATTACCAGTAGTGGTACTTTAAACCTTGTTCCTTCATCAGCCGTTCCAATAAACTTCGGCACTAATTTTTCAAGTACAGGTACCGTTATCTTTGGCGGTGCGGGTGCAATGACACTGATAGGCACCCCTACCTCCCTGCACAATGTTGTCATCTCGAACACGAACAGTGCAGGAATAACACCGCCGTCGGACTGGAGCATTACCAATGACCTTAGTGTAAATACCGGATCCATATTGAATGCGGGCAGCCACTCCTATTTGGTGGGGGGCAATATATTGAGCAATGGTACCATCAGAAGTGGAACTTCCACTTTTACCATGAACGGTGCTACTATACAGGATATCCATACCCTGTCCGATTTCAATAACCTTACCATCAACAAAGCAACAGGTTCCACCACTTTATCATCGAACATAACAGTGAACGGTACATTGAACTTTATTGCAGGCAGCATACAAACAGGTAGCAATATCCTTATGCAACCTTCATCCGGAACCATTACAGGTGCAGCCCAAAATACCGGATGGGTAAATGGCCTGCTCCAAAAAAATATTGCGACCGGCAATACTTCAAAAGTGTATGAGATAGGTGATGGTGCGAGCTACACACCTGTCTCCATCGTATTTTCAAATGTTACAGTACCCGGTACCCTCACCGCATCCACCAATACAGGCGACCACTCCGATATTGGTAATTCTGCCATCAGTGCAACTGCAAGCGTAAACCGTGTCTGGACATTGAACAACAGTGGTACCAGCTTCACGAGTTACAATGCAACATTCAATTTTGTTGCAAGTGACCTTGATAATGGCGCCGTAACAAGTAATTTCATAGTGGGGAAGTACAGTACCGGTTTATGGACATATCCAACGGTTGGCCTATTGACATCTACCAGTACACAAGCAACCGCCTTAACCACGTTAGGGGAT
>JAHEZD010000185.1 GCA_023251255.1 Chitinophagaceae bacterium
AACCTGCAGTCCTTTGCATTCTCCGCTGCTTACCTCAACAAGAAATCATCTTTACGCCTGAACGTTTTTGCAGGTAAGGAAAAAACTTACCAGGCCTGGAATGGCGTACCTGAATATTTGCTGGGCAGTGACCGTACCTATAACTCATCGGGCATGGAGAAAACAGGAACACCTTATGACAATGAAACGGACAACTATAAGCAGACACACTACCAACTGTTCTTCAATACGGAACTGAACAGGGGATGGAGTTTCAATATGGCGGCATTCCTAACAAGGGGTCTGGGCTATTACGAAAACTACAATGCCGATAAAAAATATGCTGATTTTGGTTTGCCGAATGTTGTTGTGGGTGCCACTACCATCACCAAAACGGATATCATTAAAAGGCAATGGCTGGACAATTATTTCTATGGGCAGATATTCTCCTTCCAGCACAAGACACAGAAAAACCTCCTGACTATCGGCGGTGGATGGAGCAATTATGATGGCAAGCATTATGGTGAACTGATCTGGGCCAAAAATGGCGGCATAGACCAAGGCTACAGGTACTATGATGTGAAAGCTACAAAAAGCGATGCCAATGTTTACGTAAAACTGCAGCATCAGCTAACAGATAACCTGTCCCTGTTTGCAGATGCCCAATACCGTTTTGTGGAACATAAAATGAACGGATTCAAGGATAACCCCACATTGAACATTGACAGGAAGTTCAACTTTGTAAACCCCAAACTCGGATTGACCTATACAAAGAATGGCTGGCAAACCTATTTCAGCTATGCGCTGGCCAGCAAGGAACCCAATCGTGATGACTTTGAAGCAAGTTTATTGGCACAGCCCAAACAGGAAACCCTGCACGATTTTGAACTGGGCATGGAGAAAAAACAAAGCAATTACAGTTTTGGCGCTACCGTTTACTATATGCTATATAAGGACCAATTGGTGCTGACAGGAAAAATAAATGATGTTGGCTCCTATACCAGGATCAATGTACCCAATAGTTACAGAGCAGGTATTGAACTGCAGGGCAGCTATATTTTTGCTTCATGGCTAAATGCTACGGCTAACCTTACGTTGAGCAAAAACAAGATAAAAACATTTACGGAGTATGCCGATGATTATGACAATGGTGGGCAGATAGCCGTTCAGCACAGCAATACGGATATTGCCCTCTCACCCAATACCATTGGTGGTTTGACCATAAACCTGGTACCCTGCAAAAGTCTTGAGTTCAGTTTGCTTGGTAAGTATGTAGGCCAGCAATACCTGGACAATTCAGAAGCCAAGAACCGTTTAATCAATGATTACTATACACAGGACGCAAGGGTTATTTATACCATTAAGAACAAGTTGTTCAAAGAATGGAATATTATCGGTCAAGCAAACAACCTTTTCAATAGGAAGTATACACCAAGCGGCTATACCTACAGTTACATGTATGGTGGCGATTTTACCACAGAAAACTTCTACTTCCCCATGGCAGGGACCAACTTCATGGTGGCAGTGAATATCAAACTATAAACAGCAGATAAGGGATAAAACAAAGGGGCTTCAAGTTAGCATACTTGAAGCCCCTTTTATTGTGGTATATAATGGCTATTGTTTAATGAATTTGGTGATGGCTGTTTCGCAACCTTCGGCACAAATTGCTTTGATGGTATAAGTTCCTTTAGCGAGTGAACCTATATTCAGTTGAATATTGTTATCACCATTCTTAACATTCTGCGATTGATTCATAACAATTTTACCAGCAAGATTGGATATTACAAAGACTATCCTATCCTCCTTCGGTGAAGCTATTAAGAGGTTTAAGGTTTGTACAACCGGATTGGGATAAACACTTACCAAATCCAGCTTTGTTACTTTGGACCCTTTTATAAAAACAGTACCGCTCAAGGTAGCTTTACCGTCTTTGTCTATTTGTTTCAGCCTATAGTAATAACCTGTTATTAGGGCTTTGGTATCAAGGAATTCATAATCAAGATTTGAATTGCTATTGCCATTAATTGACTTGCTGGCAATAAAAGACAGGCTGCTGAAATTGCTTCCATCCAAACTACGTTGCAGTTCGAAACCGCTACTGTTGATTTCTGTGGAAGTAGTCCATTCTAGTTTATTAAGGCCATTTTGCTTTTCCCCTTTAAATTGGCTAAACAGAACTGGTAAACCTGTAAGGCCATATTCAACATCGTCAATCATTATTGCATCGGAATTACTACCTGCAGGCCCAC